>NZ_BCWD01000019.1 GCF_001592085.1 Levilactobacillus senmaizukei DSM 21775 = NBRC 103853
CGGTGACCACGGTCACCGCCAATCTTATCGGTTAAGCTAAAAGTTGCGATTGAATGGTTTTTAGAACGCCATCCTGTTCATTATCCCAGGCCGTTACCTGATCGGCCAAGGCCTGAATCTTGGCTGGAGCATTTTGCATGGCAATCCCGGTTCCCGCGTAGGCCAACAGCGGCCCATCATTGGCACCATCACCAAAGGCCATAATTTCAGCGGCCTCAAGTTGCCACTCTTTAGCAAGCCACTGGACAGCTGGGAGCTTTCCAACATTGGCTGCGACTACGTCAACCACCCCATAACCACTGTCGTGAGCGCGCATTCGACCAGCCAGCAACTCATTGAGCGCCTCAACTGTTTGACCGGTCGCACCCGGCAGAACGGACACACTAATCTTCTTAATTTGGTCGGTCACCGTGGTTAAGTCATCAACCAACTGCAAATGATCATAGAACTTTTCAGCGGCCTCAATGAGGGGTTGCGGGGCCCCCTTCTCGGTGTAAGACCCATGTGCTCCGGTCAAAATGATATAGGCTTCCTGCAAACAATCGGCCTGGCGATCAACCGTCAGAAAATGGTTTAACGCTTCCGCGGACAGACTACCATCAAACAACAACCGGTCACGCCAATAAATTGAGGCGCCATTCTCAGCGATCACAGCCAGGTTGTCCGCCATCACATCCTTAAACAGCGACCGTAGATGGTCGTACTGATTGCCGGAGGATAGCACTACCCGGACACCATCCTGATCGAGTGCCGCTAGCGTGGTTTGAAACAATGACCGATTGAAACTCTGATCATTGTGTAATAAGGTGCCGTTCAGATCAACGGCGATTAATTTAATTGCCAAAATTTCACTCCTCAATTCTCTGTGTGGCCTTCATTATACGTGAGAAATGGCGATGACACACAAAAAAACTCCCAGAAGCCGCGGACTTCGTGAGAGTTTTTCGACTAATTACAAATTAGTTGTTGTTGCTTGCGTTGTTAACCGTAACGACCTGACGGCCATCGTAGAAACCGCAACTTGGGCAAACCATGTGTGACTTACGTAATTCACCACAGTTAGGGCAAGCAGTTAAATTAGGCGTGGTTAACTTGATGTGACCACGGCGCATAGCTTTTTTCGTCTTAGACGTTTTCCGTGCTGGTACAGCCAAAGAAAACACCTCCTTTAAATAAAATTATATCCACTAGTGAAAAAATTTTTAAGGCTTACAAAGGGATTATTGATCATCCTGATCAGGGAAGAAATCCTTTAACTTTGCAAGACGTGGATCAACTGGTTTATTTTCCTTCTCGACAGCGGCTAGGTCGGCTTCCGCAACAACTTGCCAGTCTTGGCCAGTTGGCATAGCAGCGCCCTTCCGTTCGTCTTCAGAAAGAATGTGCATCGGAATCTGTAACAGAATGTTATCCCCAACCGACTTATCAAAATCGATTACGTCATCGGTGATAACCATGACAACGTCAGTCTTCTCAAACCGTTGCGTTGCCGTTGGATCTGAAACATAGAATTCCGTCATTGTGAAATCTACGGGTAAGTGAACCGGTGTTAAGGAACGACTAGACGGAACGGTTAGGTCCGCCGTCACCGTTGCATCAACGACCACGTCGCCGCCAGACACAATGGAAACCATGCCTTTTGCGTGGACGGGACTTAAATCTAACACTTCATTACCATAACGTTCCATCAGATCCGCCTTCAAGTCCAGCGTTTCATCGAACATCATGGGTTCGCTTCGGTAATTCTTGCGGAGCTCGGTCATCGACCATTTCATCGCAATCCCTCCAATGCAACGAGATAAATTATACCTGTCTAAAATTATGATGTCAAGGTAAATTCCTTGATAGTCACTCAGAATCACTGGGTTTTACGGGAATCCGGCCATCATCCTGGGGAATTCCCGTCAGTAGCGTTCGCAACTGCCCAGCTCGTGTGTCTAAAGCGCCAACGCCCGTTTGCCAATCCCGGTTAGCCCGGCTGACCAACGGCAAACTGACCTGCTTTTTTATCGTGTGTAAATAACGCTGGCCACCAGTGGAGTAACCTAGAACCCGCAAATACTGCGGGCGCTGTAACATCTCGGCCGGATGAACCTGATTATAGAGATAACCGGCCTGACGTTGTAACCGCGTATAGGTGTACCGCTTGGTCTTAACGGTTCGCATAAAGGTGGCAAAGGTGGCACTGGCCACCGCGGATCGTTTCAGCCGATACTCGATTCCCTCCGTAATTTGATACATTTTTGCCAAATCGGTGGGCGCTGACGTCATCAACAAATAACGTAATTGGGGCCACAATTGTTCCCAATCCAGTAGCGGACCTTGTCTCAGAGTAGCCAGCGTCGTTGATGGGACGACTGGCACCACTTGAGCCCAGTCCCCGGCCAAAATTGCCTGACGAATCGCCGTCGCACTGGCGAATCTTTCCCCAGCCACGATCGTCGAGTCGTTATGGTTGCTGCCTTTTCGGGCCAAGGGAACTAATTGCAATGAACGACCCATGAGCCGGTTCGCCAAAGCATAGAAGAATCCCAAGATATCATTTCCGGTATTCAATGTAATCCCAGTTTGTTCTCGAAGATAGCCCTGAAAAAGCGACGCATAGGTTTGGTCGAAGCGCTTGAAGGTGGTCGGATCAGTCGGTAAATGGGCCATCAGGCGCTGATAGTCCATCCCCGGATGTTCGGTTCCGAATGCCAGCCACTGGCACCGTAGCGCCGTCAAGATGGCCACACCCCCCTGAGCAAACAGATGAGCCGGCTGCATCGCACTAGCCATCGGCAGTTCAACCACCAGGTCGGCCCCACCGGCGATCGCCGTCTGGGCCCGTTGCCACTTATCCAGCAGCGCCGGTTCACCGCGTTGTACCCAGTTGCCACTCATGGCGACCACCACGATATCGGCCCCAGTCTGTTGTTTGGCCTGCCGGATTTGATAGGCATGCCCATTATGAAACGGATTATACTCCGCAATAATTCCGACTGCCTGCAACCGCCTTACGCCTCCCGTTTAACTTCGAAGAACCACCGTGTCGTCTTATCGCTAATCTCTTCGTTACCAAAGTCTGCGCTGACCCGTTCAAGCGTCAAACCAGCAGCTTGTAACGCCCGTTGGTAATCGGCTAAAACATAGGTCCGTTCATGATGCAGTTCGGTCACCTTACGGTATTGGCCGGTCTGTTCATCCAAGGTAAAGAAGGCCAAGTCATGCTCGGCAGCATGATCATCATCCTCCGTCCCGTAGCTGGTCCAGACAAAGGCCCGTGTGTCATCCACGTAATTATACATATACCCGGGGTAAACCTCATCCGTTTGATAGGGCGTGATGACGTCGAATAGAAACTTACCGCCAATCGCCAGGTGATCGTGAACCTCACGAAAGGCCTGGGTCACTGCGTCTAGATCCGGTAAGTAACAGAACGAGTCGGCAAAACAGGTCACCGTCTGATATGACCCCAACACCGTCAGATCCAGCATGTCCCCCGCCATCAATGGCATCGTGACATCGGCATCTGTTGCGTGTTGTGCGGCCAACGCCAGCATCTCCTCGGAAAGATCCAACCCACTGACGTCGTAACCTCTTTTAGCTAACTGAACGCCTAAGCGACCACTCCCACAGGCCAAATCCAGTAAGGGCCCGCTGGTTGGGGCCACCCTTTGGGCGACAAAATCCAGCCATTGGTCATACATGGCTGGATCGAACAACTCGTCGTAAAGCTCAGCAAATGATTGATAAATCATGCTTCTACCCATTGGTGTAAATCAACTTCAGGAGCTGAGGACCACAGCTTTTCCAAGTTGTAGTGTGCGCGTTGTTCCTTTTGGAAAACGTGCACAATGACATCCCCCAGGTCGATTAAGATCCAGGTTGCGCCATCCTTACCTTCAACATCCTTGATATCAACACCGTTAACGGCCATTTGATCCGTAATTTCATCGGCAATCGCTTGAACTTGCCGATTCGAGCCAGCCTCCATGATGAGGAAATAATCCGCCATCAGGCTAACCTTGGTCATATCTAAAGCGATTAGATCTTCCGCCCGCTTACTATCCGCAGCCTTAACCGCGATTTCTAGAATTGCTTTGCTGTCCATGCATGTTCTCCTCTCAAATGCCAGGGTGCTGTGGCACCCAAGCGTTGTACGTCTCAATTGATTTCGGATAAACTGGTTTGTTCTTATCGACTAAATAAGCCAGTGTATGTTTTGCCTGAAAGGCCACCCCAGCCGCTAAGTCATGATGCGTGATACGTCGAGCCTCTTCAACGCCCGGAAAGTCCCGGGCCGGTTCAATATAGTCGGCCATATAGACAATCTGCTCCAACGGCGTCATGTAGACGGCCCCCGTCGTGTGATGACGAATGGCATTTAAAACATCCTCGTCCGTGATGCCCAGTTCGCGCTTAACTAATTCTGCCCCAACGACGCCATGCCAAATCGCATTACCATACTTCAGCAAGACCGGATTCAAGCAATAATAGTGAATCGCTTGGATAAAATCTTCATCCGGTCGTTGCTTGGCATAGTCATGAGTCAAGCCAGCGATACTGGCCTTTTCAACATCGACTTGGTTTTCACGCGCCAACTCAATCGCAGTTGCTTCCACACGTTGAACGTGTTTAAAACGCTTGGGCTTAAGTTGTTCTGCGATACGGTCCAACAAATCTTGGCGCGTTCCCGCAAAAATATTTTCTTTGTATTCGAGCTCAGTCACGATATAACAGATGCTCCTTTATATAAAGATCCACTAGCGTTGGAACTAGATAACGGATAGATTGTCCTCTACGGACCTGTTCTCTAACCATGGTAGAACTGATCCCAATTTGTGGCATATCGACCCAGAGAACCGGATACGGCGTCTCACGAGCATACCCCGCACGACATACACCAACAAACTGAACGAGTTTTTCAAGTTCTTCAATACGGTACCACTTTGGCAGGTAAGCCACCATATCACCACCGATGATGAAGTAGTACTGATTCTCGGGATGAGCCCGGGTCAACTGCACCATCGTGTCATACGTATAACTCCGCCCACCCCGTTCAACCTCAGCCAGTTCCAGCTTAAACAGCGGATTATCGGCAATGGCCGCCTTGACCATCGCCACTCGCTGTTCAGCCGGAATGGCTAGCTTGCGGTCCACGTGCGGTGGCTCGGCGTCTGGCATGAAGCGAACTTCATCCAAACCTAACTGTGTCGCGACCTGGTCTGCAATGACCAGGTGTCCTAGATGCGGCGGGTTAAAAGTGCCACCCAAGATCCCAACTCGACGTTTCTTAGCGGTAGCCGCCATTTCGGTGGCTACCAATGGGCTGGTCCGTTCTAAAATCTTAACCACGACTAACCGACCTCCTAGATGTTCTCAACAATCACTGAAATCTTTTGATTCTCTTCGTTAGTAGCTGGTCGATACAAGACCAATACCCGGCCAATGGTTTGGACAACTTGAATGTCCGTATTGTCCTCGATGTAGGCCTTGGTATCCATCACATCGACATCGGCACTCTGTTGTAAATTAATTTTGATTAATTCACGGTTTTCTAAGGCACCCGTCAACTGAGTCAACCAAGCCTCGGTTAGCCCATTTTTCCCTACGGAAAATAATGGCCGCATTGAATGAGCGTGTGCGCGTAAATAACGTTTCTGTTTCCCTCGTAACAAATTATCGTCCTCCATGTCTAGATCATTGCCCGTCGTACCAAGACACCCACACCTGCGGGTGCCCAGCCTGTCACGTGTGTTCCAGCCGGAACGGTAATCCAGCCCAAGCCTTCAAAGACCAAATCACTTTTCTCAGTGACCTTGAACTCATGGCTAACCAAGGCTGGAAAATCATCCTTGTCGGCCGCATGTGGTGGGGTTAACAGTTCCCCTAGTTGCCGAGCATAGAAGTCATCAGCATTTTCAAGCTTCGTCCGATGGATGTACAAATTATTTTCAAAGTACGCCGTGAACCCACTCTTAGGCCCCTTGGTGTAGTCAAACCGGGCAATCCCACCCAGGAACAACGTTTGATTGTCTTGAAGTTGGTAAACCTTGGGCTTGATTGGTTTTTGCGGCGTCACCAGCTTGAGGTCCTTCCCCGTCAGATAGTGTGCCATTTGGGCATTCTGAATAATCCCGGGCGTATCAACCAGTACATGGTCATCATCCAGAGGCAATTCAATCTTATCCAACGTGGTCCCCGGGAACCGGGACGTCGTGATCAAGTCCTTCACACCCGTATTTTGACGAACGATCTGGTTAATTAATGTCGATTTACCCACGTTGGTGACCCCAACAACATACACATCCCGGTTGCCCCGGTGCTTATCGATTAATTTCAACAAATCATCAACCGATTGGTTCGTTTTTGCACTTAACAATGCCACGTCGATCGGCCGCAAACCAGCTTCATTAGCCCGCTGCCGCAACCAATCCTTGAGTTTACTACGCTTCAATGAACGTGGCAAAATGTCTTCCTTGTTCCCAACCAACAGGATGGGGTTATCCCCAACGAACCGGTGGAGACCAGGAATCACACTCCCATTAAAATCAAAAATATCGACAACGTAAACAATCAACGCGTTAGCGTCACGAATCTGTGTTAACAGCCGTAAGAAATCATCGTCGGTTAAGCCCACGGGAACGATTTCGTTGTAATGCCGTAAACGGAAGCAACGTTGACAGTAGACCTCTTGGTTCTCGAGGCCCTTGTCCAACGCCGATTGCGGCGTGTAGCCTGGCGCCGTCTTGTCCGTTGTCTGAATCTCCGCCCCACAGCCAATGCAGTGTAGCGGTTCACCATCAATTAAAATGGGTTCAGTGTGTTGTTCGTTCATTAAGATCCTCCTGCCAAGTTAGTTCTGGATAACGACGTCGTAATTCCCACATAACCCCTTTTTCTAACAAGCGGTTACCCTTGGTAATCCAGGCGTCTGACTTTAAAATTGGTCGTACTAGAACGCTACGGATACGACTATGGTTAGCCGCCCAAATATCCGTTAACAATTGGTCGCCGACCATGACGACCTCTGATTTTTGAAGATGCCACCGCCGTAACGCCCGTTTCAGTCCCCAAGTCAGTGGCTTTAAAGCCCGATGAATATAAGGCAAATCAAATGGCGCGACGGCGCGATCAACACGTTTGCGACTATTATTTGATACCACAATGACCTGAATACCTGCTAATTCTAGCAAGGTCAGCCAGTGTCGTAACTCGGGAGTCCCATCCGGATTATTCCAGGCAATCAAGGTGTTATCCAAATCGGTCAACACCGCCTTGATACCATTTGCCTTTAGTTGCGCGGGTGTCAAATCATAGATATTGGTCACCATCCAGGTTGGTTTGAATCCAGAAACCATATGGGTGACTCCCCCCTTCGTTCTTTTGCCGTTACCGACATTTCTAGCTTTTAATTATACGCAATCTCAGTGTAATTTACCACTCTGGACGGTTGGGATTCCCTGTTTTTATCCGCCAGTACGGTTGGTACTAATAAAAAAGACTCCGCCTAAGCGAAGTCCCCTCATTAACTGAATTAAGCAGCCAATGCTTCCTTAGCCTGGTCAGCTAAGGCAGTGAATGCAGCAGCATCACTAACTGCTAAGTCTGCTAACATCTTCCGGTTAACATCGATGTTGGCTAACTTCAAACCGTGCATCAACTTGCTGTAGCTCAGACCATTCATCCGGGCTGCGGCGTTGATCCGGGCAATCCAAAGTTTCCGGAAGTTACGCTTAGTGGCTTTACGGTCACGGAAGGCGTATTGACGACCCTTCATGACTTGGTCCTTAGCAACCTTAAACAAACGGTGCTTTGAACCACGGTAACCCTTAGCTAACTTTAAAACCTTTTTACGACGTGCGCGTGTAACAGTACCGCCTTTAACTCGTGGCATAATCTTTTCCTCCTAAATCAATTCAAACATTATGTCGACATTTCGTCGACCCGAAAAATTAGTGACCGGCTTACTTTTGTAACAGAGAACGGTAAGTCTTCAAGGTCGTATCGTTCATCATCCGGGTACCACGAAGGTTCCGGCGTTGCTTCTTGGTCTTACCGTGGAAACGGTGAGACGTGTAAGCGTTGGCACTCTTGATACCGCCCTTAGCAGTTACTTTAAAACGCTTAGCTGCGGCGCGATTGGTCTTCATCTTTGGCATAATACGAAATATCCTCCTTAAATCGGTAGCTCAGCTACCACAATCAATTCTTACTTATTCTCAGTAATGGGTGAAAGCATGAGGAACATGCTCCGTCCATCCATCTTAGGCCGTTGTTCAACCGTAGCGACATCAGACGTTTCCTGAGCCATGCGGTTAAGCACTTCACGACCAATGTCTTTATGGGTGATTGCCCGGCCCTTAAAACGAATTGATACTCGAACTTTTTCACCTTTGGCTAAGAACTTCTTAGCGTTCTTAAGCTTGGTGTTAAAGTCATTAGTATCAATGGTTGGGCTAAGACGAACTTCCTTAACACTGATCACTTTTTGCTTCTTACGAGCTTCACGTTGCTTTTTCTGCAACTCGAAGCGATACTTCCCGTAGTCCATGATGCGGGCTACTGGAGGTTTTGCTTTCGGTGCAACCAAAACTAAATCGAGGCTGGCGTCTTCAGCAATCTGTAAAGCTTCACTCTTAGACTTAATGCCAAGTTGCTCACCGTCGCCGGCAATCAACCGAACCTCACGTGCGCGAATCCCCTCGTTGACAATCGTGTCGTTTGCTATGGTAATCCACCTCCAAAAAAATCTCGAGAACTGCAGAAATCTCATTCATAAAAAATGCGGGAACCTTTGATCAATAATCAAACGGCTCCCGCATGAAATCCAATCGAAAGATTGAACTAACGTGCATATCCAGCCCAGCAGCGTTAGCCACAGGGCGAGAAGCGGAAGCCTCTGCTTAATTTCTCAACTTAACCATCATACCAGCCTCGAAAGGCCATGTCAACGCCGGATTCTGAAAAGTTTCCGGGGCCAACGACTATCATGGCGTTCCATCATTAATTAAACCATCTTTGGCTTATGAACACAAGTAGCCCAACCATTTCTACTCAAAATGGTTGGGCTACTCTTATAGGAAGAAAGACCAAGCCGTCTCACTCCCCGGACATTTAGTTCAAACCGTCACGCTTTTACCAATTAGCGAACAAGATTAGTTTTCGCGACTGTAAGAGGCAATATCACTCAGAATTTCCTTAACGAAGGCATCGCTGCTCATTGATTCGCTGTCTTCTTCACCATACTTACGAACGGAGACGGATCCATTCTTCATTTCATCCTCACCAACAACCAAGGTGTATGGAATCTTGTGAGTTTGGGCATCTCGAATCAGGTAACCCATCTTTTCACCACGTTTGTCCACATCAACCCGTACATCGGCGGCCTTTAATTCGGCAGCTAACTTGTCGGCGTAAGCCCCATGCTTCTCTTCAGAAACAGGAATGATCGTGACTTGCTTAGGGGCTAACCAAGTTGGGAAGGCACCCTTGTAAATTTCGGTCAGGTAAGCGGTGAACCGTTCCATCGTTGAAACCAAACCACGGTGAATCATAACTGGACGATGTTCTTCACCATCGGCGCCCACGTAGTGCAGGTCAAACCGTTCTGGCAACATGAAGTCCAATTGGATAGTTGACAACGTTTCTTCATTCCCAAGGGCCGTCTTGGTTTGGACGTCCAACTTAGGACCGTAGAAGGCAGCTTCCCCTTCGGCTTCAACGTATGGTAAGCCAAGGTCATCCATGGCACCCTTTAACATCCTTTGCGCGTTGTTCCACATTTCATCGTCATCGAAATACTTTTCGGTATTCTTAGGATCCCGGTAACTCAAGCGGAACGTGTAATCCTTGATGTCGAAGTCATTGTAAACCTTAACCATCAGGTCCAAAATACTCTTGAATTCGTCTTGGATTTGTTCTGGGGCAACGAACGTGTGACCATCATTCAAGGTCATTTCACGAACACGTTGCAAACCACTTAAGGCACCAGACTTTTCGTAACGGTGCATCATCCCTAATTCAGCGATCCGCAATGGTAATTCACGGTAAGACCGGATGTGGTGGTTGTAAATTTGAATGTGACTTGGGCAGTTCATTGGGCGTAATTCAAGTTGTTCGCCATCACCCATGTCCATTGGTGGGAACATGTCATCACGATAGTGGGCCCAGTGACCCGATTGTTTGTACAGATCCAGGTTAGCTAAGACTGGGGTGTAAACGTGTTGGTAACCGTTATTAACTTCCTTGTCGATAATGTAACGTTCAATCGTACGACGAATGGTTGCCCCATTTGGCATCCAGTAAGGTAAGCCGGCACCGACCTTAGGGTCGACGAAGAACAGATCCAATTGGTTCCCGATAACCCGGTGATCACGTTCACGAGCTTCTTGACGCTTAGCCAAATCGGCATCCAAGTCGGCTTGCTTGTAGAAGGCCGTCCCATAAATCCGTTGTAGCATTGGGTTAGAGGACTTCCCTTGCCAGTAAGCACCAGCAACGGAGAGCAACTTGAACTTCTTAACATCACCGGTGTTAACTAATTGGGCACCATCGCTCAAGACTTGGTAGTCACCAATCTTCAGGAATGGAACGGCATCACCATCGATGGCATTAACTAATTCAGTGCTGAATGGGTCACCCTTAACAGCCGCTAAGGCGTCAGCCTTGCTCAATGAGATCCGGTCAATGGCTAACTTGTCGCTAACCAACTTTTCAACCACAACGGCCAAGGCATCGAGTTCGTCGACACTAACTTGTTGGTCGTCCTTGTCGGTGTCAACGAAGAAACCGTCGGCGTCGGCACTAACTTCCCCTAAGCGAATAGCTGGGAATTCCTTCTTCAGAGCAATCCGTAACAATGCGGCCACCGTGTTCCGCAGAACCGCCAAGCCATCATCACTGTCCTTAGTGACGATTTCGATACTACCATCGCCAGCCAGTGGTGCCAGGTAGTCGACTAATTTGCCGTCTAACTTAGCTGCAACGGCCTTTTTAGCCAAGCTAATTGAAATAGATTTAGCGACATCTTCTGCCGTCGTGTCTGCTGGAAAAGCCTTAACTTTGCCATCAGGGAACTTAATTGAAATATCTGCCATAATACAAGATCTCCCTCACTGAATTTCTGGGCTACCAACGAAAAAAGTCCCCAGTGTCATCTAGACACTGGGGACGTCAATAACGTGGTTCCACCCGATATTTATCACGAGACTATGCCCGTGAACTCAACTCGTTGATAACGGAACGAACCGGCCAAGAATTTCCTCTCGACAGCTAAGAAAGTGGTAATGTCGGTGGCTGCTAAGTCGGCTTCCAAGCTAGGCCAACTCTTCCTGTAAACAGACTCACTAACATTGTGTCTTTCGTCTAAGCTCTTACTAAGTTTCTACAGACTATTAAACACTTGCCGTAAACGGATGTCAAGGGTCAGGCCACCAAAAGATTAAAAAAAGATGAGAATTCGGCCAGAAATCAAGTCGTCACTCATCCAAAAAAATTCAATGCTTTATTGTGGCCGCCGATTGGCGCCAACCATCGTAATCTCTCGGGCCAGGAAGCGAATCCGTTGCATTAACCGTTGGGCCTTCAAGGGTTCATCGTCTCCACGCGTTGAGATCCGTAGATGCTCCGTCTCTAACTGTTCCATCGAGAAATTTGAACTGAAGAAAGTTGGTAACTCTTCCTGCATCCGATACTCCAGGATAACCCCCAATACGTCGTCGCGAACCCATGCGGACATGGCATCCGCACCAATATCGTCGATCATCAGGACTGGTGCGCGTTTCAAGGCATCGAGCTTCTCTGCCACCCCATTTTGAGCAATGGCATTCTTCATTTCCACCGCAAAGCTTGGGAAGTGAACCAACGTCGTGGAGAAGCCATCGGTCGCCAGTTGGTTGGCCACGGCCGCCAACAGATAGGTCTTGCCGACGCCAAAGCTCCCCGCCAAGTACAGCGCCTGATGTCGGCGTTGGGGACTGGCTTCGTAAGCGTCGATAAAGTCCAAAGCCGCCATCAAAGCTTCTGCCCGATCGGCATCGCGATCGAAATTGTCCAGCTGTGCCTCGCGAATACTCTTAGGCATTGCGATCGACTTGACCCGTTGTCGCAGTTGCTGTTGCGCCTGCTTCTCTTGGGTCGCCGCGGTTGGTACGTAGGCCACATCGATCAGATGATTGGCCACAATCAGTTGCGGTTCATAACCGGTCGCAAAGGTGGCGTTCCCCTTAGCCGCCTTCTCTCGTTCGGTGACATATTCGTACAGCTTGGCTGCCGAACGGGTCAGCACGTCTTCTGCCAACTCCGCCTGATGGTCATGATAAAAGGCCGTCACTTTAGGGTCCGCATAGACCTTAGCCATCAGTTGCCGATAGTTATCATTCAAGTGTCGTTGATTCATCAGGTCCCGCATGGTTTTACTTAAGTCTTCCATGAGTTAGTCCTCCTTTCCGGTGTTTGATCGCGCTTTTAATTTAGCAATTCGTTCGGCCAATTTGGCCTGCTGCTCGGCACTTAACTTCGGTGCCTGCTCAACCGGCTTCGTTCCCTTAGCCGGTGTGCTAGGTTTCTTGGCCCATTCGGGCAAGGTTTCCTTCACCGTTACCCCGCGCTTGGAAGACCGGCGGGGTTGCCGAGCGGTTCGCTGCCGTTCACGAATCTTATCGATGGCCGCCGCCGCCGAGTTCACGTTAGCCTTGGACCAATCATTCGCGATCGTGTCCAGCAGGTTTTTGTTCAGGGTCGGTCGATCTTCATCCACCAACACATGATAAATCATGAGATTCAGGACCACCGAAGGAAACAGCTGCCGACTAACCAGATCACGGATAATACGTTGCTCACCATCGGTCACAAACCCGCCATTCTTTTGCTTAATCGCTTGCAGAAAGACGGCCGGAGCCGTGGTACTGGCAACCTTTACCAAGGCCTGTTCTGCGCTATTGCCCTTAATGGTTGCATTGGTGGCGCTAGCCACCGGTGCCGGCTCGGCTGACACGGGGGTTGGTCGGCCAAAGCTTTTAGCAATCACCCGTTTAAACTGTTCGGCATCGAACTGGTTGGTCGCTAAGTCAACGGCCTCCCCGATGTAACGGGCCATGGTGACCTCGTCAATGCCATAGGTGGTGTGTTCGGTCATAATCAGTTGCCGTTGGCCTCTTAAGGCCTGAGTATCCACGAACGAGTGGGTCAAGATGTCGCCCAACAGTTTGAAGTCAAAGTCATCGGTCGCCGTCACTTCCGGCGCCGCCTTGGCGGCTGGCAACTGCTCACGACCAGTGGTAATCGCCGCTGGCAAATCGCTTAACTCCTGACCATCGACGTGAAAGACCTCGAGAAAATTCTTAGTGATGTCCTGTTCATCCTGAGCAATCACGGGTTGCGGGGTGCAAGTTGCCACTAACATCTGATAGAAGGTCTCGCCAACGGCCCCAAGTAGTTGAACACTCAGTAGATCATCCTTGAAGAATTCGACGGGTAATAGCGGCGCATGGAGTTCATAGACAAAGCTCGTCAAGCCATCGGTAGTCTTAACCATCGTCGTCAGGAGTCCGGCCGCTTCCAGCCGAGTTCTTGCAGCATACAAGTGTGCCAGGTCCATCCCCAATAGGGCCAATAAAGTAGCGTGGCGTTTGTAAGTTGACCGTTTAGGTAGCCAAAAAAGGGCCGAGAATAGCCCTGCGGCACTCGGTCCAATGACGGGCTGATAGAGCTGTGTCAGCGTTTGCCAACTCTCGTCAGTTAACCGGTCCGTCAACCGCACAACAAAACCCGTCTTCGGTTGTAATTGGTGCCAGGAATCCTCCATGACCTATTTCCCCTCGCTCTGGTGCTTGGCCTGCTGTGCCTTAGTCTTATCTTTATCTAGCATATCCTTTAACTCATTAAAGAAAACGCCGGTATCCTTGAATTGCTTGTAGACACTGGCAAACCGAATGTAGGCGATCTCGTCCACATCGGCCAGCCGGGTCATCACATATTCCCCAATCAATTGACTCGAGATTTCGTTGACCCCTAATGCCCGAATTTTATTTTCAACTTCATCGACCAGGTTGGTCATTTCATCCATACCCACCGGTCGCTTCTCTGCGGAACGAATAATTCCCCGCAAAATTTTTTCACGATTGAACTCTTCTCGCGTCCCGTTTTTCTTAATTACTAGTAACGGTGTTACTTCGACTCGCTCAAACGTCGTAAACCGAAAGCCGCAGCTTTCGCACTCCCGCCGCCGCCGAATAACTCGGCCATCGTCGGTCGGTCGACTATCGACGACCCGTGAGCCGTTATGATGACAGTGCGGACACTGCATTTTTGGTCACCTCATTTTAATGGGTTCCGTTGCCCCAAATTAGTCATGTCAAGCCATTTTACCACTTGTGCCCGGGTTTCGGCAATTGTCCCCCCATTGTCAATGACCAGCGTGGCCAGAGCGGTCTTACGCTCAATCGGCCACTGACTGTTAATTCGCCGCTGTGCATCTCCCGCAGACAATTGATCACGCCGTCGCAACCGGTGCAACTGCTCAGCGGCCGTTGTTGCCACCACCGCCACGTGATCGACCAGCGTGACTAGATACCCCACCTCATAAAGAGTCGGGGCATCAATCACGACCAATGGTTGCCGGTCCTGCCGATATTGTGCCAACTGGCGAATAATTTCCGCCTTGATTAATGGCGTAGTAATGGCCTCCAACTGTTTCAGCGCCGTGGGGTCTTTGAAGACGGACTGCCCAAGCAGGCGCCGGTTGAGTGCGGTTCCTTGCAGGTATTTGGTGCCAAAAGTTGTGATCACTGATTTCAGACCGGGAGTCCCTGGCGCCAAAATCTCGTGAGCAATGGCATCCGCATCAATGACGGGGATCCACGCTTCCTTTAGCCAACCGCTAACGGTCGACTTACCGGTGGCAATGCCGCCGGTTAATCCCCAAACTTCAGTCATTGCCAAGTGCCTCGATGGCCGCTGCCGGTAACGGCTGACACTTGGGACAGAAGTGAGTCCCCCGTTGCGCCACCTTGATTTTCTCGATGATCGTTCCACAACGCTCGCAGGGTTCCCCCTCGCGACCGTAAACGTGCAGGTGATTCTGGAATTGACCAGCCTCTCCAAACGCCGTCGAGAACGAATGCACCGTGGTGCCATGGCCATGAATAGCCATTTTAATCTCTTCGATGATATTTTTCCGTAATGTTATCAACTGCTCACGGCTCAGATCGTCGGCCGGCGTTAAGGGATTAATCTTCGACAACCATAGGACCTCATCAACATAAATATTGCCCAGACCCGCTATCTTAGTTTGATCCAACAGAAAAGGCTTGACCACTTTATGCGATTTACCAAAAATCGTGACCATGTAATCCAGGGTTAAGGTGTCCTCGGTTGGTTCTGGTCCTAGTTTTCCCAACGACGGCATCAACCGATCCTCCTCACCAGTTGGCACCAACTGCATTCGCCCAAACTTACGGGTATCGGTGTACCGTAACTCACGATCATCGGTCAGATGAAAAATCACGTGAGTATGTTTCGTGACCGGGCTGCCTTCCGGTTGCACGTCGTATTTGCCTTCCATCCGTAAGTGCGAAACCATCGTAACGCCACCGCTGAACCGGAATAGTAAATACTTCCCCCGCCGATCAATCGCATCAATGTGACGGCCAATCAACTCCGCCGTAAACTCATCGCTATCAGGAGTGACCATCTTGGGGTAACGAACCTCCACATGATCAATCGTAGCGTCCTTAACCAGGCGGGTTAGGCCCCGCCGGACCGTTTCAACTTCGGGTAATTCTGGCATATTCACCGACTCCTTTTGCTTCTACTTGGCCTCATACCAGGTCGGCCCATAGTGACTTTCAACCTTAAGCGGGATCTCCAAATCGATAGCGGAATCCATCACGCTTGGCACCAATTTGGCCAACGTTTCGATCTCCTCTGCCGGCGCTTCGAAGATCAACTCATCATGCACCTGCAAGAGCATGGTGGCTTGCAAATCCTTCAAAGCATCCTCCATGTGAATCATGGCAATCTTGATAATATCCGCCGCGCTACCCTGGATCGGCGTATTCATCGCCGTCCGTTCGGCAAATGACCGTTGATTAAAGTTCCGGGAGTTAATGTCCGGTAAATACCGCCGTCGGTGAGCAATGGTCTCGACATACCCCAACTCATGGGCTTGTTGCACCATGCGATCCGTATAGGCCTTAACCCCTGGATATTCTTCAAAGTAGGTGTCGATAAAGTTCTTGGCCTGCTTACGAGAAATACCGATATTTTGTGAGAGGCCAAAGTCACTGATTCCATAAACAATTCCGAAGTTAACAGCCTTCGCCTGACGCCGAATGTTGGGCGTAACCTCTTCATCCGGTCCCATCTTGAAGATTCGCCGGGCGGTCGCCGCGTGAATGTCTTCACCCTCACGGAACGCCTCCTGCATATTGGCGTCATGACTCATATGGGCCAGCACCCGCAGTTCAATTTGTGAATAGTCAGAGGAGAAGATTTGCCAACCCGGGTGTCGTGGCACGAAGGCCTTACGAATCGCCCGCCCCTCTTCCGTCCGGACAGGGATGTTTTGCAGGTTAGGATCAACCGAGGATAATCGTCCCGTCTGCGTTAACGTTTGCAGGTAACGCGTGTGAACCTTATGGTCATCGGGATGAATCACCTTCAGCAAGCCCTCAACATACGTTGATTGAATCTTGGCAATCTTACGGTAGGTCAGAATATTCTTGGCAATGGGCGCATCTGCCGCGAGCTTCTCCAACACGCCAACCGCTGTGGAGTATCCCGTCTTAGTCTTCTTAATCACCGGCAAACCCATCTTCTCAAATAAAATATGCCCTAATTGCTTCGGCGATCCGATGTTAAATTCTTCCCCCGCCTCTTGATAAATGGTCTGCTCAATCTCAGCCAATTGTTCGGTAAACTTACTGCCCATGGCCTCTAACTCACTCGCCTGGACCGTAATCCCAGCGATTTCCATGCGAGCCAAAACGAAAGCCATTGGTAGTTCAATCTCATGATAAAGCTGGGTTTGCTCGTGTTCTTTGAGACCGTCGAAAATCGTTGTTCGCAGACTTTCCAGGGCCCGCGCCTTACGCGCCAGATGCTTGAAAAAGACCCCATCATCGTCCGGGATGGCTTCTTTCGCACCCTTTCCATAAACATCTTCATCGGTAGCCACCTGGTCATAACCATGTTCCATGGCCACTCGACCCAAGTCGTTGCTGTTATCATAAGTATTTAATAAATAAGATCCCAGCAATAGGTCGCAATCTACCCCCGCTAAAGTAATGCCTAAGCGATGTAAGGCCACATACGTCCGCTTGGCGTCAAAGACCTGTTTGGCGACTGTAGGCGACTCCAGAAGCCCTTTAAGTGGTGCCTGAGTCAATAGCGTCACGTCTCGACTGACCCACCACTGGTCGGCATGGCCAATCACGAATCCCGCCATGTCAGCCAGGTGATAATTGTCACCTAACATCTCAAGATGGAACTCACAGCCATTTGCAAAGGTCGGCAGCTGACTTAAACTAGCCGTCGTCAGTTCGTGGTAACTAATAGCCTTCAGGCCTGGTGTGGCGGTTGGTGTCTCACCATCAACGCTCATCTTGCTGAGAAACGTCCGGAAATTCATTTGTTGGTAGAAAGCCACCAGATCATCGGTCTGATCACCCGCGTAGGTTAACTCGTCGAGTGTCTTCTCTACCGGTGCATCCCGCTTGATTGTCGCCAATTGCTTGGCTAACAGTGCCTGATCGTGATCTGCCACCAAGTGTTCCTTAAGCTTCTTGGCCGTGATGTCATCGATATGGTCATAAATGCCCTCGATACTGCCATACTTGCCCACCAGATCAACGGCGCGTTTGGGCCCAACGCCGGTAACCCCCGGATAGTTGTCGGAATTATCGCCTTGCAGCCCTTTAATATCAATAATCTGCCGCGGAGTCACACCCATCTTCTCCTCCACGTAAGCCGGGGTATAGTGCTCGATGTCGCTAACCCCTTTTTTCGAGATGGAGACCGTCGTATGGTCGTCCGCCAGCTGAGTCAGGTCCCGGTCACCGGTCACAATCGTGGTGGTAAAACCGGCTTCCTCTGCCTGCTTGGCTAACGTGCCAATGATGTCGTCCGCTTCGTAGTTAGGCAGTTCGTAGGTCTGAATGCCGCGTGCCGCCAGTAATTTTTTTACATAAGGAAATTGTTCGGCGAGTTCCGGAGCCGTCTTCGCCCGGCCCCCCTTATAGTCATCATACATTTTCGTCCGAAAGGTGGTCTTCCCGGCATCAAAAGCAACCAGTGCATGGGTTGGTTTAACCGTGTTTAACATCGTTTCCAACATCGTGTTGAAACCATAAACCGCGTTGGTATGCAATCCATCACTGTTGGTGAATTTACCTAAGGCGGTGTAAAGTGCGAAAAAGGCCTTAAAGGTGACACTATTCCCGTCAATTAATAATAATCGTTTCTCCGCCATGTTCCGCTCCTTTCGAGTCACAGTTGTACTGGGCTCGAGTATTTCTGGTTCCATTCTACCAAAAAAGTCCGCAAACCCGAAACAATAAAAGAAGGACCCACCGTTTGGCGAGTCCTTCTTTTATTGTTGTTAACGGCTAGATTAATCGTTGTCACTAAACAGGCCAAAGATCCGCAACATGTATAGGAATAGGTTAACGAAGTCCAAGTACAATTGTAAGGCCCCGTTTACAGCTAGTCCGGTTGTAGAAACCTGATCGCCATACTTTAAATACATGTTCTGCATCCGCTGGGTGTCCCAGGCGGTTAACACTGAGAAAATAATCACGGCGATAAAGGAAAAGACAATCATAACCATGTTGCTTCTCAGAAAGAGGTTAATCACCAGGGCCACTAGTAACCCAATCAAGGCTGCAGTTGCCTGTGTCCCCGCTCGAGTCAAGTCACGCTTCGTGAACAAGCCGAACGCAGCCATCGAAACGAAGACGGCGGCACTCGCAACAAAGGCCCCGAACATGGTCTGTTGTGAATAAACCAGCGAGTAGGTCGACATGACCGCACCGGTAATTGCCGCATACACAAAGAGTCCGATTAGAGCAGCGGTGGGCCGTTTCATGGATTGACCGCTGATGATAAAGGGAAAAATGCCCCAGATAATCAAGGGAATCCAGAGACTACCGCCACTTAAATGCGCAACAACTTTCAATTGACTCATCATAAGAAATGATGTCACTGCGGAAATCAAGACTGCCGCGGCCATCCAACCAAACATTCTGGTTAGAAAGGCATTAAGCCCGACCTCGGCGTTGATGGTTGTCCGGGGTTGCTGATCATAGTTGTTCATTGAAACGCTCCTTCTTTGTCAAATCAATTCCCGACTCAGTGGTTTTAATCACCAGCTGGCCATCGGGGTTATTAGAAACCATTCTACCAAAATGGCGCCTAAACACAAGTAACCTGTGTTGATTTTCAGATGGAGCCCGGTCAATAACTCACTCGGCTATTCGGCACCACCCTCATGATCGGCCTCACCACTGGCCCAAACTTTGTTGGCGTAGGCCGCATTAAAGAGCAAGGCAGCTTGCAACGCCACTTGCGACAAGTTTGCTCCCAAGGTCCCCACGTTCGTGGCCCCACTCAGAAATTGCACACTGAGCGTTCCCCAGTAGACGAGGTTGACGGCATTGACAAAAATCCAGAGTGACCAATTTTCCTTGTACTTCGTGATATATAGCACTTGAGCGATCAGACTAATGACGAGATTAATCGAATCGAAGTAAGGCAGCTGACTGTGAAAGCGACTCAGGATCAGCGACCCAATGGCCCAAGCAATGAGGGAACCCAGAAAGACCAAGTTACGCGTTGACTTCTTGAGCGAATGGATGGCCTCATCTTGGCCCCACATGACCCAACCAATGGGTTGTGAAATGACATAGATAATCCCCATGGCAAACGCCCCATAGGCGTGACTAATCCAAGCCACATAGGTCATTGCCACACATTGGACAAATCCAAAAATGAAGGAAATCTTGCGTCCCTTCATGCCGTATATCAAACAAATAACCCCCGCAACCCCAGACACCATCCCCACAAGACTGTCTGGTGCAATGGCATAGACCCCAACCTGCAAGGCAATTAGGATGGCCACATAGATGACCTCAAACCGTTTCCAATTTGTAAATAATTGCCGATACCACCAATTATGTTGTTCTACTGAATTCACTTACAAACACTCCCCTAAAGTAAATGGGATTAAAATCCCTTGATTATCAAGCTTACCGATTATCTGGGAGAGTGCAACTCATATCTAACTAAGCAACTAAGTCGATTCACTACTCTATCCGAGGAATGTTCGTGGTCTAGACAAAAAAACCGGCTACTCTGCTGAGCAACCGGCGATTTAAGCTTTAATTTAGTTGTCCTTCAAGGATAAATGACTCAAGAGTTCTTCGTAAGCCCGTTCGTACTTTTGAACATCTCCAGCACCCATGAAAACCACGACAGCGTCATGGAAGTCCAATAACGGCGACATGTTGTCCACCGTCAGAATTTCGCCACCCTTAGCAATCTTGGCAGCTAAATCCTTGCTGGAAACCTTTCCTTGCGTCTCACGAGCTGAACTGAAGATGTCGGTCAAGAAGACCTTATCTGCCATGTTCAGACTCTTAGCAAAGTCGTCCATCAGAGCAATCGTCCGGCTGAAAGTATGTGGTTGGAATACCGCAATAATTTCTTTGTCCGGATACTTTTGCCGCGCAGCATCCAACGTTGCTTTGATTTCGGATGGATGGTGCGCGTAGTCATCAATGATGGTCATGTCGGCTAGCTTACGTTCCGTAAACCGTCGCTTAACCCCTTTGAAGTCGGCCAATTCATGTTTGATTTCATCCATGTCAACCTTTTCAAAGTAGGCCACAGCGATGACGGCCAAGCTGTTAAGCACGTTGTGTTCACCGTACAAGTGAATTTCAAAGTTTCCGAGATCTTCACCGTCATGATAAACATCAAAGGTTGACCCAGTTGTTGAACGCTTGATGTTCTTAGCTTGGAAATCATCCGTATCGTTAGTCCCATAATAATAAACGGGGACGTCGGTCTTTAGTTTCCGCAACTCTGGATCGTCACCCCAGGCAAAGATCCCCTTCTTAACCTGGTTAGACCAAGTCTCGAAGGCATCGTAAACATCATCGATTCCGGTATAGTAATCCGGATGGTCGAAGTCAATGTTGGTCATGATGGCATAGTCGGGCTTCGTTGCCAAGAAGTGACGACGGTATTCGTCAGCTTCGTAGACAAAGAACCGTGCATTAGGCGTCCCCTTACCAGTACCGTCACCAATCAGGTAAGACGTTGGGGCAACCCCACTCAAGACGTGAGATAACAGGCCAGTCGTACTGGTCTTCCCATGCGCACCAGCAACCCCAATACTCGTGTAACCCTCAATTAAGTGGCCCAGGAATTCATGGTATCGGTAGACGGGCAAGCCCATGGCCCGAGCCTTTTTAATTTCAGGATGGTCATCCGTGAAGGAGTTGCCGGCAATCACCGTCAACCCCTCATGAATATTAGCTTCATCAAAGTCTAACACCTTGATGCCTGCCTGTTCCAACCCACGTTGGGTGAACGTGTATTGTTTGATATCTGACCCCTGAACCTTAAACCCTTTATCATGTAAAATCAGGGCAAGGGCACTCATCCCTGATCCTTTAATGCCGACAAAATAATACACCGTAGCGTTATCCATCAAATGTTCCTCTTTTCTACTCTGTTCGGTGAGGAACCCACTCCCCCAACCGTGCGAGCGACTCTGTTCTCTCTCATTTTAGCATAACCCCCAGGCCCATAAAAGCACTGGCGGAATAATGGAGGATGACGACTATTCAAGCTAGGATGAGAAGGGCGCACCTTGATCGTGTGCTTCTGGTAACTGTTTATCGAGGTCTTCTGGTTTCAGATAAACCTCCCGGGGCTTAGACCCCCGTTGTGGCGAAACATAACGATGTTGTTCAAGATCATCAATCAGGTTAGCCGCACGATTATAGCCAATCGAAAAGACTCGTTGTAACTTAGAGGTTGAAACCGTGTCCTCCTGAGCGACATAGGCTAATACACGGGGCATTAATTCATCTTGGTTCTCCTCGGCCGTCTCGCGACGCAGGAGACCTTGAGGCTCAAAAGCATACTGTGGTTCTCCCTGAGTCCGGACAAAGTCCGTCACGGCATCCACTTCGTTTTCGACAAAGGCCCCTTGCAGCCGTAATGGCTGACTGGCCCCATTTCCTAGGTAGAGCATATCACCCTTCCCTAACAGGTTTTCGGCCCCCGCCGTATCCAAAATTGTTCGCGAATCAATCTGACTAGAGACCATGAAGGCAATCCGCGTTGGAATATTATTCTTGATGGTCCCGGTCACGATATCTACACTAGGCCGTTGAGTTGCCACAAGCAAATGAATTCCGGCCGCTCGGGCCTTCTGAGTAATCCGGACAATATAATCTTGAACTTCACTAGCTGCCATCATCATCAAATCCGCGAGTTCATCAATGATAATCACGATGTACGGCATCTTCAAGCCTGGTTCATCGTTGGCATCCGCTCGGTCATTAAATTGCTCAACATTACGCACACCGGCAGCCGCCAGCTTTTCATAGCGTTGATCCATTTCAGTCACAACCCACTTCAGTGCCGCAGCCGCAGCCTTAGGATCAGAGATCACGGGTGCAAGCAAATGAGGTAACCCATCATATGGCGCCATTTCAACGGCCTTCGGGTCAATTAAGAGTAACTTAACTTGCTGTGGTGTGGCCTTGTAGAGTAAGGACAATAACAACGAGTTGATGAAAACACTCTTCCCGGAACCGGTTGCTCCGGCAATTAAGCCATGCGGCATCTTCCGTAAATCCGTGACCTGTGGCTGGCCAAACAAGTCAACCCCTAGGGCAACGGTCAATGGCGATTCACTCTTTTGAAAGGCGGGTGAATTCAAAATCTCTGCCAACATGACTGGTCGTGACTTCCGGTTGGGAATCTCAATCCCAACGGTGGATTTTCCGGGGATCGGTGCTTCAATTCTAATATCCTTAGCCGCTAACGCGAGTTTTAGGTCATCGGTAAGGTTGGTGATCTTATTAACTTTAACACCCAAAGCCAGACTAATCTGAAACTGAGTCACCGTTGGCCCGACCGTCCAGTCGGTCACATGGGCATCAACATGAAACGCCCCTAACGTTTCGTCAAGGACCTCTGCCTGATGCTCAATCCATTCGTCAAGTTCCGCTTCATCTGGTACCACCGGATCGGGTAAAAGATTCACGTCCGGGAAGTGATACCCCCGTTCAGCTGCCTCATTAGTGGCAGGAGCCGCCGGCGTGGGCCGATCAAATAAGGCCAGATCGCGCTGATCGTTGCCTTCTTCTTGCATGATCTCGCCCAATGAATGACCGAGGCTCTTGGCCGGTTTAGGCTTGGCCTTGCGAGTCACTGGTGTTGGCGTAACCTGAGTCTCAGGCTCATCCGTTTCCGCGGCATCCGCTGCCTCTGATTCAACCGGTTCTGCCGCCGTGGGTTCAGCAGCATCGGCACTAGACGGCATGATCGGCTCCGTGACATCCTCAGCATTTAAGTCGTCTTTCTTAGCGAGTGAACTGGCAAAATCCTCATCGGCTTCGTTCACACGCTCCAGAAGCGCTGCCACTTCACTTGGACGACTGCCCGCAATCGTTTCATCCGGCTCATCGAGATCGGCTCCTGAATCGTTTACCGTAACCGCATCCGAGCTGGTCGACTCGGTATCCTGGTCGGCTCGTTTCGTGGGTGTCCCAACCGGTAAATATTTATCTTCTGCTTGATTGCCAGTAGACTGGTCACTGGCTCCTTCACTAGCGTCGGCCGCCCCCTGAACGGACTGGCTAGGCTTCTCAGCATTCTCGACGGCCGAGGTCTCATTTGGTTCAACGGTAGCCGAGGCGATCGCTTTAGCAGCTGGTCTCTCATCAGGTTCCTGAACGTTTGGCTCACCGGCGATCACCGGCGGTTCAACGACAGGTGCCACTGAGGTCAAATCAGCATCAACACTGGTCGACTCCCGATTGGCGTCCGTTTCATCTGCCTCATTTGTCCCATACAAAAAGAAGCTATCATCAGGCTTTTTCAATTCATTAATCAATCGTTGATAGCGCTGCCGAGCCGCCGCATGACGTCGAGACCAGTGCAGTTGCTTAGGCACTTGGGTGACCTGAAAAGGCCGATAGCTCTGGCTCACAGTTGGCTGTTCAATATCGGTTGGTTGTGGCTGCTTTTTAGTCGTTGATTGATCGATCGTCGATGGCGCCACCGGCGTCGGTTTATGTTCATTTTTTTCGGGATGTTCAGGACGAAGCCGACGCTGCCGATGTCGAACCTGACGTTCTGCCCGGTCTGCAGCCGAATCATCTAATTCCCCTGGCTTCGGTTTCACCGGAAATTTCCGGAAAAAGGCGGGCCCATCATAATGTTCCATGATTCTTCCTCCTTGACGGTCCTTAAGCACCGTATCATTACTTGGGAGGAGACGCCGTGTTAGCGGCCACTTGCTCATTCCCGTGTTAGCTTTTTTATTAACAAGTCAATTATTACCCAAAATGGGCATCATGGTTATTGTACACAAAAAAGTAGGCTGCCGACAAGGGCTGACCTACTTTCACATGATTTCTTAAGCTTTAAAAAGCTGATTGCCACGGTCAAAATCGAAGGCGGACCCAACTTCAAAGTCATCGCCTAGAATCAAGCAGCCGGGCTTGGTTGGCGCGTTGTCCAAACCAAGCTCGCGACCGGTACAGATCATGCCAGCACTGGGAACTCCACGTAGAACACCTGGCCAAATAATCTTACCATCGGCCATCATGGCACCTGGTTTAGCAACCACGACCCGAATACCTTCCCGCATGTTAGGCGAACCACAAACAATTTGCAACGTTTGGTCATCGTCAACGACCGTTTGGGTAATAAACATGTGGTCAGAATCTGGATGCGGTTCGGCACTCTTCACATAACCCACGACAAATGGTGAGCTCGGCACCTCAAGTTCGCTGGCAAAACCTGCGGCCTCTAAGGCTTGGTTCAGGGCCGCCACATCGTCTGCCGACAATGTTACCTGGCCCTGGCCCGCAACGTTTGGTAGGATATCGGAAGCCTTAAGAAAATTATATCCCAAAGTCTTTTCCGTCGCTGGATCATAGATCCGGGCAATCCCATCCCGAACAGTATGCGCTTGTTTCTCTGTATCTTGTGCCAAAATAACAATTAGTGCATCCCCCAGTTCTTGGGGATTGTAGCTAGCAATTAACATGTCTGAACCCTCTTCAACAATTTTTAGTCGGCATTCGTCGTCAAAGAATTGATGAATTCTTCCACTTCAGCCTTAGTTTTCCGGTCTTTGTTTACTAACCGACCAATTTCTTCACCATCTGAATAGGCGATGAAACTAGGAATGCCAAAGACATTCAATTCGGCTGCTAGGTCAATGTTTTCATCACGATCGACCGTCATGAACTTAAAATCAGGATATTCCGCTTCAATGGCGGGCATAGCTGGTTTGATGAAACGGCAATCAGGGCACCAATCTGCGGTGAAGAATAGCATCGTTTTACCGTCCTTGACCTGATCTTTTAACTCAGTTGCTGACATCTTAGGTAACTGTTCCATGGGAATACACTCCTTTATCTAAGTCTGAATGAACACAAGAACCATTATAACAGAGTCTAACGAATTTTCATCAAATTTGGCATTTTACGGGAACTTCCAGACAAACATTGCTATACTAGAGCCATAGATGTGATGGGGATATTGCCCAGCTAGACTGTTTAAGGAGGCGGTAGCATGACTGCTAAAAACGGACAATTGTATCAACTGAGTCTCACCGGTGTTCTCGGGGGGATCATGGGCATTTTCATCACTCGGCTCCTTGGTGGTTTCTCACGGTTAGACCCGGATACGATTTTGAATCAGGTTAAGCATCAGTTCCGCCAAGAATCCCCGATTGAGGGCGCCTGGATTGAAAAACACGCCGTGCCTTTTCAAAAGTTTGCGGTCAAAACGCAAGTTTACTACGGTGGAATCACCCGCTATGAAGATGAACAATTGGTCCAATACCAATTCATCGCCGATGCTAATACGGGTAGTGTCCTCGATATTCATCGTCTTTAATTCAATATAAATGCGAAACGGCCGGGACAAAGTCCCAGCCGTTTTTTTATGATGGTAAATGTTTTAAACTGATCGCTTGGTTATGAACGTCAGTCCGAACGATGAGAACGTCGCAGACGGCATTGGCTACCACAAAGCTGGCAGTCGACCCCATCAGCATTCGTTCAACCACGTTAACCCCAGTCGATCCCAACATGATCAGGTCCGCGGAAAACTCTTTGGGTAGCGTTCGGGCAAGGTCCACCTTGGCGTGGCCGTAGAAAACCGACGTGACAACTTCTTTGACGCCTGCATCTTCAGCCCGTTTCCGATAACCATCGACGGCGTCCGTCAGCTCTTGGCGAACATCATCCATCACTGACTGATCGACATAACCAAAGCCCACCCGGGTATTGCTTCCGACGCCAACATAGTCGCCACCGCTCATGACCGTCACAATGATTAATTGAGCCTCGTTGCGTACGGCTACCGCGATCGCCTTATCCAAGGCGCGCTTGGCTTGCCGTGACCCATCAACTCCCACGAGAATTTTTTTATATTCTTGAATCATCTCGACCACCCTCTCGTCCGAGGTGTCCCGGACTATTTCGTCAGATCATAGGTAGCCTGGCCATAAATGGCCATGGCCTTCAGTAAGTCTGCTTCTGGCTGGAATTCATCGGCTTGGTGCATGGTGTCTTCAGTACCTGGGAATAAGGCCCCAAAGGCTACACCACGCTTCATCAACCGACCATAGGTGCCACCACCGACAACTTCTGGTTCCGCAGTGGTATCCCCGGTTTGTTCACGGTAAACATTCATTAATGTTGCCACAATTGGATCATCTGGGTCCACGTAGTGTGGCACCATTTCTCGACCTTGCTCCAAGGTGACCTTCATGTCGGCCGTGGCCGTGGCCTTGGCCAGTCCGGCCTTGATTTGGTCGGCGCCAGTTCCCGTTGGGTAACGGAAGTTCGTGTTAACCAAGCCTTTGTCCCCGGCGTTAAAGGTCATTACCCCAACGTTCATGGTCAAATCACCCATGACAGGATCGGTGTGCGCAATGCCCAATTTGTTGGCACGGGAGTCATCGTGGAGATCCTTGGCTAAGAAGCTCAGGAAATTAGCGGCATCCCCACCAAAGGCGTAGCCCGTCAGGAAGGTGGCCAAGTAAGTCCCGGCGTTAATCCCATTCTTAGGCTCCATCCCATGGGCGGCCTTGCCAATCACGTGGAACCGCAAACCGCTATCCGTCACGTCGACATCCCCGGTAACGGGTGCTTCATCCAAGAAGGCAGTGAAATCACTAGCCAGTTGTTCGTTGTCACCTGCTTCAACCACGGCTTCTGCATCCCGTGGCACCATGTTTTCTCGCAAGCCGGCATCAAATTCATGCAACGTTAAGTCGCCGCCATTCGTTCCACCAAAATGGCTTAAGAACGTCACATTCCCCTTTTCACCGTTAATCAAAGGGAACTCAGCGTCGGGTGAAAAGCCAAAGGTTGGGGCTGGTTCGACGTCCATGTAATGATTCATTCCCGTCCAATTGCTTTCTTCATCGGTTCCAATGATGAAACGAATCTTGATCTTGGGCTGGATCCCTTGGTCCTTCATCATCTTTAAGCCGTAATAGGCCGCTAATGAGGGCCCCTTGTCGTCAGAAGTTCCCCGACCGAATAATTTACCGTCCTTAGCGGTCAACGTGAAGGGATCGGTATGCCAACCCTTACCGGCAGGCATCACATCGGCGTGGCCTAGAATGGCCAATGTCTCGTCGCCTTCACCATATTCCACGTAACCAACGAGGTTATCAAGATTCTTGGTCTTGAAGCCATCGCGTTCCGCCAATCCTAAGAAAGCGTTGAGCGCTTTGGCTGGGCCAGGTCCTAAGGGAAAATCGTCCGTTGCCAAACTATCATCCCGTGAGCTGTCAATTCCCACCAACGTTGTTAAATCTGCCAAATAATCTTTACGATACTCTTGAGCAAGCTTTTGCCAATCAATTGCCATGATTGGACCTCCTTCAACTTATTCGGACCGGTCGTCCGGAATTACTAAGGTCAATTTTAGCATATCCCTCGCTAATTGTAAGCCGATTTTCCCTTGTGAACATGCTATACTGAAATTGATCGCAAGGAGGTTTTGCATTATGGAAACATTAACAGCTGCTATCCTGCCACAAACAATTCGAAAACGTCCGGCCAATAGTCATAAGGGCACTTACGGCCGAGTTGTTTTGATTGGTGGCAACGACAACTTTGGCGGCGCCATCATCATGGCCAGTGCTGCTGCAATTTACTCTGGTGCCGGACTGGTAACGACTGTCACGGCCCAAAGCAATCAAACTAGCCTACATGATCGCGTGCCCGAAGCGATGTTTGCGGATATCACGGACACTAATCTGATGGCGAGCTTGATTACCGCAGCTGACACCGTTGTCATTGGTCCCGGTCTCGGGACGACTGATCACTCACGAACCGTCCTAATCACGGCTTTCAAAAACATCTGCCCAGACCAGCGCGTGGTCATCGATGGGTCCGCGATCACTTTGATCGCCACAGATCAGGTAACCTTACCCAAGGCCCATCTGATTTTTACCCCGCATCAGATGGAGTGGCAACGGCTCAGCGGCATTGCCATCGCCGACCAAACGCCCGACCGAAACCGTCAGATCGTCGATCGCCTCCCTGGAATTGTCGTGCTAAAGTCGCACCATACCGAAATCTACACGGCCACCGGGTCCTATCGCAATCCACTAGGTACCCCAGCACAAGCGACGGGTGGCATGGGTGACACCCTGGCCGGCATGGTCGGCGGTTTCGTTGCGCAATTTGCGGATGAGTCCCAGGCTGTTTTAGCCGCCGTCTACACCCATAGTGCCATCGCCGAAGAACTGGCTACCACGCAATACGTCGTCTTACCCCACCAAATCATCACCGAAATTCCACGATTTATGAAAACGCACTCCGAAAAATAACGACAAAAAAGGCCAAGAAAAATCTTGGCCTTTTACTTTACATTTATTCACCTTCGTCGGCGAGATCGAGTTGTTTTTCGAGTTCTTCAATCTCA
This sequence comes from Levilactobacillus senmaizukei DSM 21775 = NBRC 103853, assembly GCF_001592085.1. Classification (GTDB taxonomy): domain Bacteria; phylum Bacillota; class Bacilli; order Lactobacillales; family Lactobacillaceae; genus Levilactobacillus; species Levilactobacillus senmaizukei. Next base: position 29,188 of record NZ_BCWD01000019.1, read on the forward strand.
GATGCAAATAACCCTCGATAGGTGCCAATGGCTAAGTCAATTGGCAAACCAATGGGACCTAAACCAATACGAGCCACAGCACCCACCTGATTAGGGACGGTGCTTAACGGATTCTCGACCGTCGTCCACCCCGTGATAGTCGTCACATCACGGAGGCGGTCGTACGTCCGGTCAACGCGTTGCCAATTCGGCAAGCTAGCAGATATCGCCTCACCCTTAACCTGAACCTGGAGGTGGCTTAACCAATCTTGACTGGCAATATCGGCGACAAACGGCTGATCGTCACTCGCTAAGACTAGTCCTGACTGCTCACGTAGTAAATCATCAAATGCCTCTAATGGCCGCGACCGATCCAATGTGTTCAGCAGACTGCCAAGTCCCGGTTGCGCATCGGGCGCAAAGCTCGTTAGCATACCAGCCGGCTTATTGAATAAAAGGTACTGCGGGTTGCGGCCGGTCACAGCAAGGCCATCGATAGCAACCTGATCGGCATCCGTTAACTTCAATAACGGGGAGTCCACCACTTGCTGGTTAACGGTCACACGCCCCTGTCGCAGCAAGCGAAAGATTTGCCGTGGTGTCCCTTGCTGATGCTCCGTCAAATACCGTTCGATCGTCATAACAGCCTCCTAATGAATGTGCAGGCGCCGCCGTAATCCAGCAATGCGGGGCCCCAGAATCGTGTCTGCTAACCGGGTTTTCAAGACCGTATAGACGTAGAAGTAACCCGCGATCACCACTGCCACCATGACAATGAGGAAGTTTGTGACCCGGCCTTCGCTGCCTAGGAAAGTCCCTAACCAGGCAATTAGCTTGGCTAAGGCGAAGGTTCCCAGAGACGTGAGTAAGATCCCATTGGTCTTCTTGGCAATATGGGCAAAATTGATACTAAATTGTTGATCAAGCGAATGAATAATCAAATAGCACGTGACCGTGAACCCGAATGCCGTGGCGATCAGCGGACCAAAGGCCCCCAAGAAGTAGACCAAGGGCCATTGCAAAATAAATTTGACAATCGTTCCGACCACAAAGTACCGGACGGCCCGTTTGTTCTGAGAAATTCCTTGCATCAAGGCCGCAACCACCGTGTACAATCCCAAAAGAATCGAGAGATACGATGAAAATGCCAGCAGTGATGCCGCTAAGGCCTCATGGGAGCGACCATAGAAGACTAGGTTTAATGGTCGAGCGATAGCTGCCATCCCCAGAGCACTGGGGATCATCACAAATTCAAACATCAAAAATGCATTAGACAGTTGTGTGGAAATTTCCTGTTTATTCCCACGCGTGTATGATTCCGAAAGAAGTGGCACCACTGTTACGGCCAAAGCCGAGGCCAATGAAATGGTGATCATGATGAGCTTATTGGCATTAACGCCGAACAGCGCGAACAAGTCGTTCAGATGAGCATCCGTATAGGTCCCTGCCATGTGCATGATCGGTGCAAAAGTGTATTGGTCAATCAATTGGAAAATGGTAATCCCCGCACCCAAGACAATGAACGGTACCGCTTGGGCAATAATTTCCCGATATAATTGGTTAGCTGGTACGATGAGATCATTGTTACTGTTAGCAACCAATGCCCGGAAATGATGCCGTCGACGCCAGTAATAAACACCCAGGACTAACAGCCCGCCCATTGCCCCGATTGCAGCAGCAAAGGTCGATTGGGAAACGGCTGTCACCCAGTTACCATGCAGGACACGCATGATGATAAAGGCCGTCGCCAACATGTAGACCACGCGAATAAGTTGCTCAGCAAATTGGGAAAGCGCGGAGGGAGCCATTTGTTGGAAGCCTTGGAAATACCCCCGCGTCAGACTCATCGTGGGAATAATCAGGATGGCCCAAGCCAATGAATGAAGCACTGGGATCAAGTGCGCATCGCCACCGGTAAAGAGTGGTGCCCCAAAGTACATGAGCAGGGCAATGGAGATCCCGGTGATCACCGCAATTTCTAGGCCACGTTTATAGAGTCGCACACTGACCCCGTATTCATTCAGAGCGTTGTAGTGGGCCACTTGCTTGGCAATTGCCGAAGGAACCCCAGCAATCGCAGCAATCAGGAAGAAACTGTAGATGTTGTATCCCTTCCCGTATAAAGCGTTCCCTTGCAGATAAAAGGCTCCAAACCAAATATTCCAAGGAATAATGTAAACTGCACCGAGAATCCGGGAAAAGATACTCCCCGCCGTCATCCACGCCGATCCAGCAACCATTTGGTCTTGCGCATTGACTTGATTCCCAGTCTGATCTGACCTTGCCGCCATTTGACACCCTACTTTCACTTCAATAATTTCAAAATCCCGTTGCCCGACAGCTGTCAGGCCAATCAAACCAACATTATACCATAGCTTTTCTGTCCGAACATTTTGAATTCCGTTAAGATTTTGGTAACAAAGCCTTTCAAGCGTCGACTTTTATCGCACTTTTCTTACCGGATCCCGGGAACAGTGGTATGCTGGAAGTAGGTTAAGTATAGTTATTAATTCAAGGAGGAATGCCAAAATGACGCAGGCAACAGCTGGTTCCACTTCCGCACCCCGGATGGAAATGTCCCCGGAACGGGCAACACAAGTGGTGAAGATGACGAAGACCATTCGACAACACTTCCCAGAGTTAGCGGCGCTCTCCGATGCTAAAGTTCTTTACGCGACCTGGCGTAGTTTCAAGCGAATTGATCAAACCAATGATAGCGACTATCACACAATGGCAAAAGTTTTCTTCCAAGAATTCGATAAGAATGTCATGGAATATCAACTATCTAAGAACGGTCACGAAGATGAAATGCGACAGCGATTCTTCGCAATTCTCACCGAAATCCTTTAACAAACGAGTCCTCGAAGCCCACCGGCTGCGAGGGCTTATTTTTTGGTTAATCACGCTTCTGCGCTATACTTAACCTGTAGAACTAGTTCATAGATGAACGTGTTGGACGGTAATTTGCTTCGCTCAACACCGTGTCAATAGATACTGTGAGGTGTTTTATTTGCAATACTTAGCACTATTAGGTAGTCATGAACAATCGGGCATTACGGCTCAGTACTTAGCGGCTGTTTTGGCCGAGTTGCCCGCGGATGCCACCGTCGAAACCGTCTTTTTACGAGACTACGATATCTACCCGGATACGAAGGAACAGTCCTGTCCCGCCCTCGACAAAATTGAAGCCAAAATGGCGGCCGCCGATCTTTGGATCATCTGTGCCCCAACCTATTGGGGCGGCATGGCCGGTGTGATGAAACAATTCTTTGACTGCATGCGTTTTCGTTTAGTTCGAATGAATTCGATTGGCGACACCCTACCGGGACGCTACCAAAATAAGCATTATCTCAGTATGACGACTTGCTTCATCAGTAGTCTCGACAACTTCTTTACGGGGATCACTGATCAAACCTTTGTGACAATTGACCGCATCATGACCGGTGCCGGACTCATCAAAGTTGGGGAATTTGTTGGGACCGGCACTTGGGGCACGCAGGCGCCCCGTCCAAATAAGCTGGCCGAATGTCAACGACTGGGCCGTAGAATTATTCATCGACCACGAAAGGATGATAACACCGTGAAACGCTACATAGAATTATTCGCCATGATCGCCGTGATGGCGCTCATCACCATGGGGCTACAAGCCTGGTGGTTTGGGGTCTTCGCCGCAGGTAAGTTCTGGTTAACCTACGCCACCTTCGTCGTCATCTTCTATGTCCTCCTAGCCAGTATTCTCCACTTCTTCACCTTTGTTCGACATCGTCGCCGTTAGTCCCCTGAAGAGACGGACACCTGCCTGTAACCCCCCTATTGTAAGCAGCCTGGCATCAACTAGTGTCATTATCCCGGCCAGCTTCATCCGTGGCCGGTGGCATAACCACTAGTCACATTCCGACTGGGCGGCACCGTCAATTAAACGAAGCAGCCCCTTTAAAGCGGATCATGTATACTCAAAAAGGTCGCCATCTCTTGGTTGAGATGGCGACCTTTTCGTTTAATTTGTTTTAGTTAGCAACAATGTTAACCAATTTACCAGGCACCACAATCACCTTACGAACGGTCTTGCCCTCAGTGTGGGTTTGAACCGTTTCGTCAGCTAATGCGGTCGCTTCGATTTCGTCCTTGGCAGCATCCTTGGCAACCTTCAGGTGAGCTCGAACCTTACCGTTAACCTGAACCACCATCTCAACCACGTCTTCGACTAATTGCTTTTCGTCGTAAGTTGGCCATTTAGCGTAGGCGATACTGTCATCATGGCCCATTAATGACCAGAGTTCTTCGGCAATATGGGGCACGATTGGTGAGATCATCTTGACGAAGCCTTCCATGTAAATTAACGGCAGACTATCAGCCTTATATGCTTCGTTCACGAAGACCATCAATTGTGAAATGGCCACGTTAAACCGCATGCCTTCCAGGTCTTCGCTCACGGTCTTAACGGTCTGGTTGTAAATCTTATCCAGTGACCCATCGTTAATCATTGTCACCCGATCACGTAAATGGTTGTTATCGTCGATCAAGAGCCGCCATACCCGGTCTAACCAACGCCGAGAACCATTGATTCCTTCGGTACTCCAGGGTTTCGAAGCTTCCAAAGGCCCCATGAACATTTCGTAGAGACGCAGCGTGTCGGCCCCATCCTTTTCAACAATTTCATCGGGATTAATGACATTCCCCTTAGACTTGGACATCTTTTCATGGTTCGTTCCCAAGATCATCCCTTGGTTAACCAACTTCTGGAAAGGCTCCTTGGTAGGAACAACGCCAAGATCGTAGAGGAACTTGTGCCAGAACCGCGCGTACAGCAGATGCAAAACGGCATGTTCCGCCCCACCAATGTATAGGTCAACTGGCATCCAGTACTTCAGTTTGTCGGCATCGGCAATGGCGTCAGGATTGTGGGGATCAATGTAACGCAAGAAGTACCAAGAACTTCCGGCCCATTGTGGCATGGTGTTCGTTTCACGCTTTCCTTTACGCCCGTTCTCATCGACAACGTTGACCCAGTCATCCAGGTTCGCTAATGGACTCTCACCGGTACCAGAGGGCTCCAATTGCTTAGCTGCTGGTAGCTTCAAAGGTAATTGGTCTTCGGGAACCAGTGTGGTTTCACCATCTTCCCAGTGAATAACGGGAATGGGTTCACCCCAGTAACGTTGACGAGAGAAGATCCAGTCACGCAAGCGGAAGTTAACTTGCTTGTGGCCAGCATCGTGTTCTTCTAACCAGTCGATGGCCTTCTTGATGGCATCCTGCTTATTCAATCCGTTAAGGAAGTCAGAGTTGATATGTTCCCCGTCTTCGGTATACGCAGCTGTTTGAACATCCGTATCATCATCGCCGGCAATCACTTGGACGATTGGTAAATGAAACTTCTGCGCAAATTCGTTGTCACGGTCGTCATGACCTGGAACCGCCATGATGGCACCAGTCCCGTACGAAGCCAAGACGTAATCACCAATCCAAATCGGTAATTTCTTCCCATTAATTGGGTTAATCCCGTAGGCCCCGGTGAAGACCCCAGTCTTGTCCTTGTTCAAATCGGTCCGTTCCAGATCCGACTTGCTCTCGATAGCTGCTTGGTAAGCCTTGACGGCATCGGCCTGTTCTGGCGTGGTAATGGTCTTAACCGCCGCATGCTCGGGTGCCAGAACCATGTAGGTTGCCCCATATAACGTATCGGGACGCGTCGTGTAAACCTCGATCTTGGTATCCTCTTGCCCAGCGACCGGGAAGAAGACACTAGCGCCTTCGGAACGACCGATCCAGTTACGTTGCATTTCTTTGATACTTTCGGGCCAGTCCAGATCATCCAGGTCATCAATCAACCGGTCGGCGTAGGCCGTGATCCGTAGAACCCACTGTCGCATTGGGACACGGTATACGGGGTAACCCCCACGTTCGGTCTTACCATCAACAACTTCTTCGTTAGCCACAACGGTCCCACCCATGAAGTCGGGGGCCCAGTTAACCATGATTTTGTCTTCGTAGGCCAAGCCCTTTTTGTAAAGCTGTTCGAAGATCCATTGCGTCCATTTGTAATAAGATTCATCAGTCGTGTTAACCTCACGACTCCAGTCATAGGAAAAACCCAGTGACTTAATTTGCCGCTTAAAGTTCTTGATATTATGCGCGGTAAAGTCCTTAGGGTTGTGTCCCGTCTTCAAGGCGTACTGTTCGGCTGGTAAACCGAAGGCATCCCACCCCATTGGGTGTAAGACGTTGAACCCTTGCATTCGCTTCAAACGGGCCATGATATCGGTTGCCGTGTAGCCTTCTGGGTGTCCCACGTGAAGCCCCTGTCCAGATGGGTAAGGGAACATGTCTAAGACGTAATACTTAGGTTTGCTCTGGGAATCGCTGGTCTTGAAGGTTTCATTTACCCGCCAGAAATGTTGCCATTTACGTTCAATTATGTCGTGATTATAGGCCAAAAGTCATCGCTCCTTCATATTTTTCAAGTCAAGCCACAAAAAAAGCCCCCAGAAGTCCAAAATTCGACTTCTGCAGGGCGTCGTGACGCGGTACCACCTACATTTCCCTAGTCGTATCCTAGGGCTCATTCCAGCTGATAACGTCGCCAAACGCCCACCTTGCGGCAGAAAAGGCTCCAAGACAAGTTCGTGAGCTAGGATAACGGATTCACAGCAACCATCCGCTTACTGAATACCTTCGCACACTACTACTTCTTATCAACGCCTTAAACTTAATTAGATGTTTCTCATCTTAGCAAATCCCACCATTAAAAGCAAGGGCCCGTATCTAAAAAAGGTCGGAAGTCAACCATTGTGCTATACTAAATTCTATCATTAACTGTTTAAGGGGGCAGACTATGCCAACTATTTCCAAACGCCGCTGGCAGCTCACCGTTTTCGCGGCTGCCATTTTCATACTGCTGTTACTAGGAGTCAGCTGTCAGCAGGCTTGGGTGGGGAAACTGGATCAGGCGATCATTCATCTGGTCCGGCAGCCCTTACCACATGCGATTCAACAGCTCATCATCACCGTGACCAAATCGGGAAATCCACACCCCGTTACCTGGGTCACGCTCATCCTAGCCGCAGGTTTAGTCATCATTCAGCGCTACCGCGGCGCCCTGTTTCTCACCTTCAACGTCTTAATTTGGGCGGGACTCGGCAATAGTTTCATAAAACACCTGGTCCAACGACCACGGCCCACGGTGGAACGATTAGTCGCCGCCAGTTCGTTTAGTTTTCCTAGCGGTCATTCCATCACGGCAATGCTGCTTTGGGGAACGCTAATGGTGATCCTGCCCCAAATCCTCATTCGCCATCCTCGCGCCCTGGTGGTCGTTCAGGTTTTACTGGGTATCTGGATCTTTCTGATCGGAGTCTCTCGCATCTACGTCGGGGTCCATTACCCATCCGATGTCCTAGCTGGTTGGTCCCTGGGTTTTGTTCTATTGACGGTGACCCAATGGTTTCTTACCCGTTATGGAGATGAACTATAAATGAATCTACCCAATGCTTTAACCTATAGCCATTATCTATTGTCCGAATGCGTGGGACCAGGCGCCACCGTGGTCGACGCCACCGTTGGTCATGGTAACGACACCATCTTCTTAGCCAATCTGGTCGGGCCCAGTGGCCGAGTCATCGGTTTTGATGTACAGGCAACGGCCATCGCCGCCACGCAACAGCAATTGCTGCTCACCGGCCTCGGCCCTCAGGTAACCCTGCATCAAACTGGGCATGAACACGTGGCGGATTTCCTTACAGATACAACTTCAGTCACGGCGGCAATTTTCAATCTAGGCTATCTTCCTGGTGGCGATAAAAATCTAACGACAAAACCAGCGACAACCTTAACGGCAGTTCGTGCAATCTTGCCCCACCTCCCCCGCGGCGGCCGAATCATCCTAGTTGTCTATGCCGGTCATCCGAGTGGAAAGCTAGAACGCTCGGCCCTCCTAGACTTTTGCCAGCAATTGCCACAAAACGATTATCAAGTTTTGCGGTACGGGTTTATCAATCAGATTCACACACCACCGTTCTTATTGGCAATTGAACGCCGATAAGCCCAGTCATCCCCTAGCGGATGGCTTTTTTGATCAAAAAAAGCGTCCCCCACTTGGGAACGCCTCAAAAACTGACAAACTTAAATTAGTCACTCAAGAAATGATAGCGCGTCAATTCCAACGCGGAGTTGTCCATCAATAATTTACCGTGTTCAGCTAACACCGCCGCAGCGGTCTTCGTCCGATCGGCATATTCATAAACAATGGCCATATCATCCTTGATTGATTCCGGTGAGGTCTCATTGACAAAGAAGACCAGCTCCAGGTAGTAATCACCATTATATTGATAAAGATTGGAAGCGGCGTTCTCAACGTGAAGAACCCGCGCCAAACTAATCATATCTTCAAACGAGTGTAAGCGGGCTACCCGCGTCGCCGTTGGTTGACCACTATCACTCAGATAGTCTTCGATGTCATTAGAGTTACCAGCTGTTGATTTAACTTCGGTGAAGAAGTCCTTTTGATCATCTTTTTCCAATAAGTGCTCCTTAATCTGATCCGAAACTTGATCGGGGTGATCACTATCGACACTGGCATCTGGTTGTTGGTCATCAGTTGCGTCGGCATCGTCGTCCGCATTTTTACTAATGAACAATTCCAGACCATTTCGATTAGGTAAGACTTGGAAAGTTACCGCATCGTTGTCTTGAAATTGATGGTCAACATCAACCTCTTCCAGAATACTATAGAAGAAGCCTTCAATCTGCTTATGATTCCCGAGCAAGTCTAAAACGGTAATCCCCCGCTCACTCAGGTCATCATTACCAATGACCACTCGAATCGTATTCTCATTGATTCGTTCCATTTCCATGAATAACACCCCTTTCTCTTGGGTTTTGGGTATCGTCCTTGATATTTATTCTAGTCGATTTTATCTAGTTGTAAAGTAATCATACCAAAAAACTGGACTGCAAGTAACATTCTCTCACAAATCCAGTCAGATGCAACTAATTAGACTGCAGTTCCACCATTCGCAAGTCGTTGGGCCCGTTGCAATTCGAGTGCCCGAACGTCTCTAGGTAGGAACCGACGAATTTCTTCTTCATTGAACCCTACTTGCAGACGCTTGTCATCGACCATAATCGGTCGGCGCAAGATTCCTGGGTGTGCTTGAATCAGCTTATACAGATCCTTCAATGGCATATCATTGAGGTCCTGAGTAAGTCCTTGATAGACCTTTGAACGGGTTGAAACAATTTCTTCCGTACCATCTTCCGTTAATCGGAGAATGGACTTAATCTCATCGACCGTCAAAGGGTCAGTAAAGATATTCTTTTCATGATAAGCGATCCCATGCGCTTCAAACCAGAGCCGCGCTTTGCGGCATGAGGTACAACTAGGTGACGTATACAACATGACTGTCATATTTTCCCTTCCCTTCGTGGTATAAATGATTTAATAACCCCATTATACCTGAAAATCAGAAAAAAGATAGTCAAAATGAGCAAAAAACTTGATAAACAATTTCATCCAATATGACTATCAGTTGACATATATGCGTCATATGAACATCGTTTTGCCAATCAATCTTTTGCACATCATTTATTAATTGCTAATTATAACTATTAGATTTTATATACTTTACCAGGCCGAACGACTGCCACTGGCAGGTCATGACCCGCGACACTCGCTGCCTCATCTCGTAGTTCACCCAAGTACCCGGTCTGCGGTAAGTGAGTCAGCAATAATTGGTTAACCTGCGCCTTCCGGGCCAACTTTCCTGCTTGAATCGACGTTAAATGCCAGGCCGGGCCCTCATGGTCGGCAAAGAAGTTCGTATCAGCCAATAAACAATCCGCCTCGTGGGCCCACGGAATCAGACCGGCAAAATCACGCGTATCTGCTGTAAACGCTAACGAATGGCCGGTTGATCGCTCTGTTATGCGCGGTGCATAGGCTGGCACTGGGTGTTCCGTCATGAGAAACTCGATGCGAAATGGGCCCAGATTCAGTGGCTTTGTCGGATCATAGGCGATCCCCGTGGTTGCATTTGGCCAGGTTAAGCTGCCAAAATTTAGGGGATCGGCCGCGTGACCATAGATTGGTAACATGGGCTCACGACGAACACCTGATTTGAGTTGCCACAGATATTGCAGCACACCCACGTCCGCCGTATGGTCATGATGATAGTGTGTGAGTAACACCGCATCCAGTTGCAGTGGATCCAGGACTTTCTCTAACGCCATTAAAGCCCCACTACCACAATCAAGCAACAAATGATAATCCCCACTGGTTAGTAAGTAACTACTGGTTCCAATACCATTAGCCGGATAACCACCGTAGCAGCCTAAAATAGTCAATTCCATCCAATCACCCTTTCTATCAATAGGTTAAGTGTAGCGCCCGACCCGTCACGTGTAAATGTTTCGGGTTTGCGCATTAATCTCGTATAATAGATGTAAACATTCAAAAGGAAGTGGTCCACTTGCGGCGCCAATTTTCTGTAACCTACGGCAGTGAGTCGTTATTAACTCACTTAATTGATGTGTATAGCAAACGACACATGGTTCTATTTACCCGTGGCCCGGGCGAAGACGATCTACAGTTAGTTGACTTGTCCGACCGACGTAGTGTCTTCGTGAGTCCCTTTACCTACCGAGTCCTGGCACAGCAAGGTACGCTAGACGAACAGGACTACTTCGCGTACTGTTTCTTCACCCTAGACGCCGACCAGGCCAAAGTCTTCACGGCCAAACTTGGTCAGCGGCTCAAGAAAGTCTTACCGATTGGTATGACCGCCATGCTACTCATGCAAAAGAAAAAACCAGCTACGGATTATGTGGTCCTGACAACCTGGGTCGCTGAGGACGACTATGAACGTTGGCGCAAGTCGAATGACTTCGACCTCTTGCGAGAGTACGCCACGACGAACAACCAATTTCATTTCGCTGTCTACCATGTTCCCGTCGAAGAAGATGAAGATGAGGATACAGCGGAGGAAGACTCAGATGCTCAAAAAAATGCGGCCGACAACGAGTCGTCCGACCATTCTAATCCCCACCATTCAGATTAAGTCTACCCACTCACGGTAGACTTTTTAATTTGACACCTTTTGAGTTACAATTAGAATATTCATTAAATGAAAGGTGGCTGTAACTTGCCAAGAAGAGCTTCAAATGCAGCAATCCACAAAGTGTCTCCCGATCTGCCACTCACAGACGAACAGGCTCGACTGGTCCAAAATATTGAACAATTCGTAACGACCCATATCAATGAGTCACAACCCGCCATTTTTACGGTCTATGGAGACGCGGGTACCGGTAAGAGTGTCGTCTTGACTCACCTCTTCAAACGAATCCAACAAGCCGCACGAATTGACCCTACCAGTCCATTGAAGGGCACTCAGAATTACTTCTTAGTTAATCATCCAGAAATCTTGAAGGTCTATCGGGAAATTGCAGGAAACCAGCCCCACTTATTGAAGAAGGACTTTCAGCGGCCAACCAGCCTAATTAACCAACTCGAACACGGGAAAACTCATGCCGATATTTTGGTGATTGATGAAGCACACCTACTATTGTCACAGGCCGATCACTATAATAATTTCTATGGTACAAATCAATTACAGTCCCTGCTATCCCAGGCCAAGGTCATCATCCTAGTCTTCGACGAGACACAGGTTCTGCGTTTTAAGAGTTTCTGGACGGAGAGTCGGTTAGAAAGACTCCTAGCCCCTTATCCTCACGTTAGTTATCGTCTGACACATCAATTTCGAATGCACGCCAGCGATGACTTGGTCCAATGGATCAACGACTTTACACATGGACACGTGCACCCCCTGCCTGATGGCGGGAACCACTACGACTTACGGGTCTTTGCCGATGCCGAGCAGATGCGTCAGCAAGTGGTTGATCGCAATCGTTCCGTCGGCCTATCGCGAGTCGTGGCAACCTCTGGTTATCCGTCAACCTTGGACGGTGGTCGCCATTATATCAATGAAGGTCACTTCCACCTTCCGTGGGACCAATACAATTTTACGCACACCCCGTGGGCCGAACTACCCGAAACGGTCAACGAAGTCGGGTCCATTTACACCTGCCAGGGCTTCGACCTTAATTACGTGGGGGTCATTTTAGGCCCACCCATTAGTCTGTCAAATACCGGACAACTAGCCATCCATCTGGACCGGTATACGGACATTGAAGCATTCAAGAAGCGTCCAGACCTAACCGATCCCACCGAAATTAAACGGATCAAACAACAGCTTATTCTCAATTCCATTAACGTTTTAATGAAGCGTGGTGTCAAAGGCCTCTATCTCTTTGCCCATGATGCCAAGCTAAGCCACTACCTGCAAACTGGTCACCTTTAGGGATCGCCAAAGCCCCCATCACAGTTTTGTGATGAGGGCCTTTAAGCACAAAAAAGAGCCATCCAGTCTGGATGGCTCCAAATGACGGTCTGTACGAGACTCGAACTCGTGATCTCCTCCGTGACAGGGAGGCGTCCTAACCAACTAGACCAACAGACCAAAAATTGCGGGAGCAGGGTTTGAACCTGCGACCTTCGGGTTATGAGCCCGACGAGCTACCAGACTGCTCCATCCCGCGATAATATAA
>NZ_BCWD01000020.1 GCF_001592085.1 Levilactobacillus senmaizukei DSM 21775 = NBRC 103853
AAAAGCCCGGAAGCAGGATCTTCCGGGCTCTACATTAATCCGATGTGGGATGTTTAGTCAGCGGCCATGAACTTGCCCGCAGTCAAGTGTGATGCTAAGACCCAGCCCTTAATCTTGCCACTCGTAACGTAGAGGTACTTAACGTTCTTCTTGGCCTTCTTAATGGTGATCTTCTTAGTTGCATAGTAGGTCTTGCTGTTGGCCAACTTGCCCTTCTTAACTAAAGAAACTTTGGACTTGTCAGCAGCGAATTTGCCGGCATAGTAAACCGGGTCACCGCTCTTGAAATGATAAGCGCTCTTCTTAATGTTAGCAGCGCTGACCAAGGTAAAGCTGTTCCCCTTCTTGTTACCATCGGCCGCCATGAACTTACCCGCAGTCAAGGTTGACAGAGCTACCCAGCCCTTTACCTTGCCGTTAGCAGAAGTGACGTAAACCCGGCTAACGTTCTTGCCATTGGCCTTAATCACAATCTTCTTGGTTGCATAATAAGTCGCGCCACCCGCTAAGGAACCCTTCTTAGTCAAGGTAACTTTAGCCTTGTCCGCAGCGAATTTAGCATTGTAGAGGGCCGGTTTACCACTCTTAACATGATAAGCGGTCTTTTTAAGTGATTTGCTACTAATCAAATTGTAAGTGACCGCTTTAGCGGCGGCTTTAGTCGCGGCAAATGCAGTTACGCCAGCATCCATAGGTGCAATCGTGCCAATCCCCAATGGTAATACCATAGCTGCAGCCGCAGCAATCATAGCAACTTTTTTCATCATAACAATTACCCCCCGTAGATTAATGTGATGAACTCATCCCTGAATTCGAAGATATCATAACATGATCAAAATTTTGCGGGCTCATTAACGCCCCCATTTATCCCTAAAACCATAAAAAAGTTGCCCGCCGTGGTAAATTATTTCAACTAACGTTACGGGTCAAAATTAATTGTCCAACAAAAAAGCCCAATCGGTGTAACCACAACGATTGAGCTGGTAACATTATTGATTTTCTTTGGCAATCGCCTTGGCAATTAATGACGTGTAGTACCGATTACCATGATCGTTTGGATGCACATGATCGTTGATAAACCAGTCACTGTGGCCCTTGGCGGCCGCATGCCAGTCCACCACATGAACATTTGCATATTTCTTCGCCGTCTTGGTAATCCGTGTATTCACTGAGTTCTGCCATTCCCGCGTTGGAACGTGGGCCGTTACCCAAAAGATTTCGCGCTTAGGCCCGATAGCATGAACGATTTGATCGGCTTGATCAGGCGTCACGTAGCCATTGGTCCCAATGTTGACCAGAACCGTTTTAGCTAACTGCCCCCGTTGGGCTAAACCATTAATAACCCCCGGTAGCGCATTGGCCTGTCGACCGACGGCCCCATCCACGATGGCCCCCGGAAAGACCTCCTGCAGGGCGCCAGAATCGTCCAGGAGCACGGAGTCCCCGACCGCCGTCAATGCGGTTTGTTTACTATTTTCCAGTTCATCGGCGGTCAAGAAATACTTTTTGGCCGTCTTTTGGTCCTTCTTCGATAACTTCGAGAAGGCCACCTTTTCATGCTTTCGTTTCGAAGAAGCCGCATCTAACGCCTTTTGTTTCTTAATGGCCGCGGCATTCTTCTTCTTCGTTGCGGCTTGACGTTCAGTGATGGTCCGTTGCAGCGCTGTGGGCTTGGCACCCGCTGGTTGTTGGACAAAACCAACGGCGGTCAGTCCAAACAGGAGGGCTGCAACGACACCCAAACTGCTAGCTAACCGATGAGCGCCGGGTTGTTGCAGGTAAGCCCGGACGTCATTGGTTAACTGACCGTACTGATAATGTCGCATCGGATTTTCAATCCAACGGTAACTAAGTTCCGTCACAACCATGATTAAGCAAACTTCAACCAGGGCATGAAACAGTGGATGATTGCCAATATTCACTCGGGCTTCATAAAAGATCATCACGGGGAATTGGTAAAGATAGATCCCGTAGCTACGTTGACCCACGTAACTAAAGACGGGGTTCGAAAGAATCCGATTCATATCGCTACCGGGATGGGCCACGGTAGCCACCAAGATGCCCGCCAGAACGGTGAACCAAAACATGCCGCCCTTGTAGGTTAATGCTGCTTGACCATTCATGGTGAAGAACATCCAGACCAACGTGATTAACGAGGCCCCACCAACACCATCCAGGAACCAGCGTTGGGCCGGTTCAATGTTGGCATTCAGACGATGAGCGGGCCAGACGAAAGCGATCGCCGCCCCCACCAGAATCGCAAACATCCGGGTGTCGGTCCCATAATAAACTCGGTTGGGATTCTTAGGATCGTACAGAAACGCCATGGCTAGGGCCGACACGATGGCCAGCGCCAGCAATGGGAAAACCGCCCGCGCACGCTTACGAAAGATCAGCAACAAGCCCAAGACGGCCAGCGGCCACACGAGATAGAATTGACCTTCAATTGAAAGTGACCAGAGATGCGTGAACGGTGACTCCCCACTGAAGCGGTCAAAGTATGACTGGCCATGGCCGATTTCAAACCAATTATACCCATAAATTAGATTTGTCAGCACCGTCTTACGGATGTTAACCAATAGGCTTTGCTGAAATAATGTAATATAGGCGGTGGTGCCCAACAACATCGTGACCAAAGCCGGATACAGTCGCTTCAGTCGTCGACCATAAAAACTCAGGATATTAATACTGTGGGTAGTATCCCACTCTTGAATGAGCAGATATGTAATCAGATAACCCGACACCACGAAGAAGATCGGCACGCCTAGGTACCCACCTTGAAGTGTCGATGGTGCCAAATGATAGATGATGACCCCCAAAACGGCTAACGTCCGAATACCATCAAATCCGGTGATATAACGCCGTTTACCCGCACGCCGACCCCGTAAAATTTCGCGAGTCATTCGCGTGTACGATTGATCCATTGTTCATTACTCCTTCTCTTTATAAAACCAGTAACTATTGACTGGTCAAGCTCCCCCTACCGGCAGTGACACAAGTTTTCAAGTCGCGATTATTAATATTATTGATATTTGTTACGAGAATTTACTAATCAAAGATCTCAGACGCACTCATCAGTAACCCTTTCCGGTGATTGAAATTCTGCCGATGATTATCCCTATCATATAATGTTTATCCCGTCGAAACAACGTTTTTTCTTTATTTCGCTGATTTGTAAAATTTGTCATCTAACCGCTGAAAAAATTAGTTAGCCCGGTGATTTTGGCGAGGACCATTTATCGGTTTGTTTGCTCGACAAACTTTTAGAAGCGCTAACCGTGAAATTAATCTGAACGACCCGTGCTATACTGTGACTGATGATGTCTGGTTAAAGTAACATTTTTAAAAACTCGCGAAGGGATGACTCTCATGTCACAAGACTATCCTTACCAAACCGCCTTTGTCCGCGACCTGGAAGCCCGCGACATCGCCCAGGCCACGGTGGCCGAGTACAACGCTACCCTCAAAGATTTCTGCAACTATCTGGAACACTTCAACGCCACCTACCAACGGGACCACCGGATCAATCAACTACAAACACCGGATGTCGAACAATATCTAAGCATGCTCCTCACGGCTCGCCAGGTTCAAAATCAAACCTATAATAAAATACTGTCCCACCTCAACGTCTACTTTAAATTTCTCTTCTCTCACAACTGGACCCCGTATCTTCCCACCCTCGACATCAAGAGTAAGCCGCAACAGGCCGCACGACCCATTAACTACCACTGGCCTGACCAACTAACGGACTGGCTGGCCAACGACCGTCTTCACTGGTATACCCGACTCACGCTGCTACTGATTAGCCATGGTTATGCCATTCAAACCTGCCTCAAGCCCGACTTCACGGCCAACCTGACGACTCATGACTGGCCGGCAACCGAACGTCAATTTCTGGCCGACTTTCAGGTCTTCGTGGGCCCCTTGCAGGATCGCTTCCAATGCCGCGATTGGTTCTTAAAGCAGCGCCACGCCAATGATCCCCACCTAACCTTGCCTGGGCTCCACAAATATTTGCGACCCGATGAGGCCATCACTGACTTCAGTCTCAGCCCATCGGTTTTGCTCCAAGGCTACTTAATTAACTATCTCCGACATCATCCCCAACAATCCGACCATGACGTCATTCAGGCCCTCCACCTGGAACCCGGCTCGATCGACTATTATCGACGGTTAGCTCAACGAGCTGATTAAATTAGTGCATTTTTAAGTTAACCCCACTATACTAATAATCAAATGAACCTTTATGACAATGGGTGTATTTGGCCATAAAGGCGATCACTTTAATCCTTGGGGGAATTAAATATGCGACGAAAATGGTGGATGATCAGTCTACTAGGAATTGTCCTGGTAACTTTGGGGGGTCTGGCTTTCCTAACACACCCCCTCACAACCAATGAACGGAGCCGACCGGCCCAACATAACCAAATCAAGGAGAAGTCGGCCACACCTAAGAAAGTCCGGACAGCTAAGCCCTGGATCAAACTCAAGCAGCCCTTGAAACTGCCAATCTTGATGTATCACAGTATCTCATCGGGTAACCAACTACGCGTGCCTAAGCAACAATTTGCGGCAGAAATGGCCTACCTAAAGGACCATCATTACCGCACACTGACAACCGCCGAGGCTATTCGGGCTTTGACGACCAACCAGATCCCACAAAAGAAGGTCGTCTGGGTCACGTTGGATGATGCCTACAAGGATAATCTAACTCACATGCTACCGGTACTCGAACCGACCAAGCTCCACGCAACCATCAACGTAATCACGGGGTTCACGCATAAGAAAAACCACCTGTCATTAGCCGAGATGAAGCAGATGCAGGCCACCGGTCGAGTAGACTTTGCTAGTCACACCGTGCAACACCTGGATCTATCCAGCCTGTCGGCTACCCAACAGCGCCAGGAGATGATTAACTCAAAGGTGTGGCTTAACCGTCATCTCAAGCAATCCACCACAATGCTCTGCTACCCCGCCGGGCGCAACAATGCCACTACCCGGCGACTGGCCAAGGCGACCGGTTATCAATTAGCCCTGACCACGACGGAAGGCTTCGCCCAGATGAAACAGGGCCGCTACCACCTCTCGCGATTGCGGATCACGCCGGGAATGAGTACCACCACCTTTGCGGATCTGATTCAGGTCACCAATCAATAATATTCGCCAATTTGTCCTGAATTTGAAACCGTTTTCCATTGTGTAATGACGGCATTCATCGTACAATGAACGTGAGTCAACACGAATAGGAGGTCCTGGTTATGACGGGTGTTCTTGCTTTAACTTCCTGGGTTGTTATGATCTTGTTAATCGGGGCGGAAATCGTCCGAGGAATATTTATGTTCCGTCACTAGTCATTTGAATTAACGTGGGTCTGGCCAACTGGTTGGGCCTTTTTTTGGTCCGGCCAATTAATTAAATAATAATTTAGACCAAACACAGTTATCCCCGTTGACACCTTCCCTCACGACTAATAAAATGAAACCAGTTACCGAGGAGGAATTCACATGAAGAAGACGAAGTTACTCGTGATCACGCTCTTATCCGCTTTAGGGTTGTTTGGTGGAATTGTTACGGCCAACTATGTTCTGCAACCAACAACGGTGATGGCCAAGACCACCAAAAAAGCTAAGAAGAAAACCCCTGCCTGGAAGAAGCCGTCCGAAAAGAAGCCTTATCCTAACCTGAAGAAACATAAAAAGGTTAACATTCGGGTGTCAATTGCCAAGCAACGGGTCTACATTCGCAGTGGAAAAACGGTGCTGTACACCATGAAATGCTCTACCGGTAAGAAGCGGACGCCAACCCCTAAGGGAACGTTCCACATCCAAAACAAGGGTAAGTCCTTCTACAATGCCTCGATTGGTGGCGGCGCTCGTTACTGGAAGTCCTTCAAGGGTCACGGGACTTACCTCTTTCACTCCGTTCCAACCGGTGGTCACGGCCAATACCTGGCCTCTGAAGGCCGCAAACTCGGGCACCGTGCCAGCCACGGTTGCATCCGCTTAACCGTCTCCGATGCCATCTGGTTCTACAACCACGTTCCAACGAAGACTAAGGTCGTTATCAAATAATCATTAAGTAAATGCATTCGAGGCGGTGACTAACGTCACCGCCTCTTTTTTTATCCGTTTTACCCCCCCGCACCTTGCCCGCCCTATCGCTAACCGCCTAAGTACGCTAAACTAGAGCTATATCGGAAACCAAGACTAACCAAGAAAGGGTTTAATCTATGTTACTTGTTGCCTTCTTCTGTACGCTCACCGCCTTTATCATGGTCATTATGGGTGTGATTCAGCGTCCGAGCCACGCCAAATTACTCATTGGCGTCTATATGGTCTTCTATCTCATCGCCCTGCTAACGGTCTTCGTCAGCTTGCCCAGCAAGGCCCTCTTCAATTTAATTATCATCAATGCCGTCAGTGGCTTGGTCTACCTACCGTTTCTGGCCTTCAGTAGTCCCAAGGTCACCATCGAGGGGCCGGACGAAACCCATCGGCCTCACTTTCACAGCAATAATCGTGGGCTGAACGTTGCCGCTCTCATCTTGGGGCTGCTCTTCGTCACGAGTGCCTTTGGTGCCGCCCAGACCCGCTTTGGGGTCAAGCCCGTTTACAATTCCTTAAAAATCAAAACGACCAAGGCGGCACCCTTGTTGGATAAGGACGCGACCCCCATTGCCATTGCGCCGAAAACGGTGCGCAACAAGATGAACAAGGCGATGAGTACCGTGCCCAATACCTCCTATTACCGTCTCGGCGATCTACAAACTCAGGTGGTCAAGGGGAAGACCGTTTACATCGCACCGGTTGAATTCGACGGATTCTGGCGATGGCAACGGGCCCGGGCCACACCGGGATACTTCATCATTGACGCCACTAACGTGAACGCCGAACCCCATTTCGTGAAGCAATCCATGAAATACACTCCGAGTGCTTACCTGATGGACGATGCCCAACGGGTCATTTACAATCGTTTTCCCAGTTGGGTCCAGGAGGGTCAGCCGCAGTTGGAAATCAAGGATAACGGCGACCCCTACTTCATTCAAACCGTCTACAAGGCCCGCGGTGTTTCCAGCAGAATCAACTACCGGACCCTGCACGTGGTCGTCCTAAACGCCAAGACCGGCGCAACCAATCTATACGCCGCAGCGAAGGCGCCAGCCTTTATTAACGAATCAATCGCCTCGTCGACCGCCGCCGAAATGAATGATATCTTCGGCTGGTATGGTCATGGCTATTTCAACGCTCACTTCAATAAAACCGGCGTCAAGGAACCCAACAGCAACGGGACTGAGGATGGGGTGACTCCGGTAGTCGACAAGCACGGAAACATTTCTTACTTCAACGACTTCACCTCACCTAAGACCAGCGCCGACTCCACCATGGGCTACTCCATGATCAATGCCCGAACCGGCGAATTGACCTACTACACCGGCAAGAATATCGGGGTCATGGATAGCGATGGGGCCAAGAAGATTGCCGAGAAGGAATACGTCGCCCAGAAATGGTCGGCCACCATGCCTATCATGTACAACATCGATGGCACCCCAACCTGGGTCGTATCCCTCTTAGACTCAACCGGTGCCTTCCGCAGCTACGCCTACATCAAGGCGGCCGATCAAAGTGTGAAAGCGTATGCCACCACGGCAACGCAGGCCCTCGACCAATATCGAGTGCAACTCGCAACTGCCGGGTCAACGGCTAGTTCCACCACCAACTCCAAGATTACCAAGGTCAAGGGAACCGTGGAACGAATGGTCGTCATCCCCAACGGTAATAACCAGAATGTGTTGTTCGCCCTCAAGGGCCACGATACCCTCTGGACCGTGGGATCGGCGGATTATCCTAAGGCCGTCCTGATGAAGACCGGCGACCAAGTCAAGTTGACCGGCCGGATCAACGCCAGCGCCAAGACGGGAACCGTCGAGGATTATACGAATAGCACCTTTAAATAATTACCGACACCCGCGGGGCACGGGTACCAAACCGCGCATAATCTAGTCGTGAAGTGACCACCTGAATTGGGAAAATCTAATTCAGGTGGTCACTTCTTTTTTTCTTATTTTCCCAACCAACACTAAGCGGCATGACCCCGGTAGGATAGCGGACTCATACCGCTTAGAAGTTTGGATGACCATTTTAATGATAGGATCATCTACCTCCAGGCAACCCACCAGTATAGCCGATCATTCATCCGAATTATTCTGGACGCAAGACACGAAAACTTGTTAAAAGCTTGTTTGGTCAAACCTTGTGAAGACTAAATACACAGACTCTGAATTGCCGATGATACTTGATCTGGTTCTAAAATAGCGTCGAAAGTTGATGCTTGTGCTGATAAATCAGGTTTACTTTTAACCCAAAAACTTTTTATAGCCCCCGACAGCATTTTTATATCATTCATATCATTACCAAACGCAATATATTGATCGATACCTAGCAAGTCTAATGTACGACTCTTATTGATGCCTTTTGCGGTCATGTCTAGATTTCTTTCACCAACATGTTCGACTAGTTCTAACTCGGTATTTGCCCTGATCATATTGGTAATCAGTGACATTCGTTGCTCGTCTATTCCTAAAAGAATGACTTTAATCGGGTTTGATATTCCTTCAATCGGGATATTCTTTGCTAATCCATCGGGATCAAGTTGCCTAATAATGGTATTTTCCGAAGAAACTTGTGCTGAATAATTCCATTTTCCATCCACGATATGTTCCAAATTATAGGTCTTCATTAACCGCTTCAAATAGTTAAAATCATTGTCAGAAATCGGCGACATCACCTCTATCGCGTCTGCCTTGGAAACTATCGCGCCGTTGCCACCAATTAACAGATTATGTTGAAATGCTGGAATGATTGGTACTAGATCTCTTATGGGCCGCGCAGAGGCGAAGATGATTTGATTACCCATTCTTTCTAGCTCTTTTATGCTTGCAATAATATCCGGTTCAATCCTTGTCCCATTAAAGCTCAGCGTTCCATCAACATCAAAGACATAGTTCATGCGTACTAATCTCCTTTATTTGTACGTAACTTGGTAAATTCCGCGTTATGATCAAAGCTCCTTAAAGTTGATTGATAACCCACTCTATCTGAAACTTTAAATAAAGCTCGCATCGATTTCATCAAAAGGATCGGTAGTCAAAGCTTCTCCGGCTTCATTTAGATCGTCCATAACTTGCACCGTTATTCTTGGTGATCATCCCCATCCGCATAAGTTAGCCTTTGTGACTAGAACCGCTGGGCTTTTTTCTTGTGATAGATCACGGTTTTGTACCTTCGAGATCAACCGGTTGGCCGAAAGTCCCTCATTCCCTTGAATTACATGTGTAACTTTATTACTGGTAATTTCCCGCAATTTTTTAAACATCGAAGTCTATTAGTGCTGGATCGCGATACGTATTTAACCTGGCAAGGCTGCGGGTCAAGGCTGGTTTAACCAGATTTATATCCATCAATTCTGCGGGGCCTGGACCTGGCCGGATGTTCAGCCGCCCTTACCCTTACTAACGAAATTTAACCTGATTTTTTCGCAAAATGCAAAAGGAATCGTCCCTATCCGATTAATGGATGAGGACGATTCCTTTTTTAACGCTAAATTAATCACCAACTGGATGCCAGCCGTTAGCATCATTAAGGCGGCTGAGAAACGCCATGTCCTTGGCATTGATTGCAAAATCAAGTTGGGTATTGGCTTCCACGTGGGCCATTGATCGCGCTTTAGGTAGCGGCGCAATGTCATTCTGGACGATAAATCGCAGCGCTAACTGCGGAATCGAAACCCCATAATTACTGGCGACTCGTTCCAACTCCGGACTATCGACTAGGCCACCGGTAGCCAATGGTGAGTAAGCCTGAACCAAGATCTGATTGGCCTTAGCCGTCTCAACAATCGAGGCTTGAGTATGACCGACGTAGTACTGAATCTGATCGACCGTTGGTTTGACTGTCAGACCATCCCAACTCAGCAGATTTTCGATATCGTGCGAATTGAAGTTAGAAAGACCAACGGCCTTGGCCCGGCCACCGTGATAGATGGCTTGCATTGCCCGCCAAACGTCACGATTTTCAGTGTCATAGTTGGCGCCCATTTGGTTCCATGGCCATGGCGCGTGGATAATATAAGAGTCAACATAATCAAGTTTTAACTCTGCCAGACTCCGGTCGAAGTCCGCCAGGGTGCCCTCATAATCCTTAGTCTCGCCGGGAAGCTTGGTCTGCACAAAGATATCCTCCCGAGCCACGTCACTATCGGCGATGGCTTCGCCGACACTCGCCTCGTTGCCATAGGCCGCAGCGGTATCGATGAACCGATAGCCGGCCTTCAGAGCCTTGCTGATGGCATCGTAGGTCTCCTGACCCGGTCGCGTTTGCCAAGTACCAAAACCGACCTTGGGCATCCTTAGCCCATTGTTCAAGTCAAATGTATCCGTAATTGTTGGCATAACCATCCTCCTTTAAACATCATGTGGACTAGTATACGACCTTAGGCCCACTCGAAGGCAACCCAAACATCTTGTTTGCCCCAATTCAGGAATTGTAACCGTTTCCGATTGCGTTCAATCGTGGTTCCGCCTACAATTAACCTAATTCAATTCATAAGAACAGGAGCCCTGAATATGGCCTACATAACCGTAAAAAATGAATTTCGGCGTTTCAAACAAGGCGATCAGGAAACTATCGCCAACCATGATATCTCGTTCGATGTTGAACGGGGTGACGTGGTTACCATCCTCGGGCCCAGTGGTGCCGGCAAGTCGACCCTGTTGAACATCTTGGGCGGTATGGATAGTCCAACCAGTGGCCAAGTCATCATCGATGGCCAGGACATCGCCCAACTCACTGCTAAACAGCTCACCACCTATCGACGCCAAGACGTCGGCTTTATTTTTCAATTCTACAACCTGGTACCAAATCTAACGGCCAAAGAAAATGTTGAACTGGCCTCGCAAATTACCAGTGACGCTCACGACGTTGATGAAACCCTGGCCTTAGTGGGACTGACCAACCGGGCGGGCAACTTTCCGGCTCAACTCTCTGGTGGTGAACAACAACGGGTGGCCATTGCCCGGGCCGTCGCGAAGAATCCCAAGTTGCTCCTCTGTGATGAGCCCACTGGCGCCCTCGACTATCAAACCGGCAAGCAGGTGCTGCAGGTCATCCAGGATGGGGCCCGAAAAACCCATATGACCGTCATTATTGTGACCCACAACAGTGCTATTGCCGAAATGGGTGACCTGATTATCCATATCAATGATGCCCGCGTTCAATCGGTCCGGCGTAATGATCAGCCAACGCCCATTGCCGACATTAAATGGTAGGTGATCGGGATGACTAAAGTCTACTTAAAGATGTTATTTCGGGAAATTCGCCATTCGAAGGCTCGCTTCATTTCTATTATGCTAATCATCTTCATGGGGGTCGCCTTTTATACCGGTATCCGGGCCAGCGGACCGGATATGCTGCAAGCCGCCACGAATTACTATGCTAAGCAACGACTAGCCACCCAAACGGTACAATCGACAGCGGGGATCACCCCGGCCGACCTAAAAATTCTCAAACAACACGACCACAATCTGACCTGGCAAGCTACCAAGTCCGTGGACATCAACCAGCTGAACAACAACCGGGTGGTTCGGGTAGCAGAGATCCCCACACACCAGCGCTTAAACCGCGTCAAAGTTGTCAGTGGCCGCCTGCCCAAGCGAGCCAACGAAATTGTCTTGGACCAACAGGCTCGCACTCTGCAACCAAGGTTACGGCTGGGGGGCACCTATCGAATCGCGACGACTAAGGGCTTCAACCGCCAGTTTACGCGCCGTCAATTTAAAATCGTCGGTTTCGTCAACTCGCCCCGTTACTTGGAAACCACAGATCGGGGTGTCACCACCGTTGGTAAAGGCACCCTGGACTACTTTGCCCTCGTCAAACCTGGGACGTTGAAGCAGTCACTTTACAGTCGCGTAGATGTGGCCTTTGACAATCTGAAGGGCGTGACGCCCTATACTGCAGCCTATAATCGCCGGTCTAAGACCAACACGGCCAAGCTGAAACACTGGTTTAGGCCCCAGGCCGCCAAGCGCCAGCAACAGTTACAACGCCAGGCTCGCCAGCAGTTGGCTCCTGAACAACAAAAGGTCAACCTACTTAGGCAACAGCTTCCGAGCAGTTCGCCAATTTTGCAACAAGCTCAGACTAGGATAAAACAGGCCCAGGCCAAGATTGCCACGATTGACCAACCCAACTACCTGGTCACCGGCCGTTCGGCAAATCCTGGGTATAGTGAATATCATGAGAATACTCAGCGGGTCGTAGCCCTTTCCACCGTCTTTCCACTGTTTTTTATTGCGATTGCGGCCTTAATTTGCCTAACGACCATGACCCGAATGGTGGCCGAGCTGCGGATTCAAATGGGGACCCTGAAGGCACTGGGTTACAGCAACGCCGCTATCGGTAGTGAATTTCTGTTCTACGGTGGCTTGGCGAGTCTCATTGGCACCCTGCTGGGCGTTGCCTTTGGCGTCAACTTCTTCCCGCAATTCATCGCCCAGGCTTATGGCAATATGTATAATCTACCAGCCATTCACGTTCAATACATCTGGTCGGATATCCTGATTGCCCTGGTGATTGCCCTCGCTTGTACCATTGGGAGCGCTCTGGTTGCCTTACGGGTCGACCTGACCAGCTTACCGGCAACCTTGATGTTGCCGAAGGCCCCCAAAGCCGGTAAGACGTTATGGTTGGAACACTGGCACACGCTCTGGAATCGTCTCAGCTTCAACCACAAGGTCACGTTGCGAAATCTCTTTCGCTACAAACAGCGACTCCTGATGACCGTCCTCGGCATCGCCGGTTGTATGGCCATGATGATTACGGGATTCGGCCTCAAGGACTCGATTGGTGACATCAGCGTGAAGCAGTTCAATCAGCTCTGGCATTACGACGCGATCGTGGTCCGCACTGGTCGCCAAACCGCTGCTCAACAGCAAGCGCTACACCATGAGGCCCTTTACCGAGACGACCTCGTCTTGAAGCAGTCTCAGGTCACCGTGCAAAAGGCTGGCGTCGCCAACCAAACGGCTTCATTGAGTGTGCCACAACACCCCGATCGGCTCAAACAGTTCGTCGTTTTGCGTGACCGCAAAACCCATCGACGACAAGCCCTTGGAAATCACGGCGCCATCATCGACGAAAAGTTAGCCAAATTGTACGGCGTCAAAGCCGGCGACCGGTTGCCCGTCAAGCTCGGTAATCAACCGTTAAAGAGCGTGCGGATCGCCGCCGTCGCCGAAAATTATGTGAACCACTTTATCTATCTGTCGCCAACCTACTACCGCCAAGTCTTCCGGGGCAAGCCCGTGTTCAATGGCAACCTGGTGCAGTTTAACCACCATGCTAAGCGCCAACAGGATGCGTTCGCCAACAACCTGCTGAAGCACAAGGGATTGTTGAACGTCACCTTGCTCAGTACCGAGAAGCAAACCAACTTCCAAATGCTCGATACCATGAATCTGGTGGTGATCATTTTCGTGGTGGCTGCCGGTGCCCTCGCCCTCGTCGTTCTGTACAACCTGACCAACATCAACGTATCTGAACGGATTCGTGAGCTCTCAACCATTAAGGTCCTGGGATTCTACGACCGCGAAGTCACGATGTATATCTTTCGGGAAAATTTGATCCTGACCGTACTGGGGATCATTGTCGGGTGTTTCTTTGGCAACTGGCTCCATCACTATATCTTAACTACGGCAGAAACCAACAACCTGATGTTCTCGCCCGGAATTCATCCGATTAGTTACGTTTACTCGGCGCTGTTAACCTTGGCTTTTAGCCTATTAGTCATGGCCATTATGCATCGCAAGCTTAAAAGAATTAATATGCTCGATGCCCTACAATCTGTCGATTAAGTCCAAAAAATACCCCAATTCACCGACCACGATGGTCGGTGAATTGGGGTCTTTTCGTTAACTTAACTTACCTATTTACTCAAAACATTGACCACCGGTTGGCTGAGAGCCTTAAGCAGTTGATCGGCACTATTTTGTACCGCAAAGACCACGCGGTCAGCAAACAAGGTTGCTGTTTGTTGCGCCCGATACGTGATTCGCTGCTTAGCACCCGTCGTCGCGTCGGTAACCGTGGCTTGCGCCACGGGTTCCCCGGCATCAACGGTACCTGATGCCAACTGAGCTGGTGTCAGCTTCGTTTCAACCTTCGTCGTTAGACTGGCTGCCTGATTCTGATACCACACCCCGGCCTGCCCAGTAATGGGGGCGGCCGAAACCGTCGTCGCTAACCCATTGGCTAACGCGATCCGTTGACTGGTCAACGGGGTCGTCTCCAATTGATAGGCTTGCTTCGTCTGCTTAATCAATTTATTCATAGCCGAAAAGGTCGTATCACCACCGACAATCGTCGCAATCATGCGCTGGCCGTTAACCTTATAGGTCGCGGTATAGCAAAGCTTGGCGCTTTCCGTAAACCCGGTCTTTAGACCGTCAATCTGACTTTCCTTCTTATACTGGCTTTTACCCTTTAGACAACTATTTTCGTTATAGATCTTGGTGCCATTAATCGTTGCTTCCGTTCGATTCGATGTCTGCGTAATTTGCGGATCGGCAGCCAACAAATGTTGGGCAACAATCGTGATTGCCTTAGCCGAAACCAAGTTTTCTTCCTTCTTGCCCGTGTTCGGCAAGACCAAGTTGTAATCCTTCAAATCGGTGTTATCCAATCCCGAAGAACTAATGAAGTGGGCTTCAATCCCCCAATCAGCACTCTGCTGATTCATAAGCTTGATGAAATCGGCGTTACTCCCCGCCACATATTCACCCAGTGCCGTTGCGGCACTATTTGATGAAGCAATCATGGCCGCCTCAACCAATTGGCGAACCGTGAATTGATCCCCACTCTTCATTCGAAGCGAGGAATACGCATAACTATGACTCAATTTAAGGAGGTCCTCGGACATGGTGACCTGGTCATCCCAGCCAATC
Source organism: Levilactobacillus senmaizukei DSM 21775 = NBRC 103853 (assembly GCF_001592085.1). Classification (GTDB taxonomy): domain Bacteria; phylum Bacillota; class Bacilli; order Lactobacillales; family Lactobacillaceae; genus Levilactobacillus; species Levilactobacillus senmaizukei. The sequence continues at coordinate 14,999 of NZ_BCWD01000020.1, forward strand.
TTGCCATCATTAATTGCCTTAACCGTCAGGTAAACAGTCATCAACTTTGATAGTGAGGCAATGGGATAACGCCGATCGGCATTCTGCTGATAAAGCACCTGGCCACTTTGGGCATCCATGACATAGGCCGACCGCGCCGGGACCTTCGTCACTGTATTCGTATCAGCGTGAGCGGTAACCCCTCCACCTAAGAAGGCGGCCATGAAGCCTAATAATAGGCCCCGCCACACCCAACGTTTTAAATCGACCACAAGCATTGACGCTCCTTTCGCATAAGCAACCTTAACTTACGCCTAATTAACTTAACCTATTATACAAAAAGCCCCGTCACTTGGGGCAAAATTAATCAAACTTGCGCAAATTTTAATCTCTTATTATTCTAATTGTAAAAAAGCCCGACCACTGGCTTGACTTCTTTCGTTTACGGATGTAAACTCAGTTTAATCCTAAAGAGATTACAATCGTAAACGAAGGAGCCGATAACCATGGCCACAACCGAATTAGCTATAACCATTTCAGATGCTGAATGGCGTGTTATGCGGATTGTCTGGACTTTAAAAGAAGCCGACAGCCGCACCATTATCGATTTACTCGAACAACAACACGACTGGAAACCTGCCACCATCAAAACCTTAATTGGTCGTCTCGTCAAAAAGGGCGCATTGGCTACTACCAAGAATGGTCGCCAATTTATCTACACCCCCTTGATTGACGAACAAAGTGCGATGGATACCGCCCTCATCTCCGAACTGAATCAGATGTGTGCGATGCACCGCGGAACCAGTTTGGCCCACGTCCTCGATCAACTCGAACTGAGCCACGATGACGTAGAAAATTTAATCGATGTCTTACAACAGAAACTTCCTACGGCTCCAACCATGGTTGCCTGTGATTGCCTACCGGAGGACTGCGAAAGGAGCTGCTAGTTATGAATGCCAGCGAAATGAATCATAACAAGATGGATTCAAACATGAAGATGGACCATGACGATATGGCCAACATGAAGATGGCCGCTGGCGACGGAGACCACGGTGATATGGATATGAGTAATATGGACATGACCCACATGGATATGGACATGGGTGATGGTCACATGATGCACATGGGAAACTTGAAGCGTAAGTTTTGGGTCAGTTTAATTCTCACGATTCCGGTCATTCTGATGTCCCCAATGATGGGCGTCAAGCTGCCTTTTCAGATCGCCTTCCCGGGTAGCGACTGGGTCGTGGCTATCTTAGGGTCAATTCTCTTCTTCTACGGTGGCATGCCCTTTATCAGTGGTGCCAAGGCAGAACTTCAATTGAAGCGGCCCGCTATGATGACCCTGATCTCAATGGGCATCAGTGTGGCCTACATCTACAGTATCTATGCGGTGATTGCCAACGATGTCTTCCACGTGACCCCGATGGTGAATAACTTCTTCTGGGAATTATCCACCTTGATCGTCATCATGTTACTGGGCCACTGGATTGAAATGAATACCGTGATGAATGCCGGGTCCGCCGTCGATGCCCTGGGCAAGTTGTTACCACAAACCGCCCATGTCATCGCCGATGATGGCACGGCTACCGATGTCCAACTGAGCGACCTGCAAGTGGGCCAAACTGTGGCTGTTCGCGCCGGGGAACAAATTCCCGCCGATGCCAAGATCATTAGCGGGACGTCCGACGTCAACGAATCCCTAGTCACTGGTGAATCCAAGGCCATTAAGAAGGCCGAAGGTGACGACGTCATTGGTGGTTCCGTTAACGGTACCGGGACCTTCACCGCTAAGGTCACAGGAACCGGGGACTCCGGCTACCTGGCCAAGGTGATGGATCTGATTCAAAACGCCAAGAACTCTAAGTCCAAATCCGAAAACTTGGCCAACCGGGTTGCCGGCTGGTTGTTCTACGCCGCCCTATTCGCGGGGATTCTCGCCTTCATTATCTGGATGGTTGTGGCCAACCTGGCCGTTGCCTTACCGGTGGCCGTGGCGGTCTTCGTTATCGCCTGCCCACACGCATTGGGCTTGGCCGTTCCCCTGGTCGTTGCTCGGAGCACTGCGTTAGCCGCCCAAAACGGGTTGCTAATTCGGAACCGGGACGCCATGGAACAAGTTAACCACTTAAAGTTCGCCTTGATGGACAAGACGGGCACCTTAACCAAGGGTCACTTCCAAGTGAACCACTTAATCAGCCTCGACGCCGATCACTCCGACGATGACGTGTTGGCCCTGATGGCCGGCCTCGAAAGTGGATCTAGCCACCCACTGGCGACCGGGATCTTGAGCGATGCCAAGGGTAAGGCCATTCACTTTACCCCAGCAACCGACACGCATCAAGAGACTGGGTTAGGTCAATTCGGTGATATCGATGGGACCACTTATGGGGTCGTCTCCGTAGCCTACCTTGACCAACACAACTTAGACTACGACCATGACCAATTCAAGACCTTTGCCGCTGAAGGCAACTCGATTAGTTTCTTGGTAGCCGGCGAAAAAGTCTTGGGTCTCGTAGCCGAAGGCGATGAAATCAAGCCCGCAGCCAAAATGTTAGTCACGTCGCTTAAGTCCCAAGGTATCACGCCGGTCATGTTAACCGGTGACAACCAAGAAACGGCCAACAAGGTCGCCGCGGCCGTTGGAATTGACGACGTCCAAGCACACCTCTTACCTGAAGACAAGGAACGCCTCGTACAAAAGTACCAAGCCGATGGCAAGGTACTCTTCATCGGTGATGGCGTTAACGATGCGCCAAGTCTGGCACGGGCTGACATTGGAATGGCCATTGGATCTGGGACCGATGTGGCCATCGAATCCGCCGACATCATCCTGGTTGCCAGCGACCCGGCCGACGTCATCCAATTCCTTGACCTGGCTCGGGCCACCAACCGGAAGATGACCGAAAACCTCTGGTGGGGGGCTGGCTACAACCTGTTAGCCATTCCTTTGGCCGCCGGCGTTCTGGCGCCGATTGGCTTCATGCTCGACCCAATGGTTGGGGCGGTTATCATGTCCCTGAGTACCATTATCGTCGCCATTAATGCGATGTCCCTGAAGATCAAGCCGATCGCAGAATAGAAGTTAATCATACCAATTAGATAATAAATCCCCCTGAACTCATGTGAGAGTTCAGGGGGATTTTCGTTTGACTTAGTCTTAATCTGTATTCCGTGAATGCCGACGATGCAACAAGACCGCCAACGTCTGGGCATCCAATGAGAGAATCATGACAGCAAAGATGATGAGCGCGCCACCAAACAGGTCAAATCCCGTCAACTGCACGCTTAAAAATAACACGGAAAATACCGTGGCTGCCAGCGGCTCAAAGGCATCCAGTAACGAGGCCTCTGTTGGCAGAATATATCCTAGGCTGTGCGCAAACATTTGAAATGGAATGACCGTCCCAAAAATAATGATAATCCCGAGCATACTAATCTGTGCCCAATCAAGGGTCAAATGAACTTGCCACAAGGGTTTGACCACATTCAGACAGACCCCCGCCACCAGTAACCCCCAACCGGTGACCGACAATGACCCAAACTTTGTCAATAAAGGCCGGGGAATCAGCGTGTTCGTTGCCACCCCAACTGCGGATAGGAGTCCCCAGATCAGTACAGCCGGTGAAATGGCCAAACTGTTTAGATGTCCATGCGTCACAATTAGTAGTGTCCCGACAAAGGCTACCACCATGCCAATTGCTTCCGAACGCGTTGGTTTGGTGCGCTTGAAGACCAAGTAATAGAGGCTAATAATGAAGGGCCCCAAGAATTGGATAATCGTTGCAACCGGCGCGTTACCATACTTCACGGCTTCAAAATAACAAAGCTGAACGGGGACCATCCCCAGTAGGGCGTAGCTCACAATTCGTGTGGCCGTATACTTATTCTGCCAGAGTTGCAGGGGTTGGGCCCCCACTCCCTGAGCCATGATGAGCAGGATAATCCCGGCAATAATCATCCGAACCTGCGTCAGCCAGAGCGGAGAAACGTCCGGGTTCATGGCGAAAAGACTGCTGGCGGCAACGCCAGAGATACCCCAAAGCATACAGGCCACACTGGCCAACATGATTCCTCGTAAATGATGTCCCTGCGTCATCCTTGCCACTTCCCATCAGTGTTTTCCTCAAATCCCATACGATCCCTCTTATCCATAAAATTTATAACATGTTAGCCATTATAACAAAAAATAGCGCTAGATTAACCTGTTTTTCTAAAAAGGCCCCAATTGGTCTCGCAATATGATGGGTATCGATCCATTAACTTACGCTAAATTAACGACCATCGCGAAAAATTGGTCTAGTCGTCCGAATACAATTCTCCCTTCTCAGGACCTAACAAAAAGGCTTCCAACTAGTGGAAGCCTCACTGACCCAGCCACGAATTGTCTTTCGCTGATGGTAGTCGCGCGACATTATCCGTTTTAATTATTAAAGCTGAGCAAAACCAAGTCGAGGGTCGGGTTTCCCTTGGCTCTATGGGACATTCTAGCTGGTTAGACACCAAAAACATGAATTACTGGTCCAGTTTGCTTAGCAAACAAATTAAAGTCCACCATCATCAGCGAGTCCAATTATTATTAATCAAAAAGCGTTGTGGTCTTAACAACCACAACGCTCATCAAATTCAATTTTAAGCAATCCAGCCACTCATGTAAGGAATGGAAATCTTGCCGTGAGCATCAATCGTGCCCGCGTAAATTTTCCCACTGATATCGTAGTCGGCCTGCAAATCAAACTTGATCGTGCCGGTTGGCTTCAACGCCCGTGACGACTTGAGTCGGCCATCCGCACTGCGGACCGTCTTCTTAACCGCCCGACCATCTTGATAGTCGTAAACCGTGGTTTGACTGTCTTGATCCAACAGGACCACCCGTTGCAGCTGACTGGCGGTCTTGGCAATGCCAATCTTGACGTGCCGACCACTATCCAAGACGTGGATCTTGGTCGATTCCGCGGCCACCGGGGTATCCCGCGTGAGCTCACGTTGCATCAGATCGGGGTACTGGCCCTTGACGACCACACTCTTGGGCAGCCAGCCCAAGACTTCACCCTTGGTATTCTCAAACAAGAGGTACTGCTTGCCCTTAACCGTGGTTAACGACTGAATAGCATAGATCGTCCGGTAACCATAGGTCGTTCCATAATGGTCGGCGTAATTACTGCCGACCGTGCCATACGGCATCCACCAGAAGTCACTGGTCAGCCGGGCCTCAAAATACGGTGTCCGCGGTATCATCGGCATGCGGCTAATCTGCGGATGACTCTTCAGCTTGCTCAGCGCCACATAACCGCCATCAATTGCCGTTGCTTGGGGATAGCTTCTGAGTACGTTCCCATGTTGAAGCGGGAACTGAACGGCCGCCGTGATACGCACGTACCGTTTGCCATGGACCTTTACGACCTTGTCGACGGTCCATTTCTTCTTAGTACTCATCATCTTCCCCAAATAACGACTGTTTGCGTGCAAACCTCGTGGATAACTGTAGACCTTGGTTCGCAAGTGCTTCGCCGTAAATAACCGTTGTTTGGGGTACGCGGGAATCTGCATCCTTTTCGCAGCCTGAGCCGTGGTCCCCGTGCCCCACAGTAACAGCCCAAGACTACTCCCTAATAGTAGTTTGACCCATTTCATGAGTTTGTTCCTCCCCCAAAATTGTGTTCTGCCCAACAGACTAAAGGTTTTGACCCTTCTCCCAAGTCGTGGCAGAAAGCAGGAGTCCTTGCTTAACTAATTCATCAAATAACCCATGAGTCCGGCGCGAAACCTCACCGGCTGTTTCAGCATTACTCTTGGTCAAGTAATCCGTCACATCGCCGGTAACTCCGGCATCCGTAGCCGCAACCCGTTGCCGTGCATACGATTGGCAGCCTTCGCGATAGGCGTTGATGGTCGCTACGAATTCGTGGAAATGCGGCTCAATCATCACGGACAGTGTCTTCGATAACCAGTATACGTTGTCGACGGAAACCGTCATCGTCGTGTTCTTGTAATCTTCTGGCGTGTCGTTGATGTTGGTAAAGAAGGGCACGTAAGGAGCATAGGCGAAGAAGCCCATCGCAATCCATTGGATCGCTGCATGGTCGGCCGGCACATCGTTGCGAATTTGCAGGATCGAGGAACATTGATTCCGGTCCATCGCAATTGACCGATACTTCTTCTGATCATCGGCAGAACCTGAGGCAAACGTCCCAAATGGATCGTATGGCGTGCCATTGTAGTGTGAAGATAGGAAGAATTCAACGTCTTCGATCGCAATCTTCTTTTCGGGTACGCGAGCGAATGGCATATCTTGGTCCGTTGGGGTTTGGTCGGTAATGGATGGGTTAAACATCTTTTGGCCATACCACGTCCGGGGCGTGTTGTAGTAAGCATCGCTTTCATCGTGGGTCCCAAAGATATCCCGGAAATTAAAAGTGCCCGGCTTGGGATTCAAATGATTTTGGTTAACGAAGTCGACCAAATCCGTGGCCACCAAGAAGTTATCGGTATCATTGACATCGACTTCTTCCATCACCGTTTGGTTAGGTGCCACCGCGTAGGTGTTGTCTGGTAAACGCATGGCTGCCCAGTGATGACCACCGGCCGTTTCCAAATACCAGATTTCATCTTGGTCGTTAAAAGCGATACTATTACATTCGCCCGTCCCATATTTTTCCAAGAGGGCACCCAAACGTTGGGCCCCTTCCTTGGCAGTCTTGATATATGGCAAGACTAACGTGACCATGGCCTCTTCATTGACCCCGTCATCGACCAGTGGATCGTAACCCAAGACCCGGGCATTCGTGGCAGTGGTTTCGGTGGCACTCATCCCGACATTCAATTCATTGATGCCGGCTTCTTCATACAGGCCGTCACTTTGATCGGCTTGTGGGGTACCCGTGTAGCGGTAAGCATGATCGGGTAAGGGGACCGTAACGCCAGTGACACCTGACGTAAAGGTTGCGTTCTTGTGGTCCGTCGCTGGATGAGCGACGACCTTAATCGGATTTACTGGCCCATAGCCATCCTCGTTACGCGCAACAATCGTGGAGCCATCCATACTGGCGGCTTTACCCATTAAAATTTCGGTACAATCGGAACTTTTCTTCAACATATTTATGTTCCGCCCCCTTTGTTTCCAGTATAGGATTATCGGGTGCTAAGGGCCACCTTTTTTAAAAATTCACGTTTAAAATATTCATCCCACTCAATTATCTGGACTCACCACCCTGAGGCTCCGCCGATCTTGGCCCTACCGAATGTTCAGTGAAATGCTTAACGGTTAGAATAATTCGCGGCAAATAAAAATCCCCCGTCACACCTAAACGGTGTCACGCGGGGATTTAGCTCATTACCTTTAGAAACGACGACGTTCACGATTCATCGTGTTGGCATCCCAACGATGACGAATCCACTTGGCCAGCTCGGTAATCAATAACACGATGATTCCGGCGACAATTGGAATTCCCCAACCATAGTGGAAGTTTACATCGGTGGTGTGGAAAACTCCCTGCATCGCGGGCCAATAAATAATGCCGGCCTGTAGAATCAACAGGATTCCCACAATCACGAAGCTCATCTTGTTACGGAAAAAGTATTTCGAGAATACCGGATGGTCATTCTGTAAATTAAATAGATAGAAGACCTTCCCAAAGATAATCACGTTCAGCGTCATGGTACTGCCGACCACGGCCGACAGCCCCTGCGCCGTCAGAACATCGTAGGCAATCATCCCGAGTCCCGAGATTAATAGGGACACGTAAGTGATTTCAAAGATGTCCAGCTTGGACAGGATTCCCTGGCTGACATCCCGGGGTCCTCGACGCATGATCCCACTCTCGGCGGGCTCAAAGATAAACGCAAACTGAATCGTCAGGGCCGAGACCATGTTGATCCACAACAATTGCGTTGGAAACAACGGTAACGGTTGGTCCATCAGGATACTCATCACGACAATCAGACCCTCGGCAAAACTGGTTGGTAACAAGAAACGAATCGTCTTGCGAATATTGTCGAAGACGTGGCGACCCTCGCGGACGGCACCCAGGATTGACGTAAAGTCATCATCGGCTAAGACCATATCGGCGGAGTCCTTGGCAACGTCGGTTCCCCGAATCCCCATGGCCACCCCAATATCGGCCTGCTTCAGCGCTGGCGCGTCGTTCACCCCGTCACCCGTCATGGACACCACGTGCCCCCGTTGTTGCTGGGCCTTCACAATTCGTAACTTGTCGGCAGGTGTCGTTCGAGCAAAGACCGTATATCGGTCAATCTGTTCCGTCAATTCTTCATCGGACAGCTTTGCCAGCTCCGGCCCGGTGATTGCTTTAGCCTGCTCCGAAAGATTTAACTGCCGGGCAATCGCCGCGGCGGTTTCGGGGTCGTCCCCCGTAATCATTTTAACTTTAATACCGGCATAACGTAATTGGCGAACGGCGTCAGCCACCCCCGGACGTGGTGGATCAATGATCCCAGCCATCCCGGCTAGATGAAAGTCGCGGCCAATCGCCAGATTATCAACCTCGGTGACCTCGGCCGCAACGGGTTGATAGCCCAAGGCCACGACCCGCTTTCCTTGACGGGTCAGCTGCGATAATCGCTCTTGCCAGGCTGCTTGATCGATCGTTTCGCCCTGCGCAGCCATCTTCTGCATCAATGTCTGTGGCGCCCCTTTAACCAACAGGTACCGCTGGCCAGCGTGGTCGACCAGTCGAGCCGAATAACGAATCGCCGAATCAAATGGACGTGAATCGATTTCCACCGGAGCTGGATCGGCCCCCACTAGTTTGTGGTAAAGCGCGGTCAACGCCCCATCGGTTGGCTCACCCGTCAGCACCCATTGCCCATCTTCTTCATGAAATTCGGCATCGGAGGTCTGACCGGCAATCTGCACCAACCACTCCAGGTCGGGGTCGGTTTGCCAGGCAACCGTCTGACCCTCGTCAGTTTCGACTTGGCCGGTGGCATCATAACCCACCCCGGACACGGTATAGGTATCCTTGGCGGTTAAAACATCGGTCACCGTCATTTCGTTCTTGGTTAAGGTCCCCGTCTTATCGGTGTTCACGATATCCACGGCCCCTAGAGTCTCCACGGCGGGCAGGGTCTTCACGATCACATTTTGCTTGGTCATCTGCTGGGTCCCCATGGCCAGAACCACCGACGTACTGGCTGGCAAGCCTTCGGGCATGGAACCTACGACCATGGTAATGACAGCCACCAGTAGAACGGGCAGACTGTAGACGTGGGTAATCATCCCTAAGATGAACAACAGAACTGCAGCAATCAAAATAGCAATCGACAGACCTAATCCCAAACGGTTCAGGTTCTTCATCAATGGCGTGGCCTGTTGCTTAACCTCGGCCACGTTTTGCTGGATGTGACCAATCTCGGTTTGGGCACCGGTCACCGTCACGATTCCCCGGCCGGACCCATTGGTCACGGCCATGGAGGCAAAGGCTTGGTTCGTCCGTTCGGCCAACGCCAGGTTCGCGACAGATAAGGGATCTTCCCCCTTTTCCACGGAGTCGGTTTCACCGGTCAATGCAGATTCTTGAATCTTCAAGTTGTCGGCATCGATGAGTCGTAGATCGGCGGGAACCGTATCCCCGGCTTCCAACTGTACGATATCCCCGATCACCAGCTCGCGCGCCGGCAGGGTTACCTTTTGACCGTCTCGAATGACCACGGCCTCGGAAACTAGTAACGCCTTGATCCGGTCCAGTGCGTTGTCGGCTGAGCGTTCCTGAAAATACCCGATAAAAGCATTGGCCACAATCACCAAACCAATAACAATGGAATCGGAGTAGTGGTGCATCAGAAACGTAATCAGAGCAGCGGCGGCCAAAATATAAATGATGCTGTTGTTAAACTGTTTCAGAAACCGTAGCAGGTTGGACTGCTTCTTCGCCGTCAATTCATTCGGGCCATTTTGCCGGAGCCGCTTCTGGGCCTCGGTGGTCGTCAACCCGGACTCTTGGTCCGTGGCATAATCGACAAGTAAGGACTCAGTCGAACGCTGCCATAACGGCGGCTGGCTGGGTCCAGGGTCAGTGGTTTCTGCTTCAGTTGGGGTAGAGCTGGTTAAGTCTGGTTCTTGCGCCATATAAATAAATCTTCCTTTCAATATAAATGCTTCTGGGTATTAGCGATCGGGTATGGGTAACGTCACGTGACGTCGGTCCAAGGCGTCCACCTTCCTATCTAAGATTAAGTTAGTTCATTTTACCAAGTCCCCCCTCAAATTGCATCTATTAGCGACTTAATTGAAGAAATTTTTAATTATGGGGTGAACCAAAAACAGGTGAAATCAAACAAACGTCTTGGATTTCCAAAGATTCCCCGTAAACGAGTAGCGACCACCACTGATCAACAGATTGTGACCAGTCAGTTTTACCCAATGATTGGGATGCTTCTGTCAATCGAACGAGCCCAGGCAGGTCTCATAGTCCTCAAACCAAGGGCCGACAATCTCATCGGCACCCTTTAACCAAATTAAAAGCGGTCCTCACCACCGTGGTTGCTCTCATGTCAACCACGCTGGTGAGGACCGCTTTCGCGTTAATGTTTAGCTTAGGTTAATACTCAACCTTAAAGTTGGTCTGCGGCGTTCCTTGAACGTCCGGATGGCCTTCAAAGTAGTCTTGAATCAGTTCGGCCATGTCACGATTGACCTCGCGAATCACCTTTTCCGTGGTAAACATGGGGTACTCGCCCCCACCATTGCCTCGGTACTGATTCATCGCCACATCGATTGGCTGATCGGCTAACAAGGCTTCCCCATGATAGCGCAACTCAGTCACTCGTTGGCCCACCGGCTGGTGAAGGTCGAATGTATAGTCAATTCCACTATAAATATCGTAGTTATAGAGCTCGACCTTGGGGTAAGTGAACGCTGCGGAAATTTGAACGGTTCCATCAGCGGCCAACTCAAAGAAGCTAGCACACCGTTCTAACGCCTCACGAACATCCTGACCCGTTAGTCGCTCAACGACCAGCGTATTGGGATACGGATAACTATTCAAGACCTGACGAAGCGTCACGTCATGGGCAAAGCCCCGTACCCCATCGTTAAACAACGCCGTTGCCGCAACGTCGGTATCACAGGCCGCCATTTCAACCTGATTAATGAACTGAAGATACGGGTGCCCGGTTAACCGGGCAGCCATATGGTCGGTCACAGTCAAACTTGCCCCAGAGATGTGGCCAGTTGGCTGGTCGAGCCAGGTTTGAACCCGTTCCTGGATTGGGTCCGTCAATGCTTGAAGCTCGGGATCGGGCGCGGCATCGACCACCGGCAATAACTTAGCCTGCCGCTCAACCACCTGCCGATTCGTATCTAATCGTAACTCAATCTGGCCAACCACAACGCCCTTCTCACCGGGTTGAGTGGTTGCCACCCCGTGATAGACCCCCGCCAATTGGCGATGTTGGTGGCCTGTCACTAGAGCATCAATTCCCGGCACGGCAGTCATTAATTGGTAGCCTTCATTCTCACCAGTCAAACGTTCGGTGGGCTTACCCGTTTCCAGATCAGCTTCGAAACCGCCATGATACGCCACAACAACCAGATCGGCCTGGGCCTTAAGTTTAGGCACCCAGCGCTTCGCCGTAGCAACAGCGGATTCAAATGTCAGGCCGGCAATGTGTTCGGCCTTTTCCCAGGTTGGGACGTAGGCGGTAGTCAGACCCAGAATGGCGATCTTCAGGCCCTTTTTTTTCACGATTCGATATGGGGCATCAACGATCTTTTGGTCCTCGGCTCCGCCGATATTGGCCCCTAAAATCGGATAGGTTCGCTGGCATTCACAATTGCGAATGTAGTCGAGTCCATAATTAAATTCATGGTTACCTAGAACCCCAGCATCATAATTAATAATTGAGGTTAATTTGGAAAAGAGTGGTTGGTCGTCAGGAGCTTGTTTAGCCAAGTAACCAGCAAACGGGGCTCCTTGAATCCAATCGCCGTTCTCAATCGCAATGACCACGTCATCCGGGCCGGCATGCTGCTGAATCTGGCGAATAATCGTGGCCGCCTTCAACATCCCATACGGTTGAGAGTCATCCCGACTACTATAACTCGTGGGATAAACGTGACCATGAACGTCGCTGGTCGATAGAATTTTAACCCGCATCATTAAATGAGCCTCTTTCGTAATTGTTCTGACAAAGAATCAATCAGGAGCACCATGACCACAATTCCCAGAAGGATAATTCCCACTCGTGGCCAGTTCCGCGTTTGGATAGCAAAGATCATGGGAGTACCGATACCACCGGCACCCACCATCCCTAAGATCGAGGCAGAACGAACGGCAATTTCAAACCGATACAACGTGTAAGAAATAAATTCCGGCATAATCGTTGGCAGCGTGGCCATCATAAAGACCTGTGGACTATTCCCACCGGCACTGACAATAGCTTCTTCAGCGCCCCGGTCCATGTTTTCAATGGCTTCACTAAATAATTTGCCCAGCATCCCAATCGAGTGAATGCTGACGGCCAGGACCCCGGCGTAAGAACCAGGTCCAACGGCTTTGATAAACATGATAGCCAACACAATTTCTGGGAATGTCCGGATCAAGGTTAAGACAACCTTCCCACTCCCAGAACGCAGACGGTAGTGTTCCTTCTCACTCCGGGCGGCCCAAAAGGCAAAGGGGACACTGATCAGTGAGGAAATAATCGTCCCCAAAAACGCAATCGCTAACGTTTGTAAGATTAAGGAGACCAGGTCTTCACCACTACCGTTATAGACATACTTCCAGTCCGGGTTCACTAGGCCGTGAACGATGGACTTGGAGACGGAACCGGCAGACTCTTGAAGCCCGGTGAATTGAAGACCTCCGATTGCCCAAACATAGACGACCGCGACGATGATTAACCATACCAGCCAGTTCCACCGCCGCCAGAGGGAAAGATGGGGTTTATTATTCGACATCATTGCTTGCATATTAGAGTAGCACCCTCCTTAAGTGATTACTGATACCATCAATGATCAAGACCACCACGATGGTTGCCAGGATAATGACGGCGGTCGCCCCGTAATTGAACTCGTTCAGTGACCGTTGCAGGTAAACCCCGATACCACCGGCACCCAGGTACCCTAAGACGGTTGAAGCTCGCACGTTAATTTCCAACGTGTAGAGAAAATAACTCACGAATTGATTCATGATTTGCGGTAGGACGGCATACCAAATAATGGTAATTTTACTGGCACCCACGGATTCCATGGCTTCCAGCGGTCCCATATCAATCGTTTCGATCACTTCATAAAATAATTTCGAAATCATCCCAAACGAGAAGATAGCTAAGGTAATGACCCCGGCCGTCGACCCAATCCCGAAGATCGCCACAAAGATGGCAGCTAGTAGCAGATCAGGCAACGTGCGGACAAGGTCTAAGACCAAGCGGTCAAACCCGCGTAAGAATTTATTGTGCACTAAGTTCCCGGCGGCCAGCAGGGCGAATGGAATAGCAAAGACCGTCCCAATTGTCGTCCCAAGGATTGCCATCTGAATCGTTTCAATTAACGGTTGAATAATCACACTCAAGTAATCCCAAGCAGGATTAGACATCCGAACAATCAGGTCGGCAAATTGGTCCAAGTTGCTGAAAAACATTCCAACATTCACATCGGTCATCTTCGAGGAACCGATGAGCAACAGCACCATCAGCGCCGTCCAACCGATCCCTTTAACATGCCAACGTTGCACCCACGAGCGACGGGGTAGATTAGCATTTGTCATCGTTGGCCCCCCTTAAATTGCCTGGTAGATCTTGTTCAGATCAGCCTCGGTCACGGCGCTAATTGGTTCGTCATAAACCAGCTCACCAGCACGCAGACCAACGATACGGTCGGCATATTCACGGGCTAATTCCACCGAGTGTAAGTTCACAATGACCGTGAGCCCATCTTCTTGATTCAGTCGCTTCAGAATATCCATAACCGTTTTGGTCGTCAGTGGATCCAAGGACGCGATGGGTTCATCGGCTAAGATAATCTTGGGGTCTTGCATCAGCGTCCGCGCAATGGCTACCCGTTGTTGCTGTCCACCGGACAATTCATCGGCCCGGGCATAAATCTTTTCGGACATATTAACCCGATTCAATGAGGCGACTGCTTTTTGCTTATCCTCCGCACTAAACAAACCCATCACACTTTTCCAGGTTGGATAGTAACTGACCCGACCGGATAACACATTCTTTTCAACACTGGAACGGTTGATCAGGTTAAAATTTTGAAAAATCATGCCGATGCGCCGCCGCAAGGTCCGGAGTGAACGACCCTTGTAGGCGCTAACCGCCTCATTTTCCACGTAAACTTCACCTTCAGTGACCTCATGCATCCGATTAATGGTTCGCATCAAGGTACTCTTACCGGAGCCAGACAAACCAACCACCACTAAGAATTGCCCTTTGGGAATACTAAAGTCGATATCCTTCAGACCAACCGTCCCGTTACTGTAGACTTTGCTAACATGTTTAAAACTAATAATTGGTGCTTGTTCCATTTCGTAGGCCCCCCGTAAAAAAGTAGCCAGGTGCTCATCCAAGCTTGCCCCGCTACTTTCAGATATCGTCCGTTTTTTCTAATTATTTATCGAGCTTTGCTGCTTCCTTGTCGTACTTCCGGATAATATCAAAGTTACTATCCTTGGAGTCCGTGTAACCTTCATGTGAGTAAACGCTAGAGATAATGTCATGACCCTTCTTGGTCTTCGCAATATCCTTGAATGCTGAAGCAATCTTCTTTTGCCACTTAGCACTCATGTCTCCCCGTACGGTAATCGTATCGTTAGGAATCTTAGCGGTCGTGTAGATTGGGACAACCTTCTTCATGATGTCCTTTTGGTCGTTCATAACCAGCTTACGGGCACCTTGGAAGACGAAGGCAGCATCCGTGTTCTTGTTGTAAACGGACAGAACCCCTTGGTCATGCCCCTTCACTTGAACGGTCTTAATCCCGTTCTTGTTGATGTTGACCCCGTGGTCCAACATTTCAACGGCGGGGTAAACCCATCCGGCAGTTGAAGTCGTGTCTTGAACAGCAATCTTCTTACCCTTCAAGTCCTTAATGGATTTAATTCCACTGTCGGCCCGAACTAAGATTTGTGCCCGGTAGTAATCAACCAACTTCTTGGTGTTCTCATCATTAGGTTCCTTGATACCGAATCGTTGGGCCTGCAACAGAACCTTATCGCCATATTGCTTGTGGGCTAAGACGTAAGCGTCAGGTGGTAAATAACCCACATCAACTTTCTTCGAACCCATTGCTTCAACAATCGTGTTGTAGTCGGTTGAAACGCTCACCTTAACTGGAATTCCTAATTCTTTCTTCAGTAAGCCTTCAAGTGGCTTAGCTTTTGCTTCAATCGTGCCTGCATTAGATGACGGAACAAATTCGACAGTTAGTTTCTTAGGGGTATAGCCCTTCGCTTTACTACTATCTTTCTTCCCACAGCCAACCAGTAAGGCCGGCAATACCAATAACGCTGTTACGGTAAAAAGCAACTTCCACTTGCCTCGTAAATGCATCAAGTTCACTCCTCAGGTATATGTATTGTACTCTCACGAACAATTACAATTCTAGCAGGAAAAAGAACTTTTACAACAAGTATTTCGGTTAAAGTTCGCAATTAGAATATTTATAATTTATGTTTTGCTATTACACCGCCAGGTAAACCGTAAAACCTAAACGATAAAATTTTTATCCAATTAGATATTTGCCATTCATCCATTATATATAACTTTAAGTAGCCAAGCAGTTTCCTCCGCGTGAAAAAACTATACCAATTGTTGAAACAAAGCCAATGCAAATCTGTTTTCAGTTGAAAACTTTTTCATGAGTTAGTTTAAGAACTTTTTTCAATGGTTAAGCTAGTCGTTAAATTTCGAAATAGTAAGCCTACCAAACTTTCCGTTAACGCTGCACCTCTTTTCCAAAGTAATCATCGGCCTGAATCACCAACTAACGAATCCGCCGACCCAGTCAATTTGTAATATTACAAATCGTCAGAATCGCCCATCGGTCTTGATTTCTTTGTTATAGTAAAGGTGTCGTAAAACAATTGCTTAACAAACAGACGACAAACTAAAGCTTTTTTGATGACCGCCGTTAGGGTACCCGGAAAATGCCTTAACTTGGCCTGTCCTCAAAATATATAAATTAACCCGATTGAATCAGACTAAATCCCAGTTCGATTCAATCGGGTTAATTTTTTTGTTGCTGAACACACCAAAAAAGCAGGGCCGAGGAAACTCCTCAACCCTGCTTTAATTAATCCTGTTCATTTAAAGTTGCCGCCAATCGCTGTAAAACATGCGCCAATTCCGAACGGTCCACATCAGAGTAACCCGCTAATCGTTGTCGGAAAGCGGCCTCCCTGGCGACTTTCACTTGTAATAAGGCGCGCTGTCCCTGTGGACTTAACGTCACTCGTCGAATTCGCTGATCACGCCGCTCTACCTCCGTGAGCCAGCCTGCTTTGACCAGCTTATCAACTTGACGACTGACGGACGAATGATTCCGACCAATCTGATTGGCCAGCTCACCGATGCTGATCTCCGGTTGCCGACCCACCCGAACAATAATGGGTAAGGCGGCGGGTTCGAGAGAGATTTCCGCACGCTTCAACAAGTCACGGTCCTGTTGGGGCTGATTGAAAAACGTCACAATTTCAAATAAAGCTTCAAAGATTTCATTATCCATAGTTGTTATTATACCAGATCCCGGCTATAATGTGTGCATGTTGCACGAATAAATAAATTTAAAAAGGAGCACTCTTATGACAAAGAAAATTGGCTTAATCATTGGGTCCACCCGCCCCAGCCGCATCAGTCCCAGCATCGCTAGCTGGTTGCAAGCGCATGTGGCGCAGCCCGGACTAACTATCGATCTCATCGACCTAAAGACCGTTAACCTGCCATTTCTAGACGAGGAAGCCATGCCCTCTGACGGCAACTATCAACTGGACCACACCAAGGCCTGGAGCACCTTAATCCAAGGATATGATGGTTTCATCCTATTGTTCCCCCAATATAACTGGGGCTACCCCGCGCCTTTAAAGAATGCCCTCGATACCCTGTATGCCGAATGGCGTGGTAAACCCGTTAGCCTGGTTTCTTACGGCGGTCATGGTGGCTTTCAAGCGGCACTTGGCATGCAACTCGTCGTTCGAGGTTTAAAAATGCCAATCATGACCAATAACCTGCGGATTGACTTGAAAAAGCCTGACCTGGATGAGGCCGGCCAATTCATCGATCCAGCCACCGCACTGGCCCCTTACGAATTTGACGCCCACCAATTGGGCGCTGAATTTATTCATCGACTCGGTGACTAAATAACTCATTTTAAAAGCCGTTGCGGCTACCGCAACGGCTTCTTTTTATGCCTTCAACACTCGATCCCGCAATGCCGTCATGGTGACGAAATCATCGGTAAAGATCCCGGCGATATGCTTTTCAAACAACTGTTGTGCCAGCTGTGGATCGTCAACCGTCCAAATCCGTTCGGCAACCGGCACATCGTCTTGATACTGGCTCAGATGTAACCCCGCGAGATGCTCATTCTCGACCAATGCGGCCGCATTCACCACGGGCTTATCCGTTAGCCAACAATAGCTCTCATCAGGCGCTAGTGCTTGGCAACGTTTGAGGGTAGGTAGATGAAACGACGAAAAGATGACGGGGTGTTCCAACGGCGTGGCATGAACCATGGCTAGAACAATCTTCTCGATGCCAGGATACTGGAGTTTATCCGTCTTCAATTCCAGATTAAGTTGGACATCGCGATGGCTAACGAGCTGCAGAAACTCCGCTAATGTTGGCACCGACGCCTGATTAGCCAAGTGAAATTGTCGTAACTCTGCTAACGTGTAGTCCATAATACGGCCACGACCATCCGTTGTTCGGTTGATTCGTTCATCATGCATGATGATGGGAACCAAATCCTTTGTCAAATGGACATCAAACTCGATGCCCTCGATCCCGTGTTCAACGGCATAGGTAAACCCCGCCATTGAATTCTCTGGAAACTTTTCTGGATAACCTCGATGTCCAAACACTAACGTCTTTCCTGTCATGATTCCCGCTCCTGCCTAACTGACATGTGGACAAGTCATTCTGCCACACGCCTAAGATTACTTCCAGTCTACCCGTCTCCCGTATCGAAGTCATTTAGTCTGTGTAAAGTTGTCGTAAATCTAGCAACTATAAAAGAACCTGGGGAAAAGATTAGCTGCTTTTGTTAGGCCATTTCATGTGCTCGAAAGGTGTGCGCCACTCCCTTCGGCTTAGTCTGACCAAACATCGTCGGCGATCTGCTTAACAAGTCTCAGCTTGGCCCATTGTTGTTCCTCAGTTAATTGGTTGCCTTCTTCGGTTGAGGCGAAACCACATTGCGTTGACAAGCCTAGGTTAGCTAGCGGAACCTGTTTGGCAGCATCCCGAATCCGGGCCTCCACATCGGCCACGTCCTCTAGTTCGGGGAATTTAGACGTGATCAAGCCTAAAATTAGGCGCTTGTTGGTATCGCCGTTCCAAATCCGTTTCAGCGGACTGAAGTCGCCAGAACGGTCACTATCATACTCTAGAAATAAGCCGTCGTAGTGCAATTGACCCAAGTAATCAGCAATATCGTCATACCCCCCGGAGAAGAGATAGGTCGACTTGAAGTTTCCCCGACAAATGTGGGTGGTGACGGTTAAATCAGCCGGCAATCCGGTCAGTAATTGGTTGATCACCCGCACGGCATCCGTCGCCAAATCGACAAACTTTTGGTGAGCGACCACGTCATCCTTCGTGGCATTCAATTGGCTAATCAGGAAGGCCCAGGTCGTATCATCCAGTTGGAGGTAACGACATCCGAGGTCATAGAAATGTTGAATCGTGTCATGATAGGCCACAGCCAGGTCATCTAGGTAGGCATCCCAGGTTGGGTAGAAGTCGGGCCAGTTATCGCTCCGATTGTCGCGAAAAAGCATCGTCGGTGACGGAATCGTCTGCTTGACCAGGACATCATCTGGCACCAGGGCTTGCAAGTACTGGAAGCTCTTGAAGAACGGATGATCCGGATTACAGGCGATCTTACCCACTAGATCGGCATTGTCCGTTCGCGTTTGACTCCCATGAAATTTATAGCTCTGCTGATAATCATAGTGGCCAACCCCGGTCAGTCCCCAAAGGAAGTCGAGGTGCCACCAGCTCCGATTAAACTCGCCATCGGTGACGTCGCGCAGACCAATCTGAACCTGTTCGTTAACTACTCGCTGAGTCTCACGGTACTGAACGGCCTGAAGCTGTTCGGCGGTGAGCTTCCCCTGGGTAAATTGGGTCCGAGCCACCTTCAAGGCTGCCGGTCGTAATAAGCTACCCACAACATCATAACGGTAAGGGTACTGAGTCTTAGTTGTTGTCGTCATTAATCATTCCTCCTATATCATCACATGAACTTAGACCACCAATTGGGATGAACCGACGATCCCTGCCCACGTTCGACTGGCAGCGATCCTCACCGCATAGCCGGAATGCGCCAACTCTTCTCAGTCGATTAGCGTGCACCGCCAAACGACTCAGAGCGTCGGACCATTGCCACCCTCGATCTGACCGTTGTCAGTCCAGCGAAGCAGCGATCACCGGCACCTAACCCACCTTCCCATCAATCCATCGTCAACCGGAAAAAAACGCGCCCATCCCTTGAACTAATTTACTTAGTTCAAGGGACGAACGCGTCGTTTTACCACCCTAATTCACAAAGTCCTCACAGGCTTTGCCTCAACGGTACCTATTGATACCCGGAAAGCTAACGGTTCCTACCGACCAAGTAGCGTCAACCACTTGATAGCTACTGGGAGCTCATCTTCATGACTAACCACCGACCCGTTTTCACTTGACTGGGCTCACTGGACAATGGCGTTGTCATTACTCTTCTCCTAGCTGATTTATGACAGATTGGTTAGAAATTAGTGATAACACTATGCTTATATCTCATAATTGTCAAGCGCTAGTTTAGGAAAGAACGACCACCTTGCCAAAACTCTGATGGCTAGCTAAATACTCGTGGGCCGCTTGCATGTCCTTCAGCGCAAAGGTCTTCACCGGGCTGACGTCGATGTCGTGATCGGCGATCAACTGAAATAGTGCCCGAATCCGGTGCTCATCAATATTTCCCGATTGAAAGGCCGTCAGATAGGTATTGCTAGGAATCTTTTCAACGGGTTCGAAATCCTGCAGTCCCCACTGGCCACCCAACTCACCGGTGGCACTCACAATCCCTGCTGGATTTAAATGTTGCAGCGATTCGGGAACCGTTGCGGCACCGATTAATTCAAGAATCTTATCGTAGCATTGGTCCGTCGGTAACTGGCCGTCTTGGTCGAGAATGACTCGATCGAACCCGGCTGCCAATAATTGGTCGCGCTTCGCCAAGGATCGCGTACTACCGGTAACCGTCACCGCTGCCATGGCATGGGCCAGCTTAGCTGCCGCGACTCCGACACCACTCGTACCACCGCGAACCAGCATCGTATCGCCGTCATGAAGTTGTAGGCCTTCCAGCGCCCCGTAGGCCGTATAATACGTTTCGGGGACCGCCGCCAGGTCCGGCCAAGATAAGGTGGTCGTTACCGGAAAAAGTTGAGCGTTGGGAATTAAAGCGTACTCGGCGTACCCGCCGTCATAGGCCCGGCCCATTTCGCCCATGAAAGTCACCACTTTCTGACCAACCGGTAAGCGCTCGACATTCGTCGTCTCAGCGATGACACCAACGGCCTCAATCCCTAAGATTCGCGGAAACTTAACGCTAGGGGACTCCCCCTCCCGCGTAAATATTTCCGAATGATTGACGCCGCGACCCTTCACTTCGATCAATGACCACCCCGATTTAACGGTCGGACGAGGCACTTCCGTGCATTCAAGAACCGCTGGTCCTCCTGGATGACGCACCACAATGGCTTTCATCATACTCACTCCCATTTAATCTAATAGTCCATGATTCTTCAGATATTCGCGAGCAACCGTCGCCGCCTTCTCGTGCTTAACCGTGACGCGATAATTCATCTTCTGCATATCGGTTGTCGTAACCTTGCCGGCTAATTTATTCAACGTGGGCCGAAGTTCCGGATGGGCCGTCAGGAGTTTTTCCGTCATCAATGGTGCCCCTTGATACGGTGGGAAGAAATTCTTATCATCTTTCAAAGTGACCAAATGATATTCCTGAACCTCGGGATCGGTCGTGTAGCCATCGACTAGGTTAACCTTGCCATTGGCAATCGCCTTGTATCTAATCGAAGGTTCCATCGTCTTGACGCTGGCAAACTTCAAGTTGTAGGTCTTGCTCAGACCCGGATAGCCGTCCTTCAGTTGATAGAAATCGGGATCAAAACCCGCATGGATCTTGCCTTCAACCGCCACCAGATCGGAAACGGTCCTCAAGTGATACTTAGCCGCGAAGGACTTCGACACCGCCAAGTCATACCCATTTTGGTAGGCCATGGGTTTCAGATAGGCCATCTGATATTGTGACTTCAAGGCCGACTTGGCAACCTGATAGGTCTTAGCTGGATCATGACTAGCGGACTTTTCTCCCTTAACCAGTGACTCTAACACCGTCCCGGTAAACTCGGGATAAATGTCAACTGAGCCCGATTTCAGTGCCTTGAATAGAAATGAGGTTCCCCCAAAGTTCGCCTTCGTGGCAACCTTCATCCGTGGATGATCGTGCTCGATTAGGTCCTTATACATATTAATTAAAAGTTCGGGTTCACTGCCCATCTTTCCGGCAACCGTGATCGTGGTTTCCGGGCTAGCAATCTTACGGTAGCCGGCAAAGCCGCCGATCAAGACCACCAACGTGGCCAAAACAATCCCCGCTTTCTTGAAAGACAACCGACCCAGCCAGTCGATACCGGCCCCAAAGACCAGCGCCAAGATGGCGGACAAGACCGCCCCAATAATCAGTAAAGCATTGTTATTGGTTTCAATTCCTAACAGAATATAGGTCCCCAAACCACCGGCACCAATTAGTGCCGCCAGGGTTGCCGTTCCGATAATCAGGACCATGGCGATCCGAATACCAGAAATAATCATTGGCAGGGCCAGAGGCAACTCGATTCGAAATAGTTTCATCCGTCGGGATAGTCCAAAAGCCGTCGCCGCCTCTTCCAAGTTGGGATCGATGGTGGTCAAACCGGCATAGGTATTTTGAAAGATCGGCATGACCGCATAAATTACCAGCGCGATAATCGATGGCACTGTCCCAATCCCAACGATCGGGATCAAAATCCCTAACAGAGCCAGGCTCGGAATGGTTTGGAGAATACTCGTAATCTGGAGCATAATCTTGGCGGATCGCTGGTGATTCATCAACACGATAGCTAATGGAATGGCAATCAATGCCGCAATTAACAAGGAGATTAAGGATAACCCAATATGTTGCCCAATCGAATGGATAATGTCGCTCCCCTGCGTCTTCAGAACATGCAAAATATCTTGCAAGCTAGTCCACCTCCTTCGTTGCCAAGTAATCCAGCAGGTCCGTAGTGGATAGCTCACGAGAACCGCTCTCAGTCGCCACTACGGCCGCTGTCGGCGTCCTTAACACTGCGGCCAGTTCATTAATCGTTGATGTTCCCGGCAGGCTGGGAGTGGCTGTTGTGGCCGTTCCGTAGCCTTGGTCTAACAATCGTTGAATGGTTTCCGGTTGAATCGCCTGTTCCGTTTCAAAGAACCCTCGAACAAAGTCGTTGGCAGGATGTTCCATAATATCTTGACTGGTCCCCACCTGTTGAATATGGCCGAGGCGCATCACCGCAATATGCTGCCCCAATCGTAAGGCTTCGTGCATATCGTGGGTCACAAAAACGAAGGTCATCGACAGTTCCTGATGGAGCCGCAAGACCAGGTCTTGGAGTTGTTTTCGTGAAATTGGGTCCAAAGCACTAAAAGGTTCATCCATCAGAACAACCTTGGGTTTGATAGCCAGGGCCCGAATAATCCCGACCCGTTGTTGTTCCCCACCTGAAAGTTCGCTAGGCATTCGCGTGGCATATTTATCGGGGTCCAAATCGACCTGCTTCAACAAGGCTCGCGCCCGCTCAATTCGTTCCTTACGCGGCCAGCCCAAAGATTCCGCCTGAATGGCAATATTTTCTTGAATCGTCAAGTTAGGGAATAGGGCAATGTTTTGAAGAACATAGCCCATTTGAAGCCGCAATTGCTTTAAATCATAATCAATAATCCGCTTATCATTGAAATAAATATTGCCATCGGTGGGCTCAATCAGTCGATTAAGCATCTTTAATGTGGTTGTCTTACCACTCCCACTAGGCCCAACCAACACAAAAAAGTCCCCGGTTGGGATCGTCAAATTGAGGTCATCGATGGCCTGATTAGTGGTATACCGCTTACTGACATTTTTGAATTCTATCATGACAACCTCCAACTTGTTATTTTCAAATTATTCTTGTATCTTTTGTTTTCCTAATTTTACCGCCGATAGCGGTTAGAAACGCCGTCCTAACCGCCTCTGACTAACACTGGTTGTGACCCAATCTATTGGTCAACAATGCTCTATATTTAGTTCGACGACTTATTATGGCTCCCAATAGTCTCAGCTATTATGACCTGGCAATCGCCATTTGAATGCTACAAACGACCACAGGATTAACCAGTTCATAGCTAAACTATTTAAATAATTCCGACAATTCACGCCGGAGACAGCCAGACAGAGCCCCGTGGATGTGACCTTAGTCGGAGATCTTTCCCGACTAAGGCCCACTGGCCAAGCTTTAAACCTCACGGTCTTAGTGAAGCTTAAAGTTGCCCTGAGGACCGCTTCCCAGGCTTCAGGTCTGCCTCACCGGGCGGCGTCTGGCTGTCGTAGGCAGTCCAATTTAACCCAAACATAATCAAGCCGAATTGCTTTCAACCATTAATTATACTGTCTTCAATGGTATTTCCTATCAAAGGCCCTCATGAATTACGGCCAGCAAAAGGCAATACCATTCACTGTACCTTTTTTCGCAAGAACTGTTAATATTTTAAATAAAGACTTTAACGTCAAAACATTTAGAAAAGAAGGGATACCCGTGACTGATCCCACTGATATAGAGATTCTCAAACACCTGAACCGCAACTGTCGGATCAAAATTAACCGCTTAGCAGAACTCGTCCATTTAACCGCACCGGCCGTGGCTGCCCGCATTCAGAAGATGGAAGACGACGGGGTCATCAAGAAATACACCATCGAAGTCGATCTCGAACAACTGGGATTCGACCGGCAAGTCTTCATCCAGGTCGCCTTAAAGGCCGACAAGCGATCCGCCTATGACCACCTGATTAGAGACTACCGTAACGACCTGCGTCACCACTACCGGACCACCGGTGAAAGTGGCTACCTGATCGAAGGCGCATTCTCCACCCGCAGCGAACTCACGACGTTTCTGGCACGGCTGGAGGAATTGGCCAGCTACAAAGTCATTGACGTCATTGGCGAGGACCTTTAGTCCTGCAATTCACCACACGAACTTCTTGCGTCGGTGAATAAAAAGTGCTGTAATCAGGTTGGTTAAGTAGTGAAAAGTTTTGATTTAAATGACCAAAAATATTAACTGAGGTGACAGCAACATGGATGAAGTTGTACAGGCGTTGCATGATATCATCAAGTTAAACACGGTCAATGGCCACGAAAAACTGGTGGCCAATTACCTTGTCGACCTCTTACAAAAACACGGCATTACCAGTAAGACCTTTGAATATGCACCCGATCGGATCAGCGTTGTTGCAGAAATTGGCGACGGCAACGGTCCTGTCGTGGGTTTCGACGGCCATTCCGATATCGTAGCCTTAGGTGATGAAACAAAATGGCAAGCTCCCGCCCTCTCTGCGGCAATCAATGATAACCGCATGTTTGGCCGCGGGACTTCCGATATGAAGTCCGGCCTCATGGCCGGTGTCCTGGCCATGATTCATTTGAAGGAACAGGGCGTGGCCCTTCACGGCACCCTCCGTCTGATGGCCACAGTTGGCGAGGAATATGGCCAATACGGCGCTAAACAACTAGCCGAGGCCGGCTTGGCCGACGATCTAGACACCCTGATTGTAGGTGAACCCAGCGGCGCTAATAAGCAATTACTGAAGCAACCCGCCATTCAAGCCATGTTGCAAATTGACAACGCCGGGGCAGAAAAACTCCTGGCTGCCAACCACAGTACGGAACAACACTTCATCGAGTTGGCTCATAAAGGATCTTTGACCTACACGGTTCACTCCAAGGGCGTGGCCGCCCATAGTTCAATGCCAGAGATTGGCCGGAACGCGATTACCCCATTGATGGCCTTCTACCAGAAGGAAGAAGCCTACTTCGATAGTATTAAACACTACCGCAATCCGGTTCTGGGACCCATTACGCCCGTTGTCACACTGATCAACGGTGGCGAACAGATCAACACGGTGCCGGCCAGTGCTGAAATGGCCGTCAAGATTCGAACCATCCCCGAACTATCAAACGCCGACATGCGAGCGGCTATCGAGAAGATCATTGCCGACCTGAATGCCGACGGCGCCGAACTTTCTCTGGAAGTCCACAGCGACCTACGTCCGATGCACACCGCAGCCGACGCGCCACTGGTTCAAACTGCTAAGTCGATCGGTTCGGCTAACCTGGAGCAGGTCCTACCACTCATCGGGGTTCCTGGTGGCACCGATGCCTCTTCGTTCCTGGCCGCCAATCCCAATATTGATGTCATCATTTTCGGCCCGGGAAACATTACGGCCCACCAAGTCAACGAATACGTGGATCTTGACATGTATCACCGCTTCATCACCATTTATGAACAACTCATCAGTCAGTTACTGAAATAATCGG
>NZ_BCWD01000021.1 GCF_001592085.1 Levilactobacillus senmaizukei DSM 21775 = NBRC 103853
AAGAAAAAAAGGTTCGGGCGATTGGGGTTTCTAACTTCTCCCAAGACCAGCTTGAACAGGTCTTTGCCATGGCTACGGTTAAACCAATGGTCAACCAAATCGAGCGTCATCCCTACAAGGTACAAGCCGATCTAGGTAAATTCGACACAGATAACGGCCTCGTTAATGAAGGGTACTCCCCAATTGGCCACGGCCACCTGATTCTCGAAGATCCCGTAATTACTAAGTTAGCTGATAAGTACGGTAAGTCTCCCGCGCAAATTGTCTTGCGGTGGCAAGTTGACACTGGTTTCGTGGTCTTCCCCAAGTCATCTAAGCCTGCACGAGTTAGAGAAAATTTCGAAATTTCCGGCTTTAACCTAACGGCCGCTGAAATTGTCGAAATTAATGCTCTGGATCAAGACAAACATCTCAATTATGACTAGGTCAGTCGTCATCAATTACGGCTACTTTCAAATTTAATTAGCAGTGACACTCAGGGCCTCTCAGATCGAGTTAGATCGAGAGACCCTTTGTCAGTTGGTAGCCCACCTTCTGTCGTTTTTTAAACAACTTATCGGATATCTATACAAAAATGAGAATATTGGAGTACAATGAGAGAAATATGTTAGGAGAGTGACGATATTGAGTAAAGAAATCACGGCGGATCAAACCGCCCGTTATCAACAGGCGTTAGCAACCGACCCAACCGCGAAGGTGCTTGAACGTGCTGTCAGTCACCAAGGAATTCTGGCAACTTCGGCCGATTACGCTTCCGAAGCCGACATGACCCCAGTCTTCTCCATCGACCTGGACACTGGTAAAGTTGCCAATCAAAAACAAAGTGGCCGTTGCTGGATGTTTGCCGCATTGAATACAATGCGGCATCACCTAGCAGACCGTTTCAATCTAAGCGACTTCGAACTTTCTCAAAACTACACCAACTTCTGGGACAAATTTGAAAAAGCCAACTATTTCTACGAAAATGTCTTAGCTACGGCTGACCAGCCAACGTCAAGCCGTAAGGTTGCCTTCCTAATGACTACCCCTCAACAAGACGGAGGCCAGTGGGACATGTTATGTGCCATCATTGAGAAGTACGGGATCGTGCCCAAGTCCGTGATGCCTGAAACCTACAACAGTTCCAAGTCTAGCGAACTCAACAGCACACTTAACCTTAAGCTCCGTAAAGACGCCATTATTTTACGTCAGTTAGTTGCCGACAAGGCCAGCGACGACGATATCGCCACCGCCAAGGACAAGATGCTTGGTGAAGTTTACCGCTTACTGAGCTTCTCCTTGGGCGAACCGGTCAGTGAATTTGATTTCGAATACCGGGATGATGATAAGAACTACCACATCGACAAGGGCCTAACGCCTAAGACCTTCTACGACAAATACGTGGGCTGGGACCTTTCCGACTACGTCTCAATTATCAACGCCCCAACCGATGATAAGCCATACAACCACACCTACACGGTTGAAATGTTGGGTAATGTGGTCAGCGGCCGTCAGGTCAAGCACTTGAATGTTTCCATGAAGGACTTCAAAGCCTTAGCCATCAAGCAATTACAGGCTGGTCAATCCGTCTGGTTCGGTTGTGACGTTGGTCAATCTTCCGAACGGCAAAAGGGGATCATGGATACCAAGTACTACGACAAGGACGCCCTGTTCAACATTGACTTCTCAACCACCAAGGCAGAACGTCTGGACTACGGCGAAAGTCTCATGACCCACGCCATGGTCTTAACCGGTGTCGACTTAGTCGATGGTCAACCGACCAAGTGGAAAGTGGAAAATTCTTGGGGCGAAAAGGTTGGGACGAAGGGGTACTTCGTCATGAGCGACGCCTGGATGGACGAGTATTGCTACCAAGTTGTGGTTAACAAGCAATTCTTGCCTGACAACTTAAAGACGATCCAAGCTAGTGAAAAGCCAACGATCTTAGCACCATGGGATCCAATGGGCGCCCTAGCTTAATCATTAACTCATTCACAAGAAAAACACTCGGAAAGTTTCCGAGTGTTTTTTTGATCGCTTTTACTTACTTGATCACGCGCGCAATATTTTCAGCCGTGCGTGCCAGGTTGGCTTCCCCCGTTGCGACGGCCGTTGGCAAGTCAACAACCCCCGGCAGGATACCAAAGATCGCATCAAGGCCTAAATCGTAGAGCTGATCAATCCCAGCCCCCACATTGCCGGCCAAGCCAATCACCTTGGCATGCGGACTAGCGGTCTTAATCGCCTGGGCCGTTCCCACAGGTGTCTTGCCGTACTGCGTTTGAAAGTCAATGGCTCCCTCACCCGTGAATGCCAGGTCGGCTCCGACCGCCCGTTCTTTCAGGTGAGTCTCACGAACCACAATCTCGATGCCGCTTTCCAGCTGCGAATTGGTGAAGGCCAAAAGTCCTGCACCCAAGCCACCAGCCGCACCGGCGCCAGGAAACGCCGCCAAATCGCGGCCCATGGTTTGCTTGACTACCGCCGCATAGTGCGCCAGGTTAGTGTCCAGAGTGTTCACCATAGCTGGTGTTGCCCCCTTTTGGGGACCAAAGACCGCAGCGGAACCCTCGGGTCCAATCAACGGATTGGTCACATCCGAGGCAATCCGTACCTTGGTAGTCTTGACCAGAGGATCCACGCCACTGACATCGATCCGCGCCAGATCGGCCAGGCCACCGCCGCCACGCTTAATCGGTAAGCCGGTAGCCGTCAGGAATTTAACTCCCAAGGCCTCAGCCATTCCCTGGCCGCCATCCGTGGTGGCACTCCCACCAATGCCAATGACGATGCTGGATGCCCCATGATGCATAGCATCCAGCATCAGCTGGCCCGTGCCGTAGGTCGTCGTCACCAGTGGATTCTTAGTATCCGCGTCCACAAACTGGATGCCGCTGGCCGCGGCCATCTCGATTACCGCCGTGTGACCATCCCCTAGAAATCCGTATTCTGCGGATACCAATTGTCCCAGCGGGTTCAAGACCTGCGCTGTCTTGAATTGACCGTTAGTCGCATCAACTAACGACTGGACCGTGCCTTCACCGCCATCAGCCATAGGCACGATCTCATAGTCGGCAGCGGGAAAGACACGCTTGAGTCCGGTATGAATCGCTTTAGCGGCCTGTTTAGCCGTCAGGCTTCCCTTAAAGGAATCCGGGGCAATCACAATCTTCATTTCTAAACTTCCTTTCAGTCATTAAAAGAGGGTAAACATAATCGTCCCCACAATGGTCATCGTCAGACCCACGGCCGACTCGTACGGTACCGACTTCATCCGGTCCTTCAGCGTCATATTCATGGCATTAGCAGTCACGTGAAAGTAATTTCCTTGTGGTAAATGATCAATAACGGTGGCCCCAGTATGTACCATGACCGCTGCGGCCAATGGTGCCGTACCGAAGGCCAAAATTGCCTTGCCAAAGGACCCGGTCGCGAGAATAACCCCGGTTGAGGTAGACGCCGTGGCGGCGGCCATTAAGATCCCAGCAATTGGCGCTAAGAAGGTCCCGGAAATCCCGGATATTTTGATCAAATGGACAATCATCGCGGGTAGTGTTGAGGTGGTAATCAGCCCACCGATCGCTCCGGCACCAATTAGAATCAAAACAACATCGGTCATGCGAGCCATCCCCGCCTTGGTATAAGCCAGAACCTGGCGCCCTTGATGCATCGCGAGCATGCCCACTAGTCCAGCCAGCGGTAGGATATACATGGCATCGACCTCAAATTTTTCTAAGACTTGAATCTGTAAGATATGCCCCACCGGATTCAACAGTAACAAAATAACCGCTAAGACCGGGGCCACAATGGCCGCCTTTAAGGTTGGCAATTGAGAGGGTTCTGCATCCGTTTCTTGGTCCTGGTTGGCTGCCACATCGGCCATCGAGGCAATCTCCCCGTGATGTCGCAGCAACGTGGCAATCAGAACAGTGGCAATCAGGCCAAAAACAGCCGGGACAAAATCCGCTACCATCAATTGACTTAATTCAATATTAAAACCGTGAGCCGCCGCAATCGTATTGGGATTCGGCGAGATAATATTCCCCGCCTTTCCCCCGCCGGATAGGGCTACCAGTAAGGCCAACTTCGAAATCTTCATCCGGCTCCCGACTTCGAGAGCAATCGGCGCCACAATCAACACGGCCACTGGGATGAAGACTCCGACCGCCGTGATAATCATGGTCGCCAGAGCCAACGATAAAATGGCCAAGCTTTCGCCAAATTTGGTCACGATCCCACGAGCAATCGCGTTCGCAGCACCCGACTCCATCATGACTCCCGCAAAGACCCCAGCCGCTAGGACCCGGACCACCGTCCCCATCACACTCTGGGACCCGGTCACCACGATGTTCACCGTTTGTGTTAAGTTCGCGCCACCAATCAGCGCACCCACAATTGTTCCCAATAGCAGGGAATACACTGGGTTTAGTTTTCGCAGAATCAAAATAATTGCGAGGGCCAACCCTACTAAGGCCCCAATCCAACTTACAGATACTGACACGTCGCTTCCACTCCCAACTATTCAATGTGACAACTTTAACAAACGTGAGGTATTATACGACAGATTTCTCACAAATGAAAGGGCTTACGCGTATCGGTTAGGGCAATGTCCGGCTAGTGGATCGTTTTACTAACCCTTTAACCACAACGAAAAAAGGCCCACCTCGTCACCGGTAAACCGATCGACTAGGTGGACCATTCGTCTTGCTCAATTTTTAATGATCACTTTAATTTTGCGGTGGTTAAAACTTGCTTAAATGTGGCCTTGGTTAAAGATTCAATGGACCAATCCGGCCACATCGTCTTTTTGTAAAAATTGTTCGACAGCAGTACCACACCGGTCCGGCCATTCTTACTCAGCGAAAAAGCTCCTTCATAAAAATCACCGATCCCATGCCCATAGTACCCAACTTTTCCCAGGTGATACATGCCCCCGGAATAGGTTTCAGCCGGTGCATTGCTTTCGTGCAAGACACCCGCGCCACTAGCAGTTGGCAACAACGTTCCCTGGATTAAGGCGCGTTCCGTCCGGAAGACATCCCCCGCACTCATGGTCACATTGCCTGTTCCCACCTCGGCTTCCAGAGCCCGCATTGCCGGTTTAACCGGATTGGAGTAGTCTCCCGGCATCGTCCCCGCATACCCCAGCGTCATCCCTTTAATCCGAGACCGCAGTTGAGCAAAACTGGTGTGATTTAAATCTAGTGGCGTGACAATGTGTTCATAGAAGGCCTGGTAATAGGAATCATGTGTGACCTGATTGAGAATTCCAGCCAACAGCACGTAACTAATTGGCTGATAATTAAATTTGTTCACCCAGGCCTGATCGACCCGGGCATGCTCGGCAGCATATCGGTAAACGCCCCTTTCCGTCAGCGTCGTCGTTGGGTTCATGTCTCCCACAACGCCCCCCTGCATGTCCAACAACTGGCGTAAGGTAACCTTATCGGCATCTTTGATGGTTGGATAGTACTGCCCCAACCGGTCAGTCAATTGGAGCTGTCCTGCTTGGACGGCTCGCATTACCAAAGTTCCCGTCATGGACTTTTGAATCGAATTCACGAGAAATTGTGAAGTGACCTTGTTGCGACGCTTCTTAGCAGCATTAGCCATTCCAAAGCTGCGCTGATAGATGACGCGATCATCCTTTACCACCAGGGCCGTCCCACTGAACCGCTTATTCCGTAACTTCTGGGTAAAGGCTGCCGCAAATTGTGGATGTCTTTGACCCAAGTTTTCCCGGTCAAACGCCGATTTCTTTTTCGGCCGTTTAGCGCGGCTAATTGCGGCCTCATGGGCAATATCTTGCTTCGTCTTCTTGGCATGCCGATGGTTCGTGACCACCTGCTGTGCCTGATTCTTTGTGGTAACCTGCCGGTGTCCGTACCAGACGCCCCCAAGGCCCACCAATACCAACACAAGGGCCACCCAACGACCCCAACCTGTTTTATTCAATTCTTTCAGTCCCCAATCTAAAAGATCATGCTTCCAAGTTGGCCTTACTCAAACCAACTGAAGGTGTTCCTATAAAACAATTTTATTTTGAATCCTAAGTCGATCATCGAAATCATAACGGATCGGCTCCCCGTTGGCAACTTCAACCTGACTAATCCGTTCGTCGGGAACGTTGTCCAAATACTTAAGTAAGGCCCGCAACGTACTACCATGGGCAACAATCAATTGATTCTTCCCATCCAGTAACCGAGGCGCAACCTCATCGGTCCAATAAGGCAACAACCGGTGATAGGCCATTTCCAAACTTTCTCCCCGTGGTTCAATCTTTGGTCCGAATCGATCGTAGCGACGATCCTGATCCACGTGATCCAGCAATGGTGGCACCGTTTCAAAACTTCGTCGCCAAATCTGAATCTGACGTTCACCGACGCGGTCCTTTACCGCCGTCTTGTTCTGGCCACGCAGCGCCCCATAATGACGTTCGTTAAGCCGCCAAGACTTTTTCACTGGAATATACAATTGATCAATTGTTTCCAAAACAATGTTCGACGTCACGATTGCCCGCTGTAACATCGAGGTGTGCAATTGGCCGAATTGGAGGTGGGTTGCCGCTATCAGTTGGCCGGCACGAGTCGCTTGTTGCCGACCCTTGGCCGTTAACGGTACGTCATTCCAGCCCGTAAAAATATTATCCCGATTGGCCGTACTTTCCCCGTGCCGTAAAACCACTAGGGTTGCCATTGCCATCCTTCCCTTCTCTTCTCAGTCTCTGTTGTCATCATACCACAGCCTAAAATAGAAATAGCCAACTGCGTATCAGCTTAACCGAAACTCAACTTCGTTCACACCACAAAAAAATCCAGGACTGAACCAGTCCTGGATTAGCGTCATTTATGCTTTAATTAGTGGTTGATGATTCGGCATTCTCGCGAGCGCGTTCGGCGACCCGGGCTCGGGCCTTTAATTTAGCCCGAACATCCGCTGGTAAGTCACTATCGCCAGCGTCCTCCCCGGCTTCCTCGGCATCATCCGGCAAGGTTGATTCTTGCTCATGCACCTGATTCCCCATAAAGGTAATCACGGACCCGATCAGGATAATCACAATCCCAATGATGGTATTCACCATGATGTGCTCATGAATTAACACCGCCGCTAAGACCGGTGCCAAGGCCGGCTTAATGAAGAAAACCAGTGAAGCTGTCGACACGTCGGAACGTTCCATGGCCAAGAAGTAAAAGGCAAAGCCTCCACCCGTGACACAGACCCCAATGAAGAACAACAGCCAGAAGTATTGCATGCTAACATTCTTCAAAACAGGAATGGCCGCGAACTCCTGCAGCCAGGTAACGGAACGCATGACGGTTGCCACGGCAGGAATATGCGTGATCATGATCAATACAAACAACTCAACCGATCCAGCTAAGAAGGTGAAACACGTCATCACAATGCCATTTAGGCCGTGACGAGTTGATCCCCACCGGGAAATAATACTGTAAAGCCCAAAGGTTAGTGCCGAAGCAATCGACAGGGTTAAGCCTAACGGGTTCGTTAAATGCATGGGGTTAACAATGACAATTAACCCGACAATTGAAACAATCACGGCAATCAAGTTCGCCCGGCCTAACCGTTCATGCAAGATTAGGTAAGAGAAGATCAGCGCGAAGACGGGGTTACAACTGAACAAGACGGCCACCGTTGAGGCCTCGTCGACCATGATCGCTAATTGATACAGCGTCATGCTAACGATCACACAGGCCAATCCAGTCAGACAAAATAATCCCACATCGGACCAGGTGATCAACCGACTCTCCATCCGGAGGGCGTGCCAAGCGATTGGTAGTAACACGATTCCCCCAATCAGGAATCGAATGAGGTTCAACTGGATGGGATTAAATGCCCCACCAGCCGCCTTCAAAGCAATTTCCATGGAACTAAACATTAACGTCGAAAAGGCAATGTACAACAGCGTTTTTCTCAAAACGAAATTCTCCTTATATGTAAATCAAAATTGACTAGACAATATGCTGAACGATGACCATCAGAATCGGAATCACCACTAAGCTTAGGAGGGTCGTTTCGGTTACCATAATGGCTGCATAGTCAGAATCCGCATGGTAGAGTTTCGCAACTACCGGTGCGTTAGTCATGACGGGCATCGCCGCTTGTAAAATAAACACTTGCTTCATTAATACGGGCATATTGGTCGGAACGACCAAACAAGCCATCAGGATGGGGGCAATGATAAACCGGCCCAGCAAGATCCCAGACCCATCGCGATCGATGCGGATATTTTGGATCCCGGCACCCGCAATCGCCGTCCCGATAAAAATCATCGACAGTGGAATAGTTAGCCCGCCGATATATTGGAAGTCCTGCATAATCCACGCAGGCAATTGAATGTCCAAGAGGACCAAGATGACTCCGATGATGAATCCCAGTAACGGCGGTGAAAAAATCTTTTGCAAGGTTTCCTTCAAATTGAAGTCAGCCTTCCCCTTCCCCTTCCCATCCTTTTGGATCAAATAGACTCCTAACGTCCAGAAGAACGTGGTATTAGCCATATAATAAACCAGGACGTATGGGAGACTCTTAGTACCAAATAGGGCCTCGTTGACGGGTAAGCCCACGAAGACCGTGTTAGAATTCAAAAACATCGATTCAAAAAGTCCTTGGTGACTTCGACGAATCCGGAAAAGATGGAACGCCGCAATTGACAGGCCAAACATAATCAACATAGAGACTACCGGAAAGCGCAGGTCTGGTAAGGTTTCCCTTAACGTCTTGACCGTAAATTTCGAGGTAATCGTGCTGATCATATAGGCCGGCAGGGCAATCTGTGTGACAAGTCGAGCAATCATGCGGGGTGCCTGATCATCAAACCATCCCCGTCGCGACAAGACGTATCCCAAGCCAATCATGACGAGGATAATCAAAACACCAGAAACACTTCGAATAAATACAGCCATCCACGGACCTCCCCGTCAATAATTAGATATTCTTAACTAACACTGGCCCATTATACCATAAACGCCGCCAGCTATTCGGTGTCATTCCGACATAATAGTGACCAGACAACGATCACCACCGCTGACCGTAATCAACAACATTTTAATACCATCTGATAAATCAAATAATTATAAAGCGTTTTCTCTCCTGAAACATTTACGAATGGCCGTTTTTATGGTCTAATGGATTAATTGGGCCCACTGCCGGATTGGGGAATTTTAAAAATCCGGTAAGGTCCCCCAGATTTCATTGAGGAATGAATGGAGAAGCCTATAATTGGATTAAGATTTTGACGAGGATGAGGAAATAAATTATGCCAAACGATAACGAAAACAGTCGACGACGCCACGCGCCCGAAGACTTTGAACAGGTGTATGACCGTCGAGCTGACCGCAACTCCCACTTCAAACAGCCGCAGGTGCATCCACACCGGCCAGTCATGTGGACCATTGTGGTCACTCTATTAGTGTTGCTAGGCGGGGGCCTAGCCTATGGCTATCAGGCCTGGAATTCCGCAAAAAAGACCTTTAGCCAAACCTATGAGGCTTCCAGTGGTGCGAAGAGCCGTAACGTCTCGGCTATTTTGAAGAAAAACCAATCGTTTTCAATTCTCTTAATGGGAACCGATACCGGAGCTCTGGGTCGTTCAGACGTTGGACGGACCGATACCCTGATGGTGGCCACGATTAACCCCAAGACGGAAACCGCCTACCTGACCAGTATCCCCCGGGACACGCGGGTGACGGTCGGCTCCGGGGCCAACGCCTCCATCCAGAAGATTAACGCCGCTTACACCATTGGTGGTCCCAAGACGGCGGTTAAGACCGTTGAAAATCTACTCGATATTCCGATCGACTTCTATGCGATCGTGAATATGGGTGGCTTAGAAAAGATGGTTGAATCCGTTGGCGGGGTTGATGTCAAACCCACGCTGACCTTCAAGTACGGGGCGGCAAACGTCGTCAAGGGCCAGAAGACCCACCTGAATGGCAAACAGGCCCTGGATTACTCTCGGATGCGACATGAAGATCCACTGGGCGACTACGGTCGGCAAAAGCGCCAACGGGAAGTGCTCCAGAAGCTGGTTGTTAAGGCAGCTGGCTTGTCTTCCATCACGCGTTACCAATCCATCTTGAAATCACTGAACGGTAACTTGAAGACCGATTTAACCTTCGATGATCTGATGCAGATTCGGGCTAAGTATGGGGACGCTTCTCACCATATTAGCTCCGAGACTTTACAGGGACAGGATGCGATGATCGATGGCCTTTCCTATCAGGTGCCAACGACACAGGAATTGAAGAAGGTCTCGAACCACATTCGCAAAACGTTAGGATTAGCCAACACGTCGAAGTTCACCACCGATGCGGATACCTCGACGACTGACGGCACCACGAATGCCGATGGCACGACGCCAACAGCTGATACGACCGGCGCTGCCGCTAACAACGGGTATGGTTACTAATTTAATGACGACACAGCGTCCGAATAAACTATTTATTCGGACGCTTTTTGTTTTCTCTCAAAGCCAGCTTTACTCACGCTTTACGCCACCTTGGTCGATCCTAATAAAAAATTTTTCTTGCCAAACTCAAAATTGTTCGGTAAAGTCTAAATGGTAATCATTACTATTTAGAAATAAGGAACGACATTCTCATGACTAGATTTACTAAACTCATTGGCCTCACGTTGGTTTCACTACTGATGCTGACCCTGACTGGCTGTTCTGCTAAGCAAGCCACGACTTCCCCCACCAAGCCGATTCAGTTTGTCGCCAGCGTTGATTTCTATGGCGAAGTGGCCAAAGCCGTCCTAGGCAATCACGGTACCGTTACCACTATTATCAACAGTGCTAGCGTTGATCCTCACGATTTCGAGCCGACTCCCAAGGATGCCCAGGACGTGAGTCTGGCCAACGTCACCCTAGCAAACGGGATCGGGTATGACGCCTGGATGCAAAAACTCGTCAAGAGTGAGTCCCGGCCGAATACAACTAACATCCGGGTTGGCGAGGACGTCATGCACAAGCATACTGGTGATAACGAACACCTCTGGTATGACCCCGAAACAATGGGCAGATTAGCCACCCATTTAGCCCAGCAATTTGGCAAACGTGCCCCTAAGTACCGGCGGATTTACGCCAAAAACACCGAGACTTACCTTAAACACCTGGAGCCGCTGCAAGGCCAGGTAAAAACACTGAAGCAATCCAGTAACCACCAACTAGTCGATGTCAGCGAACCCGTCTTCGACTATGCTCTGTCAGCGCTGGGTTATCGCAGACATAATCAGGCCTTCGAACTCGCCGTTGAGAATGGGACTGATCCGAGTCCCCAAGTTGTCAGGATGATACAGACCGATATCCGTCACCATCTAATTGCCTTCTTTGTTAATAATTCGCAGTCCAGTGACAAGACGGTGGCCGCAATGGTCACACTCGCGAACAGCATCACGTCCCTGTCCTAAACGTGACGGAAACATTGCCAAAAGGGAAAGATTATTTAGCCTGGATGACCGATCAGTATCAGCAACTCGCCAAGATTCAAGCCCAGTCATAGCCAAGCCATAGATCCTGTCACATTGCTATAAAATCTGTTTGTGGTTCGCCCCAAATGCGTTAAAATAGAGATACTTAAAACTATGAAAGGGGCTGACCACATGTATCGGTTTTTTGTGCAACCACAGATCAATGAAGACGACAATCGCGTGTTTGGCTATGAAGTACTCCTCCGTAAACAAAACGACAATGACGAGTGGGTTCTCCCACATCACTTCACCGATATCTCTGTGACCGACCAAGCGAAGCTCCTCGAAGAAACGGCTGCCGCCTTACACACGGCAGTGACCAAACAGACGCTGTCGTTTAACCTTAACACCCAACAACTACGGAATCCATATACCTTGGGTGCGATCATCTTGTTGAAGAAACGTCTGGCGCCGGCTTCACTAAACATCGAACTGACTGAGGCCCCGACCCTCGAGGAAATGAAGCTTTTCAGTATGACCATTCACCAATACGGGATCGGGTTGATCTTGGATGATGTGGGTACGGGGTCCAACACCTACGAAAACATCAAACATCTCTTACCGTTCGTCGACGGCATCAAGTTTGCCATGCAAAACCTGCGGTCCACCGGTGAACGGGATCTTATCCCAGCTAGCCTCGCGTTCTGGGCCCAGACGGCTCGTGAGGATCACCTTCAACTAGTTCTTGAGGGCGTGGAAAATGCCGAAGACCAAGAGCTCGCAAAACAATTTGGTATCAATCTGCACCAGGGTTATCTCTACGGACAGCCCAGTCTCGTCGAAACCCTCGCCTAATTAAAAAGCGGCTGTGACAACCACTTTCATTTCTGAAAGTTCGCTGTCACAGCCGCTTTTTTAGCGGAACAACCCGATCCAATAACCCCCAATGCCGAGAACGAAGACCCCGACAAATAGCCAAAGGGGCCGAACGCGATGACGCAACAACCAAACGGCCAGTAACGTCAGGCCCAGGGGTAAAACCCCTGGTAGCAGTTGGTCCAACATGGCTTGTAACCTTTTGGTAACCCCACCCGGCAGATGAAACGATGGCGCTAATTGTAACCGTGTCCAGCGAGGCACAATGGCCCCCATGACGAAAAGGCCAACGATCGAGGCACCTTCCGTCAAACGGCGTAACGTCTCCGATTGCAGTCCGGTCACGGCGCTAATGCCGCGACGATAGCCCCAGCGCTGGGTCAGCCACCGGAAACTGAGCCGCACCACATTCCAGCCAATAAAGAAGGTCAATGGTCCCACAATCCCAAAACCACTGAAGACCAAGGTTGCCGCAAAGGCACTTAATAATGGACGCCAAATGCCCCACCAGACGGGATCGGCTACTCCCGCCAACGATCCCATCATGGCCACCTTAACACTCTTAATCTCGGCATCCGTGACGGGCTTCCCATTGGCGTGATCCTCTTCCATGGCCAACGTCACCCCGGTAATGAGGGACTGCATGTATGGCATGGTATTGAATAGCTCTAAGTGCCGCTGCGCAGCCGCAGCTTGATCTGTCTGATCTGGATATAAGCGTCGTATGGCTGGAATCATTAGGTAACAGAACCCCATATTTTGCAGCCGGGGATAGTTCCAAGCGGCTTGTTCAAAACCAGAACGGACGAAGACGTGGACCTGATCCCCCATGGTTAGTCTAAACTTAGTTGGTTCCGCCATCTTGATCCCTCCTTTATAAATCGTCTAATTCTCGGTCCAAGTCATCGTCGGCCGAGGATGTTGGTCCCCCACCTTGAGGATGCTGATCCTTGGACTTCAGATTAAGGTAAATCACTGCCAAGGCCACCCCAATCATCACCAGTGCAATCAGATTCAAATGACTGTCGGTGGCACAAGCAAAGCCCATAAAGAAAAACGGCCACAACCGGCGAGACGCCATCATATTAATCACGATTGCGAAGCTGACGATCACCAAGAGCCCCGCCGTCACCCGTAATCCACCACGAAGGGTGATCGGCAACCACTGGTAAGCTGTGGTCATCCAGGCGCTTGGCAAGGCTAACAAAATCGCCATCGGAATGACCACCCGCAAGCCCTGTAGCCCAATACTCATCAATTGAAGCGCGGTGATCTGGCCCAGGTTCCCCCGGCTCGCGGCGCGATCGGCCCGCGCGACCAATGGCACGATGATCCGCCGCAACCCCCGGGTCAACCAGAGACCCACGACGGCCAAGGGGATCGCCATGATAACCCCCATCGCTACGGGTAATTGGGCGGGACCGGTAACCAGCCAAGCCGCACCCACGGCACCCAGAGCCGCATCCGGGGCCACTGCACTGCCAATATTCATCCAACCAAGGGTCACCAGTTGCAGGGAGGCCCCTAGCGCCAGACCAGCCACTAGGTTCCCTGTAACCAGCCCCACTAAGGCACACGCCACGATCGGTTGGTGGAACTCCCATTCATCGATAACGCCTTCTAGGCCAGCCAAGAAGGCGACCAACAGGATTCCCCAAAATTCTAGATTCATGTTTAACCGCCTTTCGTCAGAGATCCAAAAACACCTGCCAGTGGATGATAACCACCGCGTCAGGTGTTTAGGCCAGACCTTTTTTCGTTGCGAGATTCAAAAAATCCTGTGGCCGATCGGACGGAACCGTCTGAGCCGTCACCGTGACCCCTTGAGTCATCAGCTTATGTGCAACCTGAACATCGGTGGCATCTGCCGCCACACTATCCGTCAACATCGTTTTGCCTGATGAAAACGCTAAATTTCCCACGTTAACCCCGCTACCACGTAGGTCAACGCCCGCTTCAAATAACCGATACATGTCCGTTAAATTTTCCGTTAAGAGTAACACCCGAAAGCTATCAAAACGTGGATCATGAAAAATCTTAGCCATCTTATCAACGGAAATGACATTGGCTTTCACGTCGGCCGGTGCCGCCTGAACAATTAATGTTTTACGCAACTGATCCTGAACCACATCATCGGATACCACCAGGATCCGGTTAGGCCGGACCGTTTTCGTCCAAACAGTGGCAACCTGACCGTGTAACAGTCGGCTATCAACCCGGGCCAAGCTAATGGTCATTGTCATAACAATTCGTCATCTCCTGTGCCAGCCTGTAAGTCCAGGTGGCGAATACTACTTCTTGCTGCTCGTTCCAAATGCGGAATCACTTCAGTCAACGATTGTTGCTGTAGCGATAGCGCTTCAATTAACATCGGTAAATTAAGCCCCGCAACCAGCCCATATTTATCGGGGTGTTGGGCCACTATTTGGCTGGCCGCATTGAACGGCGATCCGCCCCAAAGATCCACTAGAAATAACAATTCAGTAACCGGTTCCATTTCCTGGATCGCCGTCTGATAGTGGTTGGCTAGATCGGTCAGGCTCTCATTAGCGGCTAAGGTCACGGCAGTCACCTTCGTCGACTTACCGTAAATCATCTCCGCGCTCTGCAATAGGCCCCGGGCAAACTGCCCGTGACTGGTAACGATTATGGCTAACATCGTGCCACCTCTTCATCCACGGCCTTCAATTCTGACCATCTCAAAATTAAATCTGCACCTAATATAGCATAAATAAGCGGTTTCAGCTAGTTTGTGGTAAATTTTGTGATTAATTCACGAGGAGTCGTAAGACTGATGGTCGGGGTAAAACCACGCGGTTGTCGGTCGTTCCAGGCCGCATAGCCAAACGCAACATTAGCAGACTGGGCAGCCGCTTGGTCAAAGTGCGTATCCCCAATATAAATGGTCGTGGCCGGGTCGGCATTCAGCCGTTGCATGGCCAAGTTAATCCCATCAGGTGCCGGCTTCCCACGTTTAACATCTTCGGCCACGATCGCCAAAGAAAAATGATCGGCCAGACCCGATGGCACGACATCGCGTTCGTACTCAAATTGCCGTTTGGAAGTCATGATTGCTAGTTGTGCGCCTTTTCTTCGTAACTGATCCAGCGTATCCAAGACCCCGGGATAGACGCGCACCGTCTCCCGGTAAGCAGCCGTGCGTTCACCCCATGCGGCCAGAACGTGTTCCAGATTGGCCACGTGCAGGTCCTCCAGCGCATCACGACTAGGAATACCAAAGGTGGCAGTCAGTTCAGCATACGGACGGGGATCGCCTGCTTCCCTAAGGACAGCCTGCAACGCCCGCATGTACATGGCCTCTGTATCCATCAACGTGCCATCAATATCAAAAATATACGTTTGCAAAAGTTTCCCTCCTCAATCGCGGCCACAAAAAAAGCGCGGCCAGTATCGGTCTCGCTTAATTTTAGCATGTTTTGAATTAAGACTCGAATTTAACCGATAAATCTTCATCAGCCAGGTCCACGGCTTCCTCGGAGTCGGCTGGAACCGTTTCGCCATTAGCCACTGCTTGGCTTCGTACCAAGTTCCGTAATTGTTTAACGGCTCGCAGCCAAGACGGAATCAAGATGGCACATGAGCCTAACCAAGCCAATGGTTCGGCTGAGACGGCACCCGCGTACCCAAACGCCTTAACCATGAACAGGGCGGCAAAGACGCGCATGGCCAGTTCACCCACCCCAGCCAGGGTAGGCAAGACTCGTCGGCCCAGGCCCTGCAAGGTGTTTCGAATCACGAATAGGACGCTCAACAACAGGTAGGTACTACCAATGATGTTGAAGTAGGTTTGCGATAATTGAATGACGTGTTCGTCGGCATCCCCAATGATCAGGTGAACGATTGGCCGACCAAAGA
This sequence comes from Levilactobacillus senmaizukei DSM 21775 = NBRC 103853, assembly GCF_001592085.1. Taxonomy (GTDB): domain Bacteria; phylum Bacillota; class Bacilli; order Lactobacillales; family Lactobacillaceae; genus Levilactobacillus; species Levilactobacillus senmaizukei. The sequence goes on from NZ_BCWD01000021.1 coordinate 16,159, forward strand.
AGATGACCATCGCCCCGGCGAAGACAGCGAAACTACCTGACAACCACAAGGTCTTCTTGACCCCTTCCATGATCCGCTGGAACTTGCCGGCCCCAAAGTTCTGCGCAGCAAAGGTTGCCATCGTCACCCCAAAGGAAGACATCGGCAGCGAACACAATTGGTCAACCTTGGAGGCCGCTGTGGAAGCAGCTACCGAGTCGGTTCCTAGTGAGTTCAGCGCTGCTTGCATGACCATCGTCCCAATCGCAATGATTGAGAGTTGAAAGCCCATTGGCATCCCCGTGGAAAAATGTTGCCACAATTCGTCGAGGCCCATCTTGAAGTCAGCCTTACCAATTCGCAATAAGGGAATGGACCGCATAATATAGCCCACACAGAGTAATGAGGCAACCACTTGGGACAGAACAGTTGCCCATCCCGCACCGGCCACGCCCATGTGAAAGACCAAGATAAAGAGGAGCTCCAGGGCCACGTTAATGATGGTCCCGATAACCAGGAAGATTAATGGTGTCCGGGAATCCCCGAGGGCCCGGATGATATTTGACAACAAGTTGAAGGCCATTGACGCGAAGATCCCAATGAAGATGGTGGTGATAAAGATCCGGGCATTGGCAAAGATCGAAGCAGGGGTTTGCATTAACTTTAGAATTGGGTCAACAAATGTCAGGGACAGCACCGTCAAGACGACGGTCATAATTAACGAAATGATAATGCTCGCCGCAAACGACCGCCGGACACCACGATAGTCGCGGGCGCCATACCGCGTGGCCGTAATAATGGCCAGTCCCGCGGTTAATCCTTGGGCGAACCCAATAATTAGGAAGTTAATGGATCCTGTCGCCCCAACGGCGGCCAGCGCTTTGACACCAAGGGTTTGCCCTACCACGACGGTATCGGACACATTGTATAATTGCTGAAAAAGATTCCCAATTAACAATGGAATCGTGAAAAAGAAAATAAGTTTTAGGGAATTACCCTTGGTTAAGTCGCTCATACGCCGACCTCCTTCTAGAATTTGCCAATCTCAATTGACACAGGACGATTACTATAACGCCATTTACCCTCAATGTCAGGCCTTTTGCTTGATTCTTTTGAAAGTAATCGATTAATTTTCAATATTACTCTCATCATAGGAAATTGAGAAGGCCTATTTTCATTGAAAACGATTGCGGAATGAAATTGTTATCTGTTTGTCATGTTAAGGGGCGTCTTCAACTTGATCGACCCAACCGCACAAAAAAATCCCGCCGATCACTCGACGAGATTCCTGATTAATATGATGCGGCCAAGAAGATTCGAACTTCCACCCGGATTACCCGGACAAGATCCTTAATCTTGCGCGTCTGCCAATTCCGCCATGGCCGCATTAACTCACAAGAAATAGTATACCAAATGAGAGCGGCACTGACAATATTTTTTGTAAGTTAATTCAAAAAAATCTCAATTATGCATCCGTTAGGACACTTGCACCGTCCCGATCAAGGTCCAGAGTCCGTAAACTCCCAGCCAAATCGAGGTCGGCTAGCTTGGCGCGTAACAGCGTTAACTGGGCTGCCGAGCCGAAGGTCACCACCGTTGGCCCGGCTCCACTGAGATAGGTCCCGGTAATGTCCAACTCATGCGCGGCTGCCCGAATCTCATTGAGTTCAGGCACCAGCTGTGAGCGCGCTTGTTCATGGAACTCGTCGCGTTCAATCATCTTCGACGCCAACGCCCAGTCCTTGGTCAACAAGGCCGCCACCAAGACATTGGCCACACTGCTAGCATGAATGGCCTTACTCAGATCCATTTGCTTAGGCAACGCACTACGACTCTTCCGGCTCAACAGTTTTTGTCCCGGAATGAAGACCAACACCCGCAGCTCTGGCAACGGTAGTTTTAGCGCCGAGACTTGACCTTCATTCACCGTGGCCACTGCAGCTTGACCTAACAGGGCTGCCGCCACGTTATCCAACGATCCACCAAGCTTCACCGCCCAATTCAACTGTTCCTCAATCGACAGATCGAGATTGCCCAACTCATTGGCAATCTTAATTCCCGCAATGATGGCACTGGTCGAACTGCCAAGGCCGCGAGACACTGGGATGTCCGACATAACTGTTAGTTGATGAGCTGGCAGGTCTGCCTTGATTTTCAAGGCCGTCTGTACCATTAAGTTATTTTCGTCGCGGGGAATCTCGGTGCCCAACGCATGGTTTACGCGCCACTTATCCGTCTTTTCTTCAATAATTACGGTTAAATATAAATGTAATGCTGCCCCAATGGAATCAATCCCGGGTCCAAAATTTGCCGAGGTTGCTGGGACCCGAATAATTGTTTTACCCATAAACACTGACCTCCTAAGTCTATTGCGGTCGTTGTGCAGCGACCACGGTTCCTTGCCAGGCTAACCGACCACGACAACGACCACAAACCATCTTCTTAAGATTAATCCGCCGTGCCCGATAATAGCGCTGCCCACACTGTGTACACTCGTAGCACTGCCACTGACGCGGTCGGGGCGTGGGCTTAGCTGGCGCCGGTGCGTAACGCAGGCCACCCACCTGAGCTAGTAATGTTTTAAATGCTGCCGTTCGATGCTGACCCGATTGCCCGCTTAAATGTAAATGATAATGACACAATTCGTGTTTGATAACCCCCACCAGCACCGTCTCACCGTGCTCACTTAACATCCTGGGGTTAATTTCGAGATTGTGGTCCCCCAATCGATAACGGCCACCCGTCGTTCTTAGTCGACGGTTAAAAGTGGCCTGATGTTGAAATGGCCGACCAAAATAATTTAGCGAAACCGTCTCAACCAATTGCTGAAGTTCCTCATCAGTCATGGGCATCGGCCCGCATCGTTAGTTGAATGCGTTGCCGTTGCTCGTCAACCGACAACACCCAGACCGTGACGATATCACCAATGGTAACCACGGTACTGGGGTCACTCACATAATGGTCCGTTAACTGGGAAATGTGAACCAAACCGTCTTGTTTGACGCCAATATCAACGAACGCCCCAAAGTCGACAACGTTACGAATGGTTCCCTGCAATTCCATTCCTGGCTTCAAGTCGGCCATCGTTAACACATCTTGCCGTAACAACGGCGCCGGCATGTTATCCCGCAGATCCCGACCGGGTTTCTGCAGGCTAGCGATGATATCAGCCAACGTTGCCGCCCCGATGTCTAATTGGTCGATCCATTGGGGACGATTCAATTGGGCTAGCTGTTGCTGCAACCGTTGCGAACCTACCTGGTCACTGGTAACTCCCAGACCGGTCAGTAATTTTTTCGTGACGCGATAACTTTCGGGATGAATGTCAGTATTGTCTAGTGGTTCGGCCCCGGCAATAATTCGCAGGAACCCCACCGCCTGTTGAAAGGCTTTAGGCCCCAATCGCGGAACCGCCTTCAACGTCGCCCGGGACTTAAACGCCCCGTGTTCGTTACGGTAAGTCACGATGTTTTTGGCGGTCGTGGCCGTTAACCCGGAGATATGGGTCAACAGTTCGGGACTCGCGGTATTCACGTTAACCCCAACTTGATTCACGGCCGTTTCAACCACGCGGTTTAACTGCTCGTCGAGTGCCTTCTCCGGCACGTCGTGTTGATATTGTCCGACCCCCACGGCCTTGGGATCGATCTTAACCAATTCCGCCAGTGGATCTTGTAACCGCCGGCCAATACTAATAGCGGAACGTTCTTCAACGTGAAGATCGGCAAACTCTGCACGAGCGTTGGCACTGGCAGAGTAAACCGAGGCCCCCGCCTCATTTACGATGACATAGTAAACGGGCCGATCAAGGCTCTTCAAAATGTCACTCACAAACTCCTCGGATTCCCGACTGGCAGTCCCATTCCCAATGGCCACCATTTCAACTTGGTACTGATCCAGAAGGTGCCGAAATTCCGTTGCCGCCGCGGCCCGTTTGGGAGCTGAAGCAGGCTTGTGGGGATAGATAACTTGTTTCGTCAAGAACCGTCCATTGGCATCCATAATGGCTAATTTACAACCGGTCCGATAGGCTGGGTCAAAACCCATGACCACTTTGCCCTTCATTGGCGCCTGCATCAATAGGTGATACAAATTGTCCCCAAAAACCTGAATGGCATGTTGGTCGGCCCGTGCCGTTAAATCACGCCGAATTTCTCGTTCAATGGCTGGACCTAAAAAACGTTTATAGGCATCGGCAAAAGCCGCTTCGATCTTAGTCACTGCGGGGCCCTTGTGCTGACCGATCAACCGAAAATGACCGTATTGCAAGATCGAAGTCGGATCGACCTGGAGGCCCACCGATAGGATCTTCTCCCGTTCACCCCGATTGATCGCCAGTACCCGGTATGGGGGAACCTGGCGCACGGCTTGATTAAAATCATAATACGTGGCATAAACTTGTTGCTCATCCCGTTCGTCGGCGCCGCGTTTCAGACGGCTAACCAGCTCAGCATTCTTCCAGGTATACTGGCGAATCCACTGGCGAAAGGCGGCCTGTTCACTAAAAGTTTCGGCCAAGATCTCGTGAACCCCCGCCCAAACGGCGGTCACATCTGGCAGATCAGCGGCAGGTTTCACGAAGCTCTGAGCCCGTTGCGTCAGATGATCCTGTGGAAAGGTTAATAGCCATTCTGCTAAGGGCGTCAGCCCCTGCTCCCGGGCAATGGTGGCCTTGGTCCGCCGCTTCTGCTTGTATGGGAGATAAAGATCTTCTACCTGTTGGATCGTGGTTGCCTGTTGCAGGCCTTGCCGCAACTTGGCCGTCAACTGCCCCTGTTCTTCGATAATCTTTAAAACTTCTTGCCGTCGCTGGGCTAACTTGCCCAACCGATTAGCTGTGTCCTCGATCTCCCTAATAGCAACTTCATCCAGCGAGCCCGTTCGTTCCTTCCGGTAACGCGAAATGAACGGTACCGTGTTGCCCTCATCCAATAAATTCAGGACCGCCGTCACCTGACGTAATTGATATTGCCCGAGCAATTGCTGCACGGGACGGGCAAAGTCACTCATGCTTGCTTCTGCTTTACTCTGTACCATACTCATCCTCCATCACGCTCACTAATGGTCATATTATACCATGGTTTCCCCGCCAATCCGTGAGATCCACCGACCAAACGAGCGGATCAAAAGAGGCCTGAGCATCAAGCTCAGGCCTTTCAATTCACCTTTTACATAGGGTTGCTCATGATTCGCTGCGTCGTGGCGGTCACTTTTTCCATGGCATTTTCTTGCGTCTTCTCGGCGGTATCAAATGCGGCTTGATCGACCGTCAAATGTTCTACGTCAATGCTATCGGTCATGGATTGACAGGCTTCCGTGTAGACCCGGTAAGCCCCCACCAGGGACTTGTGCTTACCCAAAACCCGTACGGGAACGCTGGCTTGTTCTAACTGATTCAGCTTATCCACATAACCTTCGGTACCCCGTTGGAAGTTATCGACGATCGCTTGGAGTTCGACTTGAGAAAAATCGCCGACCGTTTGATTGTCGATGGCGCCGCGAACCTTTTCAAAGTCGTCATTCATTTGACCAGCGGCTTCTTCGGTTCCCTGTAGGACCTGTGATAAACGATTAATGTAACCTGACATATTTGCTTTTTGCATTGTGACTGCCTCCGTTAACGATTATTTTTCCAGAAAGTATCATAGACATTGACCGGTAAGTGCCGCTTGTGGGCCGTCTTGCGATACCAGGCCTCAATCTTTGCCGCGGCCTCATCGGACACCGACCGACCCTCCAAATAGTCATCGATATCCACGTAGCGAACGCCCAATGCGGCCTCATCGGGTAGTGCCGGCCGATCATCTTCCAGATCGGCGGTGGGCACCTTCTCGTACAGGTGGGTTGGCGCGTTCAAATAGCGCAGCATGGCGGCGCCTTGCCGCTTATCTAAGCGCCACAGCGGACAAATATCGGTCGCACCGTCACCATACTTGGTGTAAAAGCCCGTGACCGCTTCGGCCGCGTGGTCGGTCCCAACCACAGCACCGGCTCGAGCACCCGCAATGGCGTATTGGGCAATCATTCGTTGCCGGGCCTTAATATTACCCTTATTGAAGTCACTGATATTGGCTTCGTTAGCACTGACTGCTGCCACCATGGCATCCGTGGCCGGCTGAATATTCACGCGTTGCACTTCATCGGCACCCATGAAGTCAATCGCCATCATGGCGTCGTCCTCATCCGCCTGGTCGCCATACGGCAACCGTACCGCAACGAATCGGTAATCTTCATTGCCCGTTTCCTGGCGTAATTCGGTCACCGCTTGCTCAGATAGGATACCGGCTAACGTCGAATCCTGCCCACCGGAGATCCCCAGAACCAATGTCTTTAAAAAGGCATAGCGCTTTAAATAGTCCTTCAAGAAATCCACACTCCGTCGAATTTCGGTGGCCGGGTCAATCTCTGGTTGAACCTTTAATGCCTCGATAATTTCCTGTTGCATAGCTCGCATGTCGCTTACCCCCATCTACTTGAAGCCTTATTCCGGTAACTTATGAACGTAGTCATGGATGTCCTTAATGATGGCCATCTTGTTATCCCAACAATCTTGCGAAAGGTCTACGGGATACTTCTGTGGATTCAGATCGCGCTTGTATTCTGGCCAGAGATTGGCTAAGGCCCCACGACAGCGATCACGGATAGCCGAAAGCGTTGGTAACTTGTAGACTAACTCGCCATCCTTAAAGATATCTTGGAGAACCGGGCGCGCATTGAAGTCCGTCACGGTCTTGTTGATATAGGTATAACTAGGGTGGAACATAAACAGAGACTCTTCAGTCCGCGGATCCTCATCAATCAAGGTCACGTAATCCCCCTCGGACTTGCCGTCCGCCTTCTTGGTAATCCGCCAAACCTGCTTTTTGCCCGGCGTCGTGACCTTCTCGGCGTTGTTAGAAAGCTTGATCGTTGCCCGCATCTCGCCATCGTCACCCTCAATGGCCACCATCTTGTAGACCGCTCCCAACGCAGGTTGGTCGAAGGCCGTGATGAGTCGCGTGCCAATCCCCCAAACATCTATCTTGGCATCCTGCATCTTTAAACTTTGGATAGTCTTTTCATCAAGATCATTCGAGGCAAAGATTTTAGCGTTCGGGAAGCCTGCCTCGTCCAACTTTTGTCGGATTCGTTTGGACAGGTAGGCCATGTCCCCGGAATCAATCCGGACACCTTGGAAATTAATCTGGTCGCCCATTTCCTTAGCCACCCGAATGGCAGTCGGCACACCACTTCGTAAGGTGTCATAGGTGTCCACGAGGAAGACACAATCATGATGCGTCGTTGCATAAGCCTTGAACGCATCGTAATCATTGCCGTACGTCTGGACCAGGGCATGGGCGTGGGTCCCACTAATCGGAATCCCAAAAATTTTCCCCGCCCGAACGTTAGAAGTGGCATTGAAGCCACCGATATAGGCGGCCCGAGTACCCCAAATAGCCGCATCAAACTCTTGTGCTCGCCGGGTCCCAAATTCCATCAGGGCATCATCCCCGGCCACGGAACGAATCCGAGCAGCCTTAGTGGCAATTAGGGTTTGATAATTAATAATATTTAATAAGGCCGTTTCAACCAGTTGGCAGTCGGCCAAGGGGCCCTCCACTTGAAGAATGGGTTCATGCGCGTAGACCAATTCCCCTTCAACCGCCGAACGGACTGTTCCGGTAAATTTGAAATTCTCGAGATAAGTCAAAAACTCTTCTGGATATTCTTCAGCTTCTCGTAAATAATCAATATCTGTTTGGGAAAAATGTAGATTTTGGATATAATGGACGATGTGTTCCAGTCCCGCATAAACGGCATACCCGTTATGAAAAGGCATGTCACGGAAGAACACTTCAAAGACCGCGTGTTTATCGGCAATGCCTTGTTGAAAATAGGTCTGGATCATATTAATCTGATACGCATCCGTATGCAGAGTATAACTGTCGTCTGGATACAAATTAGTCATAATAAACTTACTCCCTTAGTCGGTCAGTAACCGATTTTTTATGCCTGTTTTTTACTTCTAATGGGCTTATTCTAGCATGAAATACATAGAGCGTCATAATTTTTAATACCATCATGGAGCCTTAATTAGTTCCCATGACTATCCTTGAAAGGAGTCACTGCCATGCAAACGATCTTCCCCACCGTGAACGTCCTCGACGTTCCCTTCGTCAAAACTACCGCGGCAGAACTGTTGCCGGTCTTACAGGACCGAATTATTAACCACACGAACACCTTCGTGGTGACCGCCAATCCTGAGATTGTGATGTACGCCCACAACCACTCGGCCTACCACGGTCTCCTGCACACCGCCGACTTCATTACGCCAGACGGCGTGGGAATCCTGGACGGCGCTAAAATCTTGAAGCAACCACTCCCTGAACGCATTACGGGATACGATACCTTGGAAGCCCTCCTGAGTTGGGGAAGTGAATCCCATCGCTCCGCCTACTTTGTGGGAGCCAAACCGGCCGTCATTGACGCACTCGCCAAGATCCTTCCCGAACGCTTTCCCGGACTGACCATCGCAGGACTGCACGACGGCTACTTCACCGACGATACTGCCATCGTCCAGGACATCCAAGCTAAACAGCCCGATATGGTGTTCACGGCCTTGGGCTTTCCCAAACAAGAAGAATTCATCCAGGCCCATCGCCACGTTACCAACGGTCTGTGGATGGGTGTCGGTGGCAGTTTTGACGTCCTGGCCGGCATGGTCGACCGCGCGCCAAAGTTCTGGCAAACCCACCATTTAGAATGGTTTTACCGAACCGTTAAGGAACCCAAGCGCCTCAAACGAATTGCGGTCATACCACAGTACCTCCGCTTGGTTCGCCAACAGGTTAAGCAGCAGCGACGGTAACCAATCAAGTCTAATTCACAACAAATGCCTCACAAAATGAGTCAGTAACTGGCTCGTTTTGTGAGGCATTTTTGATTACTTTTCTAAGTAAAACTCGAAACGTTCCCCAACGTATTGAGTCCGCACGTATTCAAACGGCGTCCCATCCTGAAGGTAGGTTACCTGCCGTAACCGCAGAATTGCGTCGCCCCGCTTAATCTTTAGGTACTCCGCAATACGTTCGGAGGCGGACATCGCCGACACTGTTTGTTGAGCTTTTCCCGGGTTCAATTGTTTCTTGTCTTCCAATGCTCGGTAGAGTGAACTCGTAACTTCCTTCTTGTTGAGACCATCCACCAGCTTTTCTGGAACTGTCGCCACCTCAAAACAAATCGGCACATCATCCCCGTAACGAATCCGTTCCATCCGTAAGACCCGGTCGTCCTCACTCAGTTCTAGCTTTTCGGCTTCACTCAATGATGGATTCATCACGTGATACGAGATTGTCTTGCTAGTTGGTTGTTTGCCCTGGGTCAACATGAGGTCGGTAAAACTCGTGACCCCGGACATTTTTTCTTGCACCTTTTGATTGGCAACGTAAGTTCCAGAACCCACCTGACGCTCTAGGATCCCCTCGTCAACCAACGTTTGAATCGCCTGACGAAGCGTCATTCGACTCACATCAAAATCACGGGACAATTCTCGTTCAGACGGTATCCGGTCGCCAACGGCCCACTTACCAGCCTCAATTGCTCGTTTAATGTCATTATGAATTTGAATATAAATCGGTGAGCTCACACTACTCAACGTCCCTTCTTGAAATCCAACTATTTATTATTTAAAACCGCCTGCATGTCCCGACCCAGGCTATAAGTCTTTTTGATATTCAGGTCGCTAGTCATCAGGTTCAGATCGGCGTCTCGACCCACTGTCAACTTACCTTTTTGGGTAAGGCCAAACTCCTCCGCCTGGTTTACAGAACTCATTTGAACGGCAGCAGCCACGTCACAACCGGTAAAAGCCATGACATTTCTGAAGGCCTCATCGAACCGGAGAACGGAGCCGGCCAGGTTCCCACTCTCCAAGCGAGCTTGCCGATCCTTCACAATAACCTTTTGGCCGCCAAGTTCACTAACGCCTTCTGGCATCCCCTTGGCCCGCATGGAATCCGTGACAAGTTCCAGTCGACTGGCCCCTTTCTGGCGGAATGCCAGCTCAATCATGTCGGGGACGATATGGAAGCCATCACAGATCAATTCACAGTAAAGGCTATCTTCCAACATCGCATGGCCAGTTACACCAGGCTCCCGGTGTCGCAAGCCCCGTTGGGCATTGTACAAATGCGTCACGTGAGTCGCCCGACTCTCTAGGAGTTGTTCACGGGTTGCATTGGAGTGACCCACGGATGGCACGATGCCATTCGCCAAGCAGTAGGTTTCAAAGTCCTTGGCACCAGCATCCTCGGGCGCATAGGTAATTAACTTTACCCGCTTACCGGATAATTGGTTCCACCGGTCAAGCAGTGCCACGTTGGGATCCTTGATATATTTCTCGGGTTGCGCACCTTTGAAGATTGCCGCGATAAAGGGTCCTTCGAGGTGAACCCCCTGAATAATTGGGTTGCGTTCGGCTGCAGTCGCAATCCCTTGCATCGCGTGGTCAATCGCTTCATTGGACTGGGTCATCGTCGTTGGAAAGATGGCCGTGATCCCCTCTTGCGCCATCAAATTAACCATCCGGTCAATCTGATCCGGATCGCCATCCATACTATCGTACCCATAGCCCCCGTGACTATGAACGTCAATGAACCCCGGGACGATAGTCTGGCCCTTCACCACGTGGATCTCATCGGCTGGTAATGGCCGAAAATCGGCAACGGGACCAACTGCTTCAATCTGACGGTCAAAGCGAATATAACCATCCGCAATCACGTCATCTCCGGTGTAAATCTTCGCGTGCTTTAAAACAATACTCATGGGTCTCCTCCTCATCAATGACCACAACTCACTTATGTTCTCATTATAATCGGTATAGACCAAGATGGCAACTCACACGCGTAGACAATTTTAATCATCACGACTTAGGCTGGCCCACCAGCGTCCCGCTTGATAGTGGCATCAATGCCCTTCACAACGGCCGTCATAAGGCCGGCTTCTTCCATAGCTAATAGCCCTGCCACCGTGCTCCCACCTGGTGAGGACACCTGATCAATTAAAGCAAATGGGATCTGATCACTGGCTAAGACCATTTGCGCCGAGCCTAAAGTAGCCTGTGCGGCGATCTTCGTGGCCTGATCCTTGCTCAAACCATGCTTAACCCCGGCCCGACTCAGGCTATCAATAAAGAAATCGATAAAGGCCGGTGAACTACCGGCTAGGGCACTGAAGACCCCAAACTGGTCTTCGGCCAAGGCGGTTGTCGACCCAATCGACTCGAAGACGTTCCGGGCCGCGGCTAGATCGTCGCCGACTAAAGCATCGTTAGCCGCCACGGCGGTCATCCCGGCACCGATTGCCACGTTCAAATTGGGGAGCGTTCTGAGCGTTGGCACCTGTTGGCCCACCACACTGGCGATTTCATCTAATGAAAACCCCGCAACGATTGAAAGTAAGAGATGGTTTCCCGTTTCAAACGCCGGCTGAACGCCGGCCAAAACATCTTGCGCCACGTTGGGCGTGACGGCTAGAACAACAAGGTCACTGGCGGTCACCACAGCTTCGTTACTGGCAGCCGCAACCAAGCCGTTTTCTTTGGCATAGGGACCATAAACTTCCGCACGTCGACTGTGCACGACAATCTCTTCTGGTGCGAACGTTTTCGTCTTGAGTAATCCGGCAATGATGGCCTTAGCCATTCCACCGACACCAATAAATCCAATTTTCATTCGTTCATATCCTCCTTGGGCAAGTGGTCCTGGAACCACTGATTAATTCGTTTCAAACGGTCGATGCGTAGATTAGGTAATCCCGATCGGGACAGGTCATGGTTCGCCTGGGGAAATAAGACCAATTGGGTTTCGACCCCAGCCTCTTTGAGACCAACAAAGAACTCTTTACCTTGCGTCGTTGGACAGCGGAGGTCCTCCTCCCCATGTAGAATCAAGATCGGTGTCTGCGCTCGCTCAACGTACGCCAAGGGTGAGAAGTGCCACAAAGCCTGAATATCTTGCATCCCGGCTTGCAGCTCCCACGGCGTGAAGTAATACCCGATGTCACTGGTCCCATAGAAGCTGATCCAGTTGGCGATCGAACGCTGCGTCACGGCGGCCGCAAACCGGTTGGTGTGGGTTTCAATCCAGTTGGTCATGAACCCCCCATAGGAGCCACCGGTCACACACAGCTGTTGGTCGTCAATCGTCGGATCCAGCTCAAGGGCCGCGTCGACACCTAGCATGAGATCGGCGAAGTCCCCCTCACCATAATGCCCAATCACCGCCGCCTCAAAGTCCTGGCCGTAACTGTTGCCACCTCGCGGATTAATGGCAATCACGCCATAACCCTGTCCCGTCAAATACTGCAACTCATGATAGAACCCGTAGCCAAAGTCGACCTGCGGGCCGCCATGGACATACAACACCGCTGGATGCTGCTCCCGGTGGTTAACCGGGGCGAAATACCAGCCCTCAATCGGCCAATCCCCAGCTCCCTTGAAAATGAAGCGTTCTCCGTCCACCAGCGCGTGTTTGGCTTCATAGGTAACGTTGGGGTTCACCAGGTCCCGTTCGATGCCAGACACCAAGTCTAAGGCCTTCAGCCGGCTTACACTGGTCATCGTCGTCTCCGTGAATACCACGGTCCGGCCATCGACCACGCTGAAGTCCGTAATGGCCCGATCGCCGCCTAAAAGAATCTGAGGCTCCTGCTCGCCATTGATGCCTTGGCTGACCAAGCTCAACCGCCCCTGTTCGTTTTCCAAGGTCAGGACGGTGGTGGCATCTAGCCACGCCACAAACTGGCCCCTCAGACGCTGCTGGCTGTCAACGGCCAGCATATTGCCCACTTCCACGTCACGGGGCGTCGTAAGATCACGGACCGGGGTACCAACGACATCCCCCAACCAAGCATGGAACTGGGAAACATTGGGAATGTGATTATCCTGACCCCACATGACAATGTGGCGGCCATCCTGATTCAACTGGGCCTGACTGAAAGCTCCTGCGCGAACAGAATCGTTTAGAAGATGGTCCACATCATCATTAAATGAATGCCAGTAGACCCCCTCACTAAAGTCATGCTCATCGTTGGGTAACCGTGACTGATTGTACAAGAGGCCGGCCTCATTGGCGGCACTCACGGTAAATGGCGTTGTACGTGAGAGAACTAGTGATTGATCGCCATCCACACACTGGTAGCGAATGCACTGATACCGCCGATCCTGCGGTAATAGCCCTACCCCATTCTCCTGATACTGCAAGTGCTGGATGACTTTGACCGCCGGCAACTCGTTGGCAACTGGTCCGGCGGTCGTTTGATAGTACAAAGCATCAGCATCGATGGCCCAGACTAAGTCGGTCACGTCAGCATCCCCATGGGTAATCTGCTCCGGAGCCCCACCAGAAACATCCACTAGAAACAACTGACTATGGTTGGCCACAACCCCAGTAAACGCCAGGTAGCGCCGACTAGCACTCAGAACCAGCTTATTCGCCGTCACGCCAGCTGGACTCCACCGCCGCCGATCGTGGCCGTCACTTAGCGACACACTATAAATGGCCGAACAGCTCTGATTCTTAGCCTCGTCCAATCGACTTTCGATGTAATACACTCTTTGACCATCGCTTACCGGTTGCGCTAAAGGTCGTAACTTATACAGGTCCTCTGGTTCCACAAGCGTTGCCATCATTGTTCCCACCTTCCTGGCGCCAACTTCAACTAGCTACCGTGGTAATTAAGTCGACTTTAGCGAAATTCACGGGCATTGTCAATTGTCGGTGCGGTCGCGAGAAACTGGGATCACAAAAGGAGCTGGGATCCTCTCACAGCTCCTGACAACTCGCCGATCGACCGGGCTGGAATTTTCTCCGACCACGATTGATCAACGACCTCTACTTTTGTAAAAATACTTTATGAACGACGAGATCGGCGATCCTTGAATCCTAGTCCTAATAAGCTCATTAGGGCAAACGTCGCGACACCTAATGCCTGCCACCAGGTCGATTTTTCCCCGGTTTGAGGCAAAGCTACCGACTGATTTGCGGGCTCTTGCCTGGTCGTCGTACCCGATCGACGTTCCACTACCGGCTGCGACCGTTTCCCCGTAGGACGGATCCCAACTGCCGGTAACCCCCGATCCGCATGTGGGTGATCATTGATGATTTGAATAATAGTAGACTGACCACTATTCGCGGTAAATCCAACTGATTCATGATTTTCCCGATACAATGTGAGACGAGCGTTTGATCCCCCCGTGGTTGGCGCTGGGACAACCGGCGCCACCGGTAGAACCGGTCTAATCGGTTGAACAACGGGCGGCGTTGGCTGTTCTGGTTTAACCGGGTCCACAGGATCAGGTAATCCACCACGATCGCCACGGCCACCGACGTACATGACAAACTCGTTGGTCGTAATGGTCCCATCTAGGTTAACCGTTGCCATCACCGTGGCCTTATTCGGCCGGAAGCCCTCAATCATTGGAACGGCCACCCTCACCTGACGACCGACCTGGCCCGTAACGGGCGTACTAATTTGGTCGCCGCGATTACTGCCAATGGTCACCGGCGCCGTCACCATTGCTGGACTAATCTGTAACGTTAATGCTTGAACACCATATTCACCGGTATCTTCGCTGCTAGACATTAGATGTAGAACCAAGGTATCGCCAGAGTAATTTAGCGGTAGTGTCAGCCAATCATTAACCCGGTCGTAACCCAAGCTGCCCCCGTCATTTGTCATAAATTGTAAGCCTTCCAGGTCCAAATATGCCAAGCCCAACTGCTGACCAATGGCTCTTCTGACACCCAAAGCAACCGTCGTGGTCGCGAAGACCGACACCGTTAAGTGTCGCTGTTCGGCAAACGCCCCTCGACCAACACTGCCAACCCGACCATTAGCGTTGATGCGTTGTAAATCATTGTGAACAAACGCATCAGTTGCCACACTGGCAACCCGACTACCTAACTGGACACCGGTCAGGTGATTATCGGCAAAAGCCGCCTCGCCAATATTGGTAATGGTGTCGGGCAAAATTAACGTTCCTTGCAGGTTATTGTGGGCAAACGTCTCCGTGCCAATCCGATTGATCTGCTTGCCAAAGCTAACCGTCGTCAACCGGTTGGTTCTGAATGCCTGGTAACCTAAGTCCGTTAATGCTCCTGGCAACACCACCTTGGCTAACTGATTGCCTTCAAATGCCGCAGTGCCAATCCGGGTCAATCGATCCGGCAACTGAACGTCAGTCAGGTGGTTGTGACTAAAAGCGTTGTCTCCGATAGCCGTGACACTCGCCGGCAAAGTCAAGGTTCCTGTTAACGCATTCTGATCAAATACGGCGGTATTAATCACTGCCAACTGGGCATTAAATGTAATCCCAGTGATTTGATTACTTTGGAACGCTTGAACGCCCAATCCCCACATGCTAGCCGGTAATACCAATTGTCCCTGAATCTGGTTATTCTGAAAAGCCGCGGTATCAATCACACCCAACTTATCCCCTAAGGTCAAGTGAACAATGGCATTATCCGCAAAAGCCCTTGCGGCAATGGCCGTCGTGGTGCCTGGAACTGCCAACTGTTTGATGCCATTACCTTGAAAGGCGGACCGGTTAATTTGCTCCACACGATTCAAGTCAACGATAGTCAGTTGATTATCCATGAACGCCTCGTCGCCAACCGACCACGTGCTCGCCGGCAAGCTGATGCTCATGAGTAAATTATTCTTAAAGGCATCTGCTCCGATCCATTGAATGTTAGCACCCAACTTTACGGCGGTTAAAGCCGTGACGATCTGTAGGTGGTCATTCACTGAATCATCATTATTAAATGCATTGGCGGCAATTCCGACCACCGCGGCACCTTGATAGGTATCCGGAATCGTGATACTCGTGGAATAACCGCCGACGGGTGCAGAACCATCGGCCTGTTGCTGGGCTTCTCCAGTGTAACCCGTCACAACATAGTTACCGAATTCATCCTGCGAGTAAGCAAGATCTGAACGTTCGGTGACCACCTGATCCTGCGGCGTGACGGACTGCTTGTCGCCCGCCGGTTCTGGGCTCACATTGGTGCTTTCGGTTTCAAGTTCGCCGGTGTTTTCGGCTTCGGCCTCCGATCCCTCCAGCGTCTGGTGGAATTGCTCACCGGGATCCACGACAGCATCATTCGAAAGGGCAATTCCGCCAACGGTCTGATTGGACTGGTCGTCGACCACGGCCTTAGCAGCCGGCGCTTGATCTGCGGCTTTGGCCGATGGCACCCCCGTTAGCCAACCGGCACTCAGGGCAGCCAAGGTCACGCCGGCAAATAACCACCCGCGACTCGACCGCTGCCGTGAGGACCATTTATTTTGTCCTAACATGGTTTCTCCTTATTCATCACTTTATTCATTGTAAAATCAACGTTTATTCATCGTATCACGTCCAATATTAATTACCAGCCTTAATTAATTGGACACTAGGGTAACTATTTTGCCTATCCGCGGCTCTTCCACGATAATCGTTTATTCCACAAACGACTATCCATGCACAAACAGTAAGTGAAAATTGCGATCCCCCTAAACGATCGGCATCGCCTCACCACACTTACCACATTATGTGGCGAAAAAAGTTTTTTGCATTTTCTTCTCACATTTTAATAATTGTCTATGAAAGCTTACCAGATCGGAATTATCCCCCTCAAATCCAATTGACTGTCCGGATTGACAACTCGTTATTTTCAGGTTTTTTCGTTCTTTTTATACAAGTCACAAAAAAAGCCTGGGACAGCTCCCAGACTCGTTTGTTGTAACATGGTATGGCCAAAGTGTGGGACAAGCAACACCCGGTAACTCCCGGTTTGTCATAGGCCCTTATTGCCGACGCTTTTTCTGGGCCAGCCCTAGCCACCCCAGTATCGTCAGCAAGGCCCAACCTAACCACTGCCAGCCAGTCTGGTGATCATTAGTCTGTGGCAGCGTCTGCTTTGCCGCTGAAGTTTTGACCGGGACAGCCTCCTGCCGCTCCTTGACTAGCACTTGCCCGTTAGTTGACGCGACCAAATCCGCTTGGCCCGTCTGCTTAAACCGGCCGTTGACCATCCCTGGCGTGCCAGAGTGGGGTAACCCAGCCTTTGAGCTCTTGTCCAATGAATCGCGATAAGTCCAGTGGGGCTTCACAGTCGTCTGAACCACCGGGGCAATGAAGGCCGCCTTGTGGTCGTCAACCACTGGCGCTACGGTACCCCCAGCGGTAGGCGTCGTCACATTGCCGCCAGCCGTTGGTGTACTTGGGTTAACCGGCGTCGTTGGTTCATGAGGATCAGTCGGATCACTTGGATCTGTTGGGGTAGTCGGCTGATCGTGTCCGGTATCAGGATTGGTATCTGGCGAGTAGATCACAGCTTCGATCGCCGTAATCGTGCCATCAGCGTTCACCGTGGCCTGAATGGTGGCCTTGTCCGCAACCCAACCCGGAACGTTCGGAACGTCGACCAAAATCGTGTCCCCGACTAGTCCCTTCATATTCCCGACCTTGTCAGCACCAAAGATCGCCAGATAATCGCTCATCCCCTCATCAACCAGATTGCTCGGAATAGCAACATCCGCAACGACTCGCCGGGTCATATCGAGGGTCAGGTTGGTGACTCCATAGCGACCAGTATCCGTGCTATCTGTATTCAGACTGACAATAATCGTGGCACCCTCAAAGTTCAATGGCAGTGTCAGCGTGTCGTTGACACTATCGTAGGTCAAAACTTCTTGGGTATCCGTATCGATAAACGACAACCCTGCGATATTCAGATTACTCAGGCCAAGTCGTTTCATGATGGCCGTTCGGACGTGAAAGACCGTCGTCGTGACGGTCCCATTTTGATTAACGACCAGGGCATCCGTTTCGACATGGTCCAGGTTACGCTGCCCCGCAAAGGCAAAGTCGCCGATGGTTCCAATCTTGCCAGTAGCATTAATGTTCTTCAAATCATTATAGGCAAAGGAGTAGTTTGCTAAACTGTTAACGACATCCCCCAGCTGTAGACCGGCGAGATCGTTGTGGGCAAAAGCATACTGCCCAATATCGTGAACCGTATCGGACAACTTGAGGATTCCCGCCAACCGATTGTCATCGAACGCGCGATCGTTGATTGTTGCCAAATTAGCCCCGCCAATTAATCCACTTAAATCATTACCAGCAAAGGCGTCATGACCAATGACCGTCAGGGTATCCGCTAAATTTAAAACGCCTGCTAAGTGGTTGCCCAAGAACGCACTTTGTTCAATCGTTTCTAGTTTGGTGCCCCCGGTTAGACCAGTCAATGCATCCCCATCAAACGCTTCTTCCCCAATGTGGGTAATATTATCGGGAATATCCAAGACTCCTGCCAATGGGTTGTCTGCAAACGTCCGGGTTCCAATCCCAGTAATTTGATGGTTAAGCGTTAACGCCGTCAGCCGATTATCGTAGAAGGCCCGATCGCCCAGCTCCTTTAAGCTCTCCGGTAAGGTCAGTGAACTTTCAATCAAGTTGTGCGCAAAGGCCGCCGTCCCAATCGAGGTTAATGTGTCATTTAAGGTCAGGCCGGTTAGTCGGTTATGACTGAAAGCCTCATCTCCAACACTGGTAATCGTGATTGGCAACGTTAGCGTGCCCCGCAATAAGTTGTGACTGAAGACCCCCGTATTAATCACGCTTAATCCACTATCGAGAGTCACCCCGATCAGCTGATTATTAGCAAAAGCCCGGACACCCAGTCCGGTCAATGTATCCGGCAACACTAACGTGCCACCGATGACATTGTTTTCAAAGGCACTGGTCCCAATCGTCGTGACCTGATCACCCAGCTCCAGCGTTGTAATGGCATTAGCCATAAAGGCCTGTTCACCAATTCCCGTCACGGTATTGGGCACGACCAGGCTGGTAATTGCATTGTGTTCAAATGCCCCAGAATTGATGGCAACAACTCGATTTAAGTCGAGACTGGTTAACTGATTATTTGCAAAGGCTTCCGTCCCCACGGACCAAAGACCGTCCGGCAAAACAATCGACTTCAACACATTATCTTCAAAGGCATGGGGTTCAATCCACTGGATCTTTTGGCCGAGTGTAACCGACGTCAGTCCAGCCCCTTTGAAGGCTCCAGCACCAACGGCAACGATTGGCTTACCCAGAAAGTCATCCGGAATGACTAAACTAGTCGCATGGTCGCCACTATGTCCACTGGCAAAACCCGTGACGGTATATGCGGTTCCCTGATCGTTCAACGCATAGGTTAATTCCGTCTGAACGTTCTCATTAGAAATGGTCTTAGTGACCGGATTGTCCGCAGAACTTTGGGGATCCTCCTGTCCCACCGGATCCTCCGATAAACCAGTCCCTGCATGTCTATTCTCTTTAGTTTCATCGTCCTGTACTGGCTTAACATTCCGTTGGCTGCCGACCTTCGCTGCAGTCGCAATCTCCTTCTTCGCGCCTGATTGAGATTCATCCTGTTTCAGGCTGGTCCCTCGGCGCCAGACATCCGGATTAGCCGTCGATCCAGCACCTGGAATGTTGTCGCTTGATGACGATGACGATTTAGACCCGGTACCAGATTGACTGTTCACCACCAACGAGCTGGTAGCGACAGCGTCTCCCGTATCGGTGTCGGCATGCGCAACGTGCCCATCTGCTAAAACCCCCGCACTCAAACCGACCATCGTTGCACTGGCGTAGAGCCACTTACAACTCGACCGGCAGAATTTATGTTTAGCTGTCAACTTTTCTTCGTGCATGTCATGCCACCCCATTTTCATAAACCTCATAATTAATTTAGTCGATTGCAAAATAACCCACATACACCGTAGCACGCTACAATTGAAGCTCAACCAGTCAAGGGGATAACGGTTTCTACTATAATTTTTTAAGATAACGGCGTTGTGTCCTCGTTTCCCAAGAGCAATGCCAAAACTGTCAGGTTTAGTCATACAGTTATCAACGGTCCCCGCCATTCCGGGGACAACTTGCTGAGAGTGGATAAATTTAAATATTTTTCATTAGCTAGAGACGTTTGAGCGCACAAAAAAACCAGTCACACACCGTGACTGGTTAAAGTTGGGCTAGCTGGATTCGAACCAACGCATGACGGGATCAAAACCCGTTGCCTTACCGCTTGGCTATAGCCCAATAATAAAAA
>NZ_BCWD01000022.1 GCF_001592085.1 Levilactobacillus senmaizukei DSM 21775 = NBRC 103853
ATTTTGAACGAAAAACAGGTGTTAAAGCACTGGTATCAAGCGATTCCGTGTTTCGTGAAATAGAATCTCCCACAGAATCTCCCACAGCAATTTTAAAGGTTAACGATTTTCGCAAAAAGTTCTGCGTTTTTTTGGTCGTTTCCTTTGATGGCGTGGGCGTAAATTCGTAGGGTGATGGCAGGGTCGGAATGACCTAGCCTGGCGGCAACATCCACTGGACTGACACCTGCGCCCATCAAAATAGTTGCGTGGGTATGACGTAGACTGTGAATTACATAGCGACCTGGTTCGATACCTGCTGACTTGATGACCTTTTGAAAATGGTAGTATGCCGATACATGGTTAAATTCAAAAAGGACATTTCGTTGACTAAACCCCGTTCCAGATTTCAAGCCCTCGGCCTTAGCTGCAGTCATGAATCTGTGCAAGGATAAAATCATCGCTTCATCAATCGAAATTGTACGAACGCTTGAGGGTGTTTTGGTTGGGCCAAAGCCATCAGGTGTTCTGGTTCGTTGGATGGATAGTGTTCTTTTGGTGAAGTTAATATCACGCCACTCTAGGCCAAGTCCTTCGCTCAAACGCATGCCTGTAGTTTCTAGGAGTTGAAAAAAGAGGCGAGTAGGTGTCTCTTCCAGCCGTAGTTGTTTGTTGAAGAGCGCTAAGTCTTCCTCACTAAACGGCTTACGGCGTTCAGACTTCTTAAACCTGATCCCTTTGAGCCGGTTGCGAGGGATGATTTCATTTTCCTCAGCTGCATTCATAATTACCATGAACATCCGGTGGTTGGCCTGCACAGATGAGGGCTTGAGGTGTTCCAACTGTGGTTGTATGAATAGATAGTTATACTCCATTTTCGTGAGCTTACCTAACTTGCGATCCCCTAGTAATGGTAGAATATAATTCTTAACCGCCGTGGCAAAATTCCGCCGGTAGTTTGGACGCCATTCGGCTTCATTCATCTTCAGAAATTGAGTGGTCCACTGCCGGATGGTCATCCCTGAATCCAGCAGCTGATCAGCTTCATCCTCCGAGACTTTCATCTCTGCAGTAAGTTCCGCCTTATGAGCTGCTTCGGGCGTGGTGAATCCCCGTTCTTGCTTTTCATGGCGTTTACCAAACGAATCATGAAACGGGTATCGAAACATCCAGCGTACTCCTTTTTGAGTTTCATACGAAAACACGTTAATGTAGTTTGTTTTTGTCAATTTCAATTTATTTTTCCTCCTAGCGTGGGCAGCGCTTGTGGAGAATTGTTGTGAAACCACCTTCTTTCAGGTATGATTGTATTCGAAAAGGTCTAGAAATATTCCTTTCAACTGGTAGCGCATCCAACTTCTTGGCGGGAGGGGATGCGCTTTTTTATTATATAAGTACCGAGGATTATTTGGTTAATCCAGCGTTTTTATCTAAGTGTTTGTAAAGCGTGTTACTGTCCTGCGTGTTACTTGTCACATGGTTTGCTGTTTTGCGATTTACTTTTTGAATAGCATGGAATGCAAGATACTTGGCATAGTCTTTATTTGTTTGACTTGGTGCATCTTTGATGGCAGATACCCAACCATCTAACAACCGTTTATTAGTCTCAGTAGCGCCATTAAGTTTTAAAAATGGCTTTCGAATTGAGTAAGCTCGTTCAGATATCTTTGCTTCGTCAAAGTTCTTTTTACTAAATTGCCAGACAGTTTTTTGCTCCGCATCGGCTAACCTGGTAAGTTGTTCTTCTTGCGGCTCCGTTACTTTTATTCCTCCATAACTGGGCCGATTGTCATAAAATCCCCATCCCAATATGATTATTCCTACAAAGAAGCCAAGCAGATTTTTCTTAAATGCACCTTTGGTTTTTCGTTTACGAAACATTTGAACGATGAAAAAGATAGCCGCTATTAGTCCAATTAATCCGACAATTTCACGCATGATAATACCTCCATTAAGGATAGTCGTGTTTAAAAAAAAGTCTGCAGGTTATTTAGTTAATCCGTCATCATTATTTTTCTTGAGCAATTCAATAATTTCTTGATTTTGGCGAATGATAATCCAATTCTGCTCAACCAGTGCGTTTTGAAAATTTAGTGACAGCCGATCGGCGGCATTTCCGGTAAAGCCAAGAGCAATCCCCGCTTGGGTCAAGCCACTGCCAGCTAGTTGATTGCTGATGTGTTTTACGGATTCGAATGAGTTTGAATCCAAGTTTTCTAGATGCTTAGATGATAAGTATCCAAAGGCTTTTATATCATCCTTGGTCACTTTTCCTTTACTGTGTTCTGTTTCCAGTGTCTGTATGTTTTGGAGTCTCTCTTTAATTTCGTCAAGTGAATATTCCTTTGGCGAATCAGTCAGTCCAAAACCGGCTTGTTTCCAATGTTTATTACATATGAATTCACCAGTACGAAGTTTAAGACGAGAATCTTTAAAGCCAAATTTTACACCATCAATACCGCAGTCTGCCATGATAGTACCTCCCTTTAATAGGTTCAGCATATCAAATTTATCGAAAACTATCAGTAATTATTTGATACCGATTTCATTTTCTTCACAGTAAACCGCGATTTTTTCAGCGACAATCTCGCTTAGGTATCCCGGAACATCGAAGGATTCCATAAAATCAACCGGGTTTGCCATCGCTTGAGGACGGTCCTTCATATAATATGGAAGGATTAAGTCAATGGCTCCAGCGTGAGCGTGGTTTTCAATCTCAGATTTTGTTGAGCGGTTTGAGTAGTACAACAGGCGATCATCTGGGTCATCATGATATATGTGTGCCATCTCGTGGCCCAGCTGAAAAGCTAACTCGTCTGGACGAATCCAGTGTAGATTCATGATGATACGATGTCGCTTAACAGACGCAGTTGGGGGAGTTGTTTGGCCTAAGCCATCAGTCCAAATGACATCAATACCGTCCCGGGCTGCCTTTTCTTCTAATTCAAACAAAACAGGATTGTTCAATACTACTCACCCCTCATGAGTCGCTTAATCAATGCCAAGTCTTCAGCGGGGATGGGCTTACCATCGTAGGTCATAATGACATCATCATCATCGATCGTTGCTTTGAGATCTATTTGTTTGGGTTCGCTTGTTTCAGTTTCGCCGGTTAAATCACTGTAGGAAACACCGAGTACGCGAGCAACAGATTCAACAGTCGGTTTGGCTGGTTTATGATTTTTCCATCCATAGATGGCGTTTTCACTCAAGCCGGCCTTTAAAGCGACTTGTTTGATGTTCATATTCCGAAGCTTCCCATATTTTTTAATTTTATCTATCATTGTCATATCAAGCTTTCCTCCCGAAAAGTTTGACGAAAAAGTATTAAGTTCGTAAATTCTATTGACAAATAGTATTAACGTCGTTATACTTTATTCATCAGCTAAGGTTATTAGGTGTCAAAGCAAAGTATCCCAATTTAGTAAAACCGTTGCCAGACGGGGGTTAATGTGGGGTAGTTGTGCTTATTTTTCTATGGCTTCATTGTACGACAATCGTACATTACAGTCAATAACTTTATTAAGCTGAAAAACAAACCTGAAAAGGGAAGCGGGTGAAACGCGTAATGACAGTGCTAGAGAAGCGCTTTAAGAAACATCTAATTGATAAGGAAGTGACCCAAAAGAGTGTTGCTGACCATTTCGGCTGGACTAGTCAGTATCTCCGCCAATTAATGGCAGGTAAGACAATGGGCCCTGCGGCAGACAAAAATCTTCAATCAGTTAAGGACTATTTAGGAATGAAATAGGAGGTAGGGCAATGAACGCAGTTTATTTTGCAAAACAGGTTAAGGCTGAGGCAATGCAAGCTATCGAAAGTCGTGACATGGCAGCACTCAAGTTTGACATTGTTAATGCTGTGGCAATGAAGAAAAGTAAGGTTGAGGTGATTACTACTTTACCGATTTCCTCATTGGTTACAAACGCGCTAGACGATGAAGGAATCACCGTGTTATTTGATAACGTAACGAGTGAGGGTACAACCTTTACCACATTTGACCTCACTGGATTGGAGATGCAATGATTGCCTTGCGATTACTGTTATTTCTATTAATTGGCTGGGCCATTGGTAAGCGTGGCAGCAAGCTGTTTGACTAGAGGTGAGCAAATTGGCACTAGAAGAACAAATTCAGGAGGCCGTTACAGCTGAGGTATTTGATTACCTGAAACCGTATCTACAGCGGATGGTTAGAGAATATATTTTGCTGGACAGAAACCAGGCCTTTGAATCGCTCAGTGTGTCACGGGCCTTCTTCGATAAGAACATTAAGAATAAACCTCAAGTGAAGCTGGCCGAGCGCAAATTTCCTGAGAGCGACAAAGTTTTCTATGAACCAACCGAATTAAAAAAAGCAATTCTATCATTAACTAAATTTTGAGCGTGGGCAGCGCACATGGAGTGATTAGGTGACATCAGTATTAGTTTTTGTTCTAGTGTTCGGAATTGGCGGAGCACTACGAATGATTTATGAAAGGAAGCACAAATAAATGAATTCTAGTTATTGGCATAACAAGTTTATGAAGACGCCGGTTAGCTATGAAAATCTGGCCGCCTATCGTTTCCAGCAATACGAACGATTACTGAAGGAAGAATATAGTGCAAAAATTCATTGAGTTTCTAGGTAACTTTATTGGGGTAGCTCTGTTGATGGTTGCTGCTGGTCTAGTTGCGTTGCTAGCAATTGGCGTGTGGAAGCTAGTCTTTATCTGGTAGGAGGGGAGATTAATGAAAGATTTAACGCTTACGAAAACGAACGGAACACCAGGTGTTGGTACCAAGCCGGTCTTTATCGATACTGAACTGCATGCAAAGATTAAGGAATTGAAGGAAGAGACAGGCCTTACAATCACAACTATTGTCGACGCTTTCCTTCGTTACGGTGTTGAAAACGTTGAAATTAAGGATGGTGATGAATAGTGGATGCATTGGAAAAACACGATTTAGAAAGTTCAGATGAAATCAGTAAACCTTCTTTTGAAGTTAACGACTTGAAGTCTGCAACCTGGGTAATGCGTAAACTACGGGCGCTAGATACTAAAGATGCAGAAACTAATGCGACTGCGAATGAACAAATCGCTTCAATCAATGACTGGCGCGACAAGCAATTGGCAGATAACGACAACAATCGTGGATTTTTACAAGGATATCTGGGAGCCTATCTGGATAAACTACGTGAAGAAGACCCAAAGGCACGAATCGAAACCCCGTATGGCTCAGTGTCTACGCGCAAGACTCCCGCTGGAGTGCAGTGGGTCGATAAAGATGTGCTGGAAAGTCTGGAGAGTCAAAGCCTTAGTGACTTTATCCGAGTAAAGAAGGAACCCGACAAGAAGGCTATCAAGGCACAATTCAAATTTGTGGAAGGTCATTACATCAACGCGGATGGACAAGAACTGAAAGGTGCAATCGAGAAACCATCTCATATTTCATTAGTGGTGAAGACGGATGTTCCAACTTCGTAGTTACCAGGCCGAAGCAGTTAAAGCGGTACGAGAGGCCGTTACTGCTGGTCACCAGGGTATAGTCATTCAGTCACCACCAAGGACTGGAAAAACGATCATTATGGCCGACATTGCTAGGAGCGCGACCAAGCAGCATAACCGAGTATTATTCATCGTACATCGGAGCGAGATATTAGCTCAGGCCCGAGAAACGTTTCGCGCCGATGGAGTAGATATGCAACTCTGTCAAATGGGGATGGTTCAAACACTCACACGGCATGTGAAGGATTTAGTAACACCCGCGATAATCATCGTAGATGAGGCTCACCATGCCCTGTCACGGTCCTATCGGAAGATACTGGATAACTTCCCGCAATCGGTGAAATTGCTCTTTACGGCCACCCCATGGCGTATGGACGGCAAGGGACTTGATGGGGTGGCTGACACGCTTATCCAAGGCAAGCCAATTAGTTGGCTGATGGATAATGGTTTTCTGGCCCCAGTGGATTATTATGCGCCGTCTGGACTGGACAACTCCCGGCTAAAGACGAAGCGAAACGGTGAGTTCGATGGAACCAGTATTGAGCAAGCCATGAAGCCGAAAATTTACGGGGATGCCGTCGCCCACTATCAGAAACTAGCAGCGGGCAAGCAGGCAATTGCGTATACGTACAACGTGGCGAGCGCCCAGCGTCTAGCCGATGCGTTTAATGCGGCCGGGATAACGGCACGAGCTGTATCAGGTAAGACGCAGAAGAAAGACCGTGAGCGGATAGTGGCGGCCTACCGAGCGGGCAAGATTCAGGTGGTGACCAACGCAGAATTATTTACCGAAGGCTTAGACCTTCCCAACGTCGATTGTGTCATTATGTTACGGCCCACACAGTCACTATCGCTGTATCTGCAATTTGCCATGCGGTCGATGAACCCGCGGAACGGCAAGCGAGCCGTGATTATTGACCATGTAAATAACGTGGAACGGTTTGGCCTTCCTACCATAAACCGGGTATGGACGTTAGGGGGCCGTGACAAAAACAGTAAGTCTAGCAATGGCGAGCCAATTAAGTCAGTGACCGTGTGCCCGATATGTTTCGCGACGTTCTATCGCCACGGGGATGAGTGCCCGTTTTGTGGAGCACTACTTACCGAAGATATTCAGATTGATATCGATTCAAACGCTGAGCTAAAAAAAGTAGAGGCCAACAAACGATTGGCCCTGGCGAAGAAATTGATTGACGACCAGGCACTAGAAGCAGTAGCCGACAAATCGCCAGCAGAATTAAAGACCTATGCCGAGATTAAAGCATATGCAAACCTACATGGCTACAAACCGGGATGGGCCTACTTCCAAGCAAAACTGAAAGGATTGATTAGAAAGTGAGCATTTTACCAAAAAATGAACTGCACAAGCCGTCAGGTACCCCACGAAACTTCTTTATCTGGGGCGCGACCATGAGCGGTAAGAGTTTCCTAGCGGAGCATTTCCCGAATACGCTGGTACTGAACACGGATGGCAACAGTGCTATGGGAACGGCTCCCAGTATTCAGATTCGCAACACACGTAAGGCCGATGGGAGCCTTGACCAGAGCTGTATCAAGCAGTTAGACGATATTATTCTGGCACTGGGTACAGAAGCTAACACTTATGAAACGGTCACACTGGATGTAATTGATGACGTCTGTGGACTGATTGAACAGGCCATCTGTTTGAAAGCAGGAGTAGAAGCACTGGCCGATATTGGCTATGGCAAGGGCTACGCGATGTTTAATTCAGCGTTGCAAGGATTGGTGATGGACCTTAAGGCCTTGCCAATCAACGTTGTCTATATCAGTCGAGAGAACGATATTACTGATGATAATAATGTGACCGTCAAAGTTCCGTCACTGAAGACTAAATATTACAACGTGGTTAATGGAAATTGTGATTTGGTAGTTCACACCCAACATATCGGAAAGAACTACTTGCGCAACGTCACCGAGGTTCGGCGGCAGTACCACGCCAGTGAAGTAGACGACCCAAAGATTTTAAATATTTTAAAAGCTATCCCCGGCGCATTGACACCGGAACAAACAACGAAAGCAGGTAAATAATAATGAGCTTATTAGATTTAGCGGCACATGCACTAGACAATTTTGATGCAAAAAAGGACACGGTATCTACCAGTCAAGGGCTACCAGATGGTATCTATAACGTAGTGGTTGAAGATATCTCACATGCAACTTACGATAGCGGCTGGGAATGCGTCAAATTAGTCTTCGGCGTGTTAGATGGCGAACATGCGGGTGAAAAGGAATACGATAACCTTAGTTTTGCCGAAAAGACAACTACTGGTAAAGCAATGCCCGACTTTGTTATTAGCAATAACATTCGATTCATCACGAAGCTTGGGGCATTACTAGGTGTTCAAATCACACCGCAGCATTTTGCTGGCCCAACCGAAACCGAAGTGCACGAAGCGTTGGTAAATGTATTGGCTCCGGAGAAGGGTAAGACAGTCATCCTTCATGTTAAGCACACACCAAACAAGAAAGACCCCTCTAATCCATACACCAACTATGAATTAGAAGAAGCCGAACAACCAGAGGAGATTGATGTTACCGATGACCAATTACCTGATGCTTTGAGTGGGGCACCAACATTAACTGACAACGACTTACCACCAGTACCCGATGAAACTAAGTCACCGTTCTAAGTTTTACAAGCGCAATGTCGTTTTCCATCGGTTGGGTGCGAGGCCCATTATTGCCGAGGTGATTTTTTGAAAAATTTAGTCAACTATGCCATTGTATACGCCAAAGCGGGGTTCTCAGTGTTGCCGATGGTTGGGAAACAACCACTAATTAAATTTGCCGATAAACCAGCACTGACACCGGAGCAAGTCCAAAAGTTTTGGATGACCCACCCATACTCTCAAATCGCTTTGAGAACCACAAACTTCTTTGTCGTTGATATTGATGAACACCCAGACGGAGCTGATGGGTTCAAGTCATTCCGAGAGTTCGAACATCCAGAGTGGTTCCGTGACACGCTATCACAGACTACGGCAGGTGGGGGAAGGCAATTGTTCTATCTGAAACGTGATACAAATATGGAGCAGAATATTGGCTGGCTACCTGGCATAGATGTAAAAGCTCACGTAAATAATTATGTTGTTGTAGCTCCGAGCGAGCGGGGTGGCCATCAGTACAAGTGGGAAAACAATAATCCGATTGTGACGGCATCCCCCGAACTGGTGGCATCCATCAACCAGCGGCCCGACTACAAACCCAGTAGCCTCAGTATCGATTATGATGGCAAGACGGCCACGGCAGAATTGTTTGAAACGATTAGTAAAGGACTAGGCGATACAGGGGGCAGAAACAACGCCTTAGCGAGTTTCTCTGGTGGCCTACTCATTAGGGGCGTTGACCCTGAAAGTGTCCTAGACCTAGCAAAAATTGCCAATGCACGGACGCCTGATAGTTTAACTGAGCGAGAAGTAATTCGAACCGTGGAGTCTATGGTTAAAAAAGAAATCAGGAGAAGGGAGGCGCAAGCATGAGCTTTGAAGACGAGGCCGAAAGGTTGCGGGAAGTTAAGAAAAAGAAAGTCATTCCATTCGATAGCAAGATTCAATTCATGCGGAATGCTAATGGTGGTATCAAAGCCAACTCCATTGAAAATGTGTGCTTGATTTTAGAGCACGATCCACTGTTAAAAGGCAAGTTTGCCTATAACGAATTTAGCTTTGAAACAGAAATGACGGAAGATAGCGTAGAACTAATGCTTGAACATGGCCCGTTGCAAGATGATTTTACTCCAGCACTGCAACGCTACATGGAGAAAAAGTATCAGGTCATGTTCGCAAATAAGATCATAGATTCTGCAGTGGTTGAAGTGTCCAGACGAAACGTCTTCAATCCCGTTATCGAGTACTTTGAAAAATGCTATTACGATTGGGATGGGAAGAAACGTGTTTCAGACTTCCTACCAACCTATCTAGGTGTGGAAACATCCCCAACCACAACACTACAGACAAAGCTGTTTTTTGTTGGGGCGGTTGCTAAGACTTATAAACCAGAAACAAAATTCGATTACGTTTTGGATTTGGTTGGTGGTCAAGGAACCGGGAAAACAACATTACTAAAAGTCATGAGCAATGGATGGTATACCGACCAGTTCACAGACTTCGAGAATAAAGATAATTTTGGCAACATGGTGCGGGCATTAATCGTGAATGATGATGAAATGACTGCTACGAATCAAAGTAGTTTTGAAATTCTGAAAAAGTTCATTTCAGGAGAACAATTAGCTTACCGACCACCATATGGACGGCACACAGTCCGGCGATATAAAAATTTCGTGATTGCCCGGACAACTAATGAAGTCACCTATCTCAAAGATAAAACTGGTGAGCGGCGTTTCATGCCGGTGCTAGTCCACCCCGAGTTACAACGAAAGTCACCAGTGACCGAATTAGACCAGGCTACTGTGGATCAGCTGTGGGGTGAGTTCGTGAATTACTACAAGGGTGGGTTCAGTTTCGGCCTGACTAATCAGGAGGAGCAAGAGCTGAACGAAAATCGTGAACAATTTAAGTACATTGACGCTGAGGAAGATGCAATTGAGATTGCACTGGCAGAGATGACACAAGATTTTGTTACTAGCGCTGACATTGCTTTTCACATGGGTGTTCAAGACTTGATTAAGAATCGAAAGCTAGCGAACAAAATCAAATATGTCATGGATAATCATAATGGATGGCGGGCGATTCAAAAGAGAATCGGTGGAATTCCGAAGCGTGGATATGAGCGAGTGTAGTGAGTGTAGTGAGAGTGTAGCGACTTTAGTGACTACACCTCCGCCCTACAGCCCCAAGGTATACAGACATATGTAGTTACTACTACTTAATATTATATATATATATTTATTTATATAGGTATATAGGGTATAGGGCTACGCGCGTATAGGTATAGGAAAGTTGAAAACAAGTCGCTACATCGCTACAAATGCCGTACACCTTAGAGCCGCAAGGGATTCAGCGTATCTCTAAAACTTTTAGTGTAGTCACTACTCACTACACTTTTTGAAAGGACAAAGATATGCGAGAACAAGAGATTCAAAATCAGATTCGTGTGGCGGTATCGCAAAATGGTTGCACGATCTTCAGAGCAAATGTTGGTAAGGTTAAGACGGATGCAGGCCGTTGGTTTGATACGGGGTTGCCGACAGGATTTCCAGACCTTTTTGGATTTAGACACAGCGACAAGCAGATCTTTTATATCGAAGTGAAAAACGAAAATGGTAAACCACGTGATGATCAAGTGAAGTTCCATGAATTTCTAATGAGTCGAAATATAATTCATGGAATTGCTAGATCTGCAGCTGACGCATTGAAGATAATTAATGAGTCACTGGTAGGCTATGGATTCGGAGGTAATTAATATGTCGTTGAATAAAGAGTTATTAGCCAGCGTGCAAGCGGCTGAGTCCAAATTTGGGCGGGTCGAGTATTGGCCAATGGATGAGTTGAAAAAGATTCAAGCCACAGCTAATCGTTATCCAGAATATGACGGAGCTGTGACGAGAGAAGAAGTGGTCCAAGTCAGAGCATATCTTGAACGTGGTTTCTTTACGACCCAGATCATGAACAAGTTCAATCGAAGTCGAGGCTGGGTACTGCGAAGGACGCCGAAAGAATTTGAATACATTTTGACGGATGAGGACCGACAGATACTGAAATATTATCGGTATAAGTCTACTGAAGAGATTAGTCGAGTGTTACATCGCAATGCAGAATGGGTTCGGAAAGTGAGGAAACTTCTATGAAAAATATTCGACCAGATTACTATCGCAAAGATGGCAAAGACCTTTTTGACCACCTCACAGAGATTTTTCCCAGCCAGTGGTTTAGAGGATTTATGGTGGGAAATGTTATTAAATATGTTATTCGTTATCAGGCCAAAAATGGTGCTGAGGACCTGGTAAAGGCTAGAACGTATGTAGATCGACTGATTCAGTTTGAGGAGGCGAGACGTGAAGATTAATGATATTCGTAAGACTGATATCGGAATTATGAAATATGTTGTTGGACAAACGTTTGAAAGTCATGGAAATGTCTATAACATACTGAGCGAAAAATATAGTTACGGAGATGACACTCAAATCAATGCAGAAATCACAATCAAGGACGGTGATGACTAATGAAGAAAGCGGTGGTTAATCTAACTTTAGAATTAGACGAAACTAACATGATTACTAATTTCGAGCTTGAATCAAACCTTGTGGAACCTGATCGCCGTAGAGTGCTGCTAGATGCTTACATTGATTTAGCGGACAAGCACGGATTAGGTTTCGCAGATATGGGTGGGGAGCTAATGGTAGAAGCGAAGAACATGCAGAATGGGAGGCACAAAGATGAATTCAGGACAGAAGACGTATAGAGCATTTTTGTTACGTTCGTTTGAAGAACATCACTTTGATATCGCTCGTACACTGGGCTGGTGTCAGCGACACCACTACAAGTTATCTGAGCCAGAACAAATGGCAATTCGTGATTTATCCGAGAGAGAAAAAAATGCTGTGATTAGTGAGATCCTCATTGGTCACTGCTGAGAGGGTGGGGACATGTCAATCGATTTATCTGATGCTACCATTGCTAAGATTGTGAAGGGATTAATCACGGAGGGCGAGACGGCAGCACAAAACAAATCAGAAAAAAAGCTACGCAACACCAAGGCACTTTTGCGCAATTACAAATTTCTGGAAAATCACATGGATGTTGATCTGCCTAAGCTAGATGAATCAACACCATTATCTAAACGAGAACTATCATTGTTCGCTCTATTGGGATATCGAGCACGTTCAAAAGAAATGATGTTGTTTATCAATCGAATCATTGAACGGTATGAAGTCATCTGTAATGCGGGAACGCCAGAGGACCAGAGACGATACGCTGTAATCAAACGATTATATTTATCGGAGCCGTCTATGACCCGTGAACGATTGGCAGAATTGTACCACGTGGATGAGCGATCAATTCGGAGAGACGAGAGCAAAGCGATTGACGAACTAACGGTGATGCTGTTTGGCATTGATGGTGTTAATGATATGTCCAAGTAGTGTCATAATCGTGTCCGGTAAACGCCGAGTAAAAGGATTACTATGATAGCGTGGAATAAATAAATTGCTTAACGGCGGTGGCGCGGTTCGACTCCGGGCTGACCGCTTTGCCTCCTAGCAATAAAATGCCTCAGCCAATTGGTTGAGGTTTTTGTTTGCAATTAAGAAAGGGGAATATCAATGGTAATTGAGACACGTAAGACAGCAACTGGTACAGAATATTGGGATACCGAAAAGCAAGCAGCTCAGTTTGAAGTATTCGATGAAGGTAAACCTGACTTAACGGATATGAAGCTACATGAATTGCTAGCCTATGCTAAGGCAAAAGGTCTGGTCATCCCGAAGGGAACTACTAAACGAGCAGACGTGATTAAGTTCATTGAAGTTAATGACTAGAAAGCTTTGTGAGTTTCCTGGATGTCAAAATATCATTGAACATGGTCGTTACTGTGATGAGCATGGATTTTCAGACACGTTTAAACAGACAAGAAAGAAACGCCGCTCAATTTATCATCACGAAAACAAACCAGTTTATCACAGTCAAGAGTGGGCTGATGTTTGCCAAGAGGTTGATTTAAGAGAGCGTAATCAATGCCAGAGGTGTCATCAGATAGTGTTTGGCCGGCATAAGCATCACCATCATATAGTTCCCATTAAAAAAGATAGAACTTTAGAATTTGAACCGAATAACATTATGTTACTTTGTGACAAATGCCATCCTATCGTGGAACATGAACAAGAGGAAAATCCAAAAAAAGTTTTTCCAAATTATTTTTGAAAGCCCCCCCACCGAAAAATTATTTTTTTAGTCGTGGGAAGGATAGGTAGCATAGGCTTACGCGCGCAGTTCTCAACAAAATCAAAAGTGAAAAGGGGGTTTTTTCGTGGGGCGCAAAACTAAGAAGCAAGTTGAAACTGAACAATTAGCGGAAAAGGTTGAAGCAGAGCGGAAACGCCTACTTTTTATTTTGAAAAAAGCTGACATTTATAGTCAAATCCTTGATCCTCTGATTGATTCGTATATGAATACGTTTGAGGTCTATGAAATCATGTGGAAACGTTGGAAAGACAAGGGTTTCCCCGAAACTCAAGTTTACGAAAATAAAAATGGTGCTAGAAATGCCGTTAAGAGCCCTTTGAGCGTTCAAGTTGATATCTGGTCAGAGAAGAAATTAAAAGCCTTAGAACGACTTGGAATGACAAATAAAGCAATGACGAAACGAGTCATTACTGGTGGATCCACGGTTGACACGTCTACAGGTCATGCAGAACAGCGACCTGGTGAACAGGTTGATGAATTACAGGCACGAAGAGAAAAGTGGCGTAACCGGGGATGAAAATCACATTTGAAACTAATTATGCTGATGTATACGCAGGCCTAGTAACGAAAAATCCTAAAGACTACCCAACAACCATTAAGAAGGCAGTCAAGCGCTATAAACGTTGGAAAAAACGTGGCGATATCTGGTGGGATAACAATAAAGCTAATGAAGCACTAGATTTTATTCAAACCTATGTTCGTCACGTGAAAGGCGATCTGGCTGGTGAGACAATTATTCTTGAGCCATGGGAGTTGTTTGGTTTTGCCCAGTTATACGGTTGGCAACATGAAGATGGGAAGGGGCGAACGGTTCGGCTTATACGTGAAGTTTATTGGCAAGTTCCTAAGAAGAACGGTAAAACACTGATTGGAACAGGAGCACTTGCCTATGCCATGTATGGTGAAGGTGAAGTAGGGGCCGATGTTTACTGCTGCGCCTCTGATTTTGAGCAAGCTCAGTATGCGGCTAAGCCATTTGGAGCCCTAGTAGAAAATTCACCTGTGCTTTATAACAATTCGCAAGTGTTCAAGGGCAAAGCAGGCTCTGTGATTGGGGCTGTTTATCGTTATCAGATTGATGGTGTGGCATTTGAGAACACCTTTAAAGTCATGACGAAAAACACCGGCAAGATTGAAGGCTCAAATCCATCGTTTGTGCTGAACGATGAACTTCACGCGCAAAAAAACATGGAGCAGTACGACAACTTTAAGTCAGCTATGCTGGAGCGGGCGCAACCTATCATGTTTAACATTTCTACTGCCGGAAAGAGCTCTTCATCAGTAGGGATGCGTGTCTACAAGGAATCTAAAGAGATCTTAGACAAAGACAATGACGATTCCCGTCTGGTCCTGATTTATGAGCCAAACAAAGGTTATGACTGGACGGACCGTCATGTTTGGCGACAGGTTAATCCTAATATTGACGTTTCAATCACGATGGAGGCGTTAGAAATTGAATTCTTAGCGGCCCAACGTTCTGAACATGGTAAAGGTGAGTTTCTTTCTAAGCATTTAGATGTGTTCGTGAATGGAGCTGAAAGTTTCTTTAGTCGTGATCAGGTAGAACCAATATTGCAACCAGACAAAATGGGTGACCTACGTGGTGAGGCCGTTTGGTTAGGGCTGGATTTGTCTAAGACAACTGACTTAACTTGTGTGTCAATCAACATTCCTACGTTTGGTGAAGATGGTAAGTCGATGCTAAAGGTTAAGCAGCGCTATTTCATTCCTTATGACAATATCGATTACCGTGAACAACAGGACAATGTTCCTTACCGAAAATTGGCAGAAGAGGGCTTTGTGGAGTTCTGTGATGGAAAGATGATTGACCAAGACCAGATCATCGAATATATCACGCAGCTAATGAGTGATTATGATGTCCAACGCATTAATTATGACCCTGCCATGGCCCAGAAGTTGATTGAGAAACTTGAGAACCTTGGGCTAGATTGCGTGGCTATCATGCAATATCCAACGGTGCTGAATGAAGTCATGGATGATGTGGAACGGTTGATTTACGAAAAGCGGTTAATTACAGATAATCCATTACTGGTGTACTGCTTACTCAATATTGTCGTGGTTACCAACATTAACGGATTAAAGGCGCCTAGTAAGACGAAATCCGCTAAGAAAATTGATGGGGCAGCGGCAATGTTGGACGCTCACAAGTCTACTCAATTTGAGATGGAAGATGTTGACACGGCCGGATTGGATGATTACCTGAAAACAATATATGGATAGGAGGTGAAGGTTTGGGATTAAGAGATAGATTCTCTAACTTTTTATTTAAGCAAGTTGAAAAGCGAGGTTGGTTAGACGATTTAAAGTCAAATTATATTCGTTGGGGTTCACGTTTTGTTAATGATGATTCCATCATGAAATCTAGCGATGTGAATGAGCTGGTCAACGACATTTCTAATCAAATTGCGATGGCAAAGCCGACGGTTATTGGGCCTGATGGTGAGGAAGTTCCTAATCATGCGGTTTTGAAGCTTTTGAAACATCCCAACGAATATCAAACGGGTTTTGAGTTTTCCAAATTGCAAGTTAACACTTTATTGCTTCGCGGCGAAGTGTTTCCAGCTTACTTAGGGAATGAATTGCATTTGGTATCGGATGTTTCCACAGATTTAAATGATCGGCTTGTTGAAACTTATAAGGTCGGCGGTACTAACATCCCTGGATCCATGATCGAACATGTGAAGCAGGTTAACACCAGTGCACTACAAGGCCAGGGATTGGCCCAACTTGGAAAGGACACCTTAGAAGGTGTTATGAGTGCAGAAAAAGTGCTGACCGATAAATATGCCAAGGGCGGTTTGTTGGCCTTCTTGTTGAAGCTTGATAGTCATTTGAATCCAGCTAACGCTACACAAAGTCAGCTAGTTACGGCTATTAAAGGTCAGTTGGAAGGCTTGGACAATCAAGATACCGTGAAGATGTTAACCCTTGGAAAAGGGTACGAAATTGACACTCTCCGGTCTCCAGTCGAGGATGACAAGATTCTGGCTTATCTGAATGTGTACAAGAAGGATTTGGGTAAGTACCTAGGAATTAACGTTGACACCTACCAGCACATGATGGAAAACGATGTTGAAAAATCCATGATGTATCTCCATAACAAGGCCGTTCGGCCAATCTTACAAAATTTGAGTGAACATTATACGCAATTGCTATTTAGTAAAGATTCTGGATATCACATTGAATGGAAAATTAATATTTTGGACTTTGTTCCTTATTCGGTTAAGACCAATATCGGTTATAACATCGTTCGAACTGGAATTACTTCACCAGACAACGTAGCCGAAATGTTAGGATTTGAACCTCAGAATACTAAGGAAAGTCAGGCAATCTATATCAGCAACGACCTGATGAATATTGGTGATAAGTCTGCTACAGATAATTCATTGCCCACGAAGGGGGGTGACAATGACGAAAACACAGGAAATTAGAACTTTCAATTTTAACAAACGAGATGGAACGGATGTTGATCACCCACTAACAGTGAGTGGTCATGCGTCCGTTTTTAATTCGCCAACGGATATTGCAGGTGCGTTCACGGAACAAATCGCTCCGGGCGCTTTTAGCAAAACACTTACTGAAAATGATGATATTCGGTGCTTGTTTAATCACAACTGGGACAACATCCTGGGTCGTACAAAGTCAGGTACTTTGACACTTGAGGAAGATGAACAGGGATTAGCGTTTACTGTTGATCTTCCGGATACCACTGCAGGTCGAGATTTAGTGGTTAGCATGGAGCGAGGCGACATTGACAAATGTTCGTTTGGCTTTATCCCCACGGCTGATAAGTGGGACTACAGCGATCCAGACCACCCTGTACGAACCATCGAAGAGGTCGAGCTATTTGAGGTATCAATCGTAACTATTCCGGCATATGACGATACTGATGCACAACTCAATAGAAGCAAAGATGGCCAGTATAAATTAATTGAATTAGTGGAACAACGCAAACAGATTATTTCAAAAATTAAAGGAGAGTTATCACATGAATAAAGACTTGGTAGCAATGTTGAAGCGTATGAAGGAACAATCAGAAATGCGGTTGAAATCATTACAAACACGGGCTGAAGACCCTAAGCTGACCGAAGATGATGCTAAGGCATTACAAGACGCCGCTGATAAGGAAACTGCGGCCCACAAGGATGTGGTAGACCAGTTGGCTAACTTAACTAGCACCGAAAATAATCCAGCTAGTGACGATAATAATGGTTCTGAATCCGAATCAGAAGAAAAACCTGGTGACGATGATAATGAACATGGGGCTGTTGTATCACCACAAGTACGGGATGGCATTAAGGACGCGATTCGTTCAGGTATGCAAGGGCAAGGCCAATTATCTAAGGTTGCTAAGAATGAACAAATTCGTTCTGCATTCGCTAAGACTGTAATTGGTGCAATGCCGGTTGAAGAAGCCCGATCGTTGGGAATTGTAACAGGTAATGGTTCGGTTACCGTCCCTGAAGTTGTTGCGAGTGAAATCATTTCCTACGCTCAAGAAGAAAACCTACTTCGGAAGTATGGGAGTGTCGTTCGGACTTCAGGCGATGTTAAGTATCCCGTGTTAGTTAAGAAGGCAACTGCCACTGGTCATAAGTTGGAACGTGCTGATGATAAGCCAATGTCGGAAACTGCCATTGAATTTGATGAAGTTCTGTTAAGCCCAACCGAGTTTGATGCATTGGCAACCGTTACGAAGAAATTGCTGGCTATGACCGGATTACCTGTTGAAAACATCGTGATCGAAGAGCTCACTAAGGCATATGTGCGCCAAGAAGCTAACTACATGTTTAACGGGGATGAAACTGACAACATCAACGATGGTGCTTTAGCTAAGAAGGCTGTCGCCTTTACTCCCACTGCAGCGGTGGACTTAACTGCAGCAGATGCTGGTCAAAAGATTTATGACGCATTGATCGAAATGAAAAACACACCTGTCACGGAAGTCATGAACAAAGGTCGTTTCATCATGAATCGCGCAGCATTGACGATGGTTGAAAAGATGAAGACGGCGGACGGGTTCCCACTCTTGCGGCCACTCAATCAAGCAGAAGGTGGGATTGGTAATTTATTGGTTGGTTACCCAACAGATGTAACTGACTATGCAGATAAGAAAGGTTCGGCAAACACTCCAGTAATTTACTTTGGTGATTTCAGCAAGTTCCATATTCAAGACGTAGTTGGCGCTATGGAAGTTCAAAAGTTAGTTGAAAAGTTTGCCGATACTAACCGGATTGGCTTCAAGATTTACAACTTGTTGGACGGCCAACTTATCTACAGTCCATTTGAACCAGCTGCTTACAAGTGGGAAGTGGCAACTGCTGCTAAGGGCTAGCCATGGAACACGATGCGCTTTTTGAAGAGTTTAAGACTCATATTGAGTGGGAAGACAGCATGGATGATTCAATGTTGGATCGATATCTTGAAATGGCCCGTCAATATGTTCGTAATGCAACTGGAAACGAAACAGATCAGCTGGTAT
Source organism: Levilactobacillus senmaizukei DSM 21775 = NBRC 103853 (assembly GCF_001592085.1). Taxonomy (GTDB): domain Bacteria; phylum Bacillota; class Bacilli; order Lactobacillales; family Lactobacillaceae; genus Levilactobacillus; species Levilactobacillus senmaizukei. The sequence goes on from NZ_BCWD01000022.1 coordinate 18,849, forward strand.
TAATGGTTGCTGCAATCTTGAACGATTATCGAGTTCCAGAAAAAGAAATGGCGACAGCACTAGACTCACTGACACCCTTCTTTATTCAGGAGGTGTATTCAAATGACACGGTTAACCAATCATCTGAAGCATAGGGCGAAGCTTTTATCTTTAGTTCAGTCGGTCAATGAGGATGATTTACCAATTGATAAGTGGCAAGAGTCACGAGTGCTTAATTATCAGAGCCTGGGGGTAACGGCCACTGAAAAGTTTCAGAGCATGCAAGCAAAAACAGATGTGGTTAAACGGATTCGCATTCGTTTTGACCCCAAAATAGACCAACTTGAAAGCCGAGTGATGATTGCGGGTAAGCCGTATCTCATCACCCGGCTTTATGTCGATGATGATAGGAACTTCGAGGAGCTGAGTTTGAATTATGTTGATTAGTTTTGAGGAGTTTCGGGCCCGACTTAAGTCGCTTGGACTGCCGGTGTATCGGAACAAAGCGCCAACGGGAACGCCGTTCCCATACTTTGTTTATTCTTATACAAATGAAGAAAACCTTCATGCCAGTGGAGAAACGTTGGATAGTAAGCCTGAATATCAGGTATCTCTATTTACTGAAGGAACCGAAAAGGAGTTGCAGAAGTTTAGGCGTGTGTTTTCAGATGTGCCTTTTATGGGGTTCAACAATAGTTTTAGTGATGAAAATGGCACAACTGTAAATAATTTCTATACGTATATTCGGGTAGAACTATGAGTAATAACGGGTTTGTTGATGCTCAGAACATGTTAAAAAAAATCAAAGTGGATTCTGCTGCTGTCAAACGAGCTCAAAGGGCGGCCGCCGATATTTATGTGCACAGTTTACGCCCTGCATTGCCGTCTGACCCAAAAGCTTCGTTTGTTCCAAAATATGGACAAATGAAAAACAACCTCAAAGTTATTCAGTCGGGAGCTGATATTGCGGTAACTTTTGGAGATTCTTTTTGGTGGAAGTTTGTTGATAAGGGAACACCAAAGATTACGGCAAAGAACTTTACACGAAATACGTTGAAGGCCGCCGAAGGTCGCATGAATAGCACAATGATAAAAATGATAAAAAAAGAAATGGGGATTTAAGAAATGGCAGATGTACAAACCAACAAGAACAAAGATGCCTACACGCTAACATTAGGTGATATCTTTTTTGCACCAATGACTACGCCAGGGACATCAAGCACGGCTCCAGTTTATTCCGATCAAATTTTCCGTAAGACGATCGGTAAGAAAGTTGAAGTGAAAGGTAATGGAAAGTCGACACCACTTTACGCTTCAGGTGTGCTGTTAGCGCAGGTTAATCAAGAAACAGAAGAAGAAATCAGTATGGACCATATTGGATTGCCAACTGGTCTATTGGACCAGGTCACTGCGACTACACCAAATAACGGGGTTTCTTTCGCCAGCGCAGATGCAACTACTCCTGCAGAATTTGGTTTTGGATTTATCGCTAAGCGGTCTGATGGCGTTAATGATGCAATGTGGTTCCCTCGATGTGTGGTATCACCAGCAACCGAACTCAGCTATGAAACGTCAGAAGACGAATTTAAAGAACAGGACGTATCGATGACCATTCAAGCAAGTGGATTATTGCACGGTGACCATGTCATGTATTCCAAGTACAGCTCACAACGAGAAACGACACTGACTGTGGAAGACTTCATGAAGCAAGTCGTTTTCGATAAGTCACAAATTGAAACGCTGGGGACCCCAGTAACTGAACCTAAAGGATAGAGGAGAATGTTAAATGGCAAAACTGAGTGACCTAGTTAATGTTAGTGATGCGACATTCCTACGAATTCGAGATCAGAAAACTGGTGAGATGATTAAAGTCCCAGCCATGTTAACTTTTGATTCCATCAACGCAATTGAAGTGGCATATGGGAAAAATTATACGGCGTTTGAAAAAGATTTAACGGCGTTACTAAATCGCAAGGTGTTCAAACGTGACGAAAAGTCGATGAAGCTTGTATGGTCGTTAGTATATGGGCTGCTCATCGGTGGTGGTACAGAGTGCACGTATGATGAAATGAATCGGGCTATTCCATTTTCGGATGTTCCCAATGTGTTAGAAGATGCTTTGAAGATCATGCAAGAGCAGGGATTCCAGGAATCTGACGCAAAAAAATAAAGATGCCACAACAACAAAAATCCCAGGGAGATGAACAGTTTCCTTGGGATTTTTATTTGTTCGTGGCAACCAGTAATTTTGGCTGGTCGCTAGATTTCTTTATGAAGTCTACTCCGAACATGTACCTGAAGACTCAGATTAATTGGTTACGGCTAAATAATCCTGATTCGATTGAAGACGTTCAGGAAGTTTATATGGACCAGATTCCATTCTGGAATTAGAAAGGAGGTTAATATGGCAAGTAGTAAAGACGAAGCAAATATCATTCTTCGATTCAAGGCAGATGGCGCCATTCAACTCGCAAAAACGGTAAAAGAACTGAACACCGTCATGAATACGGCGGCTAAGGAATACCGCGCGCAAGTTGCGGCAATGGGGGATGCAGCTAGTGCCAGTGACAAGTTAGCCGCCAAGCAAAAAAAGCTAGAAGATCAATTTGCAGCGGCACAAAAGCGGACCCAGTTACTGACTAATCAATATAAGGAAATGAAAGAGTCTGGGAATGCTACCTCAGACCAACTTGCGAAGATGGAAGGCAAGGTCTTAGATGCTCAAAGAGCCGAATCTAGCCTAGGTAACCAGTTGGACAAGGTAAACGTGCAGATGTCTGCCCAAGGGAAGAAGACGCAAGAAGCCAAGGATAAACTAGCAGCACTAGAAACGGAATCCAGCAAACTTGATTCGAAGGAAAAGGCCCTGACAGCCTCATACAGCCGACAAGAAGCTGAGCTGGGTAAGGATGCCACAAATGCGGAGAAAAATGCACTAGCTAAGCGGAAGCTAACGGAACAGACGGCTCTGACTGCTAAGCAAGTGGATAATTTAGAACAACAGTTAAAGCAGACAGAAGCCGCTTATGGTGCTAATTCTCGTGAAGTCGATGAAATGAGGGCGAAGCTAGACAACGCTAAGGCATCCGAAGCAAACTTAAAAAATGAGTTGGCAACTACCAATGAATCCATTAGAAAGCAAGGTGGATTATCCACAGAGACTGCTTCCAAAATGGAGCGAATTGGTACAAGTGGTGAAAAGGTCAGCTCTGTTGGTAAAAAGCTGACCACCGGGTTAACAGTGCCGTTGGTTGCGATAGGAGCTGCGGCTGTTAAAACTGGTGGTGATTTTGAAGCTCAGATGAATCGGGTCGGTTCAATTTCTGGAGCAACGAAAGGTGAACTGAAACAGTTAAGCGATCAAGCTGTGGACTTAGGTGCCAAGACGGTGTTTAATGCTAAACAATCTGCTGAAGGCATGGAAAATCTTGCTTCAGCAGGTTTTAGCGCAAAAGAAGTCATGGGCGCAATGCCAGGGGTACTGAATCTGGCTGCCGTTTCTGGTGGAGATGTTGGTAAGGCGTCTGAATATGCTGCCAGTGCATTACGAGGATTCGGGTTAAACGCAAGTCAGTCAGGCCATGTGGCAAACGTATTTGCCGAAGCTGCTGCCAAGACTAACGCAGAAGTTGGCGATATGGGCGAGGCCATGAAGTATGTCGCGCCTGTTGCAAAGTCCATGGGAATTAGTATTGAAGAATCGGCTGCGGCAATCGGTATCATGTCTGATGCTGGTGTTAAAGGTAGCCAAGCAGGGACAACATTGCGTAGTTCAATGGCCCGACTAGCAGACCCCACAGCTAAGATGAAAGGTGTTATGAATGACCTTAATCTTAGCTTCTTTGATTCTCAAGGAAAGATGAAGCCGCTTGGTAGCATTATTGGCATGTTGCAGGATCGATTTAAGGGATTAACCAAAGAACAAAAAGTTCAAGCTATGTCTACTCTGTTCGGCAAGGAATCGCTATCAGGAATGATGGCATTGGTAAACGCCGGACCAGAAAAGATGAACAAGCTAACGAACAGTTTCAAAAACTCTGACGGTGCTGCTAAGAAGATGGCAGATACCATGAACAAAGGTTCTAAGGCATCAATCGATCAAATGTTAGGATCGTTGGAGTCAGCCGCAATTAAGATTACTGAGGCTTTAGCTCCAGCAATTAAGGCGGTAGCGGACTTTGTGGGTAACTTGGTTGATAAGTTTACCAACCTGGATTCTGGGACACAAAAGACCATTTTAGTTATGGCAGGTCTAGCTGCCGCAATCGGGCCAACGGTGTTAGGCGTTGGCAAGTTGATGGTTGCAATTGGCAAATTTCCTGAAACACTGGCAGCCGCAAAAAAAGGTTTCGCCTCTTTGGCTGGAATTATGTCGCCAAAAGCATTAGGTTTTGCCTTATTAGCTGCCGCTGTAATTGCATTGGTTGTACTAATTATTACCCACTGGAAACAGATTAAAGAGGTTACCTCTAACGTTTGGAATGGCATAAAGAATTTTCTTTCAAGCGTATGGAACGGCATTAAAACAGTTGCTACAACGGTATTTAATGCTTTGAAATCATTTTTCTCCGTTCTCTGGAATGGTGTCAGTCAGGTATTCTCAACAGTCTGGAATGCTATTAAAGGTTCGCTGACCGCCATTTGGAACGGAATTAAGGCAGTAGCAACTGTTACTTGGGATGCCATTGTAGTCGTCTTTAAAACAGTAATGGAAGTCATTAAAGGTGTGTTTACGATTGGATGGGCGGCCATTCGAACTGTAACTACGGTGGCTTGGGCTTTGATAAAGGCTGCTATTCTTGCGGTTTGGAATACAGTTAAAGCGCCAGTAATGGCAGTGGTAAATGCGTTGAAGGAAGGTGTAACAGTTGCTTGGAACGCGATCAAGACGGTAACAAAAACTGTTTTCAATGACGTTAAAGTGCTAGCCACCAGTGCTTGGAACGGAATTAAGAAAGTCGTTTCTGTTTCATATAATGCCATTAAGACTGGTGTTAAGGCGGCTTGGAATTCTGTCAAGTTAACGACTAGCACTGTGTTTAATGGCGTGAAATCTGTTACTTCCAGTGCATGGAACGGTGTAAAGTCGGCCGTAGCAAAAGCATATAACGCGATTAAACCAGGCGTTAAAGCGGCATGGAATGCAGTGAAATCCACAACGAGTAGTGTCTTTAACGGCGTGAAATCCGTTACTTCTAGTGCTTGGAATGGCGTGAAATCAGCAATTTCTAAGGTTTACAATGCCTTGAAACCAGGAGTTAAGGCGGCTTGGAACTCAATCAAGTCCACGACTTCTAGCGTGTTCAAAACAATTAAGTCAGTTACAACGAGTGTTTGGAATGGTATCAAGTCGGCTATGACCACGCCTGTCAAGGCTGCAGCTTCTACTATTTCTGGTGTCATTAATAAAATCAAAGGTTGGTTCAGTGGTCTTCATTTGAGATTTCCTAGAATCAGTATGCCACCCCTTCCTCACTTTAGTTTGAATGGGTCGTTTAACTTAAAACCGCCCTCGGTTCCTCATTTATCAGTTAATTGGTATGCGAAAGGTGGGGTATTCACAAAGCCTTCTGTGTTTGCAAATGCTCAAGGTGGTTTTAATGGCTATGGTGATGCTGGTCCAGAAGCTGCCTTACCACTCAATGAAGAAACTTTAGGCGGTATTGGTAAGGGTATCGCGGCCGCTATGGGTGGTAACTCAAGTCAACCGATCATCCTAAATATCGATGGGAGAAAGTTCGCTGAGATTACGGGTCCATACACTTCGGGTTATTTGAAACAACAGGATGTCACGAACGGTTTTAGCAAAGGGAGGCGAAATTACTAATGCAGATTTTTTTGGACGAAGTTGGCAATGAAGATCTGGGAATAGTGCTGTCAAAAAAGCCTGATATTCCGACTGCCCAGCAAAGTGTAATTACAACGATGGTCCCAGGTAGTCGTCATGGAAGTTTAACCCAGTTTCAGGGATGGCAGGACGTTCAGTTGAAATGCGACTTTATGATTATGCCCACCTTATTACCGGGTTTAACAGGACTTCAAGGATATAACGAAGTCCTTAGACGGTTAAATAACTGGGTAATGGGTTCTAGCAAATTAGTCTTTTCTGATGATCGCGGGTATTACCGAATAATTAAGCAAGTCAGTATAGATGCTGCATCCCCGGCAGAGGTTGAATTGGTTGGGAATGTTTCTGTAAACCTAGTCTTAGACCCTTTTTGGTACCAAGAATCAGATCCAATTGTGTTGGAACATTCTGATGATGTTTACAATCCGGGTTCTCAAGAATCGGAACCGTTGTTAACAGTATTTGGTTCAGGGACGGTAAAGTTCAGTATTAATGGAACTGAGCTGACATTATTAAAGGTTACGGATTATTTGACGATTGATAGTTGGCATGACACAGTTATTCATGGCTCAGATTCAGGAATTTTCGATGAACAATTAGATGGCGAATATCCATTGCTTAAACCAGGGCTTAACGAAATCGAGCTAGGCCAGAATGCTACCAAGATTGTTATAGATGGAAGGTGGTCGTGGCTATGATTCAATTATATGGATGGGATGAACGCGATTTTCAAGGGCATAACGGTCGGGTTTTATCGGCCGTGTCGAATGACACCATTACTTGGTCATTAAATACACAGTTCGATTTCCAATTTGATTATCCATTATTTGCTAAACATGGGTTGTCTATTCAGAATGAAATGATTATTACAGCCCCTGTGCCTGGTTACGATGACCAGGCCTTTCGTGTGAATTCAGTAGAAAAATCTATGGGTGTATTAACGGTGCATGCCTACCATGTTTTTTGGGACCTCATGCAAAACTTTGTCGAAGATATTAATATTGTGGAAAAAACTGGAGCCGATGCCGTGCAGCACATCATGGAGTCAACTCAATTCCCACATGAGTTCACCTACAATTCATTTGTAGGAAATGTGGCGAACGCTCGTATTGTTCGAATGAGTCCAATTGCGGCGTTGATTGGTACAGACGATAACACATTGATATCACGTTGGGGCGGAGAATTTGAGTGGGATAACTTCCATTTCAATCATGTTGCACAGTTAGGAAAAGATCGAGGTGTGGTATTTCGTAATCGGCGAAACTTGTTGGGATACAAAGCTACCGAAGATCTAACGAACACAGTTACTAGAATTATGCCAGAAGGGTATAACGGGTTATTCTTACCAGAGCTGTATGTGGATTCTCCGTTGATTGATAATTATACAACGCCACGTATTGCCAAGATTGAATATTCTGATATTAAGGCAATTGATGAGGATTCTGTTTCTGCAGATGGCGAAGTTGATCCGGATGCAATCCCTAAGGATGAAGCTCTGATAGCATTACGCGAAGCGGCTACTAAGGAATTTTCGAAAAATCATATCGATCGACCTGGTGAACAGTATGAGTTGAATGTTGTTATGTTAGAAGATACTGAAGAGTATAAGGACAGTGGAATTTTCAGCCGAGTTTATCCAGGCGATACTGCCACATTCATTCATGATGAAGACGATTTGAATGTTAAGGCCCGTATGACGGGGTATACCTGGTCACCAAGCACTGAGCAATATCTCACACAGTCTTATTTATCCAGTACGAATTTAAGAGGTGGAAGTGACATTGAGCACAAGATTGACAGTATTGGTAACCAGTTGACCGTGATTGATCAGGCGATTGTGAAAAAGGCGGCCAACCAAAGCAACACGGTCGGCTGGTCGTCACAAACACCACCGGATATTATTGGTAGCAAAGAGGGCGATATCTGGTATCAAAATGTTGGTGTCCACGTTATTATGTGGCTCTATCATGATGGCCGGTGGCAGGAAGCGGTCAGCGATATTGCAGGTCATGATGCAACTAACATCACCGAAGGAACGTTTAACGCCGCGGCTATTAACGTGATTAATCTGAATGCAAATAGTATTGTTACGGGATTCTTAAATGCGAATCGAATTAAAGCGGGACAAATTTCTGGGACAAATTTGAACATTAATCTTGATACTGGAGCAGTGGAATTTAAAAAAGGTTATATTACCGGAAATAATGGGCGTATTCGCTTTGACTTAGATCGAAGTTATTTCCAAAGCTATAGCGCGGCTAATAGGGGTTTTTCAATCAATGACGGCGGTTTCTATTTTTATGACAACTTTTTGTCTAGTAATAAAACTGAGGTCGGCAGATTTTCCGCTGACATTTTGTCTAATAACACTGCTGGTTTAAGTATCGGGTCAGATACAGGGATTAGCCTGAATGCGGGTGGTCAGTCCATCAGTATTGGGCAAGGTGGTCTTCACAATTCTGGTGTTGGGTTAGTTGGCGATGTTTATGTGATGGGAAATTTAGACGTCATGAATAGCAAAAACGCTGTGCATGTAACTCGTGATGGTTTAAGGGCCACACCAGCTTATGAAACGGCAGAAAGTTATTTAGGAGATATTGGTGAAGGGAAAACAGACAAGCTGAAAACTACCAGAGTGGAAATTGAACCGCTGTTTTTAGACACCGTGAATACCGATATTTCTTATCAAGTGTTTTTACAGTCCTATAGTTCAGCAAGTGTGTGGGTAGCAAGTCGAGAAGTTGGTTTCTTTATAGTCGAAAGTGATACTCCAGAAGCAAACTTTGGATGGGAAATCAAAGCAAAACGCCGAGGCCACGAAGATGAAAGATTAGTGCCTACAGAAGTTGATGTTAAAGATTACGCAAAAAATGTAGATGGGATGGAGGACTAATAGTGATTGATTTGCAATTAGATACCAATAAACAAAACAAAACTAAGCCTGTAATTTTCCTAAGAGTGAATGATGGTAACAATGATGGTTTATCTGTCACTGCTACCACCGGAAACAAGCCTTTTGATTTAACAGGATGGTCTGTTGCATTTGAAGGGGTCACAAGTGCTGGCAAGACGGTGGTTGATACAGATATTCAGACGACTAATGAAGTTGAGGGACAGTTTGTTTATCGTTTTCCAGAGCAGGTGACGGCATCAGCGGGAAGGTTTAAAAGGGCATATTTCTCATTTACTAAAGGTAACGAGCGGACGACCACTAGAGATTTAACGATTTGTGTATATGGATCGGTTGATTTGGGAACAATGAAGCCGGATGATTTTATCAATCCATATAACTATCTGGTTAATCAGTTGAGAACGAATTTTGATGAAGAATCACTCCGACTCAATGAGAAGGCAGATGAATTAGCAAAAAAAATTGATGATTATGTATCTGGTCGGACAATTGATTTCGCCGATTTTAAGGGACAATTTGCGCTACTGGTTGAGAATGTGAAATCGGATGTAGCAAGTTTGAAAGGCCCTAAGGGGGATCGAGGCGACAAAGGTGATCAAGGTGTTGCTGGTCCCGCCGGTGCTCCTGGAACGAGTGTAAAAGTATTAGGCTCGTTTGACTCAACGGATTCATTACCAATGAATGCCAAGGCCGGAGATGGTTACTTTGTTGGGACTGATTTAAATGTATTTGACGGTTCTAAATGGGTTGATGTTGGGCCAATTCGTGGGCCAAAAGGTGAGCCAGGAGAAAAAGGAATTGCCGGATCTGATGGTATTCCAGGAGAAAAAGGCGATCCGGGTAAAGGTATTGAATTAAAAGGATTAGTTAGTGATGTATCTCAATTACCAGCGGTGGCTAACGATGGAGATGCATTTTTGATTGGAAGTGTTTTGTACGTTTGGTATCAATTAAATTGGCACCCATCTAGCGATCTTCGTGGGGTCAAAGGAGACAAGGGTGATCCTGGAGTTGATGGTGTTACACCTGATATGAGTGATTTTATGCCGAGAAATGCAGCGGATGGTTCGGTAACGGTAGATGTTGCATTTAAAAAAAAGGTTAGCTTCCTTGAGAATCCGACCATTGCCGATAATAAAACTCCAGTGTATTTGTCTGTAGACTCAGAGGACGATGCTAAAGCTGAAGCTACAAAATTAAGTGCTGCGGGTTTAGTAGGACTAGTCGGATGGACGGAGGAATAACTTATGGGATTGTATGGCAAAGATGGGAAGAAAGTTGCAGGGCTATATGATGCGACTGGTAAGAAAATCCAAGGTCTATACGCGTCTGGGATAGGCGGAACAAAGCTTATATATAGAGGCGTTCCAGCGTTGCAGGAAGTTTGGGAGTATGATCTGAACAATACGGTTTTCAAAGAACTAATTCCAACTGAATCGGGGAAGATTTTTGTGTACCGTAAGGGATTTAATCCGTCAATTATTCGATTAGATTCGAAAGGAATTCCAGATTTAACGATGAATGTTGACTATTCCCCGAGCGTAGATTCTATGGGTAACATTTATGTAGTCAAAGATCATAAGTTAGTTGCGTACGACAGCCTTGGTAATCTGAGATGGTCAGCAGCAGATGCTTACGTAAGATTTAAATATGGATATGTTTCAATTACTATAGATCAAAAAGACAACATTATTGCTTATGCAAGCGATGGAAAATTATACAAATATAGCAATAGCGGACATCTAATAAATACAAGTCCTGCACCTGTTAAAGGGCCAAAATTATTCAAATTTGATCATGATAATAATCTGCTGTTTAGGGATGAAAATGACTTAAATGAAGTAGTTGATACGGTGGTAGTGAAGTTAGATGAACAACTAAATTTGTTGTGGATGATGACGATCCCCTTTAATGTGTTGGACATTCAAGAACTGGATGATTTTACACTAATAGTTGCCACGAACAAAGGTGAGTTGAAGTTTGATTCAAAGACGGGCAATTATAAAGAATTTTTGACACCAGCCCTATACAGTCAAACACCATTTGATTATATCGATGGTTGGGGTAATGGGTATCAGAATGTTATTACAGTTGCTCATGGGGCAGTAGGTTTTAATTTAAACAAGTATCCTTTAGCATCAAAAAAGCCAAAGTTTTCAATTCCTTTAGGAAGTTATGCCGATGGAAAAGCGGCCCCAATCGTTGTAAAAGGCAGCACTTTATATTACGTATTTAAAGGGATTCTTCATAAAGTAAAAATGAATAAATAGGATTGAGGTGAGTTAAATGATTAAGCTACATTTGAATGTGACAAAACAATCTGGTAGTGATCCATTGGCGTTTATCCGGATTGGTGATGGTGATGTTGATGGCTTGGAAGTTAGTATCATAGATAAGGGCGAACCAATGGACCTTACAGGCTTCACAGTTAGTTTCGAAGGTGTAACTAGTGTTGGAAAAACGGTCATTGATAGTGTTGTAAAAATGATTGATGAGACTCAAGGAAAGTTTCAGTATAAATTTCCGAGTCAAGCTAGTTCGTCAATAGGTCGTTATCAAACGGCTTATTTTTCTTTAGTTAAGGATAACGTGCGAACGACCACCGATAATTTTGAAGTGTATGTTCTGGAAAGCAGCAATATCTTTGAAATCGAGCCGGACGATTATATCAATCCTTATAATTCGTTGATCGCAAAATTAAATGAGTCATACGATACTGCCAGTAAAGACGTATCTGAAAATGCTAAGCAACAAATGGAAGTGTTAGATAGTCAAGCTGAATCACTGAAAGAAAAAGTAGCTGATTATATCGAGGGACGAGATGTGGATTTTAAACAATTCAAAACTGATTTTGATAATCTCGTTTCCGATACTACAGCAAAGGTTGCAATGCTACGAGGACCAGAAGGTCCAAAAGGGCCAATCGGGCCACAGGGTGATCCTGGAGTCCAAGGTGTGCCAGGTATTACCGTCAAGGGGGCGTTAGCAACTGTTGATGAATTACCGGCAGATGCAACCGTTGGCGATGCGTACTTTGTTGGACAGGATTTGATGATTAAAACGGCCGATTCTTGGAAGACAATTAATACTCTTATGGGGCCTCAAGGAGAAAAAGGCGAAGTTGGAACTAAGGGTGATCGGGGTGACCCAGGCCCAATTGGCGAAACCGGCTTGACCGGACCACAAGGAGTGTCACTTACAAGAGCGACTGGTAATGATGAAGAGAGTGCCATTGCAAATGCCACCAGCGATCCGGATGGCTTTTTTTACTGGGAGGAAAGCTAATGGGGATTGCACACAATGGGAGCAAGATCGCCGGAATCGTGCACGGACCACACAAGTTATCCGGGTTAGCGCACGCGGGAAAGATTATTTATCGAAGCATCCCCAAACTCCTAACGGCCAAGCGCGAGTGGAGCTATGTAATTGATTATCCAGTTTACGCTGTAGATGTAAACTCAATTGGAGAAGCTATGGTTGGCGGAGCCAATGGTGATGTCATACTGATTGCACAAGACCAAAGTAATCAGTGGGCAACCAAATATATTAGCGCGGTTCGAGCCTTAGCCTATGATGATCAGGGTAATATCTTTCTGAGCAATATCACTGGATACATTGGCAAATATGACACCAATCTAAACCAGGTTTGGTCTAACAAGATTCTGGATCGATACTCAGTAGCTATGGATATTGATCCAGATGGCAATGCTGTAGTAGGAACGCTCACTGGTCAATCGGTACAGAAAGTATCTTCCGATGGAGAATTATTATGGACAACCGTTTTAGGTGCGGCCATTAAGTCAGTTGGTTGTGCAAGTGATGGCAGTGTTTTTGTAGGCGTAGAAGGAAAGTTAACCAAGTTGGATTCTGGTGGAACAGAGTCATGGACACATGAGGTCAGCGGATCTTTTCGAAACATCGCAGTTACTAAAGATGCCGTTTGGGTGGCGACTCATAAAACCCTTTATAAATACGATCAGGACGGCAATCTTTTATTAACATTGACTGATGTTGGAATTAATCCACTTCTAACAGTCAGCCATTCTGACCAAATATATCTAGTTAGTCATACCAGTAGTAATACCACTCAATACAAACGTCTAGATAAAAACGGTGATTCGGTTTGGAGCTTAGAGACGCAAGTTGTTGCAGCCCCATCAGTATTTTCCGTTGGTGGACACGACCTCTATGCCGTGTTTGCCGATAATACATTAGAAAGGGTGAGTGAAAACTGATGTTCGAACCGCATGCACCTTTTGGAATTGTACTGGTTGCCAATGCTTTTGGAGCAATGGTAAATAATCCAGTAGTTGAGATTTTTCTTTGGACAGTTATGGCGGATCTTTTGACGGGAATCGTTAAGAGCTTTACTAAGGGCGCGAAGATTAAGGCAGATAGCTCTGTGGGTTTAAAGGGACTATCGAAGCACTTGTTAATTATTGTCCTAGCGTTAACAGTTTATCCGTTTTTAGATGTTTTAGAATTTGATACCGTATCAAATGCGGTTTTACTCTTTTACACCGCGGAATATGCGATCTCAATAGTAGAAAATTTGGACGTGATGGGCTTTCCCATTCCGCCCTTTTTAAAACCAAAATTTGAGAAGCTGGCTAAAATTGCCGGGAAGGAAGATGACGACAAATGAGTTATAAATTGAATCATAGCTATGAACTGGCAGGTAATGCAGGGGATGGCAATAAGGCTAGCCACCGATACATCATTGCCCATGACACCGGGAATGATAATAACAAGCACACTGGTTCTGGCAAAAAAGAGGCTTCCTACATGAAGAGTAATTGGTGGAATGCCTATACTCACGCAATCGTGGATGACAAAGGTATCTACATTGTGGGAACTCCTGGATACGTCGCCTACGGAGCTGGAACGGTCGCTAATAACGCCAGTCCATTCCAGGTCGAACTGGCTCACGTAGACAGTCAGAAGCGATTTAACGAGTCATACAAGCGGTATGTGTGGGTGATTCGCTATTATGCGAATAAGTACGGTATCCCATTAAAGCTGGATGGCTCTGGTAATGGCATCAAGTCTCATAAGTGGGTTAGTGATAACATCTGGGGTGACCACCAGGACCCATACGGCTATCTAAAGAAATGGGGTATCAGTAAAGCTCAATTCGCCAAGGATCTGAAGAATGGTATCGGTGGGTCATCCGCAACCACTCCAGCTAAGAAAGCCACCTATCTAAAAACTGTCAAGCAGGTTAAAGCGAAGACTAATGTAACCCGGTACCGTGACAAAACGTTTAAGAAGAAAGAGCGTAAGTTTGCGAAGGGGACTATCTTTGATATTGATTCTGTGGTTAGCTATGGAAAGATTACCCGTCTCAAGCTGGCCAATGGGCTGTACATCACCAGTAATACAGAGTACGTTAAGAAACTTAAGTAAGTAAAATCCCACTCTGCCAATATGGTAGGGTGGGATTTTTTCATTACTGTATTTCAGCATGGCCCGTAACGGCTTCCATACCTTCGCGGGTTACAATTAATTGACGACCGAATAATTTTACCGATCCATCTGGAAAACGAGCAGGGTTGCTTCTAAGCGTTTGACGTACGTAATCTGGGGCCTTTCCCCACCGTCTAGCCGCATCGGTGGCAGTCATGATTTCTGGATTGTTCAAGTTAATATGTTCTGACATTTTATCACCTAAAGTTTGAAATTAGATTAAAGGTACTGACCAGTAGAGATAGACCACTAATCACAATAGCAATATAAAGTAGGATGGTAATCTTCTTTGAGCGCATAATAAAACCTCCTATGCTATAATTTAGTATACACCAAGTAATGGCCCGGAGGCCCTTACCGTGTTACTTGTGATGAGGAAGAGAATTAAGCAGTGCTACAATACCTTGGATGATGTTGATAATCAGTAGGATGGTTGTCAACTTGGTATTTTTGTCTGCTTGTTTCTTTTTCTTTTTTTGCTCATCACCTCACCTCCTTTCTATACTATTAGAATACACCCTAAAGTGTACCCTGTCAAGTGTATGAGAGGACTAATTCAAAATAAAAGCACAAAAAAACACCTCTCAAACGAGAAGTGTTTTTTAATCGTGTCCATAAGCGCTGCCCTAAAATCTCCCACAAAATCTCCCACAGAATGAGAGTAAACAGTAGTAAACAATAGAAACGGAATTTTTTAAAATGCCGTAATACCAGCATTTAAAGCACCTTGTAACAACCTAAAAAGCCTAGGCCCC
>NZ_BCWD01000023.1 GCF_001592085.1 Levilactobacillus senmaizukei DSM 21775 = NBRC 103853
AAGATTGAGTGGAATCAGCTGACGATCCCGGTTCTGGCATCGTGAGCTTGGCCGACCAGGTTTGCATCTGATCCAAGAAGCGTTTGCTCTTGGGATGCACCCCAATCTGACTATCATAGATTTCATCCATCAACTGCCGCAAGGCGTGTTCGGTCTGGGGTTTCACGTTGATGGTATGCAATTTATCTAAATCCAATACCGAAAATTGCCGCAAGTAATAAATGGTTCGTTGCGCTAACTGCAGTCGCCGTGGATCCATCTGCCAATGCTGCTGACAGAGTAATCCTCCGTAACTTTCCGAATAATCGAATGGCAAATCGTTACGGCCACAAATCACGCACCCCTGAAGTTGTGGTGCCACCCCGAAAGCCGGCATCAACTGAATCTCCATGATATTCGTGACGATGGCGGCATTCACCCCATCGTCAATCAGGGTCAGTGCCCGCTGGACCCGGTGATACCAGGTTGGCAACGGCTCGCTGTCGGGAAAGGCCGCATCCACTAAGCTCATGATGTAAGTGGCATACGCATTCTTAAAAATATCGGTGCTAATATTCTGATACTGACTCGTTTCACGGGCCGCACGGATGTAAGATAAGCCATCATCGGCAATATCGCCGACGTAACTGCCCACCGTAAACGGCAGAATATCGGCCACCATCTTGTAGCCCTTCTTCTTAGCCCCGCGAACCAGAAACATTTTCTTGCCAAATTCTTGCGTCAAAAACTTGATCAGAAAATCACGTTCGGCATAGTCCCGTCGAAACAAGAGGATGCCGTGAAAGTCGGTTACATTTCGCGCCACAGTCATCCCCACCTTCTACGTGTAAGCTATTTTTATAAGTCATCCTTGCGGTAACCATAAGACTTCAACAGCGTAGACTTGTCCCGCCAATTAGGTTGAACTTTGACCCACAGCTGCAGGTAAACCTTACTACCCAACAGATGCTCAATGTCTTGCCGAGCCATGGTCCCAATCTTCTTCAGCATGCTGCCACCCTTACCGATCATGATCCCCTTTTGCGTAGGACGTTCCACGATAATGGTGGCTTCGATGTGGACGTGATCCTCATCTTTTTGCTTCATACTTTCGATTTCAACCGCGACTGAATGTGGCACCTCTTCGCGCGTCAACATAAAGATTTTTTCTCGGATTAATTCGCTGACAACGAAACGTTCAGGATGATCCGTCACCTGGTCAGCCGGATAATATTGGGGCCCATTAGGCATCTGATCAACCAGTCCGGTCAACAGATCATCGACGTTATTCCCTTCTAACGCGGAAATCGGATAAACCGCTTGCCATGGCAGCGCCGTTTGGTACTGTTCCATAACAGGCAACAAATCGTCTGGATGAACCTGGTCAATCTTGTTGATTAACAGGTAGACCGGCGCTTTGACGTCCTTCAACCGATCGATGATAAAGTTATCCCCGGCACCGCGCTTTTCCGTGGCGTTAACCATGAATAATACGGCATCGACTTCATTCAGCGCCGACATGGCAGATTTTACCATGTAGTCGCCCAACTTACTCTTGGGCTTGTGCACCCCAGGGGTATCGATGAAGACAATCTGTGATTCATCGGTCGTGTAGATCCCCTGAATCTTGTTTCGAGTAGTTTGCGCCGTGTTTGACATGATCGCAATTTTTTGCCCAATGACCCGGTTTAAAAACGTTGATTTACCAACGTTAGGCCGACCAACGATTGCCACAAATCCTGATTTATAGTTTGGGTTATCCATTTTTTCCTCCAGTTAAAACCGTTTCAATAATGCGGGTAGCAAAATAATTGCCCCCACAATGACGGCAAAGAAAGCCGCCAATAAGACCCCACCAGCGGCGATATCCTTCGCGCGCTTGGCCAGATCATGATACGTTGTGCCAACAACGAGGTCAACCACCGCCTCAACAATCGTATTCAGCGTCTCCGAAAACAACACCAAGAAGATGGCCATGACCAGCCACAGCCAGTCGGTCAACGAGACCTGAAGCACCACCCCTAAGATCAGAGTGACCGCGCCAAGAATCAGGTGCTTACGAAAGTTCCGTTCATAGTGAAAGAGCGATCGCAGGCCATCCCACGCGTGGCCTAACGATTGCAGAAAGGCATGATTCTTTCCGGTTTGGCGCGTGGGCTTATCGTTTGAGCCCATACGCATCTAAGATGTCGGCTTGCAGCTTGAACATGACCTTTTCGTCTTCCGGTTTCATGTGGTCATAGCCGTTCAAGTGTAAGAATCCATGGACCACCAGGAAGCCTAGTTCCCGTTCGTAGGAGTGGCCCAAGTATTCTGCCTGCTCTTCAACCTTATCCATGGAAACGAAGATATCGCCAATGTTTTCGGGGATCTCCGCTGCCATATCTTCATCCAAAATCAATGGGAATTCATCGGCCTCTTCATCATCGTCTTCAATGGCAAAGCTAATGACATCGGTGGCGCGATCAACGCCCCGATATTGTTTATTGATCTGATGAATATCCTCATTATTCATTAACGTCACCGACATTTCCGTATTCTCGGCAAGTTCAATGTACTTGCCGGCATACTCCAAGACGTCACGAATCATGTCAACGTGCTTAGCTGGAACACCATCTTTGGTCTTATCGTAAATCTCTAAATCCATTATTTTTTAGCTCCATTTGGTTTAGTATCGTTTGCTTCATAGGCGTTAATGATGCGCGCTACCACTGGGTGCCGCACCACGTCATCGGCGTTAAATGTCACAAACTTGATGTGACTAACGTTTTGTAAAATGTGTTGGGCCTGAACTAACCCCGAGCGAGCATTGTTTGGCAAATCAATCTGGGAAATATCCCCATTGACAATCATCTTGGATCCAAATCCCAGCCGGGTCAGGAACATCTTCATTTGCATGTTTGTGGTGTTCTGTGCTTCATCCAAGATGACGAAGGCCGATTCCAACGTCCGCCCCCGCATGTAGGCCAGCGGGGCAATCTCGATGACGCCACGGTCCATCAGGCGCGTGGTATGCTCGGCGCCCAGAATCGCATACAAGGCATCGTAGATTGGCCGCAGGTACGGATCAACCTTTTCTTTCAGGTCACCAGGTAAGAACCCAAGGCTTTCACCAGCCTCAACTGCGGGCCGGGTGATAATAAGTTTCTCAACATCGCCGTGCTTTAAGGCAGAGATCGCCATGACCACAGCCAGATAGGTTTTCCCGGTCCCGGCTGGGCCAATACCAAACGTAATGTCGTTATGCTTAATGGCATCAATGTACTGCCGTTGGCCAAAGTTCTTAACCCGCACGGCCCGCCCCTTGGCATCCTTAATCAGGGTTTCGGTATAAAAGTCTTTAAAGTAGGTGAGTGTCCCCTTGTCGGCCATCTTCATGGCGCTAATGACATCGGCACTGTTCAAGCGAATTCCCTTAGCTAGCAAATCGCTCATGTTCCGCAGAATTGCCAGAGTATCGTCCACCGCTGCCGCGACACCAGCCACCTTGATTGAATTCCCAAAGGGCTTGATGGTCACGTTTAGACCTTCTTCAAGCAAGGTTACAAACTGATCCTGAGCGCCCAACAGGGCAGCTTCGTCCTCTGGGCGCTCCAAAATATATTCTTTTTCAATCGTCGCGTTTTCAGTCAAATATGGTGGCTCCTTCATCTTTATTTTTAGCGGTACTGATAGTCAAATTTTAGCATACCACCGGGGATTGTAAAAGGATTCGACGCGAAAAGCCCTCAGCATTAGAATTAGCTGAGTTTCAAGTACCCCATGAATCCGAAGTTAATTAATCGGCAATTGTGGCAAACTAATGGTCCTCTCCAGAATTAGCCGATCGCGCAGCGGCAAGCCATTCTCCGTAATCGCCTGGCTGTAATGGGTGGTGAAGTAGTCAGGCTCTACTCGCACAATCCGTAGGCCACACTTCTGATACGGGTACAACTGCCCTAAACTCGTGGTGCCCGTTGCAATACGCACCGTGCGATACCCATGTTCAATCGCCCACTGTAGCGCAAATTCTACTAAGGCCTGGCCGTAGCCCCGGCGCTGTTTTGCCGGCAACACGGCCACATTCTTCACCTCAACGACTAGATCGGATTGACGTTGAAGAACCAGAACACCGGCTAACCCTTGCCGATCGTTGGCCACATAGGCCGTACTGGTCGGCAGGTAGCCATCAATTAATCGTTGGCTCGGATCAGCCAGTAACAACAACGCATTCAGCGCCGGGGTTAGCGGATGACTCATTCGTTCATAGGTTAGCGCCATTGTGGCTTCCTCCAATTCTCACGACTACCAACAAAAAATCACAACGACTAAAATCGTTGTGATTTTGCGTCATTACTTGTTCAGTTGGGCCTTGACCGTTTGATTGACCAATGCACCGTCGGCCTTGCCCTTAACTTGGGGCATCACAACGCCCATGACCTTACCAAAGTCGCCCATGCCGCTGGCGGAAACCTTAGCAATGCTATCAGCCACGATCTTGGCAACTTCATCGGCATCCATTTGCTTAGGAGCGTACTGCTTCACAATTTCGATTTCCGCCTCAACACCGGCTACCAAGTCGTCCCGGTGACCTTTTTTGAATTCGGCCAAAGATTCCTTGCGTTGTTTCATTTCGCGAGAGACCACGGCTAATTCATCATCCGCCGTCAGATCATGGCCCTGCTTAACGCGTTCGTTCGTTAAGGCTGCCTTCATCATCCGAATCACGTTCAGGGATAATTTATCGTGGGCCTTCATGGCCGTCTTTAAGTCAGTATTGAGTTGGTTTTCTAAACTCATGTCAGTTCCTCCTAGATTTCATTAATAATCTCTAGTCTACACCTTATTGGGAACGGCGTCAGGTAATAAATCCCCGCCGGCTGCTCGCCCATTACTTGACCAATAAAATTCGACAAGAATGCTAGCATTCCCCCAGCGGTTCGGTTACGCTGAGGCTAACAGAAAGGAAGTTTTGTCATGCCAGACATGCGTGCCATTGGCTTCACTCACAATCAACCCATTGAAAATAATCAGAGCTTTTTTGAATTTTTCGAACCACGACCAGAAGCAACTGGCCATGATCTCTTGGTAAAAGTTATTGCGACCGCGGTCAATCCCGTCGACACCGGGGTGCGACGTGGAACCACCGAACGGCTCGACCGGCCCAAGGTCATCGGCTGGGATGCTTATGGCATCGTGACAGCCGTTGGCGAAGCCGTCACACTCTTCCAAACAGGTGATCGCGTGTTTTATGCCGGAGCGTTCAAACGTCCAGGAACGGACAGCGAGTATCATTTGGTCGACGAGCGCATCGTCGGCCCGGCACCGACCAAGCTCACCCCGGCAGAAATTGCCGCCACCCCGCTAACCTCGCTGACCACCTGGGAAGCGCTCTTTGAGCAATTACCCATTAACTTTGATGCACCCAAAGAAAATACTGGTCACACCGTCCTAATCATTAATGGTGCCGGAGGGGTCGGCTCGATGGCAACCCAACTGGCCCATTTGGCCGGGTTAACGGTCATTGCCACGGCGTCACGACCAGAAACCATTGCCTGGACACAAAGCCACGGGGCCGACTACGTGGTTAATCATCGTGAAGACCTTGTCGCGCAGGTGCACGACCTCGGCTTCAAGACGGTTGATTATATTTTAGAACTGAGCAACCTCAATCAACACTGGTCAGAAATCGTCGACCTGATTAAGCCCAGTGGCCACATTGTCTCCATCACCGGTAGTGAAACACCCCTTGACTTGCGGGCTCTAAAGCCCAAGCGCGCCACCTTTGCCTGGGAATGGATGTACACCAAATCCTATTACGAAACGCCAGACATGCTGAGTCAACACGCTATTCTAACGCGAGTCCAACAACTCCTCGATGCTGGCAAGCTCAAATCAACGCTGAACAAAACCATGACTCCCATCAATGCCGCTAACTTACGCGCGGCCCATGCCTTGGTGGAATCCAACCGGATGATTGGTAAGGTCGTTATCACGAATGCATAAAAAAAGTCGCAGGACATATTGTCCTGCGACTTTTTTATTAGAATTGCAAAAAGAGCTTAGAAACGCTTCTTCTTGGCCTTACGCTTACGCGCAGCTTCTGATTTTAACTTTTTCTTCACACTTGGTTTTTCGTAAAATTCACGCTTACGGTATTCTTGTAAAGTACCGCTACGGGAAACCGTACGTTTGAAGCGCCGAAGAGCGTCGTCAAAAGACTCGTTTTTGCGAACGACTGTCTTTGCCATATAAAATTCCCTCCCTCCGAGCACAAATAATAACACTGGTTGGCTAAACACCACCAGCGCAACGGTTCCTAACTATTATACATAAACACAGAAACCACGTCAATAATGCCAGCAAATAAAATTTGAACCTTCTGCTCACAGGCGGTAAACTAGGAGAAAACACCAGAGGAGCCCGCGATTATGTCAGCCATTACCATCTTTATCATCTCTGATTCGTCCGGTGAAACCGCCTTAACTGTGGCGCAAACGGCCGTTTCCCAATTTCCAGCCATCGAGGCTAGTTATCAACGTTTTCCATTTATTCAAACAAATTCAATTCTCGAGGGGATCCTAAATCTGGCAAACAAACAGCATGCCATGATTTTTCACACCCTGGTGAACGGTAAACTTAGTCAACGCGTGCGTGATTTTGCTGCCACCAACGGCTTACAACAGTTTGATTGTATCCAACCGGCCATGAAGGTTCTCCAGGATGCCACCCAGCTACAACCGGAAGGGGTGCCTGGCCTGGTGCATAACCTGACCGATACTTACTTCGACCGAATCGCCGCCATGGAATTTGCCGTGACCTACGATGATGGTAAAGACCCTGCCGGCCTGTTGAAGGCGGATATCGTCGTATTAGGTGTCTCCCGAACCTCAAAGACGCCATTATCCCTCTTCCTGGCCAATCGTAACCTGCGGGTCGCCAACCTGCCCCTCTCACCTAAAACTCAGATTCCTGAGGAGCTGTGGCGAGTTGACCCGAAACGGATCTTTGGCTTAACCAATCAACCGGCCACCTTGCGAAAGATTCGCCAAGCCCGGATGATTTCCTATGGTCTGCCAGCCAATAGCGCTTATTCGGACACGACCAAAATCAAAGAAGAACTGGCCTACGCCCAACGCATCTACAAGAAAATTGGGTGCCTGGTTATCGATGTGGCCAACAAGTCGATTGAGGAAACGGCCACGCTGATCATGGAGAGTCTCGACTTCGACCTGATTCCCCATCCATTAGCCGACTAGCTTAAATTAAATTGATTAAGGGCGACCGTGACATTTTGTCATGGTCGCCCTCTTTGATTCTCCAGCTTCGGCACTTGATATGATCTTGTGCTATCGCGTTAGAAACTCATCTACTGGCTTGTCTGCCAATGCATCGGCCGCCAGATTTGGATTAAATTGTTGATGCTTCAGCATCGCTACTTCGTAACCGTGGGGATTCACGCCATGCTTTCGGTCTGGACCGATCAACGGCGTTTCCATAATCTTTGGTACAGCAGTCAATTGCGGATGATGAGCCACGGTATTCAGCACATCGAAGCCCAGGGTTCCAAAACCAATATTAGTGTGACGGTCTTTATGACTCCCCTGAGGATTCTTGGAGTCGTTCAAGTGAATCACTTTAAGTCGATCCAAACCAATCACGTGATCAAACTCATTTAACACCCCGTCGAGGTCGGCAGTGATATCGTACCCGGCATCGCTGGTGTGACAGGTATCGAAGCAGACCGATAGTCGGTCGTTAGCACTGGTAGCCGCCATGATCTCGGCCAGCTCCTCGAAGGTCCGACCCACCTCGGTGCCCTTACCCGCCATCGTTTCCAAGGCGATCTGAACTGGTTCCTGAGCACCGGCAAAAATTTCATCCAGGCCCTTGGCGATTTGTGCAATCGCCGCCGGGGCCCCCGCACCCACGTGTGCTCCGGGATGCAAGACGATTTCGGTGGCGCCGAGCGCCGCCGCCCGTTGAACCTCGGCCATTAGAAATTCGACTGCAAAGCCGTAGTTCTGCGGTTTAGTTGTATTACCCAAATTGACGACATATGGGGCATGAACAACAACCGCTCGCTGGTTATGCGCCTGCATGAATGCCTGACCGGCGGGAATATTTAGCTCATCAATCGGCTTACGCCGGGTATTTTGAGGCGCCCCCGTATAAACCATAAAGACATTTTCACCGAAACTGGCCGCCTCTTCAGCGGAGCCCAAGAGCATGGCCTTGCCTTTCATACTAACGTGTGACCCAATTAAAAATTCAGACATCTTAGTCTTCCTTTCCCTGAACCATGATCTTTACAACTTGACGACTAGCCGTGCCATCTTCCCAGGCACAGAACTTGTGGTAAAAGGCCGTCTGTTGCTCAGCAAAGGTCGGAAACTGGCCCTCTTGGGACCATTCATCCAATTGCCGGTACAACGCCCGAGCCGTGGTAACCAATGGCCCAGGTAGCTCCCGTTCATAGTCAAAGTAAAAGCCGCGGAGCTGATCTCGATAGTGCTCCAGGTCATAGGCAAAGAACAACTCCGGTCGCTTTAAATTGGCAAAATCGAACATCACCGACGAATAATCCGTAATCAACAGATCCGAAATTAGGTAGAGCTCGGCAATATCAGCATCGGCCAAGACCGAGACGCGGTCCTCAAAACCGCGAATATCAACGGCATCCTTGACCAAGTAATGGGGCCGGATAATTAGTCGGGTTCCCGCCGGAACGTGGTCAAAAAAGGCCGCCAGATCAAAGGGTAAATCGAAACGATAAACCCCCGGCCGCACCGCCATATCATCCCGCCACGTCGGGGCATAGGTAACGACCGTTCCGGTGGTTGTGCCCAATAATTTTTGCTTCAATGCCCGCAACTTAACCGATTGATTGTCGTGATAGAGCACATCGTTTCGGGGATAACCAATCGTTAGAAACTTGCCGTTGAACCCAAAGGCCCGCTTAAAGATATCCCGTGAGTATTGGTTAGGTGCGATCAGGTAGTCCCACTGATGTGCCGCCTTAATAAACTCGTCATGGTAGGCCTGGGTGCTGGTTCCAGGAATCGCAACGTGTTCGATATCGGTCCCCAATTTCTTTAACGGCGTCCCATGCCAGGTTTGAATAGTCTGCGTCCGCCGGTTTTTATGCCACCAATTGGGCAACCGCGAGTTCAGGACCCAATATTCTGCCCGCGCCATGAGTCCTACCCACCGCGGTGTGAAACGCTTAATCAATTGTATGTCCGGATACTGTTGGTGAAGCTTGTGATATTCTCGCGGTTTCACACTAAAATACGCCGTGGCCTGGTACTCTGGGTGATCGGCTACGAGCTGACGATAGATTGCCGCCGGATTATCATTGACATCCTTACCGTTGAAACTTTCAAAAATAATTAGTCGTCGTTTTATTGGTAAACAAATAAGCCCATCGTTCAGCACGATGAGCCCATAACGAGCAACTAATTTTAATGACTGGATGAGTTTTTGAACACCATTAGTCATGTGGCAGTTGCTCCTTTCAATTAGATTAAATCAACGAAACGTGAACGGAACTTAAAGTGCAAGTGGGAACCGACTAACAACACGATGAAGACGAATGACCAAAATTCAAGGGTCATTACCGGCCGTTGCCAGAACCAACCGGTCCCGATAAAGGATTCCCGGAACCCGGAAACAATATAATAGTAAGGGTTCAATTCCAACAAGTGAACAAATGGTGCTGGGAAGGAAGTCGTCACGAAGTTAAACAGCACACCGGACATGTAGAATAGCATCCGCATCAGTGATTGAAGCAGGATGTGATAGTCACGGACCAGCACACTAATACAAGAATTTAGGACCCCCAGGGCCACGAGTAAGCAAATCATTGCGAAGAAGTAATAGATCCATTGGAACCATGAAACCTTTGGGTAAACCCCATTCAATAGACCGATGAAGATGGAAAAGACCATCATCGTCCAGAAGGAGCTCAAATTACTAACCACCTTGATGGTTGGTAATGCTGAAATGGGAAACTTCATCTTGGCCACCATGTTGACCCGTTGGAAGATACTCTTTGACGCATCCAACGTGGCCCGGTTCATGAAGAACCAAGGCGAAATCCCGATAACCATCCAAGGGAGGTACCCAATCCCCTGTAATGGCTTACCATGCTTCAACCCCACACCGAAGACTAACCAGTAAATTGCAATCTGGATCAACGGATATAAGTATTCCCACATTAAACCTAAGTAATGACTTTGATAACTCGCTTGATCCTCATATCGCGAAATCCGTAAAATAATCCCCACGCTGGAGATCTGTTCTTTTATTAAGGTTATGACCTCTTTCAAGGCACTGCACTCCTTTAATTAATTGGTTAGTAGCGCAACGTAGCGAGCCACCACGCGTTGCGTGGCCTTCCCGTCGTTGGCCCTATTCCAATGAGAATTGAATTGGGTAAAATCGACCGCGGCATCCTGCTGAATGGCGGCGGTTAATTGGTCATTGTCGGTCAAAGCCGGACTAGGCAACCAGTCCAACAAATCCGGTTGAACCCCTGGCCCCAGCTTATAAGTCGACAAATCAAATAAGTAAAATAGTAAACTATGTGCATTCGGCAACAAGCTGTAATCAAAGGCTACTGACGAATAATCTGTAATGAGCGTCTCCGCTACTGTCAGTAGCTCCGTTGTGCTAAGGCCCTTTGCCGTCACAAGTTGATCACCTAAAGCCTGCTGTAAATGCGGTGACTGAGCTACTAATGCCGGATGAAGTTTCACCACGACCCGGGCGTCCGGATCACTGGTCAAAGCAGCCGCTAACCCCGCCGGCGGTGCAAAGGTCACACCTTCTCGATAAGTTGGCGCGTACACAATGACCCGGTGACCGGCCAGCGCTGGTGCTTCACGATAGACTCGTTCACGAGTGGTTGTCAACCACTTTGGATCAAGCAATCGATCAGAACGCGGATATCCGAGAACTTGCATCCGCTTGGGACTGAGGTGGTAACTCGTCGCGAAGACCTGACCCATTGCGGGGGAAGCCACTACCACCTCATCGAAATGGTCATAAACCGCCTGAAATCGGCGTTTGTCACTGGCGGAACGGTCAACGGTCGTCGGGTCATCCCAACCAAATCGCTTGATCGCACCGACCGCATGCCAGACCTGAACAATCCGCATCTGCTTAGGATGTCTTAACCCCCCCAAGAAGGCGTAGTAGTTGTCACAGAAAATCAGCCGAGCCCGCATAATCCGCGGAATGCCCTTGAACACAAAGCCCAGATCATCCCGAAAGATCACGGTCTCAATTCCCCGCTGTGCCAGCCGTGCCGCGGCCGCTTGTTGCTGCGGTCGATAGAACACCGTTACTTTGGTTCCCGCCGGCAATGCCGCAACTAACGCCTCGATAAAGGGCACGTTATCACCGAAGCTCATCAGATATATCACCTGATTTTTCCGGTGCCAACTGCTCATGAGCGACATCAGTCGTACTAACCATAAATAAATCTCTTTCACGTCAATCACCAATATCACTTATTTTCGCTACCCATAACACCGAGAATTATACCACATCTCGAACCCAAACCTAGCGAATTTTAAGAAGCTTTAATATTCAGGGCCTTCACGCGCCAAACCACGCGAAGGTTAGCCCTAGACAAAGTCGCGGTTGGCGAACAAAAGGGGCCGCGACGTTCGTCACAGCCCCTGAAAATTTGTCGGATTTTTCACGATCAACGTCACCATTTGGACTCCGTGAAGTGTCCCAAGACTTTAATCGTCGGTGAAATGCTAACGAATGCATCCGGGTCACCCTCCTCCATGGCCGTTTCGAGGCCCTCCATTTCGTAACGCGTGATAATCGTAAAGAGAATGGTCTTCTCATCATGATGATAGGCTCCTTCGACGTCATGAACAATCGTAATTCCCCGTTGCAAATGATTTTGAATACAATCGATCACCGTCTTCGGTCGGTCCGTGATAATCATCACCTGCAATTGTTGCTGCCGGGTGAAGGTCATATCAATCACCCGAGCACTCACGTATAGTCCTAGTGCCGAGTACAACGCATAGGGCCAACCATAAACAAAACCTGCACTCAATACAATTAAACTGTTAAAGGCCATGTTGACACTACCGATGCTGTGACCCGTCTTACGACGAACCACAATCCCAATGATATCGAGCCCACCGGTGGAAATCCCATTCTTCAGGGCAAAGCCCACACCAAACCCATTGATTGCGCCACCAAAAATGGCACAGATAATGGGGTCGTTGGTCAAATGAATCGGCTGAATCAGACGAATCATAACCGAGGCGAAGACCACACAGATAAAGGTAAAGAACGTGAAGGTCTTACCGACCTGCTTCCAGGCCAACACGAACATGGGAATATTAATTAAGAACAGCCCCAGGCCGGTGCTGATATGCCAAACTCCCGCGTGCATGGTTAGCGTATTGATCAATTGCGCCAGCCCCGTCACGCCGGACGAATAGATGTGTCCCGGCGTCCAGAAGTAATTGACCGCTAACGAAACCAACACCCCATAGAAAAAGGCCACGGAAAACTTGATTGTGTAAACGTGACGTTGCATCAGTTGCCGCATGTTTTCCATATTTAAAAACGGACCTCACTTTAAAATAAAAATTATGTCGCGTGAATTAGGGTAACACTAATCGATAACAACCGGTGGCGACCCCCACCATTTCTTAGCGAGTTCTAATTCTAAGACCAGTGCTGAGCAATGAAGGCCTCACGTCCGCCTGCCTCTTGTTCGGCGAAGGTCTGCGGATCCTTCTGATAAAAGTCCTGGTGATTGGCTTCCGCCACGTAGAACGGTTGAACCACCTGAATCTGCGTGACGATCGGCCGATCAAACTGCTCACGGTCTTGTAGTGCTTGCCGCGACGCTTGGGCTACTCGCGCCTGTTCTTCACTGTTAACAAAGATCACGGGACGATAGTTACTGCCCCGATCTTGAAACTGGCCACCGGCATCGGTAGGATCGGTCTGTTGCCAGTAGAGCGTGACCAGTTGTTCATAACTGATCACGCTTGGGTCAAACCAAATTTTAACCGCTTCGGTGTGACCGGTGTGTTGCGCTTTCACCTGTTCGTAAGTTGGATTAGCAACGGTGCCACCGGTATAGCCGGATAAAACCTTTTCAATGCCCGGCAATGAATCAAACGGCCGGACCATGCACCAAAAGCAGCCGCCGGCGAATGTAGCGGTATCAATTGTTTTGCTCATTCTAATCACTCCATTTTCTAATATTTCCATTAAACGGCTTTTATGCCGGCTCGTCAAGCATTCCCGGCACCACTCCATAGAAAAACAGGGAGCCTCCCCGCCCAATCACATTGGATTAAGGCGTTGAGACTCCCTGTTTTAATGGTCATTAGCAATGAACTAATCGTCGTCTTCTTTTTTAGCAACCAAGAGGTCGAGGTCCAACAATTGCTTGTCGGAAACGGTCGATGGTGCCTTGGTCATTGGTTCCGTGGCCTTCGAGTTCTTAGGGAAGGCAATCACATCGCGGATGTTGTCGCGCTTAGCTAACAAGCGGGCAAACCGGTCCAAACCGATGGCCAGACCACCATGAGGCGGGAACCCGTAGTCTAAGGCTTTCAAGAGGAAGCCAAATTGCTTTTCGGCTCGTTCAGGCGTAAAGCCTAAGGCCTTCAACATCTTCATTTGAAGTTCACGAGTGTGAATCCGGATGGACCCGCCCCCTAATTCCAAGCCATTCAAGATGATGTCATAACTTTGGGCGTAGGCTTTATGCGGGTCTTCACCGTCATTCAAGTAGTGTGCATCACCTTCTGCCGGCATCGTGAATGGGTGATGGGCAGGTA
Organism: Levilactobacillus senmaizukei DSM 21775 = NBRC 103853; assembly: GCF_001592085.1. Taxonomy (GTDB): domain Bacteria; phylum Bacillota; class Bacilli; order Lactobacillales; family Lactobacillaceae; genus Levilactobacillus; species Levilactobacillus senmaizukei. Next base: position 13,794 of record NZ_BCWD01000023.1, read on the forward strand.
CCCAGCGTTCCAAGTCGACATCGTAATCGAACAATGGCCAGTTGACGATCCAGAGGAAGGCCCACTTGTTTTGGTCGATCATGTCTTGTTCCTTGGCAATCGCTACCCGTAAGTAACCCAAGGTTGAAGCAACGATCCGCTTAGAATCGGCAGCGAATAGCAACAGGTCCCCGCTCTTAGCCCCGGTCTTTTCAGTGATTTGCTTGAACCAGTCACCGTCCTTAAAGAACTTGGCGATTGGGCCACTGAAGCCATCGTCCGTAACCTTTAACCAAGCCAAGCCTTTAGCACCGAAGCGTTCGATGTACTTGCCGTACTTGTCCAGGTCCTTACGACTATACAGGTCGGCACCACCAGGAACGGCGATTGCCTTGACCTGGCCACCGTTTTCAACGGCACCAGAGAAGACCTTGAAGTCGGTGTCAGCCATGATAGCTGATAAGTCTTTGAGTTCCATCCCGAAGCGGACGTCTGGTTGGTCGGTCCCGAAGCGAGCCATGGAGTCATCCCAGTCCAAACGTTCGAATGGCAAGGTAACGTCGACGCCCAGCGTATCCTTCATGACCTTAGCAATTAAGCCTTCGGTCAGGTCTTGTATTTCTTCGGCAGTCAAGAAGGACGTTTCCAAGTCGATTTGGGTGAATTCTGGTTGGCGGTCACCACGTAAGTCTTCGTCACGGAAACAACGAGCGATCTGGTAATAACGGTCGAAACCAGACCCCATCAGCAATTGCTTAAACAATTGTGGTGATTGGGGTAAAGCGTAGAAGTGACCAGGATAGATCCGTGAAGGCACCAGATAGTCCCGGGCCCCTTCGGGCGTCGACTTGGTCAAGTCTGGCGTTTCGATATCGATGAAACCGTTCTTGTCGAAGTAACTGTGGACGGATTGAACAATCCGGTTCCGCAATAGCAAAGCCTTTTGCATTTCGGGCCGCCGTAAGTCGAGGTAACGGTATTGTAAACGCAAGTCGTCGGAAGCATTCACACCATCTTTGATTTCAAATGGTAATTCCTTGGCCTTGTTTAACAGGTTAATACCGGAGACCCGGACTTCAACCTTACCGGTCCGCATGTCGGGGTTAATTTCTTTTTCGGTCCGGGAAACAACCTTCCCTTGGACTTCGATGACGTATTCGCTCCGCAGATCGCCAGCAACTTCAAAGGCTGCCTGATCGTATTCTTCACTGAAGACCAATTGCACAATGCCTTCGCGGTCGCGCAGGTCAACAAAGACCAGGCCACCCAAGTCACGGCGCTTTTGAACCCAGCCCTTGAGGACAACGGTTTGGTCGAGGTATTCTTCGTCAACTAACCCGGCGTAGGTGGTTCGTTTTAAATTCTTTTCCATGAATTCTCCCTCTAATCTTCTTTAAACTCTGACGCAACGACTTGCTGAAAGTCGTCATAAATTGAAGCTAACTTAACGGTCACTTCCTGGCCAGTTGCCATGGACTTCAGGTGCGCCGTTTGATCGGCCAACTCCTGCGATCCAATGGTTAAGGTATAACGCGCGTCCAGGCGATTAGCCGTCTTGAACTGCGCCTTGGGCTTACGCGCTAGATAATCGCGATCCGCCGTCAGTCCGGCATGTCGGACGGCCTGCACAACCTTCAACGTCTCAACAGAGGTCTCGTCACCAATGCCGACCACGTATACATCCAGCGGATGCACATCAGGAATGGCAACCTTTTCAGCCTGCATCAACAGAACTAGGCGTTCAACCCCCAGACCGAACCCGACGCCAGGCATTTCCGGACCACCAAGCTCTTCAACGAGGCCGTTGTAACGACCACCGGCCAAGACAGTCGTGTAGCCTTCACCCAGTGCTGGTGAATCGGCCATGATTTCAAAGATGGTGTGGTTGTAGTAATCCAACCCCCGGACCATGGTGGCATCAACATCGTAATCGATGCCGAGACTATCCAAACTAGCCTTTACCCGATTGAAATGCTCCGTGGCAGCAGGTGTCAAGAAGTCCAGGATCGATGGCGCATCTGCCACCAACTCTTGGTCGTGAGGATCCTTACTATCCAAGACCCGCAATGGATTCTTGTGCAACCGAACCTTCGAGTCTTCACTTAACTCATCGAAGTGGGGTTCCAAAAAGTCAATCAGGGCTTGCCGATAAGCCGAACGCGTTTCCTGGTCGCCCAAGGAATTCAGGGCCAACCGCAGGTGCTTCAAACCCAATCTCGTCAACAGGTCCATTCCCAAAGCAATGACTTCAACGTCTAATTCAGGTGCGTCACTCCCGAAGGCTTCCACCCCAATTTGGTGAAATTCTCGTTGGCGACCGGACTGTGGCCGTTCATAACGGAACATGGGCCCCATATAGTAGACCTTGTAGGGCTTGGTCGTTTCGGGACCGTAAAGCTTATTTTCAACAAAGGCCCGAACAACGCCCGCCGTGCCTTCTGGCCGAAGGGACAGGTGCCGGTCGCCCTTGTCCTTGAAATCATACATTTCCTTAGTAACGATATCGGAGGTATCCCCTGAGGTTCGGGAGAAGACTTCGAAGTTTTCAAACATCGGCGTCCGAATTTCGGCAAATCGATAGTTTGAGAACAGATGACGCGCCGTGGATTCAACGAACTGCCAGGTCTCTGAATCGCCCGGTAAGATGTCCGCTGTTCCTTTTGGCCGTTGATAACGCATATGCACTCTTCCTTTCTCGATCGCATAGAAAATAAAAAACGCCCCTGTCAATTGACAAGGGCGCAGGTATGCACGGTACCACCTTTTTAAAATTCTCTGCAGGATAACGTTGCAAACGAATGGCGCCGAAACGCCATTAGCCTCAAAAGTGTCTTCAAAGTCACACCGTTAACCACTCCCAGCGACGTGGTCTCTCTGTAAACGGGCTTTCTTATACTGGTCTTTCTCATGGGCAAATTATTTTATTCCTTTTAAGCTTACTGAAAGCCCCCTGAAAAGTCAAGCGTGGAACCGAGATTTCACCTAGCCATTCTGGGAATCGTGGTATAATTAAACCTAATTTGATTAAGGAGACACAGTATGCACTTTAAACCTAAAAATTGGGTGGGACTGGTCACCAGCCTCATCATTCTCGTTGTCGCCGGCGGACTCTTATTGGCCTTCATCCAACACAACGCCGTCACCGCTCGCGTCAGCAACCTCAACCTGCGCCAAGGCCCTGGCTTGAATTACGCCGTGACCCATAAAGTCGAAAAGAATAGCCGCCTAACCATTCTGAGCGAGAAACACAACTGGTACCACGTCCGCGATCACAACAACCATTTCGGCTGGGTGGCCAGTTGGTTGGTAGACCATCCCGGAAAACTCCAACGAGCCACTGCCCTTTCCGAGGCAACGATCGTGATTGATCCTGGCCACGGGGGCAGCGACTCTGGGGCCCTATCCATCGACCAAAAGCATGACGAAAAGACCTACACGTTAGCCATGGCTCAAAAGGTTGCGGCAGACCTGCGAGCTCGGGGGGCGCACGTCATCATGACGCGTTCCAGCGACACCTCGGTCAGCTTGGCCGACCGACCGGCATTAGCTAATACCAATCAGGCTGATGCGTTCATCAGTTTTCACTTTGACTCCTCGCCGGCCAGCAACCTGGCATCCGGAACGACGACCTACTATTATCACCGTCAGTCTTCCTATAAGCTCGCGCGGGCCGTCAACCAACAGATGTCGGACCTGCCACTGACTAACCGGGGAATCAAGTACGGAAATTTTGAGGTCATTCGCGATAACAGCCGGCCCGCGTTACTATTAGAGATGGGTTACATTAACACCAAAAAGGATTTCACTCAGATTAGTAGCTCCCATTACCAACAACAGGTTGCAACCCGCGTGGTGACGGGGCTCAGTAACTATTTCAAGTCATAATCGTTTCGGAAAGAAGACTTAGGAATGCCATTAACTTCGACATGGTTGGAACAATTACCCCTTCCCCATATTCAATCGGCGACCCCCGTTGCCGGTGGCGATATTAATCAGGCTTTTTCGCTGCGAACCAGCGAAGGTCCTTACTTTCTCTTGGTTCAACCCCAAACCCCGGCTAGCTTCTATACGCATGAGGTGGCGGGGCTGAAAGCCTTGTCACCGGCCGCCAATGTTCCTGATGTGATCAGCACTGGCGCAATTGAGGGAGATGCCTACTTACTCTTGGAGGAACTCTCGATTGGTACCGGTAGCCAGTATGCACTGGGCCAAATGGTCGCCCACGTTCACCAATTAACCGCATCACGATTTGGCTTTGACGGTGACCAGTTGACAGGAAAACTCCCAAAGAACAATCACTGGCAAGCCGACTGGACGACCTTTTACCTTGAGCAACGACTCGATCCCCTAGTGCAACGGGCCACGAAACATGGCCTTTGGTCACCCAGTCGTGAGACGGCCTATCAGCGGACTCGAACGGTCATTGCGCATATGAATGACGGCCGCACGGTCGAACCTTCCCTCTTACATGGCGACTTGTGGGCGGGCAACGTTCTCTTCACCACCGACGGCACGCCCACCCTCATCGATCCCGATGTCTTTTACGGCGACCGCGAAATGGATTTGGCCATGACCACCATCTTCGGCGGTTTCGACCGGAATTTCTATCGCGGGTATGAAGCTGTCTGGCCACTAGCACCCGGTCACACTGACCGATTGCCAGAGTATCAGCTATATTACCTGTTGGCGCATCTCAATCTGTTCGGAGAACTTTACGGCAGCGCGGTTGATCGACTTTTGGCACTCGCTTAGCTTATCAATGACTGTGTCGTCACTGCACTCTCTGCTCTGTCAATCACAAAAGCGCCTGGGACTTTTCTCCCAGGCGCTTTTCTTGTCTCCGCTATTCGGCCAACCAAGCCTGTAACTCCGGTAATTGAGTGACCCGAACCACTGGTTGGGAGTCAAGATTGATCCGATGGTCGGGGTCAAAAAGGATCCCAGCCATACCAGCGCGCTGTGCGGCCTGAATATCCAGGTTTCGGTCGCCAATCATGACCGCATGCTTGCGATCAACCTGATACGCTTGGCACAGACTCAATAGACTGGTTGGATCGGGTTTGCGAGGAAGGTCATCATCCTTGGTCACCGCACCACTAAAAGTCGACCAGACATTGAGCGCCGTTAACCGATCAATGGCCGCATGATCACGATGGGTTAAAAGAAAATTACGGCCGCCCCGATCGGTAACCCACGTCAGAATTTCCGCTAAGCCCTTAAAGGCCGGCGCGATTGAAAATTCGGTGGGCATTTTCAAATCATACAGCCGCTTAACCCGGTGCTGATCGAGTTGATACTCGGCACAAAACTGCTGCAGCGCCGTGCCGAAGCTATGCTGCCGCATGGCCTGCATGATGGCCCCTTGATCAATTTCAAAATCGTTTACGCCACTGGCAACTAGAGCCGCGGCGAAGGCCCGTACCATCCCCGGATAGGTGTCGACCAGCGTGCCATCAAAATCCCAGAAGTAGTCTGTGTAACGCATCTAAATTCCTCCAATTTCTCACAAAAGGGAGTCGAAACCCTTGGCCTCGACTCCCTCATTTTAGATTAACGGTCGTCAGTATCATACCAGATGGTCACAGGGCCATCGTTAACCAACTCAACCTGCATATCGGCACCGAACACCCCGGTGGCAACGGTTAACCCCGTCGCCGCCATTTTCTGATTAAATTCATCGTAAATGGCCTCGGCATGTTCCGGATTTCCGGCCGCAACGAAGCTCGGTCGGTTACCCTTCTTGGTGCTGGCGTACAGAGTAAATTGTGACACGGATAGGATCTCGCCGCCAACGTCTTGAATACTGAGATTCATCTTCCCAGCGTCATCGTCAAAGACGCGTAGCCGGCTAATCTTGTGGACCAGGTAGTCAACCTCGTCACTGGTATCACTATCTTCGGCCCCCACGAGCAGGCAATAGCCCTGCTGAATAGCTCCCTGCACGTGGTCATCAATTTTAACTTGTGCGTGACTGACTCGTTGTAATAAAACCCGCATTGTTCTAAATCCTCTCTAGTGAAATGCCCGCTTGACGACGTAGACGTCGGGAACATTCTTGATGTTATCCAGAATTCGTTGAAGCTCCACCAGGTTTCGAATCCCAATGCTGATGGAAATCGTGACCATCTTGTTGTGATCGACCTTACCATTGATGGAGGTCAGGTACTTCGTGCTATTATTGATCGTCCGTAAGACATCGTTTAGTAAACCGTTCCGGTTGTACCCTTGGACTTCTAAATCGGCGTTGTAGTTCGTTCGATCACCAGCCACGTCACCCCAGCGAACCGCGACGATCCGCTCGCCATTCTTCTCGGCGTTCTTCACATTCGGACAGCCATCACGATGAACGGAAACCCCACGACCCTTGGTAATGTACCCAACGATCTTATCGCCAGGAACGGGAGAGCAACAGTGACTCAAACGAATCAGTAGATTGTCGACGCCCTCGATGACCACGGTGTCAGCATCCTTCTTCTTACGCTTTTTCGCCCAGCGCTCGCTGTCGGGTTCCGTCTTCAACGTTTGATGTTCCTCAAGCAGCTCGCGTTCTTCTTGGCGCCGGCGTTCATCTTCGGCCGCCTGCCGAACGTCATCGGTCAGCCGGTTCACCACTCCTTGCGGCTGGACATCGCCAAAGCCCACCGCCGCCAGTAAGTCATCGGCGTGTTGATAATGCATCTTAGCCAGAACCTTATCCATGTTGTCCTTAGCCAGGAGGACCTTCGGGTCATATCCGGATTCCCGTAGCAACCGAGCAATCATTTCCTGTCCCTGGGTGATATTTTGTTCTCGATCATTCAGCCGGAAGAATTGCTTAATCTTGTTTCGGGCCCGCCGCGTTGAGACCAATTTTAACCAGTCTCGACTAGGTCCAGCGGAGCTAGTCGACGTGCGAATATCCACGATATCCCCATTCTTAATTTCATAGTTTAAGGGGACAATCTTACCGTTAATGGTGGCGCCCGTCGTATGGTGACCAACTTCAGTATGGATGGCATAGGCCATGTCCAACGGACCAGCTCCCTTAGGCAATTCCAAGACATCCCCCTTAGGGGTGAAGGCATACACATGGTCACCAAACAGTTCACCCTTAACACTATCCATGAAGTCGGACGCGTCATCAGTGTCTTCTTGTAGCTCAATGATGTGCTTGAAGATATTGAGTTTGTCACCACTATTGGTCTCTTGGACCTTGTCCTTGACACCTTCCTTGTAGGCCCAGTGCGCTGCAACCCCGTATTCAGCCACCGCATGCATTTCCTTCGTCCGGATTTGAACCTCCAGTGGCCGGCCTTCCGGACCAATTACCGTGGTATGCAGCGATTGGTACATGTTGGCCTTAGGCATCGCAATGTAGTCTTTGAACCGACCAGGCATCGGCTTCCACTGTGAGTGAATGGCACCTAAGACGGCGTAACAGTCCTTAATGGTATCGACAATCACCCGGATTGCCAGAAGGTCATAGATTTGACTGAATTGTTTATGTTGATCCTTCATCTTACGGTAAACGGAATAAATATGCTTAGGCCGACCGTAAATCTCCGGTTGAAGCTTCAGGTCCTTAATCGCCGACTCAATGTCCTTGATGGCCGAGGCAATATATTCCTCACGCTGATCTCGCCGCGAGTTCATCAGGTGGACAATCCGATAGTATTGCTGGGGATTAAGGTACCGCAAGGAAACGTCTTCCAGTTCCCACTTGATAGTACTAATCCCTAACCGGTCAGCCAATGGCGCATAAATTTCTAGCGTTTCATTGGCGATACGCCGCTGTTTGTCCGGCCGTAAGTGTTGTAACGTCCGCATATTATGCAGGCGATCGGCCAGTTTAACAATCATGACCCGGATATCCTTGGACATCGCGAGTAAGAGCTTGCGGTGATTTTCCGCCAATTGCTCACGGTTTGACTTGTACTTGATCTTGCCAAGCTTCGTGACCCCATCAACAATAAGGGCCACATCATCCCCGAAGAGTTCCCGAACATCACTCAACGTAACCCCGGTGTCCTCAACCACATCGTGTAAGAACCCAGCCGAAACGGTTTCGGGATCCATATTTAAGTCCGCCAAGATACCGGCAACTTGAATGGGATGCATGATGTAAGGTTCCCCAGATTGGCGAAATTGGTCCTTGTGGGCTACCGTCGCAAAATGACAGGCTTTAACCACCATCTTAACGTGTTCCGCATTCATATACTTACCGACTCTGGCAATTACTTCTTCTGCCGTCCAGACACGTTCTTTGGTCATATTGGACGCCACCACCCTTAGTTTTTAAGATTTAACTTCCTTGCGAGTCTGCGTTAAGCCATACGCTAAATAGGAAACGCAGAGGTAAACAATGGCAAAGTATCGCGTATACCGTGGGAGAAACCATAGCGCCCCCAATAGATAAATAATAGGCCAAATCAGTAACCACCAGCCTGGTTGTGTCCGTCGATAAATTGCCCGGCCTATCGCAATGGCTAAGCAACCATTAATGATCACGAGCAATCCGCCGAAACGCCAGACCGGACTGATACCAACTAGTGTTGCCAATCCTGGCAACGCAATCCCCATAATGATACCAATGACCCAATAGCGCCAACCGATCTTCTCTAAGAACGCCATCTCATTCACCCATCTCTCTTGATAATTGCAACTATTTTAGCATGTTTTCGGTGAGATTTCATTAAGTTATCTTGGTTGCTGGAGTTCCAAGACCATGGACACCGCCGCCAAAAGATACAACGGTGCCGTTTCTGTCCGCAGGATCCGCGGCCCTAAGCCCACTAAAGCGGCTCCGGCCTGTTGGGCCATCTGAATCTCCTTGGGGCTAATTCCGCCTTCTGGGCCAAAAATAGTTAATAAACTATCCCCAGGCCGAAGGTGGGTCAGCTGCTGATTCAGGGCACTTTGTTCCCCCTGCTTGGCCGACTCCTCGTACGCCACCAGGGTGGTCGTCACTGGCGTCTGCAAGACTGCAGCCAAGTTATCAGCATAGCTAACTGTGGGCCGAATCAACCGGTGGGCTTGTTCGGCCGCCCCAGCGGCAATCTTATTCAGGCGGGTGAGCTTCTTCGCCACCTTGTTGCCCTGCCATTTAGCCACGGACCAGTCGCCGCTAAAGAAAATAATATGCTGTACCCCTAGTTCCGTCGCTTTTTGGGTAATCCACTCGGCCTTTTCCTGTTTCGGCAGGCCACAGGCAATCGTCACGGACACCGGCAACTCAACCGCCGGCGTTGACACGGCCGTCAAAGTCACCGTGGCCGCGTCGTCCGTGACCCGAGTCAGTTCGCCATGGAACAGGTGGGCGGTACTATCAACGAACTCCGCTTGATCGCCTACTTCTGCCCGTAAGACCCGCACCCAGTGACGATACGTCGTGGCGTCCAAGTTTAATTGCTGACCAGTCGTCACCGGTTCGTCGAGAAAATATCGTTGCATACCTATTCATCCTCCGTTGGCTTGTGAGCAATAACGCCCCGCCAATCCTTCATTTGTAAAATGTTATCAATGATGAAGCCTTGCTTTTCCTGGGCTTCAACCACACTGGTTAATTTGTCGGCGATGATGCCGGAAGTAAGGAAGTAACCTCCCGGGGTTAAGTTCTCCCAGGCCTGGGGAACCAGTGGCAAGATGATTTCGGCCAAGATGTTGGCCACCACTAAATCAACGGGTTGATGAATCCCATTCAACAGGTTGTTGGGCTTGGCTACAACGTCCTTGGCAACTGGATTTAGGTCCAAGTTGGTCTTCGCGGAACGCACCGCAACCTCATCGAGATCAAACGCCGTGATCTTATCAACGCCCATTAACTTCGCCGCAATGCTCAAGACGCCGGAACCGGTTCCAACATCATACATAGACTCACCACCACGAACGACCATCTCTAAGGCCGTCATAGATAGCCGGGTCGTTGGATGAGTCCCCGTTCCAAACGCCATTCCCGGGTCCAACCGAATGACATTTTCACCAGACTGAACGGGCGCATAGTCTTCCCAACTTGGGGTCACCGTCAAATAACGGGTAACCCGGACGGGATGATAATATTTTTGCCAGGCGGTTGCCCAGCTCTCGTCATCGACCGCCTGAGTGGTCACCGTGCCCGGCGTGGCATCCAAACCAAACTTCTCCAGGTCCGACACCCGTTGCCGAATCGTCGGTAAAATTTCGGGTACAAAAACTGTTTCAGGATAGTACGCGGTAATTTCGGCGCCCTCCGTTCGGTGCGGAATGGTAGCCAAATCCACAATCTCCCCGTATTTACCAGGCTTTAAATTGGCAAAGTCGGCCGCGTCATCGATCTTGACCCCGCTGGCCCCAGCCTCCTGTAAGATATTACTGACGGCTTCGACCGCTTCATTCGTCGTTAAGACGCTCACTTCTGTCCACTGCATGCCGTGTATCCTCCTTAAAATTCAAATAAAAAGAGCCAGAGACAACCACTCATTGTCCCCAGCTCACCGCTAAACATTAACTATAAATGACGCTCATCATGGCCTAAGCCTTCTCGGCACCGGATGGATGATCATCGTTTTGCTGTTCCCGCTGGGCAAGACGTGTCTCAAGATAATCCAACATATCCGCCTCATTTTGGAACACGCGGGGGTGCTTTTGTTTATGCAGTCGCAAATCAATCTCGTTAATTCGCTGACGTCCCGTCCACGTGTGACCGTAACGAATGATTACCCGGTTATTGAGCGAATCTTGACCGAACTTGAAAACGTACACGCTCTCTGGCGCCATCAACGGCCGGATATACGACTTTTCGTAACGATAGTTATGTTGCCGTAAAAACTCTTTGGTTCGACTCAGCATGGTAATCACCTCCTATATATGACAATCTACTCGGTTTGCAAAAGAAACTAGCCGCGTCGGTTGTCCAACTACGTCAAAAAAGTATCAATAATTGATAATAGTTGATCTGACAACGGATTGCAAGCAAAACGTTTGGCGATCCGGCCAAAAATGCTAAGATTGATGGAATCTTTCACTGTTTTGCTCATATTTTTGAAACCACTTACATTATACCGCAAGCTGCATTCTTATAAAACAGGAAAATTGTTTTTGGCACCGATGAATGGCGACTCATCAACTCAATTCGAGTCTTTCTATTGCAATTTAGCCCTAGATCGTAAAAAATAGAAGATAATCAATTCAACCAGGAGGCCAACACATTGCTAAAAGAATTTAAGGATTTCATTGCCCGCGGAAACGTCATGGACCTAGCTGTTGGGGTCATTGTCGGGGCCGCCTTCACCGCCATCGTCAATTCACTGGTCAACAACCTGATTAATCCGCTCATCGGCCTATTCGTTGGGAGTATCGACTTCTCCAATTTAGTCTTGACCGTTGGGAGTGCGCACTTCAAGTACGGTGCCTTCATTAACTCTGTCATTAACTTTCTCATCATCGCCTTCGTGGTCTTCCTACTAATCAAACTGATTAATAAGGTTGTGGCCAAACCCGCTGAGGAAGCCCCGGAGGTCGCGGAGCCTAGTGCTGAAGAGCGTTATCTAAAAGAAATTGTCGCACTGCTGAAGAACAAGCAAGACTAAGAAATCCCGGCCGGACGATCGTCCGGCTTTGTTGTTCTATAAGTTTTTTAATTAAATATCATAAATATAGTTGCGTGTTGTTTTTCACAACTAAGTCCGACATGAATTGGTTAGTCATCCCTAATATGCTCTCATGCAACCAATTCATCCGGATCTTCGCGGCACACCTATTATTTCTTCTGGGAGGAATCAGTATTATGAAGAAAACATTACCAAAGATTGCCATGCTTTTCTTAGTCTCACTCACTTTAGGTGGCACCGTGGAGCCGTTAGCAACGCCTACAACCGTTGCCCAAGCCAAGACTAAACACGTCTGGATTGCGGTAAACCATGGGAAAAAGTACCATTTTTCCAAGCGTTGTCGGGGCCTAAACCATGCTGGTAAGCTCAAGCATGTCAAACTATCTTGGGATAAGCACCATCACTACAAACGCTGCGGTTTTGAAAAATAATTTCTTCGCTCTATGTCTACATATACTAAGAGCTCTGTTGGTCGATGACCGACAGAGCTTTTTTTAAAGGTTATTTACCAGAGACTGACGGTGATATCACCGTCAGCAGAGGTTAACTGATACTGCGACGGCGCATGCGGATGCAACCGATACCCACTCTGCTGTGAATGACCCGCCACCGAAATGTCGCCCATATCGGTATCATTCAGGCGGGTTTCAATTCCCGCTCGGCGATCGACGTGGGCCGTAATGTCACCATCACCGGTATAAGCCTTCAAGGTTTTAGTCACTCGGTTATTTTGCAGATGGAGATCACCATCCCCGGACGAGACAGTACCACCGCCCAATTTATTTTCCGTCAGCCGGATATCCCCGTCCTGCGAGCTAATCCGATTGTCATTGGCTGGCATTTGCGTGTTCATGAGCGTGACATCCCCATCTTTCGCAGTCAAACTTAAGTGTTGGGCCTGCGACCGATTGAGCTGCACATCCCCATTTTCGGTTTGAATTGTGAGACGACCGGCAACCTTGGTGTTGGTTAACCGAACATCGGTTACACTATTCAGCTTCATTGTCATCGCCTGAATCCCACGCAGCGATATCTGACGACGACTCTTTTCAACCGTCACATCATCTAATTGGGTTCCACGCGGTACAGTGACCAAGACCTGGTCGGACGAGTCACTGACACTTCGAAAACCGATGAAAAAATGAGACAGCCGATCGGTCGGCTGGCCACCAGTAATCACTAATGTCCCGTCAGAAACCGTTGCTTTTACAGCATTCTTACGATGATTGGTCATCGTCGTCACGGTCACCCGATTTGCGTCACCCTCCTGGATGGTTACGCGCGACTTCGTCTTCACCATAATTTTATGATAGCGTTCGGGATTCATTGACGTCTGGTGCGGCTCAATCACCTGAAAGTCACGATGATCGCGGGACCAGACGACGCTTTTGTCGCCATGATTTATCCAGCCGATTCCGGCCAACACCAATCCCAGCCCCAAGCAAATTAACGCTATTTTCGTTGTTTTTTTCATAAAGTCCGCCCCCGTTCCGCCCGATTACGTGGCATAAATCGATGATAAATTTTCTTGGCGAACCAGGATAACCCCCAGATTAGCCAGCGACCGACCCATTTAATCAGCAGCCAAACTAACCAGCTGGTGCCGAGGATCGTTAATCCCATCCCAAGGTAAAAGATCCCGGTCCAAGGGGCAGCCAACAACGTGGCGATACCCGCAAACAGGGTTATAACTCCGGCCACTATCAGGCTCAAGTAGGTTGCACCCGCGGCCACTATCAGGCCAAAAGTAACACAGCCAAAGGCCAATAATAAGAGCAAGATGATTAGTAGAATTGGAATGGTAACCGGGGTCGACAACAAGGCCAGGATAATCAACCAGACCATCCGAACATTAGTTTTAGCCTGTTTGTCCTTGGTCCGTGAATCACCTTCAGCAGTTACCTGGTCACTTAACTTAATGGAATAGTCCGCCAAAACCTTGCGCGCCAATGAGCGCGGCACCCCCAGCTCACTCACCGCGTCATCGTAAGTCTGGATACCGGCATCCATTAAATACTCTTGATAGTAATTAACGACGTCGGCCCGTTCATCCGCGGTTAGTCGCCCCAATAGTTGAGTCACGGCTTGAATATAATCAGTCATCAATTTTCCCTCCTAATAAGGTTGTGATTGCACCGCTAAAGTCCTGCCATTCTGTCTGGATCTTGTACAGCCGATCACAGCCACTACTGGTTAGTCTGTAGTAACGACGGTTACGCCCTTGAAATGGTTCATCGTAGGTCTCTAACCACCCATTCTTTTTGAGCCGCCGCAACACCGGATACAGTGTGGACTCTGAGATTGGAATGAACCGCTGCACCTCCTGGGTTAAGGCATATCCGTAATAGTCCTTCGTCGTCAACAAGCCTAAAACACTGCCATCCAACAATTCGGTTGGTACCTGAATCGCCATGTGCTCACCTCCAATCATACTATACGTCGTATAATATTAATCAGTTAATAATATACCTGGCGGCTTGACCCTTGTCAACTGCGATTAACTTACTGGGCTGATGATGCTTAGGTAAGATGGTCCAAACCTTTTTATCAACGCCCCTTACTATTCCTAATGAAAATGCTATACTGTGAACAGACGCAATTTCATTAGCAAGTGCCGATTTCAAAATAGATTTTCGTATTTTATCTTGCGTAAAAAGAGGTCGATAAGACGATGAAAGAGGAACGGATTACTTATACTAAGACTGACTGGCAACAAGCCCAGAACGCGGTTTTCAATGAGTATGACCGGTTAGTGAAAGAAATGCATGACGAAGGTGTTGACTATACCATCTTGCAAGCCCGGCGGATTGTGATTTACCAAGACTTGCTAGAGGAATGGAAACACAACGTTCCCACCCTAATGGTTGACCTGGAAGACAATGATCAGGCCCGGAGCGTCTTCACCGACCTAGATGAGGATGGCAGTAGCCACCTTCTGAGTCGTTGTGCGAAGCAAATGGAAAACTGGCCCGACTACATCCCTTCACCGTTAACCATTTGGTTAGAGCTCGCTGAGGATGCCGAAGAAGACTAATTAACTAATTTGACGACTCGCCAATCGCGGGTCGTTTTTATTTTCCTTAGAAAATATTACAAGTTACAACAATTTATGCGGTATGGTTACAAACCCTATTTACTAACGGTCCACAAAATAGTAAGCTAATTCTATGAACGCTGACCGCGAGATGATTAGCGCTGTAATGCATGAAGGAGCGATTCTGATGAATTTACATAAAGGTCTCACCTTAGCGGCCGTCACCCTCTCGGCCAGCCTATTCTTAGTCATTCCCAAACCAGCCACCGTGAAGGCCAGCTCATATTGGAACACGGAACATTGGGTGACCATCCGCAAGACAATTACCGTCAGTAAAATCAAGCCCGGTCACCCCACCTACAAGGGTGGCAAGGTTCTTGCTACCTACAAGATCCTACCAGGTACCCATTATAAGTTGGGCCATCCGGGCAGTGACTATGCCTGGACACTGAATTCTGGGAAGTATAAGTCCTCGTCTAAGGGGGTCTATTCGGTCACAAAACATGGCGCAAATTGGTATCAAAAAGGAAAAAAGCCCCTCTATAAGACGTTCCATGGCTATCGGATTGAAGCCTACAAGGGCATGAAGAAGTTCAATACGACATACTCCAAGAAGACCCATAGCACCGCCTCCTACCTCAAGCCAACGCAAAAGAAACGGGTCATCTTCAAATACGGCAGTCACGTCATTCCCACTAAACACGAATGGGACGTCGTATCATCTAAGAAGATTACCGCCTACAAATACTCGCATAAGCAATGGCACAACCTGGGAACTAAGGATTAATTGGCGCACTAAGTCAAGTTGCCACAGTGCCTAAGGACACCATGATTGTTAGTTACAATCATAGTGCCCTTTTGTTTGGTGCCCCACTCACATCGACTATAGCCGATTTCCCAAGATTGTCAGGCTGATATCAATATTTGCTAATTGCTGCTAAGTCACTTTGTGCTTATACTGAACAGTGATAGTTGTCGCCAGGTTCGCTAAGTCTTAAAAAATCAATTTAATGAAATCAGCAGATAATCTGATGGATCTGGCTATCGCGAATCCGGTCGATTTAAAAAAATAACTCATGTGTTGGGACCAACAGTATAAATACCCTTATTTAATGATGTCCCTGGTAACTGCTTAAAATTTCTTCTGACGAAGGATGATCACGAAAAAATGGTTCTGACGACTGACCTAACTTTTTCAGGAAGGCATCGTCACCGATAGCCATACTGCCCAACATCGATTGGCCCACGGTCCATCTCACTCGTACGGGACGAATCAGGAATATCTCGTTGCCAACGAAATCTGTCAGTTTAAGCGACTATTGGGTTTACCCAAACCGAGTTTGGGGTAAAAAAGAAGCAATTGCTAGTGCTGTAAACGTGCCACATGTCAACCAATATACCTAGCCAAGAATTAGTCCAAACCTGACGACTTTAAAAGCTGTCTAACGTTCCATGGGAGGAAAACATGCAAAAGAAATAATTATTGACGATCACTCTGACCGCCATTTCAGCAGTTAGTTTATTCGTTTCAACAACCAACACGGCTTCAGCATCCAGTACCACCCCCAAGAGTATGCGTGGGTATTATATCGGCGGCCATCACTTATTATGGCTGACAAAACACAGTCTTCGTGAAGGTGCCCCTCAGGCCGACGTTTACTTTTACCACATCAAAAGTGTTTCCAAAAAGGGGCACACCTATCGCTTTCACACTAAATTCACCCTTGGCGGTTCAACCTATCCGACGCTTAAACTTAAAAAAGTTGGCTACCACAAGATCCGTCTAGTCGGCATGGCAACGGTGCACAAGGTTAGCAAGGCCCACTATTACCGGTATGCTAATGGTGGCTACTAAAGTAAAACTTGACTCAATTCACCACTAATTTGTCAGTAACAACCAAGACCCCCCTTGAGTACGGTTAGCACCTACTCACGGGCGGCCTTTTTTTGTTCAAACTTATAAAAACTATCAGTCGAACATTTTCAAGATAGACTCTTAAGCAAATGGGATCTAGGCCTACTGATGCTAACTGTAGCTAATCGGTTAAAAAAACACACCTATTATAAATAAAGATATGCATATTACCATATTTTTGATACACTATGAAAGCGTCTTTTTTAGTCCAAGGCAAGGAATAGTTACCTCCTCATCTATCTATAGCGTACCGTCTAATTTGCATGGCAATCTTTCAACGAATATATTATTCATTCTCGCAGACGTTATGAAACATAGATTCGTTGAGGTGTTTACTAAATATCTGCTAAAAACTATAAATCAGACGCCCGGCTAACAGGTCGGATTGGCTAAGTGTTAGCCGAAAATAATAGTTTCATTAATTTAGGAGGAGCAATTTTGTTCATAAGAATTATCGGATGGGTCATCATTATACTTGGGGCAATCTATATTATTGGGTCTCTGGGAGAAAATAAAGAAGGTACTGGAGAACGCACTAAACCAAAGGAATTCGTGATCGCTGGGTTAATCATTCTCCTGGTCGGGATGCCAATGGCCTTTCACCATTCAAAACCAAAGGTCGCCGAACAACATCATGTCACTAAAGCTGAAAGAGCTTCATCATCAGCAAAAAAAGTTTCTTCATCAAAAGCAAGTTCTAAGCGTAAAGAATCCCAGAAGGAAAAATCCGAGGTTAAAAAAGTCAAGGAAAAGAATGAACGGGAAAACCTGGCCAACTATAAAGCCGCACTTAAAACGGTTCCTACCAAGACCAAAGGCACGATTACTAGCGCTTATGTCGACAAAGATAGTGGCGTAACAATGGTCACCTTGTCAGACGATGCACTCGCCTTATCAAGCAATGAATTAAAAACCGTCGTGAAGTCCGCCTGGAATGCCATCGGTAATTTACGTAGCAATTACACCCCCTTCTCCAGTGATAATGGGTCAACCGAAATGTATATTACGATTGAAGACAGCGCGGGCAATAAGCTGGCACATACTTCCCTCTTGGGGTCATTTAAGTACGATGGCGAATAATTTTTATATTTTATAAATTCAACTTTTTACCATAGCAAGAATTCGCATTCATCATCTCAATTATGAGAAATTAAAACGCACGACATATTTGACGGCTCCGCCGCCAGGGTGTCGTGCGTTTTATTTACCCATCATAAAAAGTGATATTATAAAACTGATACATAAACTAATAATTCTGGGGAGGATTTTATAAT
>NZ_BCWD01000024.1 GCF_001592085.1 Levilactobacillus senmaizukei DSM 21775 = NBRC 103853
TTGCCACAACGTGACTCCCTGTGACAACTCAATAAGAATAACATACCTTATCATTAGCCGTCAAGAGAAAAAATAACGTTTATTTTTAAGCAACACACTGTGTCGCCGTGACAACGTTTATAAATATACCAAGATTTGGATGATTGGTCAAGCCATTTTTGTATAAAAATAGCAAAACTGCAAATAAATTAGTAAAAAGGTGCCCACCATGCGGTAAGCACCCATCATTTAACCTATTTTGACTGCGTGTCAACCAAAATTTGCCGCAAGTCGTCTTCCGAAAAATGATAATGATTCCCACAGAAATGGCAAACCGCGTCCGCCCCATGGTCTTCATCAATCATCTCTTGTAGTGCCTGAGGTTGTACCGAAGATAATGCCTTGGCAAAGCGATCCTTGGAACAATCACATTTAAAACTAACCGGTAATTTCTGAAGAAGCTTAACCTCTTCATCTTTGAATAATAGCTTTAAGATATCCTCAGGCTTTTGCCCAGCTAATAACAACTCTGAAACCATCGGCATGGCCGCAATCCGTTTCTCCAACCGACTAATCGCCTCATCAGAAGCTCCTGGCATAACTTGAATCATAAAGCCCCCGGCAACTTTAACCCGATTATCCGGCTCAACGAAGACTGAAACCCCAACGGCACTGGGAATTTGTTCCGACTTGGCTAAATAGTACGTAAAATCTTCCCCTAGTTCCCCCGAGACTAAAGGAACCTGCCCCGTATAAGGTTGACCAAAGCCCTGGTCCTTAGTAACCGTGAGCATTCCCGCGGTTCCAACAGCCTTCTTAACATCAATTTTATGCTTGTTATTCAATGGTAAGTTGATATGAGGATATTGTAGGTAACCCTTAACTGTCCCATCTGCATTACCATCAGCTACAATAGCTCCGACTGGACCATGCCCATTGACCTTAACCGTCATGGTTTCTTTCCCCTTTAACAGGGAAGTCGACAACAACATAGTGCCAATTAGCGTTCGCCCAAGCGCCGCCGTCGCTGCACTCCAAGTGTCATGCTTTTTCTGGGCCTCAGCAACTGTCTCCGTTGCATCAACCACATAGGCCCGGAACATCCCATTATCGATCAAACTCTTTACTAAATAATCTGCCATGCTCGTTATAACGTCCTTTCGTTCTTACAGTCATGCCCTACCTTACCAGAAACCTTTGCATTTGCAAACAAAAAAGGAACCGGAATTAATCCGATCCCCTTGGTAGGCAACCTATTCAGAATCGCTTTGGTTTGACTGGTCATCAGCAGCGCTTGCTGGTGATTCAGCTTCACTCGAGTCAGCAGCAGCTGAGGAAGCCAACTTGGCTTCCGTAGAAGCTTGGCGTTCTGCTTCACGTCGTTCCAACTCACGTTTCGATTCTTCGAATGTCGCAGCTTTTTCACTTGGAAATTCGTTAGCACTGTCCTTATCAGGCATCTTACCCGTATTGAACAGACTAAGAATTTGTTTTTCGTCCAACGTTTCGTATTGCAGCAAGGCTTCCGCAATTAACTTGTGTTCTTCCTTGTGTTCATTCAAGATCTTCCGAGCAGTCTCATGGGCTTCTCCGATAATCCGACGAACTTCACTGTCGATCAAGTTAGACGTGTTTTCTGAGTAAGCAGGTTGGTTGTAGTACCCGGCACCGGCAAATGGTTGCCCACTGCCGCTTTCGAGAGCCACTGTTCCCAACTTATCACTCATCCCGTACTGGGTAACCATGGAGCGGGCAATTTGCGTTGCCTGTTCAAAGTCATTGGAAGCCCCGGAGGATTCAGAATTAAAGATTAATTCTTCGGCTGTCCGACCACCCATTAACCCGGCAATTTGTTCCATGGCGTCCTTCTTAGACATCAGCATTTGGTCCTCACGCGGTAGCATGATGGCATACCCACCGGCACGTCCACGAGGAACAATCGTGACCTTGTGGACCACGCGAGCGTCATTTAAGACAAGCCCAACGATGGTATGACCAGCTTCGTGATAAGCCACAGTCTTGCGTTCTTGGGGACTGACAACCCGGTCCTTCTTCGCAGGTCCCGCGATGACCCGATCCTCTGCCTCATCTAAATCAGACGCATCGATTTGGGTCTTGTTTCGACGAGCCGCCAATAGGGCCGCTTCGTTTAACAGGTTTTCTAGATCGGCCCCAACGAAACCTGGTGTCTGCTTAGAAATTTCCTTCAAATCAACATCGTTCGCTAACGGCTTATTCTTGGCGTGAACCTTAAGGATTGCCTCACGGCCCTTAACATCAGGACGACCAACTAAGATCTTCCGGTCAAACCGACCGGGACGAAGTAACGCGGGGTCCAAAACATCGGAACGGTTAGTGGCAGCCATGACAATGACGCCTTCACTCCCCGTAAACCCATCCATTTCAACCAATAATTGGTTTAACGTTTGTTCACGTTCATCGTGACCACCGCCCATGCCGGCACCCCGTTGACGACCAACCGCATCAATTTCATCAATAAAGATGATTGAAGGTGCAGCCTTCTTGGCCTGTTCAAACAGATCCCGAACACGGCTAGCCCCAACCCCGACGAACATTTCCACGAAGTCAGAACCAGAAATGGAGAAGAATGGTACGGCAGCTTCACCAGCAACAGCTTTTGCCAGCAGAGTTTTACCAGTACCAGGTGGGCCCTCGAGTAACACCCCGGATGGGATCCGGGCCCCTAACGCGACGAACTTTCTTGGATTCTTTAAGAACTCAACCACTTCAACCAGCTCTTGCTTTTCCTCTTCTTCACCGGCAACATCAGAAAAGCGAACTTTGTTTTCCTTACTGTCGGCTGGTTTGGCTTTGCTCTTCCCAAAGTTCATGACCCGACCATTGCCGCCACCTTGGCCGGCTTGGCCCATCATCATGTAGAAGAAGAAGAAAAAGATCAAGAGTGGTGCCACGTAAACCAAGAGATTAATCCAGAAGCCACTGGATTCCTCGGCCTTCGTGTTCACCTTCACATTGTGATCCTTTGCGGTCTTGTCAATCTCAGAAACCGTCGAGTTATTTGTTAAAACTTGGGTACTAAATCCAGTCACTGCGGTACTTTGTGAGCCACCGAGGCTGAAACCGGTGTTGGTCGAACGCTTTTGGGCGTTACGGTATTCACCAGTGATCTTGTAAACTCCACCAGACGGTTGAATGGCAAAGTTCTTGATCTTATTGGCATTCAAGTCCTTCACGAACTGACTCGATTGGATTTCTTGGGATTGTGAATTGCTGCTATTTCCATTGAACATGTAAATAACACCAACGATCAACAAGAACATCACAATGTAAAACAGGCTGTTACGGAACAGTCCATTTCGTCGATTATTCATGTCTTGCCTCCTTACTCACAGTTCCCAGTCTTAACATTAGGAACAAAAATTTGGGCTTTGGCCCTTTTACTAAATAAGATGTTATCACAATTGACTATCGTTGACTAATTATTTATCTGAATAGACGGATGGCTTTAAAACACCGACGTAAGGCAGGTTCCGATATTTTTCTTCATAGTCCAAACCGTATCCAACGACGAACTCACTTGGGACATTAAACCCAACGTAATCGGCCTTGGCTTCAACCACACGGCCACTAGGTTTGTCCATCAAAGTACAAACCTTAATGGAGTTAGCCTGACGGTCCTTCAACAGATCTTCCAAGTACTTCAAGGTCCGGCCAGTATCGATAATGTCCTCAACTAACAAAATGTCGCGACCAGCAACATCCGTGTCCAGATCCTTCAGAAGTCGAATGGTTCCGGAAGAAGCTGTGCCGCCGTTATAACTGGAAACATCGATAAAGTCGATTTCTGCATAAATATCCATGTCCCGAATAACATCCGTCATAAACAAGATCGCACCCTTCAGAACACAAATGATTAAAGGCGTCTTATCCTTATAATCCTCCGTGAGTTGATCTCCTAGTCGTTTACAAGCAGCGGCGATGTCTTCCTCACTATACAGAACCTTTTCAATATCGTTATTCATGCTGTTCCCCTTTCATCTCATCACGCTTCAAAATTAGGTGGTACGCTGTTGCATGCGATTGACGTGGCCAAACCGACCATTTGACCCCCAGCGCTGCCAGTACCTCCTGCTTCGCCGTCACCAGAACCGACACTTGTGCCCGCTGATCACGCGGAATCTTCGCGTTAATCAACGCCCGCCGCACGGACTGGTGGTGGCCATTCCGCAGTCGGAGCACATCCGTTTGATTCCAGGGACGAACCTGCAAGGGTAACTGGTCAGGCGTCAAGGTCACCGTCTGTGTCACCGCTTCTCGTTGAGAAGCCGTGGCTTCAAACAGTCCTAGCTGCCGGCCACACCCAATCGCATGGTAATGGTTTAAGTCTACCATAAAACGAAATTGTTCCACGGATTTTTCTCCGCTTTTTTTCGGTCGCCAAACTTTAAAGATTTGATACCGCTTTTCTAGGACCCACCCCTGCCCAAGTTGTACCATTCCGGTAGGCCGCTGTGAATTGCTCAAGAGCTGTTGTACCTGGATCAGTAGGGACTTTTCTGTAGATAGCTCCGGGTTAGCTTGCTTTAATAGCTTCATTAAGATACTCGTTTGATTGACCTCTGATTGGCCTAACAGTCGCTCCACCGAACCAGTTATTGGAGCGGTACTTATGCATACCTGTGCCGTGGCCGTCACCACCTGGGGTCGAGCCAGGTCTAGGATCATCTGCAACTGTTCGGCATAGCCCAGAATATGCCGCTCAACCTGGGGATTCTCCTCCCGCAATTGCGGTAAAATAACCTGCCGAATCCGATTTCGACTCGCCACCAACTCTTGATTCGTTGCATCCTCATACCACGGAAGACCTTCGGCCACCGCAAAGGTTTTCAGTTCGCGTTTAGTAAATGACAACAGAGGTCGAATCAGCTGACCAACCCCCAGGGGTCGACTAGCCGCCATCCCTGTAAGCTGGTCTAGCTGTCCGCCGCGAATCAACTTCAGGAGAATGGTCTCCACCTGTTCATCCGCCTGATGGGCAGTTGCCACCCAATTAGCCGACCGTTTTGCTAATTCGTCCTCAAAAAAGCGGTAGCGAAACGCCCGAGCGGCAGCCTCCGTCCCATGCAACGGATGGTCAGCCACCGGCCAAGCTCTAACCACAAGAGGTACTCGGCGTTGACGACACCAATCCGTTAAGAAGGCCTGTTCAACCGCACTTTGTTCTCGCAATTGGTGATTGACGTGGACCACCGTTAATTGTGGTCGCTCCTGCACCGGTAGCCGAAGAAACAAGCTTAACAGCACCATCGAGTCGATCCCCGTCGAGACGGCGACTAAGCCACTTTGCTTGGGATCATTCCAGCCATTGGCCTGGCAAATTTCACGAAATCGTTCAGTTAATGTCATCAATTGCCCCCCTCAGTGAAACTGCCCCTGACAAAAAAGGGCCGCACGAATGCGGTCCTCATTTCTTAAAAGGCGTGATTAACTACGCCGGCCACCACGACCGCCACGCTTGCCTTCAGTATTACGCTTAATAGTTGCCAGGCGATCTTCACTTTGTTTCATGAAGCCTGACATCAAATCGTCAAAGCTTTCTTCATGTTTAGCAGCGTGATGCCCGGAAAAACGGCCATTTGCTGAACTATGGTGTGCCCGGGGCCCGTTGTTGTCGAACCGCCGACCATGTTCCTGACTTGAACCACCATGGTTAGAATTACTCTTACCGTGAAAATCATGATGTTCGCCATGACTAGGGCGCTCATGATGAGGCCGATCTGTTGCCGGATGGTCACTAGCCTTACGAATTGAAAGACCAATCTTACCATCATCACCAACGGTCAGGACCTTAACCGTCACTTCATCCCCTACTGTCAAAACGTCATGAATATCTTTAACATATCCATCAGAAATTTCACTAATGTGAACCAACCCGGTCTTGTGGTCACCTAAATCAACAAATGCACCAAAGTTCGTAATCCCGGAGACCTTTCCGGTAACTTTAGCTCCAACCTCGATTGCCATAAACAAGAAGTTCCTCCTTAAAATAAGTGATTTTAGTATAACACAGTTTTAACCAATCCCCTACGTCAAAACAAAAAAACTCCGTTGATGTTCTGCTAAATAAACCCGCACGAAAACTGATTAAACTAACCTTTACAGCCCTAGGTTCCTTGCCGATCTCCTCTAATTGAGGGACTAAACTAATGAGAAGGTTTACACCGACTAACTCGCCACTTACCAAAAACACAGAAAACCGCCAGTCAAGACACAACTGACGGTTTCATTGACCCTTACTTGGCTATCACATCACCAGCATGGTCACCTGGGAGACTATAAATGGTCTCACCCGACTTCGAATAATAATATTTAGACCGAATTAATTGTCCAACATAGTCATCGTTATTAAGTTGCTTAACCTGAAGCTTCAACTTCCGGCTCTCAGCCTTCGTCCGTGTCAGGTGTTGTTCACTCGTAGCTACCTGGCTATTCACGTGGTGGAGACTGGCATTCGTCCGCACAAGTTGAATGCCTAAAATTGCCGCAAAGATCACAAAGACAGCGATAATCCGCGTTGCCCGACGACGGCGCCGCCTACCCAAGACCTGGGTATGTTGCGCCGCATCTCGTTGATGGCTAAGCCGACGGGTATATTCGTTCTCCAAGCGTTCAACTTTACTAGCTTTGGCTTTCACATCGGCCATCCCCACTCACTCCTTGCCTGTTCACCAGATAATTTAACTTGAGTATAGCAAGTTTCAATATCATCGTCTAGCTAGTTAAGCACATTGTAAAACATTCGTCACATTCAGAGCATTATTCTTGCCGAAAGTCCTGGGCGTATTCTTCTTTGACGATAGTGTACATCCGTTCGGCATCGTCCTTCTTAGTCGTTTCCAGCAATTCATTAACTTGCACCGTTAATGTTTTGTTACCGAACTTAATAACCAATTCATCATTGGTCACCACGTCACTTGAAGACTTAGCCACCTTACCATTGATCATGATCCGACCCTTGTCGGCAATTTCCTTAGCGACGGACCGCCGCTTGATAATCCGTGAAACTTTCAAATATTTATCTAATCGCATAATTTATTTTCCTCCAATTTGGCCTAATCGTTGCCAAAATCTTAATAGTCGTTTGGCCAAAGGTAGCGTTAACCATTCGCGAATGGTTAACAATCGCCACCGTAGCGCTAGTGTCAGGAATATCAAGGCACCAATGGGAATCAAAGCCAATAGCCCAACCCCATCCAGTAGGCGACCACTGGTTAATCGTGGCCAAATCATTTCGCAAGCCCAGACGAGTAACCGCACGCCAAGAACCATAATTCCCGTGCACGCGCTTAGTTTCACCACAAAACTAGGTGTCCAGACCCCCGTACGAAGCTCCACAGCCGATCCGTACCAGATGATGATCAACGTGATCAGCAGGCCGCCAACCGTTAGCCAACTGGCGCCAATCCCCCCGAACCGTTCAACCATCCAATGGTTCCCACCAATTTTCACGGCAAGTCCTGCAAGTAACGCAACCACCGTTAACCGATAGCCATCCTGACTCTGTAAGACACTGTTATACGTTTGAATCAGCGTTGCTAAAATGATGCTCAGCATGTAAACCGCCAACATCACGGCCCCCTGAGTATTGCCGAACAAGAGCCGGTCAACCCAAGGCATTAATGAAATCAGTCCCGCCGTTGCCGCGGTCGCAATGATGAGGGCAATCCGCATCATGGTAGCCGTGAGACGTTTAAAAGCCAACGGTCGTTGTTGCCGTTGCGCTTCTGTCAGGGCCGGAAGCAATGACGTTGCAAATGCCACCGCCACGACTAGTCCCAACTGAACCAATGGCTGAGCCCGGTCGTAAATTCCCTTGAGACTCTTAGCGGCCAACTCCGATGCCCCACCAGCTACCAATCCATTTTTAACCGTGAATGAGTCGACCAGTTGAAAGAGCACCATCATGGCCGTCAATAGGCACAGGGTCCCACCCTCAATCAGTAGCCGCCGGCCGATGTGGTGGATCGGTTGATTGGCCGCCGGCTCCGAGTTCCGCCAACGGGGCAGAACTAAACAGGCGGCAACCGCAGCAACCGTTCCACCACTGAGAGCCCAAACCCCCATCCGGTAATCGGACCAACCGTGACGCGTGGCCCAAGCTGCCGCCACTAAGATGACGGTCACCCGAACCAACTGTTCCACCACCTGTGAACGAGCAGTGGGTAACATATTAAACTGTCCCTGGTGCAGACCCCGATTTACGGAAAGCTCTGGCATGAGGAGAAACATCCAATCCACCATCCGAATCAACGGTGTCAATTGGCGATCCCCCATCCCCGCGGCGATCCACGGTGCCCCGAACATTAGCCCTAGGAACACCCCGCCAGCGAGTAACCAGACCCACCGATACACTTGCCGGGCAACTTGCTGTTGCCGGGATAGATCGGGAACGCTCGCGATTAATTTAGAAATAAACACAGGTAGTCCGCTCAGCGCAAATGTCATCCCGATCCCATAGATCGGGTAGACCTGCTGATACACATAGAACCCGGTATTCCCAACCATATTCTGAAACGGGACCCGGTAGACCGCACTGAGAAGTTTGGCAATAAAGGCCGCAATCGACAGCACTAGGGCCCCCCGCAAGGTTGTATTCAAATGACGGTTGCCCATGGTCGACCTCCTTTAATCAGTCGAGGATTCAGACTTGGTATCGGTCGTCTTAGGCTTAGTCGTCACTTCGACGATATCCCGTAGGGCCGCTAAAAATTGCTGCAACTGTGGTAACCAATCACTGGTTTCCATCCGTGGCTGAATCACCAATTTAATGTGCAGCCGATCTTCACTGATGCCCACAGTAGCCTTTAACTTCGTTGCCGCCAGTGCCTTGAAGACGTCCTCGCCACCAAGAATATTGGTGCCGCGCTTCGAAATCGTGACAAAGATGTCCCCATCAACACGCCGAATCTTATCGACCAAGGCCTGATCGGCGGCCAGCTTCAATTGACCAATCGTTAACAATTGCGCCACCGCTGACGGATAGTCACCGAATCGGTCAATCAGGTCGGCCTGAATTTCACTCACTTCATCGTCGCTATCGAGCTGACGAATCCGTTTATACATTTCAATCTTTTGCTGTTCGTCAGTGATGTAATCACCAGGTAGATAGGCTTCCACACCCAGCTCAACGGTCGTATCCGTCTTGGGCTGAACATGGTGACCACGCTTCTTAGCCACGGCGTCACTCAACATTTGGGTGTACAAATCATACCCAACTGAATTGATAAATCCGTGTTGTTGCTTACCCAATAAGTTACCCGCCCCACGAATGGACAAATCTCGCATGGCAATCTTAAAGCCAGATCCCAACTCGGTGAAGTCCTTAATGGCTTCAAGTCGTTTCTCACTGACCTCAGTTAACACCTTATTGGGTTTATAGGTGAAGTAAGCATAGGCCACCCGGTTACTACGACCAATCCGGCCCCGCAATTGATACAGCTGCGACAAGCCCATTCGATCCGCGTTCTCCACAAACAGGGTGTTCGCATTGGCAATATCAATCCCAGTTTCAATAATGGTCGTGGTCACTAACACATCATAATCCCCGCGCAGAAAGTCCACGAGAACCCCTTCAAGTTGGGATTCGGTCATCTTACCATGAATGTACCCGACATGCGCTTCGGGAACCAGGGCCTGAATTTGCCCAACGGTCTTTTCAATGTCTTCCACCCGATTATGCAGATAGAAGACCTGTCCACCCCGTTGCATTTCACGCCGAATGCCATCTTGAATGGCACCAGCATTTTGTTCCATCACATAGGTCTGAATTGGAAACCGGTTAGCCGGTGGCGTCTCAATTACCGATAGGTCACGGACTCCCAACATTGACATGTGCAGGGTCCGTGGAATTGGTGTCGCTGTTAACGTCAGCACGTCAACATTAGCCTTCAACTGTTTCAAGCGTTCCTTGTGCTTTACCCCGAAACGTTGCTCCTCATCAACTAGCACCAGTACTAAATTCTTAAACTTCACGTCTTGTGACAATAGCCGATGGGTGCCGACAACGATATCCAATTGGCCGCTTTCTAAATCCTTAATCGACTGATGAATCTGCTTAGTCGTCCGGAACCGCGAAAACATTTCAACATTAATAGGATAGCCTTCAAACCGATTAATCATCGTGTCATAGTGTTGTTGTGCCAAAATGGTCGTTGGTACTAGAAAAGCCACTTGTTTACCCGCTTCAACCGCCTTAAAGGCAGCCCGCAAAGCCACTTCGGTCTTCCCATAACCCACATCCCCAACTAACAATCGGTCCATCGGCCGGGGCTTCTCCATGTCGTGCTTAACTTCCTCAATCGTCCGCAACTGGTCCGGCGTCTCGGCATATGGAAAGTCGTCTTCAAAGTCATGTTGCAGACTATCATCCATCGGAAAGGCAAAGCCCTTCTCCGCCGCACGCTTAGCGTACAGATCAACCAGTTCATCGGCGATGTCTTCAATCTTAGCCGCAACCTTACTCTTCGTCTTAGCCCATTCTGAGCCACCCAACCGGTTAATCTTAGGTTTCTTATCCTCAGAAGACACATACTTCTGAATCAGATTTAACTGGGTTACCGGGATAAACAACTGTGCGTTGTCCTGGTAGTCGATGGTCATGTAGTCTTGATGAACCCCATCGACGGTCAGAGTCTGCATTCCGATAAATTTCCCAATCCCATGATTCACATGCACCACGTAATCGCCGGGCTTCAAATCGGTATAGCTCTTCAAGCGTTCCGCGTTGGCCATGTTCTGCCGTCGTGGGCGTTTCTTGGTAACCTTCTGGAACATTTCGGCTTCGGTAATCACCACCAGGTTAGCCTCTGGCAGTTCGAATCCGGTGTGCAACCGTTCCGGCACCAATTGTGTCAGATGTTCCTGCAGATTGGTCGACTTCGTCAGAACCGCCTGAATCTCAAAGTCATCCAACGTCTGCTCGATCTTCTCCAGTCGTTCCTCATCTTGGACCAGGATAACCACTGTCTGCTTCTGTTTATGCCACCGATCAATTTCCGTTTTCATAACTGGCAACTGTCCAAAAAACTGTTGCATGGCCCGAGTGGTTAGATTCGTAACCGCTTGAAAACGCAAGCTTCCCATGCCCTTCTGGAATAGTGCCAACATAATTTGCGCGTGGCCATCATTGCGGACAATTGGCCGTAATTCACCGCCAAAGACCTGTTGTGAGAAAATTTGGTGATGGGTCAGCTTATCAGTTGCCCAGTTAGCCTCGTCTTCTAGTAATTGGCGTTCGGCATCTTGTAACCGTGAATAGTCGCCAAATAATGCCAAACCATTATCTGGTAAATAGTCGAGCAACTGATGATGTTCCGGGAATAAATAAGCCGCAAACTCCATCAGTTGGGGGTCAACCGACCCCTTCTTCAGGCCGTCAATCAGCGGCTGAACCTGATTAGTCAGCGTGGCTTTAGCTTCGGCGTCTTTCAGATCGGTCAACTGCTGCTTTAAGGCCTCGGCAAGCCGAACCGCCCCAGCGGTTCGTTCTGCCTGCGTCAGAATAAAATCCGTCGCCGGTAAAATTTCAATGTTTTCAGTATTTTCAATACTCCGTTGCGTGGCTGGATCGAAGTATCGCAGCGAGTCCACTTCTGTATCAAAGAAGTCGAGCCGTACTGGATACTCCGCTGCCAGTGGGTAGATATCAACGATCGATCCGCGCACCGCAAAGTCGCCCGGCCCCGCCACTAATTTTTGATGAGTATACCCCATAGAAAAGAGTCGTTGCTGCAAGTCGGTGAAATCGAATTCATCCCCAACCTTTACCTCAAATCGGGCCGCCGCAAAGTTAGCCGGCGCGGGTAAGAAACGCCGTAATCCGGACAACGACGTCACCACAACAACTGGTCGGTCGCTCTGTAACGCCCGTAAGGCATCGATTCGTTCGGACCGGTACTCGGGCGAACTCGTGGCAACCTCTGCCGCTAAAAGCTCTTCTACGGGAAACTCAAAAAGCTCGTCATCACCTAGTAGGTTCGCTAGGTCATCGACGAGTTGGCCTGCGTGATAGAGTGTATCCGTCACGTAGACAATCGATCGTTGTTCTTCGTGGAGCAGACTAGCAATAAATAACGTCTCGGCCGATCCATTCAGCCCCGTCACTAGCTGACGCTGACCGGGTGCTAAGGATTGGCGAACGGTCCCATATTGACTCGTCTGGGTCATAAATCCTTCTAAATTCACACGATAACTTCCTATTCTTAGTTGTACTGGTTCATGAGCTGCGGAAATTCGGTGCCAGCGACCCAGTCGTCTAATGCCGCCACGGCATGATCAGTGGCTTGACCAAACAGCGGGGCCTGCTCCTTCGTAAACTTACCCAAAACGTAATCAACCACCGTGGTCTGTTGTGGGTGGGCAATACCGACCTTTAATCGCTTGAAGTGTTCACTCGCAACATGCGCGATGATGCTCTTGATGCCATTGTGACCACCGGCAGATCCGTGGTCCCGAAGGCGAATGCGGCCAACGGCTAAGTCCATATCATCTTGAACCACCATGATATCATCTAGGTCGATCTTGAAATAGTTCATCAAGGGGTGCACAGCCCGGCCAGACTCATTCATGAAGGTCGTTGGCTTAACGACTAAAACCTTCTCACCGTTAACTATCCCGGTGCCATAGCGGGCATCTAACTTACGCGTTGTTAGGTCAATCCCGTGTTCCTTCGCAAAAGCTTCCACAACCATAAAGCCCGTGTTGTGACGAGTATTTGTGTACTGCGGACCAATATTTCCTAAACCAACAATCATTTTCATCTTTAAAGTTCCTTCTTATTTATTAAGCTTGCCGAACCGGAAACAAAATAGCCGGACGGGACCGTTCCATCCCGTTCAGCCGGTTCAGCTTATTTTAATTTTGACTAACCTCACTGAGTATAGCATAGTCAGCCGGCAACTTCACGAATGCCGCACCACCAACCCCTCCACGATATTTCACCGCAACTTTCCCTGCGTTTTCAGTGAGCATCATGGCCCCTGATCTGGTTACATGGTATACTGGTTTTGGGTATTTATCGTGACCCTTGATGTCATAATTTATTAGGAGATGAAGAATTTGACTACTAAGAATCATCAAAAAGTTGTTTTAGTCGGTGACGGCGCTGTCGGTTCAGCGTTCGCGTACTCCATGGTAAACCAAGGCTTAGCCGAAGAATTCGTAATTGTGGATGTTGTTAAAGAACGGACCGAAGGTGACGCCCTAGACCTTGAAGACGCACAAGTCTTTACTGCTCCTAAGAAGATCTACTCCGGTGACTACTCCGACTGCAGCGATGCAGACGTTGTTGTGATCACTGCTGGTGCACCCCAAAAGCCCGGCGAAACACGTTTAGACTTGGTCAACAAGAACTTAAAGATCTTGTCTTCCATTGTTAAGCCAGTCGTTGACTCAGGCTTCGATGGCATCTTCGTTGTTGCTGCTAACCCAGTTGACATCTTAACCTACGCTACTTGGAAGTTCTCTGGCTTCCCTAAGGAAAAGGTTATTGGTTCAGGGACTTCCTTGGACACTTCCCGTCTACGCGTTGCTTTAGCTAACAAGTTGAACGTCGACCCACGTAGCGTGGAAGCTTACATTATGGGTGAACACGGTGACTCTGAATTCGCTGCCTATGATGAAGCAACGATTGGTTCTAAGCCATTGAAGACCATTGCTAAGGAACACGGCTTAACTGACGATGACCTGGCTAAGATTGAAGATGACACCCGGAACAAAGCTTACGAAATCATCAACCGTAAGGGGGCAACCTTCTATGGTGTTGCAACCTGCTTGATGCGGATTACTAAGGCTATCTTACGGGATGAAAATGCCGTATTGCCTGTTGGTGCAGCCTTAAACGGCGAATATGGTTTAGACGATATCTTCATCGGTACGCCAGCCATCATCAACGCAAGTGGTTTAGCTGGTGTCGTTGAAGTTCCATTATCCGATAAAGAAATGGACGCCATGACCAAGTCCGCTGAAACTCTTAAAAAAGTGACGAAGGATGGCTTAGCCGCCCTCTAAAGTTGCGTTAATCGTCGTCCCTTATCGGGCGGCGATTTTTTTATTTCTTCGATTTCTGACAAAATTCATAACGTAAGCGTTAACATCTGGTCAATCACATTGTCATTTAAGGTTCTGTGAAGTATCCTAGAGTTATGCTGATAGATGATAGTTAACCATAACTACTTTTTCTCCATTGGCTTAATTCTGGGAGGCCTCATACATGAAAAAGAAACGAGCCCTCGTGATTGGTTTAGTCACCGCCTGTGTGGCGGTTGGGGCCATTTACGTTGGACAAGCATTACATTATTCCTCGTCCCATGTTTTCTTTAAGGACACGGAAATCGCTGGCGTTAACGTCGGCGGTAATACGGCAAAACAGGCAGCCACGAAATTACAAGCTGCCCTGAAGAACCAGGAACTAACCTTAAAGGACGGTCACAAGACCGTGACGTCATTCAAGACGCGGTCGATTAATCTCAAGGTCACCTCACAGGCTGCCTTGAGTAAACTAATTGCTAATCAAAACATTTGGGGCTGGCCAGCACACATGACCACTGCTACGGCGGACTCCATTGCCCTGAATGCGGATGAATCCAATCAAAAGAGCGTTCAAGCCATGGCCAACCAAATTGCCAATAAGGCTAACAAGACTCGTACGGCCGCCAAAGATGCCAGCTTCAAGTACACCGACGGCCAATTCTCCACGCAAAAGGAACAGCCTGGTAATCAGCTTGATCCCGCGAAGTTAGCCAAATCAATTTCATTAGCCATTGAAAAAGGTGAAACGACGGTTAATGTCGACACCGACTACCTGAAGCCTCAGGTAACCACCACGTCAGCCACCTTCAAGGACGCCAAAACCAAGGCAGTTGCGGCTACTAAGGCCACCTACACTTATGAACTTAGCAATCACAAAATCACCATTCCAGCTGAAACTATTGCTTCTTGGCTGACATTTAAGCAGGGAAAATTCACAACCGACGATACGCTGGTGAAAGCTTACCTCACGAAGTTGAGCAAAAAGTATGGCACGGTCAACAAGACCCGGTCATTCAAGTCCACCAAGCGTGGCACGGTAAAGGTTAAAGCGGGGCTCTATGGCTGGAGTATCAAGGTCAAGAGTGAAGCGCCAGTTCTCAGTAAGCTCGTCGTCGCTGCCAAGGGAATGGACCGCACGCCTAAGATCCAAGGTTCCGGTTATCACAAGAATGGCACCGACCTTGGTAACTCCTACGTCGAAGTCGACAAGGTAAACCAACATATGTGGGTTTACAAGAACGGGAAAGTCGTCGTTTCGACCGATGTTGTAACCGGCCTTCCTACCACGGCACACCACACTCCCGTTGGCGTTTGGGTCATCTGGAGTAAACAACGAAACACTACCCTGCGCGGTGAAAACGACAACGGGTCCAACTACGCCTCAAAGGTGAAGTACTGGATGCCAATTGATGATACCGGTGTGGGGATTCACGATTCGCCATGGCAACCCCAATATGGTGGTACTTGGTACGTCAAGCATGGATCTCACGGTTGTGTGAACACACCACCGTCCGAGGTCAGCAAGGTCTTCGCCAACGTTAAGGTTGGGACGCCAGTCATCGTCTTCTAATTAGATTTTAAATAAGTCAAGGCGGCTATCATTCGATAGCCCCTTGGCTTTTTTGTTGATCACTATTCATTTATTCCCTCCACTAGTGAAGGCCTTTCACCCTATATTGACGGTCTTTCGTCTAACCGAATTCCGTCAATGACCGCTATCAAATTTAGCCAAATGGTCGTCGTATTTTTGCGCAATGGCTGCAAAAATCGGTTCAGGTTTCTGGCAAACTATGGTATTATTAGGAGAGAATATTAGAAGTTTCTAATCTTTTAGGAGGTCATCTGCTATGCTGCTTAAATCCCTAGTGAAACCGAAAGAACGTTTGGTTACGGTTCGCGAGGACGTTACCTTGGAACAGGCTTTAAAAGTCCTGGAAGACTCCGGTTACCGGTGTGTCCCGATCTTA
Source organism: Levilactobacillus senmaizukei DSM 21775 = NBRC 103853 (assembly GCF_001592085.1). Classification (GTDB taxonomy): domain Bacteria; phylum Bacillota; class Bacilli; order Lactobacillales; family Lactobacillaceae; genus Levilactobacillus; species Levilactobacillus senmaizukei. Next base: position 16,017 of record NZ_BCWD01000024.1, read on the forward strand.
GATGAAACGGGTCAGATTTTCCGCGGTAACATTTACAAAATGCACATCTACCGTCACAAATCTCGTGGCGGTGACATGCAGTTGCCCGTAACGTCATTATTAAAGAATGCGACTAAGTTTATTTCCGTTAATTCTGCCTTCTTTAATGTCTTCTTCTCTATCAAAGACTTACCTTACATCGCCGTACTGGATGATAACAACGCCTTCTACGGCATTCTGACCCACACGCGCTTGATGGACATGCTCTCACAGTCTTGGAACGTCAACATTGGGAGCTACGTTTTAACCATTGTTTCCGGTGGTGACCGCGGCGATTTGGCCGGCATGGCAAAGATCATTACCAAGTACACTAACATTGCCAGCGTCATTAGCCTGGATGGTCAGGAAGGTGAGCTGGTCCACCGAATCATGTTCACCCTACCGGCCGAAGTCGATGAAGAAAAGCTCGACCGCATTGTGAAGGCCCTGGAACGTAAAGAATACCAAGTGACTGAGATCGAAGACTTACGCCACGAAAATTGATCATTAATCGGCAAAAGGATCACAACTAAATTAGTTGTGATCCTTTTGTTTTGTAGAAACTATGTATGACACTACTTTCTTTTTTTCTTCCGGGCCTTGTCCACCAAGCCAATACTTGTTGCCAAGGCAGCATCCACTGCCGCCATGGTCTTCGGATCCAAATGAGTCACCTGATCTTTTAACCGTTGCTTATCTATGGTACGGACTTGCTCAAGCAAAATGACAGAATCCCGTTCAATCCCGGTCCGATCAGCCGAAATGCCGACATGCGTCGGCATTTTTGGCTTTTCGATCCGGGCGGTAATTGCCGCCACGATTACGGTCGGACTATAATGGTTACCCACGTTGTTCTGGATAATTAACACGGGGCGCATGCCCCCTTGTTCCGAACCAACGACTGGTGATAGGTCGGCGAAAAAGACGTCACCGCGTTTAACCTCAACACGGGCCATGGGCCGCCATCCCCTATCTACATTTTATTTTTATGCCTATTTTCTACGAAATTGCGTTAACCGGCGTTCGGCCTCTTCTTCACACGGAGTGAACATACGAGTCAAATCCTGATTAATTAGTGCCATTGCTCGGTAACCAACAATTAAAGCTAACTTATGTGATGCGGCAGAACGCAGCGGCATCAGTGCTTGGCGCCGCCGAGTCTTTGCCACGTGTAAGCGCACGTTTGGTTGTTCCAATTGTCGCGAATGAGCCATGAATGCCCCTCCTCAAGATACTCTCCATTTCGTCTCATTCATCTTACCACGAAAAGGAGACGCAGGACAGAATAACCCTCGAAATTAATGCACATAGCGCCGCGGTAACCGCGCCGTAAACCCGCAAGCAATTTCATAATTAATCGTCCCACAGTATTCGGCTAAATCCTGGAGCGTAATCTCTTGATTTCCACTGCGACCGAGCAAGACGACCTTCGTCCCACGGGGATATTGACGAGGCAAACGAATCATTAATTGGTCCATGCAAATCCGCCCGATAATTTCACAAGCTTGGCCATCGACAAGCACATGAAAGCCTTGGAGGCGCCGCTCGTAACCATCGGCATAGCCCAGGGAGACCGTCCCAACCCATTCGTCTTGTGTCGACGTGTAGGTGGCCCCGTAACTCACAGATTCGCCAGCGTTCAACTGCTTGCAGTGAGCCAATTCACTCACCAACCTCATGGCCGGTTTAAGCTCAAATGGCGGCTGTAAAGCTTTTCCGGATGGATTTAAACCATAACCAGCAGCACCATAGCGCACGATATTCACGTTATGGTCTGCATGCCAAAGACTGGTGGCCGAGTTCGTTACATGAACGTACCGGGGCTTATTAGGAACGACCGCCATGAAGGCATCCCAGCGAGCGACTTGCTTGTCAAAGTAATCGGTACTAGCCTCGTCAGCCGTTGAAAAATGGGTAAACATCCCTTCAAAGGTGAACGCCGCGGTGTGATCGTCCAAGTAGGCAATGACCTGTTTCAAGGCGGTCGGTGTCTGGAAGCCAATGCGACCCATCCCGGTATCCAGACCAAGATGCACCCGTAACGGTTCCCTAGGTTGTGACAATGCCAGGTAATGTCCAGCTTCATCCAGCCAATCTTCGGCGGCAACCGTCGCGGAGACTTTCTCACGCGCCATCAGCGGCGCATATTTCGGTTCAACCACGCCTAAGACCAGAATTGGTTCGTCAAAGCCCGCGGCCCGTAGTTCCAGGGCCTCGTCCAAAATTGCCACACAAAAACCGGTCGCACCAGCCGCCTTAGCCGCTTCGGCAACCTGAACTGCACCATGACCATAGCCATTAGCCTTAACCACCATGAAGAGTTCACAGTTTTCTGGTAACCGCTGGACTTCTTCCTGAATATTGTGCCGGATAGCCGCGCGATCGATAACTAACTTAGTTGGACGATGTTCACCAATAATCATCACTATTGCCCTCTTTCCAAAATGACCTGACTCATGACAACCGTTGCCGTATGGGAAATTGAGACGTGAGCCACCCCATCGAAGGGGTGTTTCAACACGACCGGCTTGCCCGTTGGATTATCACGAATCTCAATATCCTGGAACCCAACCTTTTTACCGATCCCGGTTCCCATGGCCTTACCATAGGACTCCTTGGCCGACCAGCGACCAGCGATAAATTCCACAGCCCGTGACCCAGTGAATTGTCGATAATCGGCCAACTCTCCTGGTGTCAGAACCCGCTTCAAAAATCCCGGCTGGTGATCGACAACTGCCGCCACCCGCGATAAATCCGTTATATCAATCCCCGTCCCAGCAATCATGGTATCCACCTCACGATAATGTCTAGGGTATATTCTAGCACATGCCACACTGATTAATCCCCACAACATCATTAGTTAAGAATAATCATAAACTAATATTAAGCTCCTAGCCAGCAAGTTCACAAAAAAACGAGCACCCCAGTGGGGTACTCGTTTTCTACCAATCAATCTCGATTTAAATTAGTCTTTTTTCCGGATAGTGAAGCCGTGGCTACCACCATCAGAACGCCGACCACCGTTACCGTTGCTATGACGGCTGCCATTACCCCCGTGGTTACGGGAGTCATGGTTGCGAGAATCACTACCGCCTCGACGGTCTTGACGATGACGGAAATTACCGCCACCACGATGGTTATTGCCACCGCCGTTGCCGCCGCGATGGTAACCACCACCGTTACCATGGCGCTTGCCGCCACGCCGAGGTAATGGTCGTTCCGGTGTGATCTTAACTGGAACCTGACTACTGTTATCCTTAGTCACATCATTTAACAATGCCGCAACCAAGTCTTCAGCGTCATATTCGGCCAGTAAGCTTTCAGCAACCTTAGCAAACTTTTCGGTATCAGTCTTGTTGATCAAATCAACGACTGTATCCTTAGCTGCACCAAGTTGGCTGACCAAAGCTTCTTCATCCGAAGGTGGCTTCAGAGGTAACATCCGCACCTTAGTTAACTTTTCGATTTCACGCAAGTAGTCCATTTCGTTAGGCGTCACGAAGGTCATAGACACACCATGCTTCCCAGCACGGCCAGTCCGGCCAACCCGGTGAACATAACTATCTGGGTCTTGAGGAATATCGTAGTTGTAAACGTGGGTTACATCATCAATGTCAATCCCCCGAGCTGCAACGTCCGTTGCCACCAGGATATCTAATTGACCATGCCGGAATTGGTTCATGATCTGTGTCCGGCGCTTCTGCGTCAGGTCACCATGAATACCAGCGGCGTTGTAACCACGTGCTTGTAAACCACTTGAGATTTCATCAACTCGGCGCTTCGTCCGCGTAAAGACAATCGTCAAATCTGGCGATTGAACGTCGAAGAACCGTGTCATAACGTCAAATTTTTCAAAGTCACGAGAGCGCACGTAGAATTGGTCAATTAAGTCAGTGGTCAATTCCTTCGCTTTAATCTTCACGTGCTTCGGGTCCTTCATAAACTGAACCCCCACCCGCTTAATTTCTGGTGGCATCGTTGCTGAGAATAACATCGTTTGACGTTCTTCTGGCAATTGCTTGATGATATCTTCAATGTCATCCAAGAAGCCCATGTTTAACATTTCGTCGGCTTCATCCAAGACCAACATCTGTACGTGGTCAAGCTTCAGCGTGTGGCGACGGATATGGTCGAGTAACCGACCTGGCGTCCCAACAACGACTTGGGGATGATTTTTCAACGCTTTAATCTGGCGTCGAATATCGGCCCCACCATAAACAACTTGCACGTTAGCCCGTTCGTTACGGCCTAACTTGTAAATTTCTTCTTGGGTTTGGATAGCTAATTCCCGTGTAGGTGACACCACGAGTGCTTGGACATTTTGATTGCTCTTATCAATCTTCTCGAGAATTGGTAAGGCGAAGGCCGCCGTCTTCCCAGTACCGGTTTGGGCCTGGCCAATAACATCTTGGCCGTCCAATACCATAGGGATGGTTTCGGCTTGAATTGGGGTCGCTTCTTCGTAACCTGCTGTCGTGACAGCTTTCAGTAGGTCATCGGAGAGACCTAGTTCATTAAACTTCAAAAATATTTTCCTCCTAATATGGGACCATCACACTAGTGCCTCGTAGCTCTTAGAAAAAATCCGTTTCCCGTGGTGCGAACCGCGATTGGCTAGTGCGGGGTTAATTCGATTCTAAATACAACTAAGCCATCATACAACGCTGAAACAAAATAAGCAACTCCCAAGACTTATGGAAGTTGCCTCGTTTTCATTTAATTTTCAGAAGAATCCTTTAATGCCGCTAAAACTTGTTCTAAGTGGATTCCGTGCGACCCTTTTAATAAAATTTGATCGTCTTTGGTTAGAACCGCTTTCAAGTCTTGACTCAATTGGGCCAGCTCCGTTGTCGCGTAATGAGCAACGGCCAAGTCTGGTGCATCCTTGGCTAAGGCTCGTTGCAGGGCCTCCATATGCGGTCCTACCAGAAAGACTTTAGTCATCTTGGAAGGGGTAATTGCCGTTGCTAGACTGGCATGCATGGCATCCGCCTGCTTGCCCAACTCCAACATATCTCCGAGAACCACATAGCGGTTCCCCTTAACCGGTGTTTGAGAAAAGGCCGTCAGTACTTCTTTGGCCGCCGTTGGGTTGGAATTGTACACATCGCTCAGAATAGCCTCGCCCTGCTGACCTTCTAACCATTCGGCCCGATTCTCAGTCAAATCAACGTTAGCCAATGCGCGTTGGGCATTCTCAGGTCGAATCCGATAAATGGAAGCGACGGACAATGCAGCTAGCGCGTTGTTAACATTATACGTTCCCAACATGGGAATGGTGAATGTGGTGTCTGGCCACTGGTTAGCCTTAAAACTCGTCGAAGTGGCCTCGCCTTCGATATCCTTCGAGAACAAATCATTCGTCCCCTGCTGGCCAAAGGTCACTTGCCGCTGTGGCAGGTCTGCCGCTCGCTCGCGTAACAAGGGTTCGTCGCCATTGTAGACAAAGATCCCGTCATCGTTCAGACCGTGGGTAATCTCTAACTTGGCATCCGCAATCTTATCACGCGTACCAAAGAATTCGATGTGTGCTTCACCAATCATGGTGACAATGGCGACATCGGGCTTGACTAACTTACTCAAGAAGTCCAGTTGTCCCGGGCGGTCCATCCCCATCTCAACCACTAACATTTCGGTGTTGGGTTCCATCGATAGAACGGTCATCGGAACACCAATTTCATTGTTAAAGTTAGCATTAGTCTTGGTAACGTTGAACTGTGTCGCCAGAACCGAGGCCACCATATCTTTGGTTGTGGTCTTGCCATTACTTCCAGTAATGGCAACCACCCGAGGATAAATTTTCAATAGGTAGTACTGCGCTAACGCTTGAAGGGCCTTCAAAGAATCCGCCACTTGAATAACCGGAAAATCAGTGGGAGCGGTTGCTAAGTCTTTAGCCCAAAGCGTGGCTACTGCCCCGTGATCAATCGCCGATTGGACAAACTTGTGGCCATCCTGCTCACCATTGAGCGGAATAAACAAGCCTCCCGGTTGAAGGTGACGACTATCAAACGCCACGCTAGTTACGCTGATATCTCGCCACTGTTCAAAATCATTGATTGCCCCAACTGCTCGAGCAATTTCTGCAAGCTGCATTTTCATTTTATATGCTCCTAATTATGAGACCCAGTGACCGAAGGCACACCGGTTCATCTGTTTTTCTAAGTGTCTAGTCGCACACCTAGTTAAGCACGGCTTAAAATTTCTGTCTTATATTATACCATGGATCCTAGAGCCAAGCCCAAAACAGTCCAAACACTAGCACTTCTCACATGTCTCAGCACCCGTCACTACAGTGATTAGCCGGTTATTTTCAAGTTGTTTTTCGTTAAATCCACGCATTGACAACAAAAAAAGAGCCCAGCATTTGCTGAACTCCGATAATAATTAAATTAAGTCAGCCACGTCGCTAAATACCTCATTATCGTGAATACTAAGGGCCCATTCCCGGGAGGTTAAATCATACCGCAAGCTGGCCACTTCCCGTGAATCCGCATAGACTTCATCTTGGGAATACCAAGTGGCCTGCCGCTCCGGATGATCAACAGCTCTAACCGGAATCACGTAAACCCGTCGACGCTCTACCAATTGATCAAACGCCACAATCACTCCATCCATCAGCCCTTGGGTCAACTGAAGTAAAATTTCGTGCGGAACATCACTAATCGCCAATGGTCGAGCAAAGACCCAACGGTTATTGTGCATCGACCGCAGGTGACGCTTCAAGCTGACCTCTAACACGTGGTTAAAATCTCCCAACTCCCGATAGTAGGTCTTATAGAAACCATCCCGTAGGGTGAGAAAAGCAAATTGATTTTGCAACTTGGCATAAAACGGTGTCCGAATATGGGTTTCCATATGGGCGAGGTAGAGCAACTCAGCAATCTCAGATGGCAACAAGAAGTCCAAGTCATCCGAATGGGTGTAATCCACCCATTTAACTGGTCGTTCGTGTTTGGCTAGCAGATAACGCCGGATCTGGGCTTGCCCAGTCACCGTCTGGAAGCGGGTATGCGGGTTAATCTCAACATCACTCCCTGATTCCTCGTTCAACAAAAGGAGCTGATTAGGGATTGCTGGAATCCCATTTAAAAAATCAGCGGGTGATATCCCCAACGAATAAATCATATTCGTGACGGGTTCTAGACTTAAATAAACAAAATTTCCGCGCATACTCGTACACTCTTTCCCCGATACTCAGTCAAGTCTAATTGTACTCCTAAACACCCCCGAAACGAACACTCGTTTCACATTTTTTCCAGCCGAGCGATACGGTCAGCAATCGGTGGATGGGTGGCAAATAGGTCCGAGAACTTTTGCTTTTTCTTGAAAGGATCGCTGATATAAAGGGCAGAACTGTTAGGATCTGCTTCCTTCATGGGTTCACTGTCATCAATTTTTCTGAGCGCCATGATAAGACCTTGGGGATTCCGGGTTAACTCAACACTCGAAGCATCCGCCAGATACTCTCGGTTTCGGGATAGCGCCATTTGTGCAATGCTGGCCGCCAGTGGCGCCAAGATGATTAGGATTAACGAAATCACCATGCCAATCGCCCCGGCATTGCCTTCCCGGTCATCCCGGCGGCGACTGCCACCCCAGAAAAACCAGTTATGAGAGAAGCTCACTAGTAAGCCGATGGCTGCCGACAGAGCCAAAGCAATGGTCTGCAGACGAATATCGTAGTTGCGAACATGCGACATCTCGTGGCCGATTACACCCTCTAACTCCTCTCGGTTAAGCCGCTGCAAGAGGCCCGTGGTCACGGCTACCGCTGCGTGCTGCGGATCATTTCCAGTCGCAAACGCATTGGGACTGGCATCCTCAATGATAAAGACCCGTGGCATCGGTACTTGAGCCACTAACGCCATATCTTCTACGAGATGCCACAACTGAGGAGCCGCGGTGACATCTTTAATTTCTCTGGCATGGTTCATACTCATGACGACGTTCGTGGATTGACTAATCATGATAGCCATATAGATCGCCGTGACAACCGCCGCAATGACGATTCCTGACTGCCAACTGGCCCAAAACAAATCGCCAAGCGCCGCTCCAATTGCCAGGACCAGGAGGCCAAAGCCTACCATCACGTATCCTGTTCGCCGTTTATTCATGGCAATTTGATCATACAACATGTTATCGCCTACTTATCTTGACCAAAGTCGTCAAAGTTAACCTTGGGCGCTGTTTTTTCTTCTTCCGGAACTTGGAGATAATCGCTCGCTTGGAAATGATGGATATTGGCCACCACATTGCTTGGAAACGACTGAATCTTCATGGTTAAGTTAGCCACCGACGTGTTATAGAGTTGCCGTGAATATGCGATCTTATTTTCGGTGTTTGTCAGCTCTTCCATCAACTGGGTAAACTGCGTATTCGCCTTTAGATCAGGGTAGTTTTCCGACAAGGCAAACAATGATCGCAACGTGGTGGAAAGTTGGTTAGAAACTTCCATTGTTTGTTGATGGTCGTCGGCCGGGACCGCCGTTAATTGATTCCGCAACTCGACAACTTTCTTCAAAGTTGACTGTTCATAGTTAGCATAGCCCTTGGTGGTTGAAACCAAGTTAGGAATCAAGTCATTCCGCCGCTTCAGCTGAACATCAATTTGACTCCAGGATTCTTGCACGTGTGTCCGGGTCCGAATGAGACCGTTGTAAGCACTAATGTACCAAGCGACTAACAAAACCACGATGATGATTAAAATTATTGCTACCAAACTGCTCACTCCTTCTCCAATGTCTGTTAAACTCATGATAACAAATGGTCAATTCAGACTCCAGCAAGTTCGCCTGACTTTACCATTAATTAGGAGGTTTCACCATGCAACACATCTTGTTCGTTTGTCTAGGGAACATTTGTCGTTCCCCCATGGCCGAAGCAATCTTTAACGATCTGGTTGCTAAGCAAGGCCTCACTGATCAATTCACGGCCGCTTCGGTGGCCACTAGTCCAGAGGAGGAGGGTAATCATCCCCATCCCGGTGCCCTGAAAACCATGCGTGAACACGGTTTAGATGCCAGTCAACACCGATCACGGCCAATTACCGCAGCAGACTTTGACTGGGCCGACATCATTATTACGATGGACCACGCCAACGTGACCAACCTGAAGCGCATGGCACCGACGGCCACCGATGCCGCTAAGGTTCAGCTCTGCTTGGATATTCTTCCAGAACGTCAGGGTGAGGCTATCGATGACCCTTGGTATACCCACAAGTTTGAGCTGACTTATCAAGAACTGGCTCATTCCCTCCCCGCCTGGCTAGAGAAGCTTCGATAAAAAACAAGTTATTAAAATACGCTGATCGGTGACTTTTAAAGTTCGCTAATCAGCGTATTTTTCTTTAGGTCTCCGGGACATCATCTAACGTCCAAGTAATTTCACCGGCATATGTTCCCTGTTGAGCACCGGCGTTTAGCTGCAGTATTAGGCCCCTAAGTCCTTGCCAATTGTCTGCGACGTTGGTTAATTCATTATTATCACTATCTTTTTCATGCTCCGCAACGATCTGGGCGTCATCAGACAGGATTAGGGTCCTCCCCCGCGCGGTCACATAGGTCACTCCCCCTGCTAAATGATGTCGGTCATTACCGGTTGTCAGCGGGGTGGCGGTGGCCTGTAGTGCCCATTTATTCCCAATTGGCCGTGTGTCCGTGATGGTTAGTTCAGCCTTCGTAGCGACAGGAATGAGTTTCGAGGTGCCACTCAGTCTTCCGGTGAAATCGACGGCAGGAGATACCTCCGTGAACGCCACCTTTCCTCGTGACAGGTCCTTTGAATAATGAGCCGTTAAGGAGGATACAGTCACCTCATTCGACTGATTATTTGCGGTATCAACCGCCGTAATGGCAAGCTTATTGTTTCCCTCTCGTAGCTGATTGGCCGGTATCCGATAATTGAAGTGGCCTGCATCATCCAATAATGTCACCGCTTGATCGGGCTGGCTGTTGCCATTGAGACGACTCTGTAGATGAATATCTTTAGCCGTGAATTGGGTGTGTGATAAGTCCAGTTGCCCCTTGATAAGGGTCTGTTTGCTACCATCCACCGCTTCATCTTTCGGATCCGCCAACGTTAGCTGCATATTATTGATCCCATGAACCTTAAATGATGGGAGCGTCGCCTGTGCCACCGCTTCTGTACCCGTAAACACGCTGGTCTGCTCCGGCTCCGTCCCACTCTCATCTTTCACCACACCCCGCAGGACAATCTCGGCACTGGGATTGTCATCTGACAGATCCTGTTGTAATCGGTGAGTAATCGTTGAAGTCCTCAGGTCTACGCCCTTTAATTCTTCAGTTAGCCCGTTAGCGTAAACCAGTGTCGCCGTGTTAAACCGAACCTTTCCCGGTAAATTCAACAAGGCCTTAATATTATGCCAGTCAGTCGATCCGTTAGCATACTTTAAGTTGTATTGCAGGCTAACGTGGTCGCCATGTTCTAGAACATCACCGGTCTTAACAGGTTGGTTACCCGGCACATTGCTATCTTTGAGCTCCGCGGAGGCCTCAGCGTCTACCAAGTTAGGAACCGTGTCAAAGACAACTAAGTTATTCTCCCATGATCGACCGGTTGAACCCGTAAACCCCCAGCGAGCATCCTGATTATGGTCAGGATCTATAATTTTTCGGTTAATCCGTACATCACGCGTGATCGACTCCCTGGCTAGCGAACGGTCGTCAAAAGAATAGGACATCGTCGCTAAATCAGAGTTTTCGGAATCTGGATGATAACGAATTGTGAGATGATGCCAATGAGCATCTGATAAAAAATCAAAGTCATTTCCTTGAATCAGTCCCTTATGAATTAGCCCGGCATACGATCGTCCCAATCCCCAATCTGGCGTATAGACATGATAACTATCGGGTTGCGCAGGATAATTTGAGGCTATATGTGGTCGCTGAATACTACCTGGTTTCTCACTAAGGTCAAAAGAATTGCCCCTTCCGGCTTGATCACTGTCATTGGCGTTATTAATAAAAGTGTCAAATTCTAGGGCCCAGCTATTTTGAATGGCCGAATTGGCTAGGCTCTGCTGAATTGATGGCTGCAACCAAGACTGACTTGACCGGTTATCGACTCCCCAGACGCCTAACGTCTCACCAAATTGTTTGGAGTCACCAAAGCTTGGAGCAGCACCTACCCCTCGGGTATCATTTTGTAAAACAAAGGCCATACCATCCCCTGCATCATTATGTTCCGCTTGTCTGTTCCCTTGGTTTCCAAAGTATAGCCACATCGAAATTGTTTGGTCATGTCTCAAATTAAACCGCATGTTGTCGCGGGACCAAATCCCACCCATCTGAAACCGACCATCGGTAATCTTTACGACCTGAGTCCCCAATGTTTTGGGATTGGTACTGTCAATAACCTCGGCACGATTGCTCTCTGATTGACTAACCTCAAAGAAATCTTGTAAGTGAATCCCCTGAGGGGCTGATCTCAAGGCCGCATTCAAATCAGGATTATAAAAAGCCGCTTTGGCCGGGCTAGTTTCCGACCAAAATAGACATGCAGCGACCACCATGCTAACAATTCCTAATCCGATTGCTTTCACCATGTGTGCTGTCCATCCCCTTCTTGATACCAACCAAGGGGGTAACCCATTATGAGCAAAAGTTAGACAACAAGTTATTTAATAATAACACCCCTGATTGTTTTGCCTAAGTATAGCATTACAAGTCCGGTTAGGGGCCCACAAACGTTGATATAACAGAATTTGTGATTAATGTTTTTATGATAGCGAACTCATCGCAACGCAAAACGGGCCGTGAGACGAGTAAGTCTCACGGCCCGTTTTCTATTTTATTTATTCCGCATTACTTGTACCATGGTCATCACGGCGACGATTCTTTAATAACAGGTAAATAATAATCAATAACAGAAGAATAATCACAGCGCCACCCGCCACGAACCACCATAAGTAGTTGGTTTTCTTTGGCGAGTTAAACTTGTTTTGCATTTGGCCGACTTCTTTGGTCGTCAGTTCAAAATCCTTGGTAAAGTGCCAGTGGTAGCCACCTTGGGCGTAGGCATCCAACGTCAAAGTATAGGTACCCGCTTTTAATTGCTTGTCCCCCCCAAGGGATCGCATAGTTAAAGTGACTATTTGGTGCCATGGCTAAAGACGACTTTTCGTTATTCAAGATCACCTTGCTGTCGCCTTGCTTGGTCACCTTCGCCTTCACCTTTAGTTTACTCATGATGCCCGGCCGGGGGTTTTGTAGCTTAGCTTCAACCTGATTGAACTGGTTAAATTGGCCAGGCTTTACCGAAAGTAACTTCATATCCGGTGCGACATTGACATCACTTTCCCGTAGCCGCACACCAATCACATAGGCAAAGGCATTCTTAATGCTAACGCCGCCCTTTTTACCGGCCTCATCCGAGGTCAGTTGCTTCACGTAGATTCCACCCAGGATCATTCCCTCAATCTTTTGTGGTGGCATCTTGTAAGTCACGTAAACTTTTTTCTTGCTCTTACCAGGAATCGTGACCTTCTGCGTTTGATCACCAAAGATGTCTTTAATTCCCACCTTTAGTGAGCTATCGCGTTCGGGCTTTTGCTTACTATAGTCAATCACCCCGTTACTATTAGTGATCGCCTGATTAACCCCAACTTGATAACTTTTCTTTTCCTTACTCGTATTACTAATGACGATGGCCAACTTCTGCTTTTGATTCGGTTTTACCCGCAAAGCAAAGTAAGTGACCTTTTTATCATCCTGATTATCGGGAAGAATTGAACTCACCGTGTAACCCACGCCTTCCGCATGAGCAACCTGTTGAGCAAATCCCACTCCCAAAATCAACGTCCCTAACGTTAGAACAATCCGCCACCATTTTTTCATAATAAATTGGCCCCCTCGCTTATCAATATATTTATCCCTACCTTGCGAAAAAATGCGATGACTGATGCCATCGCATCCTTCAAATCGCATCTTTTCAGGGTGCCTCAGTTAACTGCCAAGTTAACTCGCCCGCATAACTCTGTTTGCGGGTAACCTGCGCGCTATTAAAGTATAAGCGCATCGGTGAGGCTGAATTGTCGTTCAATCGCAATAACCACGTGCCTATTCCGGCATCGTGACCGGCTTCGCCAACAAGTGTCGACTCACCCATCTTGACTGGTTGTTGGTCACCCAGCGTTGTCACAGGTGGATTGCTAACCGTATTGGCAATTGCCGGCGTAAATTTCGTGGCCCCCATCGTTAACGAGCTCTGTGACAGAATCTCGCCATTTGATTGACCTCTCGGATACCCTGCCAATAAAGTTAGTTTCCATCCCGCACCGTTATAACGCCGGTCGCTGACTTGAATAAAGGCTTTGGTGTTTGTCGCGGTAGCGCTTAACGTTTGACCAGTCGTTGCCTCCTGTTTAAACGTCAGATTCGAGACATAATCCAAGGTTAAGTTACCAGTTGACCCTGTTCCATGATTATCCTCATCGCCTGGCTCGGGTTGAAAACCGCCACCAGGATTGTCTGGATCCACTGGATTCACGGGTCCCGTTGTGTCACCGGGATTCAAAGTCGCTGTCGCTATGGTACTTTGTGAGTCACGCGTTGTCGCTGCAAATGCGGTTATCTGCGTCGGCCCAGTTAGTATTCCCAAGATGCAGGCTAACGAAGCCACCATTCCTAATGTTTTCATAGTCACTGCGCAGCCCTCCTTTGCTTAGAGCAACGGAATCGGGAAGCGCTTAAGCCTCAGGCGTTTCTGTTCCGGATGGGGCATTGTTCAGTGACCAAGTCAACGTACTCGAGTAGTCACCCGCCTTGTTACCAGCAGCAACCTTAACTTGAGCCGCTTGGTACTTCGCAGCCCATTGGCCAACCCCGGCATCCTTAGCGGCACTAAAGACTAATTGGTCGCTGTTACCAGCACTTTCAAGGACAATTCCAGAGGCGCTTGGAGCCGCTGTGTGGTTTTCAGAATCAACCGCACTAACCTTAGGACTTAAGAAGGACAACTGACTGGCCTTCAGAGCGATATCTTTGCCTTCTTTATCTTTTCCAGCAAATGGCGTGGAACTCAAGTGAACCGTCCATCCAGTCCCAGTACCTTGGTCATTAACCTTCAACGTGTCTTTGACGAAAGCTGTATCCTTTAAGGTTTGGGTTGTCCCATCAAGCTGACCAGCCACGGCTGTTGCTGGGGCTTCCATTAATTTAATCCCACCAACAGAACCACCGCCATCACCGTCATCACCCGCCGTCAAGCTCACAGATGCCTCAGTTGTCGTGTTAGCTGGTGCTGGGGTTTCACCTTCGGCTGCATGAGCCGTTACACCGCTGAAACCAATCCCCGCTGCCAGTGCCAAAGTCGCCATTAATTGCAAAGTTTTTTTAGTCATAATATTCTCTCCTCAACTTTTAGTTGTGTGCTTTCCGTCTACGCGTCAGTATCGCAATCCAAATTAATAACAATAAGATGATACCGGTCATAGTTCCAATCCCGAACCATGTCTCAGAAGTTTGAGGTAAGCGTCCCGCCAACCCGAAGTGATGCTGAGTTGGCTGACCAGCCACGGTATCGCCATCACCACCAGAAGTCGCTGTAGTCGTTGGCTTCGAGTGATTATTTGAGCCGTTTGAATCGTCGTCCGGTAAAACCGAATCCCCATCGCCACCGCCGACCAGATCCCCATCGGATCCGGAGCTAGCGTTAGGCGTCAAGGTAACCGAGTATTGACTCTTCTGAGCATCCCCGGTTGATTGACTCGCGGCATGAGCAGTCATGGGCGTTCCCCAACCGACGATGAGCAGGCCCAGTATCAGCAACATTTTCTTTCCTAATTGCATCGCTGTTCCATCCTTACGTCTTAACTTGCCCAAACATCTATTTATTGCCAGGACCGAATCCGGCCGGAAATTGGTTCTGATTTGGAACTCATCTGATGGACGTCATCTGATTACAAACACAGAATATCATGGATTTGTGACCTTGTCCATAATTAACCATGTGGGGTGATTCAGGATATTATGGAATCGCTTCCTATTTTGATAAATCGATTGATATGTCAAACCTGTCATGTGCTATAAATGCCATCATAAAGGCAACACGGACGATTTCAGTCTTCGCTTTTGGCTTCCACATTTTATCATTTATTTCTCATCCTTCACCGAATATTAAACGTTTTATACTGTACTATAAATCGGCCTATATTTGGTCGTTTGTGGATGAAATCACAATTGATTTTGACAAAAAAAGGCAATCGTCAACAATGACGATTT
>NZ_BCWD01000025.1 GCF_001592085.1 Levilactobacillus senmaizukei DSM 21775 = NBRC 103853
TAACTAAATTAAATTTATCTTTGTGGCGCTCACCGATGCCTGTCGGTGGGTGTTTTTTTATGTTCTATTTTATGTCTAAATAATATCTCAATAGCAAGAACAAGTAAAGGCACTTTTTACATAGTTCTATAGAACCGTGTAATCTATAATTCTATAAATCTATAGTTCTATAAATCTATAGATGTTCATTTCTATAGTTCTATAAATCTATAGTTCTATAGAGCTGCTATGTCGGCAATATTCGCTATTTATTAGAACTATAGATCTATAGATCTATAGTTCTATAGATGTTCATTTCTATAGTTCTATAGATTTGAATAAAATTTTCTATAGAATTTTATTTTTTTGTGCTATAATTTTTCCCAAAAGGATGTGTCTATGTTGACCACAACTATTACAACCGGGAATTTTAAAGGTGGAGTTGGAAAAACAACTAATGCTGTTATGATTGCTTACACCTTATCCAATAGAGGGAAAAAATCCTTAATAGTAGATCTTGATCCACAAGCTAATGCTACAGACTTGCTGTTTACAACAATGAGCCAAGTGTATGGAACTAAACCTGATTTTAGCGAAACGCTTGAAGTTGCTTTAAAAAAAGGTAGTTTAGAAAATGCAGTCGTTCATGTAAATGATAACTTAGATTTACTTCCTTCGGATGATGATTTGCAGAACTATGATAAATTTCTGAGCTCTTCGTTTCCTGATGACTACACACAAGATCATTATTTCTCTAAACTATTATCAAAAATTTCAAGTAAATATGATTTTGTAATATTAGACGTTCCCCCACAATTAAACAAATTTACTGATTCCGCTTTGGTTGCAAGTGATTACGTTATTGTTATTTTGCAAACCCAAGAGCGCTCATTGCGAGGGGCAGAAACATACGTTAAGCACTTATTGCAAATCAAAGACGATTACTCTCTCGACATTGATTTGTTAGGCGTTTTACCTGTCTTACAACAAAACGGAAATGATTTAGATTTAGACGTTATCGAAGATGCAACTACAAGCTTCGGCCATGCAAACATGTTTAAACAAAAGGTGCGTCAGATGGCTAGATTAAAACGATTTGATCGCACTGGTATAACAAATAATGCTAGCCATGACATAAACGACAGAAGGGTTCACCATCTTTATGATTTGGTTGTAGATGAATTATTAGAACGTTTAAAATTAATTAGAGGCTAAAAAAATGACTGCTAACGATAAAATGGGATTAGGTGCTTTTGGAGAAACTAGAAAGAATAAAACCACACGACCTCAGAAAATTGAGCCACAAAAATTTGAAGAACAACACAGAAGCATGCCAAATGACCAAGTACTAATTAAGCCAAAACGTAGATTGACAGCAAAAGATACTCCAAAGTCTGTCCAGGCACAATTAGACACTCATATGGCCATAAAGCAAATAGCTACCATTGAAAATAAGCGAAACTATGAGGTTCTCAACGAAATCGTTGAAAGCTATGTTCAAAATATGCCGAACCAAAGTAAAAAATTGGTAATAGATAGTGTTAGAGCTGTTCAACAAAATATGCACGATTTTTAAGCATCTATAGATCTATAGTTCTATAGAACGATCATCTTGTAGAACTACCAGATTAACGAACGGCGCTGCGCCCTCAGACGACACGTTCAGCTTTTAGACGTATACTTGTCCGTTTAAATGAAGCAGAATGCACACAAAAAAAGCCACCCACCTCGTGATGAGATGAGTGGCTTTTTGGGTTGTGCCAATTTTGTAGGATTAACTTAACCCTAACACTATTTACTTTTTAATTCACGTACATCATTTTCAACATTGTCTAAGCGCTCGTTAATAACTTTATGCTCGCTTCTGCTAGTAATTAAATCTTCACGCAGCGTATTTTGCAAATTAAATAGCCGCTCAATTCGCTGGCTGCTATGTTCCATGCTTCTAGCAATGTCTTGCAGCCGATCTGTGAATGGCTTCATGATAACCATCAAAGCTGCATAGATACCCGCGACTACAGCCAAAGCCAAGGTGATTAGTTCAATCCAACGATCAAAGGACATTACTTACCACCCGACTTTCTGACCAGCTTTACATAGTCTCTGTTGGCCGAGATGTACCCAACGTCCGTCTTAATCCGGTAAACCTTGCCATACTTGACAGCCTTACCATAGATTGTGCTTCCCTTTGAGAAGTGAATACGGCGCTTATTAGCCTTGTCTAAGGCTGGCTTACCATACACGTTAACCTCACTGGTAATCACTTCATACAAGCCATTATCAGCCCAGTATGAGGCTTTCTTAGGCGTTGCCTTGGTAGCCTTACCAGACAGCTTACCATCGAAGTCATAACTGCAATCTACCCCATGAAAGTTATCGGTATATTGCCAAGCGTTGGCATTAGCTACCCCCGGTTGACTGACACCATAAGCGGCCACCCAGATTGCCTTATCTACCAGTTGGGAACGATTAATCCGGCCAGCATTGAACCAGCTACCTGAGCCGTACGTAATCACATTCTTGTACCCGTGGGCAATTAGGTATCGAAGAAAGACATTAACCTGACTGGTCGTGGAATATGGTAAGTCTGGTGCTTCAACGTCAATAGCTAATACCGTGGACTTATCTAATCCCATCTTCTTAACCCAAGCCAGAAAGTATTGAGCTTCAGCAGTTCCCCGACCATGGAAGAAATGGTAAACCCCAACGGTATCAAACAATTTGAAGCCATTAGTAATCTGGGTACCAGCCTTGGGACTGAGATAACCAGTACCTTCAGTTAACTTGACCATAATACCATCAGCACCCCACTTCTTGAGTTGCTTCATATATGCTAAGGAATCGAATTGGTACGATGATAGGTCAACAATTTTCTTAGTCATTGCTATCAGTCCCTTCTGATGGGGTAATGACCTCCGTTGGTGCCGGGGTAACTACTGGGGCATGATTATCCCCACCGGCTACCTTGTAAGCTTGGTAAGCCTTCTCAACCAGTCCAGAGATAGTTTGGGCGTCTAAGTCGAAACCATTGGCTGTCAATTGAGCATTAACGAAGCGGATTGCTTCCTTTTTGCGATCAGACAGAGATAAGCCAGCCATGACTGCCATTTCTGGAACAATCGTATTCGCCAAGTTTAAGCCCACTTCTAATCCTTGCTTAACATGGGTGTTCTTTTCCGTCTGAACCTTACGAGTTAGGAGTGGCTTTACCAGCTTGTACACGGCGGGAATTAACACCATTAAGAAGGCGAATACTCCCACATTATTAAGCCAATTGAACACATCTGTAATTTCTTTGAACATTTTTTATCCTCCAATTTTGGACAAATTAAAAGCACTGACTAACTGGCTGAGTGACGCTAGTTAGTGGTGCTTGTGGTCGTTGCTTGCGTTGTTGGTGCTTGAGCTGTTGGTGCTTGCGTTGCTGGTGCTACATAATCATCGCCGGTGATGTTCTTGTAATCGTCAGCAGTAATCCCATCTGGTAGTCCCACGATCGTTGCTAACGTTTCCTTGGTGATTGTTTTCCAATCTTGATATGCCCATGTGTAAATTTGAACCATATTATTTCGTCTCCTTTGCTGATTGACTGAGTGCAAGTGCTGTAATTGACTTCTGTAACTGATTGATACTGGTGGCGGATACCGTTTGTTGTTGTGCCAGGGTAGTGGCTGAGTTTACCGCTTGCTGACTAGTCTTCAACACATCGGAATACTTGGTATTCAAATCATCAAGTGATAATTCTGGCAAGTTACCCGGATTTAGTACCACCTTTTTATCCGTGTCGTACCGGAACTTGTCGGAATGCTGAGCAAACTGGGCAATCCATGAATCCAGAAGGAACACCTTGGTAAACCCCTCTGCTTCGGTATTCTGGTAAGCAGTGATGAAACCTTCTGTATCATAAGTGATATAAATAAACATGTAATCGTCCTTTCTAATTTGTCTACTTATCTGAATCTGGTTTTACATAATAAATTGGTATTTCTTTTTCTCCTTAAACTTTTGATATATTTACTAGTGCAGGATTAAGTGTTGCTCCCCTATTTACTGTTGTTAACTCTGATGGTATGAAAGTAAGGGTATGATCGCTTCTGGACCCTAAAAGGCAAATATCTCCATTCGATGATACACTAACACCAAAATATAATTTATTTCCAAAAAAAGAGCCGTTAATATTGTCATATACAGTAACACTAGCACCCCCAACCGGACTACTCCACGGTAGAGAAGTAAATGTATATCCAGTAGGAGGTTCGATGATTGGATTCAAATTTCCCTGCCCTGCTATTGTAGTGACGATAGCTGACCCTGTCAGCGAAGCGGTACCATCACCGTTATCTTTGAACAAGATAATTCCACTAGTCGAATTTTTTAACGTTAAAGGACGCCAAGCACTGTCTTTAATGCTTTTCAAATCAGCCGCGGTAGCGACATTGACACCTCCTGATTGTAGTCCCGCAGTAAAGTTTGTGGCTTTAGTAGAGTCAACCATGTTAGCCGTAGCGGTGCTGATAGCGGTTGTAACATCAGTAGTTTTGGCGTATTCGGTTAAATCTACTTGAGTTCCATCTTTCCCTGCTGGACCAGTCGCACCCGTGGCTCCAGTGTCACCTTTCGGTCCTTGGATACCTTGTGGACCCTGAGGACCAGTTGCGCCCGTATCACCTTTTGGCCCTTGCGGACCGGTTGCTCCATCTTTTCCATCCTTACCGGCTGGTCCTTGAATCTGTCCACAATCCTTCCACGCGTTATTCGTCCAGATATACAGTTCTTCGGCAACTAAGTAACCATCGCCTTCACTGGCTGTTGTGGGTAGTTGTGAAGTAGTGTCAGCCTTGCCTTTAATCTCTAGCCCTTGTCCGGTATCACCTTTCGGGCCTTGAATACCTTGGTCACCCTTGGGCCCTTGAACGCCTTGTGGACCGTTTGCTCCAGTGTCACCTTTGGTACCTTGAATACCTTGTGGTCCTTGCGGTCCCGTTAATCCGGTATCACCTTTTGGACCTTGCAATGTGGAAACTTTGTTAGTTAAGTCAGTCTTAAGCTGGTCGAAATCCTGTTGAAATTCATCCAGACTCATAACTGGAATAACGTCCCCAGAGTCACTCATAACATTTTCAGTAATGGTGAATCCTTGTGGGTCATCACTTGGAAAGATGGCATTGTAAGTGGTTGTACTAGTTGATGAGGTAGTGGTACTTGTGGTTGCACCATCAGTTAAACCTTCTTGGCTACCAGGAGTAATCAGACTGGATAAGGTTACCCAAACTTCAATTGTGTAATCATCAGGTACTAAGGCATTCATCACTTCGGCATCCACTGGCATAGTAATCAATCCAGCCAACGGTTGTTTAATTGTAGCCATATCAATCGGCTTATCGAATACATAACCGGTATCATTGGCAACCTTAACATCAATGGCTGTAGCATTAGTTAGGTCGAACGCTGAACCGTCTTGGGTAATCGCCAGATTGAAACTGGCTGTGGTATCAAGATATTTAACCTCGTTGTTACCGTCAGTAAAGTACAGTTCCTTACTCACTTGCACCACTCTCCTTATTGAGCGTTGCTAAGATTAGTGTCTTAAAACCGGCGTACATATCAGTAGCGGTTGCACCCTTAAAGGCAGTAGTAGCTACATCTTGGTCAACGTCCAGGCCGCCATAAATCACATAGCTATCCGCTGGGAACGTCATCGTGTACTTGATGTGGATTGTCTTACCGTCAATGTTGGAACTAGTACTTACATCGCTCAAAATCGTATTACTTTGCATTGTCTAACTTCCCTTCTAGCGCTGTTACCCGTGCAGATAACTCATCATTGCGCTTTGTCAACTCCTTGATACCCGCTAAAGCCATTGATAATGCGTTGGATTCATCCAGCCCCGCATCCCCACTAACTGATTTAAGCATGTCATTAGCGACAAAGTATTTCTTCTGGCCTAACGGGTTCACATTATCAATGACGGGGCCAATATGTTGACTAGAATTGTCGTCATCCTTGTACTGCCACCGCTTAATATCAGTAGCATTAATTTGGGCTAAGGCTTCCTCACCGGAATAGTCACCGATATCACGTTTTTCAGATAGCAATGACTTAAGCACGTTACCGTGGCTTATAACATCACCGGCATGGATTCCGACCGTTTTGCCTCCCGTGTTATGGAAATACACGTCTGCTTGGTCACGGCCATAAATATAGTTTGTCCGGACGTAGTTACCTTGCACTAGTCCTTGGCTCCACATCCCCAGCTTTACACCGGAGTCATCATTCCAAGTGGTACCCATGATTATATAACCTTCACTGATATCAACGCGGTTGTACAGGCCACTATCTGGCGCTAGGCCGGCAGTATTTCTAACCTTGATGTCATTAGGACCAATATAGGTGGCATCATAACCACCACTCCCACTTGAAGCGTTCATGTGAAGCAAGCCATGATTGAAGTTAACACCCATTCCGTCCGAAACCTTACCATTCCAGCTCTTGGAATTATGGCCACCATCATAACTACCACCATCGCTGTTCACGTCCAACGTAAGGTTCTTCGCATAGACCTCAACAGAATTAAGTGTGCCAGAATTAATTGTTCCTAAATCAGCTGTAAGTGCTGATAATGTCCGCACGTTTAAACTTTCTTGGTCCCATTTCTTCTGGTGCCAGGCACCGTTTGAATAAACATACATATCCTTAGCAGTGCCGTCATAATCTAGGCTATCGTTAACAATCCATAAATCACCTTCACTATGGCTATTGGTATCGCCAGCGTCACTCGGGGAATAGGTAGATAACGTAATCTTCCCGTTCAACATGGATTGGTACTTAGTCTTAGCTTCCTCAATTTTTCCATCAGCGGCCTTAGCAGCTTCTTGGGCTAGCTTAGTTGCCTCGTTAATATCAATTGACCCCGTTGCAATAATCATTTCTCAACCACCTCCTTAAACGTTGAACCATCATCAATATTAAAATCAGAATCGTCATCACTGGCACTATCTGAGTCGTCAGTATCATCAGGGATTACCACTGGCTCTTCTACCTCGGTGTTTTCTCCCTCATCTTCAGCTGGGTAAGTGATTGCTAAGTCCTTGCTATCATCACGGATACCAATTGGGATCGACCATAATCCAGAGTGGCTAATCATGACGCTATGAGCCGCGTCTCGGTATTCGCTAACATTGAAGCCAATCATTAGCTGGTCATGAGCTAAGTCCGGGTATATCCCTTCTGGTTCAAAGTGACCACCATACTCAATTGGTACTGTCAGCTGGATATCCTGACTGGGTTCAATTTGATAATTAAAAATGACTGACTGGGTAATGAGATTGATACACATTACTAGTCGGTCATCCTTATTGTTGACGTCTCCTGCTGTAAAGAAGGCGTACGGATATGAAATTGAATTAGCTTGAATCGTATTATACTTGCCATTGTTGGTGACCCCACTTGGTACCGGATTCCAGCCGAAGTCCTGCAATTTGAATCGGATAATTGGGAAGTAATTGCCAGCTTTCAAATCCGAGATATTACATACTTCTACGGTCCCGTCCATCTGACTACCAATCCATAACCCATTGGTAAGGTCAACGTTAGGCCGGACGTACGTTTCCATCTCACACCATTTTGTTACCCCACTGGAATCGCTATTAATCACGGCATGTGGGGTGTATGGGAAGGTTGCCAGCCAATTTTTACCACCACTTAAATCCTTAATTTGAGAGTAAATGAGGTTGTTGGCTTCATCATATCCGAAGGAAGAGCCATGTTGACCGCCTTGTACAATCATGGAATCAATTAGTACCCCCTGAGCACTCCAATGTAAGAACTGGCAATCACTTAAATTGGACTGATTTTGTTTTCCTTTGTATGAATAACTGGCAAGTACCTCACCATTACTCATAACATATGAGAATTGCAATGCCCCAACGTGATTGTTACCGAATTCGTCAGGGTTACCATCAGTAGTCTCCCACAACTTTTTGAAGGTACCGTCAGCGTTGGCTCCAGTGTCTATCCACATTTCAGACTCGTCTTTAACGAAGGCGTCATCAATGGATACCACTAAGCTACCAACAAATGGGGGAGTAATGGTGACTTCATAGCCATCCTTAGCATGTTCTGATTCCCAAGTCAGCTCATGGGTACCATTTTGTTGAATGTATTCCCAGTTGAAAGCCGCCGCTGATAAGAAGGAGGTTACATTCTCACCTTCAATGAACAATCGGGCAATGACTCGCTTAGAAGTATCAGTATTCGTCCATGATCGCCCCAGTGGGGTAATTAAGCTGACACTAGCAGCATTTTGGTTCTTTTTGGCGTCTTCAAACAGCTTTTTAACATGGTCGTTCCACCGCTGTTCCATGTTTTTAATGAAATTGGGAGTAACAACTGTAACCGTACTGAACTCCCCGATGACTACCTTATTCTGAGTTGGGTCACTCTCGGAAGTTGTCCGTTGAATAACTCTGGCTTGCAAAGTTAACACCGGGGACATAGTCAGGTCGATTACCTTAATGGTATCGCCTAATTGGGCATCAAAATCGCTGGTCACATCAACGGAATAATTGACCCGCGGATGGTTATATAGTCGTAACGTCTTCAATCCCAGTGATAGTAAGGCATCTGGTTCACTAACCGTAGAACTGGTAATGCTACCTTCCAGCCAAGTGTTGGCATCATTGTTGTACAGGGCGTTAGCAGAGGCATCAGTGACAAAATTACGACCACCGTTACCTTTAGCGGTACTGATTGAAGCTCCACCGGAACCATAGACGTACAGCTTGGTAATCAGAGTTGTATCAACTGTCTCTCGCTTAATGGACAGCATGTTGTCACCATAAGTGATACGTCTACCGGTGTTCTGTCCCCGTTGGTCGGATAATTCCAAAATTGTATCAACCACAATCCCAGAACTATCTAATTTTACGTACCCATCAGCCTCACAATCGTAAGTCGTCAGGATTGTCTGAAGTAAAGTTTGAGATGAACTTTCCCCGTCAATGGAAAAGTCTGAAAGTAGTCCAGAGGTTGCATTATCAACCAGTGTTATCCCGGTACCAGCAATTATCCAGTGCATAGCGGCTGGTAATGAGCACTCTTTAATCTCTTTCTTAGTGGGAATTGTCTTCCCCAGTCGCCAGATTAAGAGGTTAATGGCATCAGCTGAGATAAGGTTAGTTCCAGAGGTATTGTCCATGGTCTCATCAACGGTATATATCCGGTACACTCTCCAGCGGTCATTCGCTTGGTCATAAGCCGCTAAGTGATTGCCTACTCTCAGGTATTGAGCCGCTGGACTATCTGCTACCATGGTGAGACCGGTAAAGGTATCATTCCAACTCTTTGAGTTAGCGTTTGGGTCAGAAGTATTAGCTAGACTGGCTTCGGTAATGCTGTCATTTGAAGAATTATCATCGGCCAATTGTTGCTGAATAGTTTCACCCCAGAATATATTTGTATCGGTTGTCGTGTCTAAGGTGGCGACTCGTTTGAGATTTTTATCAAGAATGACGTACACACGTCTTAACTCCTTTCTATTTGATGGCTGGCTTGTACTCCAACGTTATATCTGCATTGGCTGGGTCAGGCGTAAAGTGCATCTCTTGGCTAACATCGCCTTCAATTGAAGGGAAAGTCGATAGCCATGACACATACTTATCAACATTTCTACCACCAACGGTAACCGTGTTATCAGCTGAATCTATGATGATTTCTTCACCTGTGTGGGCAATTACATGTGGGATATCGTCAGGGTCATCACTACCATCAGAAGTATATATTTTGAGGTCAGTCAAAGTCTCAAAGTCAGAATAATATCCAACTGGTGGTTTAACCAAGTCTTCCTTAATATTATGCTTCATAAAGGTTGCGGCTACATTAGCCAAAGCAAAGCCAAACTTGCCCGACTTATCTAATTTCTCCTTGTGAATGTGAACTTTACCCTCAGTGTTAACCGAGTATGCTACCCCAGTCTTAGGATTGAACTCGTTAATCTCAGCCACCCAGTTGTCATACACCTTGCCACCAATGGTTTTCTTTTGACGTTCCAATGAGAACTCACCGAAGAAGTTTGAGTAAGCATCCTTGTTCATGTACGTGGTCTCCATGACATAAGTCTTAATGGTTTTGGACTTAGTCCTAACCTTTGGCTTGGAAACCCTAGTAGACTTCCTCTTTCCGCCGGACTTCTTCTTGGTAACCTTCTTAGTTGCCTTTTTACGTCTCTTTTTACGTCTCTTTTTCTTAGCTCTGGACTTGAAGGCTTCACGTTGAATGGTGGCTTTGTACATTCTGGCTGATTTAGCTTTGTGCTTAGCTTTGGACTTAGTCTTAACCTTAACGGTCTTGGTTAAATGGACCTTTATATCATGATGATTTTTCCCATTAACTTTGCGTCCACCCTCGTTATATAGAAGGGTGAGGTACTTGCCCCTATCCTTGGTGGCATTAAATGAACTCCCTAGTTGAATGTAACCACGGGGGTACCGGCCTTGTGCATAATCGTCAATACCCATTCGTCCACATACATTGCCATTAGCATCCAGCAGATAACCTTCAACCTTACCCATGGCCCGTTCATTTTTCATCCGCTTAATATGGTGGAATCGCATGGACACTTTCCAGTAATTACTAATCTTCGGAATACCTTGGTGGATAATAACAGGTCCATAGAAGTCTTTGTGTTTGCCAGTAGAACCCCAGTTGTAATGACCCTTTGAATCCTTAGCAACCATTAATGATGAGGCTGTAGCCGTTGCTTTACCATCATTTTCCCCACGATATACCTTAATTTCTTGGGTATCGGCACCGGCTTGAAACCATGTGCTCATTGAGTTGCAAGGATCGTGTACCTGCAATTCTTGATGAGGCGTTAAGCTAGTGATATGACCGTTAGCGTCCATAACCGTGGACCCATCGTCAACATGATAGCCAACGGCTACATATTGGTCTCCCAAAGTGTAACCAAAGTAGTACAAGTCAGTCTTGGGAATGATGTGAATAACTGGTTGAACAGCAGTGTTACCGGCTGGGCTTATAACCTGTTCATTACTGGTGATCTTAATATCACGCTGAGGCAAGAACCCCCGTGGGTCAGCCAGCATGAACGTTAGTGTAGTGGTACAGTCCTGTACCCCTTCGTTGAGAAATGTTGGGGTAGGAATGGCAGTAAAGTGACCGTAATAGACTACCTCTGGCTGGTCGTTGAACCGTAATGGGTACTGAGTATCCGCGTCATCGTTGGTATTAATGAGGGCTCTCGATAAATTATTCAGTATCCGGTTGTAATCGTCCCGGTCAGTGGGGTACATGGTAATCGGAATATCTATCTGCTTTTCCCCATAACTATTGCCTAAAAAAACGCCCCCATATCTACCGGGAACGTCCTGGAAGGATTCGGTTATCGTTGGGGCAATTGGCTTGGAGACATGGTTTACCAACACTTCCAAGTCTTTGTCGGAGTTGAAACCACCGGTACCATTCTCGTCGAAGGCATAATCAAAAGTGTTAACATCATTGAATGCCATTTACATTTCCCCTTCCTAGGTTTCTACTTACATCTTTTTTCGTTTTTACTCGGTTATAACCACTGTAAACATCGTTAGCAGATACAACAGCGGGTACAGGATTCTGTTGACCAGATATTAATTCAGCCATCAATCCGATAATTTCTTTTCCTTGCTTAATCAATTTTGATAAATCAGTTGATTGAGCAGATTGGGCAGTGGATTGTTGCGGCTTATCAGTCTTAGCAAACTCTTTCATGGTGGTGTCCATAATCTGGTAAGCTCTGGCACGCTTGGTAATATCCCAAGGAACGATTGACTCAGTCTTATTGCCTTCTGAGATATGTGCTAACTTTTCAAATCGGCTAATACCACCATTGGCATATCTACGGTGACCACTAGGTGCCCAACCATTGGTATGAACATCACTCCGCCAGTTGCTGTCATTAAACATTGCTAATAATTGGTCGTAAGCTGAGAGAATATTCTTGTGACCCTTAACAGCATAAGCACTGAAAGTGCTTGGAACAAATTGAAGTAATCCTTTGGCTGGGTGTCCACTAGCTGAATTAATATCATGAACCTTTTGAAGAACTTTGGCATTACCACCAGATTCGTGCATAATGGTAGCTTTAATTGTAGCTAGTTCTCCAGCACTGAGTTTGACGTGCATAGTTTTAGCGGCCTTTTCAATCATGGAAGCACCACCATAACTAGCTCCACCTGAACCTCCAATAGAACTAAACATGTTGGCTAGTTTATCCATAAACTTGAAAAATCCTGAACCAACTTGGGATTTAATCCCTTTGATGTTACCGGATTGCTTACTAGACTTAGAAGAACCATCAGATTTACCGTGCATTTTAGTTACGTCATACCAGCCTTTGGTTGAGGAACCGCCATGATCCCATAGAGAACCATGGGATACCCCAATATGAACGTGTGAACCACTACCAGCACCGTTTAAATGGCCAAGAGTAGCAATCCTTTGCCCAGTCTTGATGACATCTCCTGTACCAACTTTAACGTTATTCATTCCACCAAATTCTTGATAGATTTCTTGCCATCCGTCATTTGAAGCAACCGTAATAACATCGCCCAATTGACTGTAAGGCCAGCTGTGTAATGGTCGGCCAACATGAGTAACCGTCCCACCATGTACCGCTCTAATAGCTGAACCAAGGGGACCAGAGAAGTCAACACCATCATGACTACCAAAACTACGAGAAGCCCCAAAACCATTGGTCTCAGATAGTCCAGGATTATGCCGCCAGTTACCACCAGCAGAACCTCCATCTAAGTCAACCATGGACCAGAGGGAACTCCACCAGTTGCCAGCTTGCTTCTTAACGTTATTGAACATACCTTTGGTGATGTCCTTAACAACGCCAGCACCGGCCTTAGTGTAATTGAACATGGAATCCAGACTCTTAATTGGGTGGGCAATAATCTTTTCGGCAGTGGTGAAGAACTTCTTCAATTCGGTTGTTTTCTTGACTAGCCAACCAGATACATCACCGATACCCGAGCCGATACCGCTCATCAGACTTCCGAACCAATTAGAACTACCTTTGGCAAAGTGGGTAATCCCTTGCATACCCATGAATAGCTTGGTCTCAGAGGCGTTTAAAACCTCTGTACCAGCTGGTAGCATGGCTTGGGTATTTCTACCCTGTGCAATTCCAGATTGACCGTTAGGAAGGAATACAGCCTCTTTATTACCCGTCTCAGGACTATCATTGCCATCATTTAGTACCGCCATGGTAGGCTTAGTGATTGCCTTACGTTGGTTGCTGAATAACCCGGTACCAGTGGCTAAATGAACCTTTGAAATGGTTCCAATGGCTTTCTTCTTGCCACCAAAGGCATGAATAACCGAATCAATACCGCCAATACCTGTATTTAAAATGCTAATAACATCGTTAATGCCATTTTGAGCAATGGACTTAATGTTCTTCCAAATGCCCTTAAAAGTATCGCTAATGCTATTCCAGATACCATTCCAGACCTTCTTAATTCTACCTAAAACATTGGTAATGGTTTTTAACAGCTTTTTAATCCACTTAGATACAGTCTTGTAAGCAGAGATAACCGGATTAACAGTATATTTCTTAATTAGTAGCCAAGCATCATGAGTTAAGTCCTTGATGGTATCCCAAGTATTGGTAATGCCTTTAACAATATTCTTAATAATGTACTTCTTAATAATCTTCCAGATATACTTAACCGGATTGACGATATACTTTTTAACTAAAAGCCAAGCTCTGTGAGTTAAGGATTTAATAGTTTTCCAAGCTTTGCTAATCGTCTTAGTCACTAGTTTGCCAATATACTTAGTAACAGCTTTGTATACCTTGGCTACTGGGCTAATTACATACTTGTAAACCAAGTTCCAAGATCTCTTGGTCTTCGAGGTAATCCCTTTCCAGATACTTGATACTACTTTAGAAACTGCTTTGAAGCCTTTAGATACACCAGATTTAATTGCCTTAACGACTGACATTACAGGCTTCTTAATCTTTCGCCAAGCAATAATTGAAAGACCGACAACAAAGGCAATTGGAATGACCATGGCATACTCAAGAACCTTGGCAAATCCTTTGAATATCGCTTGAACATCCTTAATAAATGCTTTGAAAACATTAGTTACTGGTTTGAATGCTTTTTGAGCACTTTTAACCATTTTTCCAATCGCTTTTCCAATTGCTTGTTCCCAACCAAGTTTTCCCGTAAAGAACTTGCCAATTCCCTTCATGACATTTTTAACCGTTTTGCCAAACGAAGATAGGGCTTTTTTAGCCGACTTAAAAGCTCCCTTGGCCCATTTGCCAATTGCAGAAGCAACGCCATTAACGGCATCTCGGAACGGCTTAATATGTTTATAAGCTTCATAGAAGGCCACTCCCAGTGCTACGATTGCTGCCACTGCAAGCACAATTGGGTTGGTCAGGAAGGCACTGTTCAACGCTTTCTGGACTATGGTAAAGTTCTTAATAACATCAATTGCCTCAGTAGTCGCAGCGATAAATCGAGCGATCTTTGATACGGCTAGCACTGAACCTAAAGCAATTCCGAAGGCGGCAATAGTTTTCGTATGCTTTGAGGTGAACTCGATAATCTTAAGAAGCCCACTGGCGAGTCTGGCAACACCACCAATTAACCAAGTGAGCCCCTTTTGAGCATCCTTGTTGTTGAAAGCCTTAGTCATATCTTGTGTCGCTCTAGTAATAACAGGCAATAGCTTAGAACCCATCATAATTTGAAGCTGTTGGCCAGCCATCTTGAATCGCTCTACGTTCATCTTGGCGTTATTCGAGTTCTTATTGGCCAATTTTTGGACGTACTCACCTTTTTTACCCGCTTTGGTAACATCACCGGTTAACTTTTTCAGTGATTTATCGTACTTAGCAAGTACCTGAGCCGCCTGCATACCAGTTTGGCCGAAAATTCGCTTAAAGACATCTGCTTTATCAGCACCACCAAGCTTCTTGGTATGATCTTCGATAATTTTGAAGATTGCTGGTAGAGATTTAAAGTTACCTTTGGAATCTTGGAAAATTTTGGTAGACTTAATGCCAATTTCTTTTAAGGCACCCATGGCCGTATTCGTTGGTGAAGCCAGGCTAGTAATTACCTTACGTAGACCAGTACCTGCCTTATCCGCTTCCATACCATGGTTAGACAACTCCCCCATTGCCGCAGAAGTCTGCTCAATTGAGAAACCGGCATTTTTAGCCGTGTCCCCAACGTATTCCATACCTTTACCTAAGCTATGAAAATCAGTCGCGGTAACATCCGAAGCATACGCCAGATCATTAACAACCCGTTTGGTATTCTTCATCATTTTAGCCGTGTTATTGGTCTTCATACCAAATGCTTCAATCGCCTGTGAAGAAACCTTGATGACATCTTTGAAGTCGTCTCCGGAAGCCACGGAAGCTTGTAATTCTGACTTCATAACGGCGATAGCTTCGGCACCAGTATGACCACGCTTTATTAAGTCTTGGTACTGTTCAGCAATCTCTTGCTGGGCTACCCCATACTTAACGGAGTATTTAGCACCATCTCGTTGCATCTTAGAGACTTGGGAAATAGCCTTACGTGCTTTCTCACCAGAAGTAACTAATAAATTTTGATTGACTTGGTACACCTTGTTTAAATTTGTGGCCTTTTTGGCACCAGCAATCGTCGCAGCACCCAAACTAGTTAAACCAGCTGCGGCCGTAATTGCGGCGCCTTTAAATGCTTGACCAATATTCGCAATCCTGTGTCTAGCTTTGGCCGCCCCATCTGACATCTTAGCCATACTACTACTCATGGTGCCATACTTACCGGCTAATCGGCCAATCTCAGTTTTCTGTTTAGCCATTGAGGCAGTTGTTTGATTAACCCGAACAAGTTGCTTATTGTAGGCTTCACTGGCCCCACCAGAACTAGTCTTAAGCTTGGCTAACTCAGTTTGCTGGATTTTCAACTGATCCGAAAGGTTACGGTAGGACTCCCGCAATCCATTAAGCTTAGCCCTACCAGCTTGAGCTTTATTTCCTTGATTCTCTAAGGCGTCCACATAAGACTTGGAGACTGACGTGATTGACTTGTACCGCTCTTGCAAGTCAGCCAAGCCAGATTGATAATAGTCTACTGATTTTTTGGCACGGCCTTGTTGGGCAGTTAAGGACGCCATCTTATTCTCAGCATTAGCTAAATCCTTAGAAAGCCGAGCATAGTTATCGCTGCCTTTAGTCGTTGAAGTATCAAGGCTTGCTTGACGCTCTTTCAACTTATCAATTTTAGCTTGCAAGGCTTGCATGGTCTTGCCAAGGCCTTCATATTTAGCTTGTGCTGCGCCCAGGCTGTCCTTTGCAGACTTTAAGCTAATCTCATTAGCCTTCCATTCATTAGTGGTTGCTTTAATAGCGTTGTTCAGAGTTTTCAGACTAGAGGCCGCTGAGACAGTATCTAGCTTAACTTCGGTTGCCATTGTGTTACTTACGGTCGCCATTAGTGGACCTCCTTTCTACTTACCTCTCAACCGATTAACCATTGCCATAGGGTCTTCAGCACGTTTATCTTTAGGCTTTGCTTGGTTAATTCTGATCAGTTCGTAATAGTCTTCTCCGTCCAATTGAGAAGGAAGTACCCCAGAATTAGCCATCATCTGTTGCTTAAAGTAGGCTTGGTCTTCTTGGGCATCTTCTAAGTCATGAATTAGAACGTTGAGGCGACCTATTACTTTTTTGGGCTTTCTTCGTCCTCATTTTCCTTGAGTGTTTCTTGCCATTGTTCATCAGACAATCCTTGAATCCGTGCCAGTACATAACTGATAAAGTTTGACAATTCGTCCATAGTGACGGCATTCATTACCGTGTCTAATTCTTTTTCTGATAACTTTAAAACAGCTTGAAGGAAGCTAGTCATGGCTGTGACCGCCTTTTGAGACTGTTCCATGACAGTTAATGGGTCAGCATCTGAATCCAATTGCATCTTGTCCATCTTCAACATCAAAATTTGAAGATTAGTGGCTTCATTGACAACCTTTACCGTGGTTTTTACTTCTGCTGATTTTTTCTTTAATCCAAGTTTCGCGATACTAATTTTCATTTTGCTGCTCCTAACATTTTTTTATTGCTGACCATTGCCAGCTATGTAAAAAGCCACCCCATAAGGAGTGACTTAGAATGGTTCTATGGGTGTACTGTAGTTGAGGCTACAGTTGTTGGACTAACCGTGGGCTGGGATAATACTCGCCTTATATCCACCGAATACTTCACCCATCATTGTCGCTTCGTCGAAGCCTTCATCGGCGCTCGTCCAAATCTTGTATGGTTGGCCCCCAAACACATCAGCCTTCAATGGGTCCAATGATTGGTAAGTCAGTGTGGTATTAGCATCGGTTTCATTGTTGTTGTCGGTACCGTGGTTCATACCAGCTTCAATTAGTTGGCCGTTGGCAAACCCTTCATAAATATCCACACCACCATACGACCGGGAATGTACTAACATTGCAACGTGAGGCTTAGGTAGTTGACGTGTCCAGCCACCTTTACCATCGTTAACGAATCCCTTTAACTTCTGCAAAATATCAAAGTTGATATCCAAGAATTCCAAAGCAACTTGGGGTTCCATTGAACCGTTCGATACCCGCTTAGGGCCATCATTGGCATAACCGATTGTACCAGCGGCTTCCAGCCCGGTTACGTTAGCTTGGGTAGCACCTTCTGCGTCCCCATCTACCAAGTAAATACCTGTGGTAGAAATACCTTTTGTAGCATCTGCAATAATGGCACCTGTTGAATCAATTAACCCAAAGGTGACATCTTTAACACCATGTGTACTCATTGATTAATTACCTCTTTTTATTTTTATATTTTTAAATACAGAAAATGTGGCTGTGACTTGTTCAGTATCTGGATCAACTACGTTGGGGTAGCGAGTAGCGATAATCCACCCATTATCATCAAGTAAGTTCATCAATTCCAGCTGTGCATCTAATACATTGATCGCAACTGTTTTAGAAAAGAAAATCTGCACTTGAATTGACGCGCTAAGCTCAGAAAAAGTATCGTTTTTATATCCAGAGAGTGGCTCAGTAACACTAGTAATTAGCACTAGCGTCTTTGAACCACTTTTATCAACAACATTCGGTATGTTTTCTGGATATAAACCCTCTATCCAGGAGGGTTTATTTGCTTTGATAATCTCGTAAACTTGAATAACCGGAAGTTTAATGAGGATCACCACCCGTCAATGCCTTGTACTTGGCATATTCAGCAGCTAAAACCTTATCTTTGCTTGATTGAATGGCCGTATCAATGAAATGGTCGCCTTTAATATGCACCGTTCCATTATTGAGAAATAACGCGATTCTGGCGTGATTAATCGGATCCTTCTCAAATCCTACCGTTGAACTTCCCGTCGCATATCCATCTACATCGTGATCGTCAGCAACTACCGCGTCCGCTAAATGCTTAACATGGCTCGTGTTCCGGCCATAACGATAATGTTTAGACTTGGTAGCCTGAAAATAACTATCCCGTAGTTGATCAGCGCCAGCCTTAGTAATCACTTGTTGCTGTGCTTTATTTGGCACCTTCTTTTTAACTTGTGAAAAGTAATGCTGTAATTGCTCATCTAAACTAGCCATGCTTAGTCACCACCCGATGGCACGTGATTAGGTCAAAGCCCTCGTTTTGTAAGCCGTCATCCGCCGCAATACTGTCAATCTTGTACAGATCCGATCCACGCTGAACTTGCAGCGTCTCGTTAACGGCCGGATTATGGCGAATAAAAAAGACCACTGCATTAGTGATCCCAGCTCCGGCTATGGTTAACTGCTGTTGCACGTTCAACGACCACTGGCCCGCCCAACAGCTGAAATCTGCTGAAAATTGTTGAATTGGTGTGCCAGTATTCGGGTTAATCTCGCCAGCATCGGCATCATGGCCAAAAGCGATACGGAAAGTCATTCGTGAAGGATTAATTGCTTTGGTCATCAGTGATCGCCTCCATCTTCATATCATAGAGCCCTCTCAGTTGCCCAATGATCGAATCAACCGGTAGGTCAATGCTGATCGCCGTGGTCGGAACCAAAGAGCTGCGGTAGTTATAATAGGCTGAGGCTAATGCCAGCACAGCTGTATTAAACAAATCAACCACACTGACATCATCATAGAAGCTGTCTGATTCCGTGCCAACTGCTTGTGTGATATAGCTTTTTGCCGTATTTAAATATCCGGTCAGAAGCTGATCATCGGCATCACCATCTAGGCGTAGCGATAGTTTGAGGTCATCTAGTGTTGGCATTTAGCCACCTCCTTACTAATTATTACTTACCAGGTGTGGTTGTAGAACCTGCTGCAAAGTTCGCTGGTTGGTCAGCAATCGCCGCAAATGAACCAGCAACAAAAGCTTCGGTATCCGTTGGCTCCACATCAAACCGATCAATCACACGAATCTTAGTTTGGTCTTTTTCAAAGGCGCCACCGCCAATATTGGTAGTCAACAAGGAAGTACTTTCTCGGTCAAACAAAGTTACTGCTTGCGACAAATCGCCATAATAAAGTGGATAAGCCGTTGCTGACGTAGCTTTAACGTTAGGCAACCACTTGTCAGCCACCTCTACAACCCGCTTGCCACGGATTAAATACCGATCAGGTTGTGTTGGGTCTGGTTGCAATAAGTAACGGCCCATTGCGTCCTTAACTTCTGACAGTACGTTAAACCCGGACGTATTTGTCATTAAGAACGACGTAGACTTGATAGCGGGATCAACAGCCGTGTTGATCATCGTAATGATGTCATCAAACTTAGCTAAAGTCGGCTTCTTTGGCGCCTTGTTCATCGCTTCAATGATCTTAGCGTTGCGAGTAACTACAACCTTCTTGGCAATCCATTGTGATAGCCAAGCCATGATGTTGTCAGCTGTATCCTTTAGTAACGAATTAGTGGCAGTGGTAATGCCAGCATACCGATGGATCGTATATTTAATAATGGATAGCTTAGGATCATCATTATCACCAATGGTAGCCGTTTCATCATCTAAATCAGCTAAAGCTGTCACGTCAGTCCACTTTTCGTAAACTCGTGACCCAGTTTGAGTCGTAACAGCTTCTCGATTAACATACTGTTGTAATGAATCGTATTGGCGAACCAGCGTATTAATTGCCGTTTGAATATCTTGAGGAATAGTTAAGCCAATCGCATTGCCACCTTCATCGGTAGAAGAAGTTACCAAGTTCATAACTTTGGGGTCACCCTTAATCATGCCTTGGAAGTTCTTAATGAACTCAGCTTTGATGTCTTTTTCATTATCATCAAGTGGGGTCTTATTCTTATCATCCATATTGGCAATTTCTTGTGCCTTACGTTCTTCTTCCAATTGTTCATGTAAAGCGTCCCGACGTACTGCCGCGTTGTCACGCTCCGTCTTCATGTCTTGATACTTATCTGCGTCAAAACTGTCATCCAGTAATGCCGCGTTTAGCTTGTCAGTCAGATCCGATACCTTTTGCCCTTGGGCAATCCAGGCATCGTTTAATTTATTAATATTCGTAGCCATTAGTTGGCCTCCTCTTTATTTTTACCCATCAAAATAGCCAACTTGCTTTGCATTAGTGCATTAGCAGGTTGGCTTTCTTTAGGTTGTGTATGTTTGGGTTGTGACTTGGAAATCAGATTCATAAATTTGTTGATTGCTGCCTTAGAAGGAATCTCTGAAATTGAATTAGTGAATTGAGGTTGCTTATCATCGACAAACATAATTTCATCAGCAAAGCCTTTATCCACTGCATCTTGTGCCGTCATCCAAGTTTCATTAGCCATTAATTGCAGCACATCATCAGCGTCCATGCCAGTCTTAGCAACATACGCTGCAACAATAGACTGATCAATGCTGTCTAGCACATTCGACTCATGCGATAAGTCGTCCGCGTTGCCTTGGACGCCGGACCAAGCTTTATGAATCATAATTTGTGCTGTGGGTGAGATAGAGACTTTGTCGCCAGCCATCGCAATCACACTAGCAGCACTAGCAGCTAATCCTTGCACATTAACAGCGACATTTCCTTGATAGTTTTTTAGCATCGTGTAGATCTCACTAGCGGCGAACACGTCGCCACCGTTAGACGCAATGTCAACTTCTACATCATCATTAGGACCCGCGCTATCTAGCACATCCGACACGCCGGCTGGTGATACAGCTGGCATACCAAAGAATTGATAGAACGCCGCTGTCTCATTGTCGACCACGTCGCCTTTAATCATTACCTTCTTCGTTATTTCCACCTCCTTCCGCTGGTTGAATGGCTTCTGGCATATCTGCAGGGAAGTATCCTAGTTGTTGCAGCACCCAGGTAGCTTGATTAT
The DNA here is from genome assembly GCF_001592085.1 of Levilactobacillus senmaizukei DSM 21775 = NBRC 103853. GTDB lineage: Bacteria > Bacillota > Bacilli > Lactobacillales > Lactobacillaceae > Levilactobacillus > Levilactobacillus senmaizukei. Next base: position 21,349 of record NZ_BCWD01000025.1, read on the forward strand.
TAGCAATTGTGCCGTCCTTAGCCAATCCAGATAGAGTCGTGGCAAAGGAATCGCCTAATGGGTCGATTGCCGGCCGTAAATTGGCGGTGATAGTCGCGTTCAGCTTGTTGTCCAGCTCAGATACAATACATTGCATATAACGGTTGAGCGCATTGGCGTACATGCCTTTAATCTGGTCAATGTTGCTTTGCTGATCACCTTGACCGTTTAAATAACTATCCGGGATACCGAACACTTTAGCAATCTGACGGCTTGTCCAGTCAGTCTGGCTTAACAGCTTAGTTACATCAGCCTTCATCTCGAGTGGCTTATATTCTTCCAGCTCATCAATTACAACTGGGCCACCGTTAGATGTGTTAACCTGCCTCATGAAGTTACGTGATCGGCTAGCTTTCATTTTTTCACTCAGCAGGCCGCCATGCTGAATAGATAGCACACCAGGCGCGCTTATCGAACGTGCTAAAGCAGCTAAGGTTAAGTCATTGGAAGCGTCCTTAATCTGCAACTCACTAGTTAGTGCTTCTAAGGGGCTAATACCTGTTTGACCGCCGTTAATACCAGTTAACCGAATGTGAATCATGTCGCCCTGTGGTACGTATTGCCGTACACCTAATCGTGTTTCATCAAACGTCACGGTATAAGTTAGGCCACTTCCGTCTTCCAACAAGTACGTTTCAACCTGACTGGGCCGCAAGTATTCCCAACGCATATCTAACCCGTTGCGATTGCGCCAGCGGTACGCGAAACATTCGCCGCCTAATAAAAGCTGGGCGAACATTGATTGCCAGAACGCATGACCATTAGCAGTGTTGCTGGGATTGTTCAAAATACCTTGCGCTCGTGGCATATTGGCACTAAGCTGTACCGTCGCTAAATCACCGGATAATTGACTGACTACCGAATAAATATCAGAATTTTTTAGCGCATCTGTTGCACTGACATAATCACGTTGACCATTGGGGGCTAAAAAATTAACAATGTCGCTATCTTCAACGGGCACACTTTGCACTTGGTTCTTAATCTCAGGTGGTCTGAAAACTGGCATTTTTAATCACCTCCTTTGTTCTGGGACGTGTTAATCACTTCTGACAGCCAGCCAATTACAAACAGTGTCACTGCTACTGCCATGACACCCCAAGGCTTGCCAAATAAAAAGGCCCCGTAATCCGCCACAATTAGGGCACTTACGAAGCATAAAAAGTCGAAATAGTGCCAAATCATGGCAAAAAAGCGTTTAAAAATCATTAATATCATCTCCTAGCAATCCTGACTCCGGGTTATTAAACCATTCAAGAACTTGTTTTTCGTTCATACGTTCGACCTGTTTATCAGGATTGTTCACGTCTGAAAAGTCTTCAAAGTGATACATGGCTTGGAATAAGGCATCAATTAACGCATCAACCACATCAATTTTTAGCGTAGCCTTAGCCTTATCAACCTGAATGCCAATCTTATCTTCATAAATTTCAGCGTTGAGTAATGCTTTTTCCATAATTCGATCATCCAAGCGGTCTACCGAGCCTTCAACAAACAACTTTTGCAAAAACTTGGTTGGGTCTTTCAGTTCACTGGTTCGTTGACGAATAGCTTCTAACGGCCAACCAGAATTAAGCTCTAGCTGTTTGATAGCTGGTGTGGCTCCCCAGGCATCATAGCCAAAAAAGACCACCTCTAACCGGTGGCGATCCACGAAGTTAAGCAGCCACTGATAGACTTGTTCATCATTAATTAGCCCTTGTGGGTGACTGCTAATCGTACAAAATCCATTTTGAGCTAAATTACGATAATTGATGCCATCTTGTTTTTCTTTGGCTTCAATCGAGCCGGCTTTCTGCCACGGAATAAAACTATGCTGGTAAATAAACCAGCGTGGCTTGCCTGTAGCATCCTGATAGGGAAACACGAATGCCAAAGCGGTATTATCACTAAACATTGAGTAGTCAAAGCCAATGTAGACTTGACGATCATCGAAACTAAACGATGGCACAATGGCTTTTTCAACGTCAGGCAACTTGAGGAAGCTGTCCACTGATTGTTCTAGCCAAAGGTTCAGGTTTTTGTTTTGAAAGTCATTAATTGTGCCCGACAGCGCGTCAGAATCACGCTTATCTGTTAGCCCGTTCATTAAGACTTCATACTGGCTTGGTAAATCAAGCAAAGGATTACTTTTTACCCAGGTTTCCGGCTTAAACGTCTCGTCTAAGCTGTCTTGGGCCCAAATCAGACCTAAGTAAGTATCGGCATCACGCAAGTAATCCTGTTCCATGGCTTGCTGAATCATGCGTTCATCATCATGGAATGGCACGGTTGGGTCAGGATAAGCCGTTGAAATCTGAACGAATTGCTTATTACGCACCTTAACTTGGCCCGAAACAATTTTAGAAATCTTCTGTCGTGTTTTTACTTCACCAATTTCATCAAAAACAGCAGTTGTAAAGTGAAATGAGCCTAGCTAGTCATATTGACCGGCTTCGTGACTAATTGCTCGCAGTTTGTTATTATTACTGCTCATAACAATTTGATCAGATTGAGACGACAATGTACGAGTATCTAGCCCACTATCAGTAATCAACGACTTAAATGGCTCAATCGTTGCAATCTTGGCTAGCATTGACTTAATATAGCCCAGAATTTTGCTCGTTTGCTTGTAATTAATAGAAGATACTAAGTAATCTTGATTAGATAGTCCCAACGACTCAATTAAAAAACTATAGGCAGTGATAATCGCCATAAGCACAGTTTTCCCCTGGCCTCTGGAAACTGAAACTATAGCCCGTGAAAAACGCTTACCACCGTTATCATTACGCCAACCAATCAGCATAGCCATAATGAACTTTTGCCACGGCATAAGCTTAGTTGGTTCGCCTGTATCAACGTTCGGACAGATGGAAGCAAATTTAAGTACCTGGTCTACTTTCTTAACCGAATAAGTAAAGGGAAATTCAACGCTACCTTGTCGTTGCAAGTCTCGAATATGGCGAAAAGCCGCTAACTTAATTAAATAACCAGTGGTTACCTTCTGATCTAAAACATCTAAAGCGTACTGAGTTCCTGCATCTGTGTATTCGTCACGAATACTTTTAACATCAATTCCACGGTATGCTCCTAACACATCGTGTGATTGAGTAAGGTCAATATTCATAAGATCACCCCCTTTCACAGAAAATGCTAGTGTTGCTTCACTTTTTTACTGTCCTAAAAATTCTCGCATACGTTCATCAATGCTTCGCTCATCCTTGTGGTCATCTAAGTTTAACTTGAGCAAATCACTACGTGACTTAGGAGATAGTCCCAATTCAGCGCCTAGTTTAGTCAGATTTTTAACCGCTGAATCGTAAATTTGTGTCATAGGATTACGCTTGTAGCCCACGAAGTCTCGACCAATTTTTTTACCGGTCTGATCTTGTAACGTTTTATAGATTGCTTGGACTTCACCGTTTTCCTGGATATGTTTATACGCATTGCGGTAAATCTCATATTGGGAAGCATATTGTTCCACAAGTCCGCTATCAATGCGTTTAACTGGGGTGTTATCCTCTAAAAAAGGCACTAATCGACGCCAAACGACCTTAGCTTGCCGTCCTAAGTAAGCTGGCGGTGTGCGCGTTAATTGACCATTGTTGACGTCTTTATCCGTTTTTTTCATTTTCTCTGCCTCCTTTCATTATTGCGTGATCCCCCCCTACCTAAAATTTTTTAAAAAACGTTTGCGTCACAAAATGAGGGTTATGTGTGGCTCTTGTCGGCCGTTAATAGGGGGCGGGGGTGATTTTTATTTATTTCTCGATACATTACACCTGATTGTTATAAACTGCCTAGAACGTTAAATTAGGTGGGTTTAATTCAATAGTCATATAGATAGCAACATCGTTTGTCATCATGATTTTTACACCTGGATATTCCTTGCGATTAAGTGCATCACTGCTTATTCATCAATGCATTAATGGCACTCACATCGGTAATCTCAGCAACTTGTCTTAGCTCGTTACCTTGTCCAGTCCCGTAGTATCGCTGTTCCCAATCAGTCTTTCTCCTATGACACTTACTGCAGATAACAGCTAAGTTATCAACGTTAGCTTTCAGTGTTTCATCAAACTCAATCGGTACAATATGATCCGCAGTCTTAGCAGGTGTGATAATGCCTTGCACTTTACAGTAATCACATAAGTAATGGTCACGTTCTAGGACTTGTTGTCTTAGGTGTGACCATTGTCGTGTACGATAGAAGTTGTATTGCTGACGCTTAGTGTCATCACGATTACGTGTGACCGTGTTGTACTTGTGCGTGTAATGCTTATCGTGGCTACGTGCCCAACGCTCACGGCTTGCTAGGTACTCTGCTTCATGTTCATAGTGTTGCTTGCAATAGTGGTCTGGGAAGTTAACCATGGCATGGCATCCTGGTTGTCTGCAGCGTCTTACTCTTGGCATGATCACCACCACCTTTGTGTAAATTAAAAGCGCCATGCTTATCAGCACGACGCTCACGTTTCTTCTTGTCAGCCAACCAACGCTCTAAGTCACGATAGCAATGATTCTCTACTGGGCTAACGTAGCCATACTCAGTGTGTTGCATGTAGCCACACCCCTAACACAATAATGAGCAGCACCATCAGCAGGCCGAATATTAAGTTGTCCCGTTGATAGTTTCTCATTGCTACTCCTCCAAACTAAAAGGCCGCCTCGTTAGAGACGATCGTATATGTGATTGGTGTGGAATCGAACCACACGCGGTAATGAGCCTCCTGACGTGGACTTTTTCTATTTTCAGCCACGTTTCAACCACCGTCGACTTACGCTTTTAAGCTTAGCGTATAGAACTCGCATTTTAGGTGTGCGCAATACCGTGGTTGCTGACCAATGGACCATGTAGGACTCGAACCTACGACCGAACGGTTATGAGCCGTCTACTCTAACCAGCTGAGTTAAAGGTCCAAAAGACCGGTTATGCAGGCCGGTCAATTTTATGAAGGAGTTTGGCGAGCTAGAATAATGTTTAAAACGAAGGGAGTCGCCTCCCATTTTGTAATGCTCGCCAATACGTGCAACGGGAGTCGAACCCGTATCTTCTTTGCTCTGCCGTTGAGCTATGCACGTCCATTTCATCAATCGCTTATGTTACCAATTTACACCCAAATTAGGGGTCAATTTTCTCGGTTTTTTCCACTTTTTATAAATCGTATAATCCTAATCCTTTAGCACACTTCTTTATAAACAAATTTTTCAGTTTATATGCTCGTGACTTACCGACGCTCAGCATGTTATTTTCGACCATTCCTGTTAAGGTATAGCGCGGATATTTCCGAAAATATTGCTCGTCAATAATTGCTTGCGTATCGGGACCCACTTCATCTAAGCAGTCATCAATAACTTGGCGCTGCTTCTTCAGTGCGTTAATCCGCTTGTCCTCATCTAGCGTGATAATTAACCGCTCTGTGCTGTCGTTGAATCCGTTCTGCGCCCGGCCACCGCCAACATTCTCATCAACCGGCGTTACCGGATAACGTAACTCCTGTTCACACTGTTCAATGTACTTATCAATCTTAGGATAATCCCGTAAGATGTCCTCAACTGTTCTAATCGTCGATCGTTTCACCCATCATTCCTCCATCTTAAGCTTATTTTAAGTTTGCTTTAATGTTAATGGCATAATGTTTTGTTCGTTGGCCGCGGAGTAAGAGTTAATTTTAGAAGCTAATTTGGGGTAAGGGCTGCTGCTGGGCGGCCCTTTTTTGCTATCTAAAATGGCCGTGTAAGCTCGTGTAGCACGTTAGTAATCTCCACATTGCTCAGCATACCCAAAGCAATGTAAACTTCCTTAGGCACGCTGTAATCGCTTAATCTGGATTGAAACTCAGCTATCCCCATCAATACATCGTCTTCTGGTACCAACGATTCCAGATAGCTAAGCAGCATACGTTGGTTGCCATTCATTGTGTCGCGTGTTTTATCCATAGTAGAGTCTATTGGGTAATCGCGCTGATCACTAGAGTAAGTTAAATATTCCAGAGAAGCATGGAAATAGTTGGAAATTTCTTTCAATAAGGCTAGTTGTGGGGTACGTTTTCCAGTTTCGTATTGGCTTAATGCATTGTCTTTTACGTCGAGAATATCACCAAGTTGTTTTAGGGTTAGACCGGACTCATGTCTTAATTCGGCTATCCTAGTTTTCAAAAAAATCACCTTCCAATTAATTGTAACTATAATATGCCCTCCTACATAAAATAAGAATTTCACCCCATTGTCAGCTCATGGATAACTTGGTTGCGTTCCTTCGCTGACAGCTTGTTAATCGCGTTGCGCTGGCTGTTGCTCAGCTTTATAAAATGATTGCCACACCACACTAACGCCTGTGCCACATCGCCACCATAGCTTGCC
>NZ_BCWD01000026.1 GCF_001592085.1 Levilactobacillus senmaizukei DSM 21775 = NBRC 103853
CCTAAATTTTTCAATAAAAAACCGACCAGCACTCCCCCGAGAACTGATCGATTCGACTTAAGAACTTAATTGAGATTCTAAGTGATGTAATTCGGCTGTCCGTACCTCACGGGGTAAGAACCGGCGAATTTCTTCTTCGTTATAGCCGACTTCCAAACGCTTGTCATCAAAGATGATTGGGCGCTTGATTAGGTCAGGATACTTCACAACTAAATCCACTAATTGGCTAACCGATAAACTATCTAAATCAACGTGTAGTTGTTTAAAGATATTTGACCGCGTGGAGATGATATCTTCACTACCATTTTCCGTTAACCGCAGGATTTGCTTAACTTCTGCGGCATTTAACGGCTTGGACTTGATATTGCGTTCCTTGAATGCAATGTCATGTCCCTTCAGCCAGGCACGTGCTTTCCGACTGGATGCGCTACTTGGAGCAATGTACAAATTAATCATAATCAGCACTTCCTTATCGTTGGATTGAGTAACGATAGAAAACAATCGACTACCTTTGGCCCCCCCGAAACATTTCACTGAACTATCTAGTAGAACCAACTTATATGTTATCACAATTGGATGAATAATCAACCCTTTTTGGAAACTTTCTAAAGAGGACCCCGCTTTTTTTGTGGAGTTAGTTGGGAAATTCAACCATCTTTGTAAAAAGAATTTCACTTGTGATAACCGACGTCAACCGCCCAAATATCACCTGAAAGCCTTACCACAAAGTTTTAAATTCACGAAATTATCCGTCGATAAATTAAAGAATTTATCATTTCGGCAAACCGCGCGTGTCTTTTTAGCCAATTTGCATGTATATTCACTTAACACGTATTTTTATCCATAGTAAACGCTTTCACTTACGCAAATTTGGCCTCTCAAACCAACTAAAATGGTTAAAATCACTAAAAGTCGTTAATCCCAAAAATCATTTTCCTTTTTAGTGATGGGTAGCGTAAAATTAGGGCCAGCAATTATGATTTGGAGGGGTCTGTGTTGGAAATCTTTTACGCCGTCCTGCTTTTGGTGCTGGCGACCATCGTCGCTAATACGATCTACCCGTATTTTCCCGCCATACCGCAGGCGTTTTATCAAATAGCAGCCGGAGCGATTCTTTCGTTGGCTCCACTGTATCATCACTTTGTCCTGGAGCCTGAAATTTTCATGCTCGTTATCATTGCCCCACTCATGTTTTACGATGGACAAAACGCCAACCCTCGCGACATCCGGAAAAACTTCGGGTCGATTCTCTCGATGGCGGTCGCCTTGGCCATCCTCACCGTGGTTTTAATGGGTTATGTCAGTCAGACAGTTCTCGCCGGATTACCGTTAGCACTGGCCTTTGCACTGGCAGCCATCGTCACCCCAACGGATGCCGTGGCCGTTTCATCCATCACCACCAACATCGCGGTCCCCGAACGTGTCATGGGCATGCTGGAACGGGAGTCGCTGTTCAATGACGCTTCCGGCTTGGTCGCCTTCAGCCTAGCTCTCACCGCCTTTACCACCGGTGAGTTTTCCCTCAGCTCCGGTATCAAACACTTTTTGATCGTGTTCTTTGGTGGCCTACTCATCGGCCTCGTACTGGGTGCAATAGCCGTTTGGGCCCGTGTCTACCTGGTTCAATCGGGAAAGGATTCCGCTAGTGTCATCGTGCCTTACGACGTCCTGGTGCCCTTCCTCATCTATCTCGCGGCCGAACACGCCGGACTCTCCGGAATTTTAGCCGTTGTTGCCGCCGGTTTAGTTTACAGTGTGTCAACCAACCAATTGCGGCTATCAAGTACGCAACTCCAGCTGGTGTCCCGATCAACTTGGACAATCTTGACCAACATCCTCAATGGGTTCGTTTTTGTCCTCCTCGGGGTCTCCCTGCCAACGGTATGGGTAAATATTCAACAGGATCATACCAAGTCACTCACAACCTTTATCACTTTGGCCGTTTTACTCTACTTGGTCATGCTAGCTTTACGATACTTGTGGATTCGTCTGAACTGGGCACTGATCCATTCGGACAAGTCCGACCGGCGGCAACACGCCCTCATTGGCGCCTTGTCGGGGGTTCACGGAACGATCACCTTGGCCATGGCCTTCTCACTCCCCTTGACCTACCATGGTGCCAGTTTCCCTTTCCGCAATACCATGATCTTTATCGCGGCAGTCGTTATCATCCTGAGCTTACTGGTACCCACTATCGTGTTGCCATTCATTCTGCCTAGTAAGCAACTCCCCGTTGATCCCGACGACGTGGTACGCGAACGAAAAGCCCTCGTGGATTACGCTACTAGTCGGCTGGCCCAGGAAAATCCGGACTCGGCGGCCGCGACCCAGACAGTTATTGAGATTCTTAATAGTCAGGCCACCAATGAACGGCCTGACCGTCACAAGGTCCAAGGCTTACTCAACCATGCCACTAAAATTGAGACCCAGACGGTCCAACAAATGGCCGATGATGGCGTCATCACCCAGGCCTTTGCGGCTCGTTACATTCGTATCTTGGTCTTCAAGTCGCAATTAAGTAGCCACAATCCATTCGTTAACCTCACCCTCTGGTTTCGTTTCGTTAGCCACCGAGTTCGTCACGGCTTTAGTCGCCGGTTTCGACGTCAAGCCCGTATCCGCAAGCAACAGGAGTGGCTGGCCACTCACGACGCTTCTCCTGAGCAACGGGCCGCACAACAACGACGGTTGGCACTCGAACAACGCCGATTGCCCCGCAAACGGCAACACAACCGGGCGGTCGATCAGGAACGACGGGCGGACTATTTAAAGATCGAGAGCACGGTCTACGAGAACGTCATGACCTTTTTAACGGAAACGGCCAGCGTGGAGAACCAGGCCGAAGTTAACGCGGTGCGGAATTACTACAACGCGCGGCACCGCCGATTCAATGCCAGCGACGCCACCAGCGAGGCCCAAAACGAAATGTTTATTCAAGCCTTCCAGTACGAGTACACCTATATCCGTGAGCAACGAAGTGCCCAGCGCGTTTCTGCCGCCATGGCCGAAGAACTTTACCAACAGGTCTCGACCGATCAGATGCTGTACATGCAAGAATTTGCCGACGCCGACTAAAATTTGGGGTCACCGTCACATTTTCTTCACAATTTCCTGATATAGTTAGAGCCATAACTTACGAATGAATAAACGAATAAGTTACCAATTTTACTCCTCCAAAGTAAAAATAAGGGAACCGCTATTCAAGGTCCCCCACTCCAAACGTACTATACGTTTTATCTTCCGCGACGATGCAGACTATCAAGGTCTGGTCGCCGTTTTTTTTATGCTCCAGCGCAGATTATGTAAAAAAGTCGTCGATCCGTGGTATTTTTTGCCGTCATAAATTTACAGCCATGACAAACTAGCTTATAATTTCTTTAACAGCTTTGATCTGAACGTCTTGACGCCGGGAAAGTGCCAGACGTCGTAATTGGAGGGTGACACCAAATGAAGTTAACAATCTTATCTACCAGTGATACTCACGGTTACGTTTTCCCGACGAACTACGTCAAGAAAGGTAGCCACCAAGGCTTCGGCCTTGCACGGGCTGCCACCGTCCTAGCGCGAGAACAAGCCGCAGCTAAGGTCGACGGCACCGTCTTAACCGTGGAAAACGGGGATTTCCTGGAGGGATCACCCCTGGCCTACTACGTGGCGCGGGTGCAACCCGACCGTAATCCCCAGGCCTTAATGTCCATTTACAATCAGATTGATTATGACTGTGGCATTCTGGGTAATCATGAATTTAATTATGGCCAGAATTACTTACAGGCCGCCATTCGCGAGGCCAAACGGCCCATCCTATGTGCAAACATCCTGGACCACACCGGCCAGCCTGAATACGGCGAACCTTACAAAATTATTGAAAAAGACGGCATCAAAATCGGCGTATTAGGACTCACCACCCAAGCCGTTTATAAATGGGAAAAGGCCACCAATATCGATGGCCTCCAATTCGAATCGGCCTTCACCGCCGCCCAAAAGTACGTGCCGATTATCAGAGAACAAGCCGACGTCGTCGTCGTCTGTTACCACGGTGGCTTTGAGCGCGACCTCACGACCGGTAAGCCCAATGACATTCACGTGGGCGAAAACGAAGCCTACCACATGTTGGAGGCTATTCCGGGCATCGACGCCCTAGTCACCGGCCATCAACATCGTCAATTAGCGACGGACGTCTTTGACACGCCAACCACGCAACCTGGTTTTCGAGGTCAAGCGATCGGCAAGATTGTCCTGGATCTCGACCGCGATGCGACTGGCCATATGACGGTCACCCATCACGAAACCGAAGTCGTGCCAACTAAGCACGCGCCCCTTGACGCCAAGGTGTTGGACGCCGCCGCTGACCTGAATCGAGCCGTTAGCCACTGGTTGGACCAACCTTTAGGCCGGATCGAAGGCGACATGACCTTTAGTGATCCGTTCAAGGCCCGCATGGAAGAAACACCCTACATAGAATTTATTCAACAGGTTCAGATGGCCACCATGGGGGCCGACATTTCCGCAACCGCCCTCTTCAGCGATGAGGCCCGCGGCTTCGAAAACCCCATCACCATGCGTAACATCATGACCAATTACGTTTATCCGAACGGCCTCTCACTCCTGGAAATTACTGGCGCAGATCTGAAGGCCGCCATTGAGGTTAGTGCCCGCTACTTCAAGGTGATTGACGGTGAAATTGCGGTCAATCCGGCCTTTGTTCACCCGAAGCGGCGCCAATATAATTACGACATGTATGAAGGGGTCGATTACCAGCTAAACATCGCTCAACCCTTTGGACAGCGTGTCGAAGGCCTCACGTATCACGGTCAACCGGTCACAGCGGACCAGCCATTGAAAATCGTCTTGAACCAATACCGGGCGGTTGGCGGCGGCCATTTCTCCATGTTCAGTGCCGACAAGATTATTGCGGAAGGTCAAGGGGCGATGAGTGAAATCATTGCGGACTACCTGCAAGAACACCCGGTTATTCAGGCGGTGGCAAACCATAACTTTCGGGTCATTAATGAAAAAAGATAGCGTGCACAGCCCGGCGGAGCCCGTTTCGACAATTAATGATGATTAGCGAACCAACGGCGCGCCGTCACACCATCGATTAAAAATTCAATACCTAACAAAAAATCCTCTAGGAATTAACTTCCCAGAGGATTTTTTTAATGGGCCGATTAAGCATTGGCCGCTTTCTTCTTTTTCTTTTTGTGTTTCTTCCTTTCGTCGCCAACGTACTCCACCGCGGTTAGCTGCCGGATGGTGGTCACCTTGATCTTCCCAGGATACGTTAGCTTATCCTCGATCTGTTGGGCCACTTCTTGAGTTAACTTGGCGGCGGCTTGGTCATCCAACTCCCGTGGCTTAACCACAATCCGGAGTTCACGACCGGCTTGAATGGCATAGCTTTCTGCCACTCCAGTCTGTTCGTTCGCAATTTGTTCCAACGCACGGAGCCGACTGATGTAGTCTTCAACCGATTCACTCCGGGCACCCGGACGGGCTCCAGAAATTGCATCGGCGGCGGCTACCAGGTCGGACAGTGGGGTGGTCTTCTCGACATCCCCATGGTGGGCAGCGATCGCGTTAATCACAACCGGATCTTCACCATACTTTTGGGCAAACTCGGTTCCGATTTCCACGTGGGTCCCTTCGACTTCATGGTCGATGGCCTTCCCTAGGTCATGCAGTAACCCGGCCCGGCGAGCCAAGCGGGTATTGTACCCGAGCCGCGCCGCCATGGCACCAGTCAATTGAGCCACTTCGATGGAATGCAACAGGACGTTTTGACCATAACTGGTCCGATACTTGAGCCGACCGATTAACTTCATCAGGTCGGGATGCATCCAGCCCACATGTAAGAGGCTGACGGTTTGTTCACCGGTCTCCCAGAGACTGTGGTTCACGTCCCGCAACGCATTCTCCACTTGGGTCTCAATCTGATTGGCCGAAATGCGGCGACTCGCCACGAGATTCGTCAGGGCAACCCGGGCAATCTCTCGTCGAATCGGATCATGCGTACTGATGAATAACGTCGAGTTGTCATCCGGCACAAAAATTAAGTCCGTCCCGGTCAACGTCTCCAGCAAACGGATGTGTTGGCCCTCACGCCCGATAATCTTACTGCGGATTTCGCCGTTAGGCACGGTCACACTGTGTTCTAAATGTTCTTTCGGCAAGTCCTGTGGACCACTTTCCGTGGCAGAAAGGACCACGTCCTTGGCCCAGCGTTCGGCATTGGCCTCGGCGTTATCATTCAATGCCTTAACCTCGATGTCGCGATCGCGTTTAAGGGCCAAATTTGCCCGATGAATCACCTGTTCTTGGGCACTTTGCGCGGTCATCCCCGCCTGATCGGCCAGGGTGGTCTCTCGCTGCTCACTGAGTTCTTCAGCCTGGTCTTGCAGTAAGTGCACGGCCTGACGTTGGTCACGGTTGGCTTGACTGTGTTCATCCAACATTTCGGTCTGATCATCCAAGCGAATGGCCATCTGATCCATCAATTTTTCACGTTGTAGCCGACGCTGTTCACGCGCCGTAATATCTGTTTTCTGTTCGGTCAATTCATCCTTGACTGATTGCTGATAGGCCAAAGTCTCTTGACGACTATCGGCGTGTATTTTCTGCACACGTTGCTTGGTCTCTGCGGTTGCCTGGGCGATAATCTCACGCGCCTGTTCCTGTACCGCCAACAGTTCTTGACGGTGCTGATGCCGACGCACCAGGTAGCCGAGGACCAGCCCAATCAGCAAGGCTCCGATAATTAGTCCTATGCTTAACAATATGCTGTACTCCTTAGTCTTCAATCCCGACAAATCATCGGGTGGGTTGGTCACTCTTCTAGCTAATTATACGCTATTTCCCCCCACAACCCAACTAAACCTCGTCGTGATTTACCAACCGGCCGACCTAGTGACCGGCTGGCAGGTATTTAGCCAAAAAGCCCTCAACCGTGCGGGTATACAACTGGGGATCGTGTGACAAGGCCGCCGCATGCTTGGCTCCCGGTACGATCAACAGTTGTTTAGGCCCGGCATCGGCCGCATAGACTTGGTGAACCATGCGGGTTGGCACGAAGGTGTCCGCGCCTCCATGAATGAAAAGCATCGGCTTATGGTTCTTCTTCACCGCCGCTACAGCATTGGCATCCTTAAAGTGAAAGCCGGCTCTGGCCTTCGCCACAGAGCTGGTCAATGGCACCAATGGCCAATATGGCAGATTATACATTTGCTTAGCCTGATAGGTAATCTCGGCCTCAGCATTAGTATAGCCACAATCCTCAATGTAGGCCTTAAGCTGTGGTGGCGTCTGCAGACCACTCGTCATCATGGTTGTGGCGCCCCCCATGGACACCCCAAATAAGACAACCTGGGCCTGTTGACCCTGCTTAGCAATGACCTGGTTGACCCACTTCAAATAATCCTTACTCTCGTAGTAGCCGTAGCTGATGACCTTCCCCTGACTGGCCCCTTGACCCCGGGTGTCGGGAATTAATGTGTTGTAGCCAAGCCGATGGAACATGGCCACGTAGCCACCCATGGCTTCCTTGTCCGAGCCGAAGCCGTGGACCAGGACCACCGTCCGTTTGGTTGGCTTCGTGGCGGGAATGTAGTCGGCCACCAATTTTAAATCAGTGCCGGCAGCCTGCTCCGTCCAGTGTTGCTTGGGCACCGTTTGGTACCACTTTTTCTGTTGATAGAGGGGGTCCGTCTTCTTTAACTTGGTGACTGGCCCGACAAAACTCTTCTTACCGCTGGCAACCGTCATATTATAAAAGTACTGACTGGCGCCGAATAGTCCCGCAGCAACCAGGATGGCCAGCATGACAATGGCGATTAACCACCGTTTCATTCGCTTACTCAAGATGTTATCCTCCCTTAATCGTGAAACTCACAACGGTAAGTATACGAAGATCTCGCCGCCAGCGCAATCGATATGAAGTTTGCTATAATAAAGCCAACTAACGGCTAGGAGGGCTCATCCATGAAATACTCATTAAACTGGGATCTCGATTCGCTCTTCGCTGGTGGGATTAATTCCGATCAGTTGAAGACTAAATTAGCGTCGATTCAGACCGCCACCGCCACCCTGGGCGATCTGCTTGACCGCTGGGACGCGGCTAGCGACGCCCCCGAATATCAGCAATTTATCAAGTTAATCGATCAGCTACAGGCGGTCGAGGCCGGTCTTGGTCAGGCAAACCTTTTCATTACCGGTGTGGGTTCGGCCGACAGCCACAATGCCGACGTAGCCCCAGTCGAGGCTCACTTCCGCGATCTAGCCACCCAGGCGGATAACGTGGTGGGTAAGCTCAAGAAGGTCCTGGTTCAGGTGCCAGATACCAATTTTGCAGAAATGCTCGCCCATCCCCAACTCGCCCCGATTGCCTTTAACCTACAAGAGATGCGCGACGCGGGTAAAACACTATTGGACGATAAGACCGAAGCCCTCATCAATCGGTTAAACCTGGACGGCAAGGCTGCCTGGAGTAGCCACTACGATTCCCTAGTGGCCACGGTTCAGGTCCCGTTCCACGACTCCGATGGTCGGCCCATCACTCTTTCGGCCGGACAGGCCGACAACAATCTCCTGGGTAACGCGGATCCCAATTACCGATCAGCCCTACTACCAGCTTGGGAAAAGGCCTGGACGGACAAGGAACAACTCTTTGCCGATACCCTCAACCATCTGGCAGGCTTTCGACTAACCGAATACGCCGCCCACGGCACGACCGATTTCTTAAAGGAACCTCTCAAGGAAAACCGGTTATCTGCCGCAACCCTAAAGACGATCTGGCGGGTAGTTGACGACAATAAGGCCATGCTACTCGACTACCTGGACCGTAAGGCAGCCCTCTTAGGTAAAAAACACGCCGGTTGGGAAGACGTCGAGGCTCCACTGAATTTACCCGGTAGCACACCCCACCAATTTACCTTTGACGAGGCTGCGGACTTCATCATCCAACACTATGGTGAATTCTCACCAAAGATGGCGGCGTTGGCCAAACACGCCTTCGAGCACCACTGGATTGAAGCGGAGGATCGGCCGGGTAAGGCACCCGGTGGCTGGATGGAAAGCGCGCCGGAGACCAACGAATCCCGCATCTTCATGACCTTCACCGGTTCACCAAACGACGTTGCCACCATCGCCCACGAGTTGGGCCACGCCTTTCACTCCAGTGTCATGCACGACCTGCCTATCCTGCGGCAAGACTACGCCATGAACGTCGCCGAAACGGCCTCAACCTTTGGCGAACTGATCGTGGCGGATGCCAACCTACAGGCCGCCACAACCGATGCCGAAAAGATTACCTTGTTGAACGCCAAGATGGATAATCCCCTCGCGATGTTCTTAAATATTCGCGCCCGATACCTCTTTGAAACCCGGTTTTACCAACTGCGCCAACAAAAACTAGTCACCCCAGCCGAATTGAATGAGCTCATGTTGAATGCGCAGAAAGAAGCGTTCGGCCACGACCTATCAACCTACTCACCCCACTTGTGGGCCAGCAAGTTACATTTTTACATCGACGAACCCGCCTTCTATAATTTCCCATACGTCTTCGGCTACTTATTCAGCCTGGGGATCTATGCCAAGGCCCAACAAACCAAAAACTTCGAAGACGCGTACATCGCGCTGCTCAGGGATACGGCCAACATGTCGACCGAGGATCTGGCCGCTAAGCATCTCGGGGTCGACCTGACCCAACCAGACTTCTGGTTGGCTGGAGTCAAGCTCATTAAGCAGGATATTAGGGAATTCATGCGACTGACTGATTCACTAGTGAAATAGTCCCTACTTTCAGATAAAAGTAACGCAGAGTGGTATACTATTGGTAGACAAATCAACGGAAGAAACGGGTGAGTGTATGTTTTCAGAACGACTACGGGCCTTACGACGCGGCCAACATATTACATTGGAACAACTAGCCACGGCGCTGAACAAAAAGGCGCTTGGCGAGGATGACCATCCCAACACAGCGTCACAAATTGGAAACTGGGAACGGGGCATCCGGACGCCATCCTTCCTCGAAGTTCGTAAGCTCGCGGAATATTTTGACGTCACCATGGACTACCTCACCGGAAAGGCCGAACGTGATGAATACGATCTCGGTCGCCTCTTCCTGTCCGGCAAACAACTGAGCTTTAATCGGGAACTCCTCAGTGGCCGGGACCGTTACGAAATTTACCAATTGATCGATGGCTACCTACATGGTAAGGAAAATCGCTTCACCGATCAGGAACCGAACCAGCAAGAAGAACTGGATCTCCATTTGGACGACCATTAACCCTTGACGGTCGGCTGGTCAGCGTAACTGCTAACCAGCCGACCGTTTTATTTTGCCTAACCGCTCGAAAGGACCGACGACGATGAATCCCAAAAAACTACGACGTTTGAAAAAACAGATCCGCCACCAACCGACGCCACTTGCCCAACGCGACTACCTCAGTCGTATTAAAGCCTACTATCAAGACTTCGGCGAGTATCCCGCCATCAAAGGTCTTCTCAGTAACATCATCCTGGCGGACCGCATCCTAAACACCGGTAAGTTACCTCAACAGTTGCCACTACTACAACTACCGGACGACATCCAAGACGTCATCTTCCAGCACATCAACGCGACCTATCCCGCTGGCGACCCCACCGGTGACCAACTCTGGAATCACCTGACCGATCTCCTACCACAATTGGACCATGATCTACGATCTTTCAGGGACTATCTTGAGAATCATTATGGCATGTGGGCTTACACCTCGGAGCCATTCGTCAACGATCTGGCAGAATTTGTCGGTGACCGGTCGGTTCTAGAGGTCATGGCCGGTAACGGTTATATTTCGAAGGGCCTACGGGATGCTGGCAAGACCGTCTACGCAACTGACAGTCGGAGCTGGACGGCTGAAAATGAAACCGGGCGCCACACCTTAACACCAATCGAATCTTTGACCGCCTTAGAGGCGTTTGAGAAATATCAAAGCGACGTTGGCGTCGTGGTCATGTCCTGGTCACCGGATGGCGTTCCCGTGGATTGGGAGCTACTTCAGGCTATTCGCGCTTCTGCGGCCGACGTGGACTTAGTCGTGATTGGCGAAAAGGACGGGGCCACCGATTCAGCTGACTTTTGGCAGCATGCCGACCTGCTTGACAATCCAACCGTGCACCAGTTAAACCGGCACTTTACCCCAATTGACCTGGTTCACGACCACGTTTACCTGGTCCGCTAAAATTAGCGTTTTTACCAAACCTAACCGAGATCGTTTACACCCGTTGCCGCCTTTTGTTATGATGTGAAAGGTTAATTAACTCAGGGAGGAATCACCATGATTGATTTGGGAAGTATCTTATTTTACGGCATTGGGTTAGCCCTCATCGTGGCACTAGCTTATGCCGCCTACGCTAGCCATCAGGCCCATCGAGACGATTAGGTATTGAGCTTTGGGTTATTAGTTAGGTCCGCCTACGGCTCCAAGCTGGCAACGGTAACTGCTTTTTGATGGCCTTGTAGTTGATTGTCACTACTCGGCTGCCAGTATCGATGGTCATGATCAACCGGTCAGCAATAGTCAGTTTGACGCTCAACTAGTATTTATATTTATCTATTAACTTACATGTAACGATACATAAAAGCTGCGCCGCCATTTTAAAATGGTGACGCAGCTTTTTTTTGACATTATTTTAATGATATTCCGCCCAAACCAGCAACAGCGTTAATAATAACATCCCCACGATAGCCACTAGGTGCCACCGCTTGTTGCCCACGAAGATGGCGATGTATTCGCGCAGGATCGCGTTGGGCAGAAAAAATTTGGCCGTGCGGGCACCGATGCCATCAGCCTTCACACCCGCCCTTCTGGCAATCATCCCCGCTCGGAAGGTGTGATAGCCATTCGTCACGAAGGTAATCCGCGGCTGTACATCACCACGCGCCGTGATGATCTGTTGCGAGAAGACCATGTTTTCGAAGGTCGTTTTCGACCGCTTCTCCGCAATCGCCTGGTCGGCGGGTAAACCACGATCCAGGGCGTACTGTCGCATAGCCACACCTTCCGGAACCGTTTCGTCGCCGCCCTGGCCGCCCGAGAAAATAATGACCGGTGCGTGACCCGTTTTGGTTAGTTGCTTATCATAGAATCGCATGGCGCGGTCAATTCGCTGGCCTAACAGCGGCGAAACCTCATCCCCATTTAACAGTCCCGCCCCGAGCACGACTAAATAATCTTGCTTATAGCGTGGATGATTAAATTGATAGATGAACAACATCGTCAGATAGTTGTAAAACCAGAAGAGCACGTAGAAGATCACCATCGATGGGAAGAGATTAATCGCCGTCGCCACCGGAACCGGTAGGTATAACGATGTCAGTCGCACCACGAATGGCGCGATCAGAATCGCGATACCTAGAAACAGCGTCAGCATGTTAGCAATCGTATGGCTCTCCCGTTTCCAGACAATCCAAGCGTTCCATAAGAGCAGAAACGCTTGCAGTGTGAACACGACCCCAATCACCATTAAGAATAAGCCGAATATTACCAAGCTAATCACAATCAGCCAGCGATTATTGGTCGCCAAGATGGTGATGGCGGCCATGGTCAGAAAGGAATAGAAGAATAGCGAGAACCAAATACCATTGCCTAACCGCCGCTTTTCAATGCAATAACTGATCAAAAAGATGAGCCCAAAGCCTAACGGGATCAACCATCCCCAAAAGACGATGGGTTCAATGCCAAATCCACCCGCTTGCAAAGACCTTCCCCCCTTAATTAAACCAAGTCGATACTTTTAGAATAGCATAACTACCGTGGCTTGATGACCTCGGGCCATAAAAAAAACAGTGACTTTTACACTGCCTACATGACTCTACTTAACGGGATACACTAACTTTGGATTAGCCGTCATGTATCCACCGGCTACCCGCTTACTCTGAAATTTTAATACCCAGCAGTCCAATCAACTGGGCCGCCTGGAATTGGTTAATCGTTAACCCCTTGGCCAGATCGGCACTCAGACTGACCGCCTCAAAGTCCGCCGCATGCCAGTCGAACCCCTTCAGTCGAGTTTCAATAAAACTGGCACCGGTCAAACGGGAGCCCGCAAAGTCAACGCCACCCTTGCTACGAACAGCCTGAAAGGCACTCTCCAGCAAGTCACAATCCTGCAAACTAACGCCATTGAGCTGTGACTCACTGAAGTTCGCATAAGCCAGCTTGGAAGTAGCAATGGTCGTCCGTTGCCAAAAGCTGCCCGTGAAATCTGCTCCGGATAACTGTAAATTCCGCAATTCACAGTCATACCACCGGCTCGTTAACCAACTCGTGTTGACCAACTGGCAGTGAGTCAAGGTGACCCGGACGAACTCCCCCTGATTAAAGTTTGTCTGGTCAAACTCGCAGTGATCTAGGGTCACATCCATCAGCCGTATCGTTTCATTCGCCGGGGTGAAATGGCAGTTATGATACCCGTGTTCCGCTTCAATGTCGTCAAAACTCAGCGTTTGGTCCGCCACAACTGGATAGTCTTCCATAATTGGCCTCCATATTTTTTAATTGCGTGTTTACCAATTTTTTATAATAAAAAAAACGCCCAACCAGTCTAAGACTGATTAGACGTTTTTACCACAGCATTCGTCGAAACGAATGGATTTATCTCGGAATCCACATTCCCTCAAAATCAAGCACGTCACAATACGGTGACATATGTGCCCTGCTGACAAATTCACCTAGCCGCTTGCGCGGACACCCTTTGCAAGCAAAGAATGCGTGATTTCTCGACTCATCGCATACAGGAAATCATACCACAGAGGACTCCCTGCCGCAAGTCCAATTTAGTCATCAGACTTTTTAACATCGGTGGCCTCCTTGTTGGTGGCTGCCGCCTGAAGCTTTTCAATCTGGAGCCCGAGCCAATCGTGGAGACTGTCATCGGCAGTCTTAGCCTGATCGACGTAGGTATCAGCCGGTGCTAATGCATCGATCCGCAGGCCAGAGACATTGATATCTGCCGTTTCAATCACGGCATAGACGTTCACGTCCGCTTCAGCATCCGTTTCCATGATTTTACCGATAATCTTACTATCCTTCAACGGTAAATTAATCACGCTAGTCTCTAAGCGCACGGAGACTTCTGCGTCACTCAGCGTTAACTCTGCCTGAGCCAATTGATCCGCTGCAATCTGTTTGCGAATAAATTTAGCTAAGGGCGCCATAGCCTGATCGGCGTCGGCATAGAAGGCCTTTTCCGTCGTCTTGGCGCTGAAATGTTGTAGGTCATCGTTGGCCACTGCGTCTATAAATGTTTGAATTTCTCGTTTCATTACTGGCACCTCGCTTATTTACTAAATCGCTGGCGGTCCCGCTTGTCCCGTTCACGTTTCCGCAACCGCAGGGCCAGTACCAACCAATAGCCGTTACCGGCCATGAGCGCTAGGCTCAAGGCCGACATCAACAACCGGATTTCAATATTCGTATGACTGTTCCACATATTCACGAGAACCCCAATTAGGCCCAACGTGTACAGGGCGATGACCAACCCCATTAAGTAAAATGAGGGCTTCCAGTCTAAGGCGGCCAACACGATTGTCACAGCGTACAAGCCAATGGCAATCAGGCTGGACTTCATCAATTCACCCGATTGAGCGGCACTTCCTTGGACAAAGGACTGCGTCATTAAAAAGTTAATGACTAAAAAGCCGACCAAGGAAACCACGGCCCAAGCAATCACGTTACGATCTCTCATTTAAAATAAACCCCTCAATAATTTCATAAATAAAAAACGTGGTCCAACCGACCACGTTTTAGTCAATTTCTTCTATTCTAACGTATTCCACCGGTAAAATCAGCTAATCCACAAAAACTAACGGGAATCTAATCGACCAGCAGCGCCAAAACATCAGCAGTCGCAATGCCATTGAAGTATTGTTGTGTGTCCACACTATTCAAGACGGCCCCAACACTTTCCTTGTCATACCGAACGCCGGCCAGCTTGTCGGCCAATTCCGTTGCATCTCCCGGGCCAAAGAAATCGCCGAAGAACTTGATGTTCTTAATCTTCCCGGTTTCGACTAACAGACGGGCATCGATGGTCCCGGCAGTAAAGTGTTGCCGCTTCTTGACCGTGAACTCGGGTGAGTTGCCATAAACCCAGTCCCAGTTGCTGTAGTAATCGGTGTAAATCTTGTCAATAGCCGCTTGGTCATCGTCATCGATGCTGACCTTTTTGTCAGCAATGGCAGCCAAGCTATCGACGTGAAAGAGTTCCTTCAACAACGTGTCCCGGAATTCCGGTACCGTTAAGTTTTGATATTCCGGTGCTAAGTATGGCTTCAGGTTGGTAACCCGTGATCGCACGGACTTGATTCCCTTGGACTTCATTTTGTCTTCGGGCACGTTCAGGGCATGAGCAATTACGTCTTGATCCACGTCCAGCATCAAGGTCCCGTGAGAGAAGGTCTTCCCACCATGCGAGTACATCGCATTCCCAGAGAACTTCTTGCCATCAACTAAGATATCATTTCGACCGGAAACTTCGGCGGTTTTGGCCCCCATGTCATGCAGCGCATCCACAACGGGTTGAACAAAGGACTTGAAGTCCCCGAAGGCCTCACTGTCGCTATCGACCACGAAGCTAAAGCACAAGTTGCCTAAGTCTTGATAGACCGCGCCACCACCGGAAAGCCGCCGGGTCACCGTGATGCCGTTTTCTTCGACATACTTTTGATTAATTTCTTCCAGCGTATTTTGATTACGCCCAACGATAATGCAAGGACCTTCATAGTAAAACAGAACCAAGGGTTCATCGAAAGTCTTATTGTTCATCAAATATTGTTCGGTCGCGAGATTCCGCCGAATATCATGTGATTCCATGGCATACCAATACATAACCAAAAATCCCCTTTCAAATTAACCAACCAGGCAACCTGTAACCAGCAGGCTCCCATTGACTAAAATCATAGCATGCTTTGAAATCGATTACAATTTAGCACTCAAGCCAATCAAAAAGACCATCAGAGGTCATGTCTGATGGTCTTTAGTATTGCTTAATGGCGGCCGTAGCTACCATCCCTTCTACAATTATCATTATAGCCGGTTGTCCCTTTAAATGGCAGAAATCTGCTTACGAATTCTCAGTGTTTGCCGGGTTCGTCAACTGACGGAAGTAACCGTGATGTTGCAGATCCTGCTTTAGATCGGTCATCGTGAATTGATGGTAAAACTTACGATAATCCTCATCGGCCAGGGTAAAGAGATCCGTCAGCGTTTGAGAAATGTTCGCCGAGATATCGGTCTGTGAGCTGGCCTTGGTCCCCTTAGAATCCCCCGTAATGAACCGGGCATAGCTAATGGTTGGTGGGATCGTCAGATCATACAGTTCACCAACGTTAATATCTGCCAATTCCCGGACTAATTGATAGCCCCCGTTTTTACCCACGGACCCTTCAATATAGCCCTGCTTATGTAAGACCGACAAGATATTACGGATCATCACCGCATTCAATTGTAATGATGCTGCTAATTCACGGCTAGCGATCTTCCGCGGACGGTTCTCGTCCAGGTAGAGCAAGCTATGAACCGCAACGGAAAAGTCTAAGCGCATTGTTCAGCCATCACCTTTTAATCATTCTGAAGTTATTAACCGTATCATACCACATTCTGGATATTTAATAATAGCCTGCGGCGCTGGCCGGTCGCTACCACCCGTTATTTTAACGAGTAAACCCAGCAGTTGATTCAATGGTTTAACCAATTGTTAGGCAAGCAAGCAACCCAACACGCCATTTTTGGGCTCAATTTTAATCCCTCTAGAACTAAGTCTGAGATGATTGCCCTGTCAAAGTTTAGATGGGCCAGCCGTATCGTTCGTGACTGATGGTGACCCCCAACGACTACGGGGGCCATTGACGACCAGGGGGAATGGTCAGCAGTCAGACGGTATCTGGCCTAGGGGGGGATTAGCGTGGCAACCGAGGACAGTTTTTTAACCATTAAGGACGTCAGCACGGCTTTCAAGATTAACGGCCAGTACTACGATGCCATTTCACACATTAATTTAACGGTCCACCACGATGAAATTCTCGCGCTGGTGGGCGAATCCGGTTGTGGCAAGAGTACCTTAGCCACGACAATCATGGGTCTCCACGATCCGGACGAGACGCGAATTACTGGTGAGGTTGACCTCGAAGGGACCAACCTTCTGCAGCTTGACGAGAACGGTTATAACCAGTTTCGGGGAGCCAAGATCGGCATGATCTTTCAAGACCCGTTATCGGCGTTGAACCCACTCAAGCGCGTGGAGGACCAGATCCAAGAGGTCTTGGACTACCATACGACGTTATCAACCGCCGCCAAGCATGACCGAGTCATGGAATTACTCGATCAGGTGGGCATCGTGAATCCACCGCGAACCGCACGGCAGTACCCACACGAGCTTTCGGGAGGGATGCGCCAACGGGTCATCATTGCGATTGCCATTGCCTGCAAGCCGGACCTCATCATTGCCGATGAACCAACGACGGCCCTGGATGTGACGATTCAAGCCCAAATTCTTGATGTGTTGCGGTCCATTCAGACCGAAAACCATGCCGGAATTATCCTGATTACCCATGACCTGGGCGTGGTGGCCGAGACGGCCGACCGCGTGGCCGTGATGTATGCCGGACAAATCGTGGAATTGGGGTCGGCGGAACAAATCTTCAACACGCCGAAGCATCCCTACACCCGCTCCCTACTGCGGTCGATGCCACAACTCAACAACGAATCCGACGACCTCTATGTTATCCAGGGTAACGTGCCGTCACTACGACGGCTCCCAACGACCGGCGACCGTTTTGCCCCACGGATCCCGTGGGTGCCGGCCAGTGAACACGAAGCAACGCCGACCATGCATGAGGTCGCACCCGGCCATAAGGTCCGCTGCACCTGCTACCGCAACTTTACCTTTCCGGATGAGAAGGGAAGTGACCGTGTATGAGTCTGATTGAAATCCACAATCTCAAGGTTCATTACCCTATTCGCAGCGGCTTCTGGAACCGCGTCACCGATTCGGTTAAGGCCGTCGATGGCATCAGCTTCAATATCGAAGCCGGTGAAACCTACGGCCTGGTTGGCGAATCCGGTTCTGGTAAGTCCACCACCGGCAAGTCCGTGGTGGGCTTAGAGAAGGTCACCAGTGGGCAAATCATTTATCAGGGGCAGGACATCACGCAGCCAGCTAACCGCCGGCGGCTCCACTACAATCGAGATGTCCAAATGATCTTCCAAGACTCCCTGTCGAGCCTGAATCCCCGGAAACGCATCGAAGACATCATCGCCGAACCCTTGAGGAATTTTGAACACCTGAGTAAGGATGACGAAAAGCTACGAGTCTTACAGCTGCTTGACATCGTGGGGTTGGATGCCGACGCGCTGTATAAATATCCGCACCAATTTTCCGGCGGCCAACGCCAACGAATTGGGGTCGCCCGCGCGGTGGCTACCAATCCCAAGCTGATCATCGCCGATGAACCAGTGTCCGCCTTGGATTTATCCGTCCAAGCCCAGGTCCTAAACTTCATGAAACGAATTCAACAAGAGTTTGGTATCTCCTACCTATTCATTTCCCATGACCTAGGCGTCGTGCGCCACATGTGCAACAACATTGCCATCATGCACAAGGGCCGACTGGTGGAATTGGGAACCCGGGACGATATCTATCATCATCCCCTGCACATCTATACCAAGCGGTTACTGGCCGCAATTCCCGAAACAAACGTCAACCAACGGGCCGCTCACCGGGCCACCCGGCAAGCGGTGGAACAGGCCTACCAAGACCAGCAGGCTCGCTACTACGATGCCGACGGCGCACCCTTCCCACTCGTGGCGGTCAGTCCCACCCATTTCGTGGCTTTGCCCGCCGACTTCGCCCAGTCGTTGGCGCACGCTGAACAGGAGGTGCAGGCCTAATGTGGAAAACAATTTTACGCCGGATCCTCATCATGATTCCCGAAGTCATCATCCTAAGTATCCTGGTCTTCCTGTTAGCCAAGGCGATGCCCGGCGACCCATTTACTGGATCGATTAATCCCAAGGCGGATCCCGCCCAGATTGCCCACCTGATGAAGATAAATGGCCTCGATGGCCCGTGGTACTCACAGTATTGGAATTGGGTGGTCCATCTATTTCACGGAAATCTAGGGAACAGCTACCAATACCAAGAACCTGTGACGCGGCTGATTGCCGGCCGGGCAACCAACACCCTCTGGCTGGCCCTCTTCACCATGCTACTGACCTACGCGATTGCCCTACCAATGGGCGTCTTCGCCGGGCGGCATGAAGGTAAATTGCCCGATACCATCATTCGTTTTTACACCTACGTTACCTACTGCATTCCGTTCTTTGTCATCCTGGTTGTTGGCATTTGGATTTTCGGTTACGTGCTTGGCTGGTTCCCAACCACCGGGTCCATCTCGATTACCGCCAGTGGCTGGCTCAACACCATCGGGTCACGTTTCTATCACATTCTCCTTCCAGGAATCCTGGGGGCCCTATTCAGTACCGTCAACATCGTGCAATACCTGCGGTCAGAAGTCATCGATGCCAAGCATTCCGATTACGTTCGCACCGCGCGTGCAAAAGGGGGCCCGACCAAGGATATCTACCGTCACCATATCTTCCGTAACTCGCTGTTGCCAATCGCGGCCTTCGCCGGCTATTCGATTACTGGTCTGCTGAATGGGTCAATCTTTACCGAAACGGTCTTCTCCTATCCAGGGATGGGGTTGTTGTTCATCAATTCCATTAGCTACCGGGATTACACGGTAATTACGGCCCTGGTCTTAATCTACGGCATCCTAAATCTATTAGGAACGCTATTGTCGGATATTATTCTCAGTTTGGTTGATCCACGAATTCGGATTCAGTAGGGGGTGAACCGCATGCCAAATAAAATCGATCAACAATCCAGTATTTCTGCCGCTGATTTAACCCGGCTGAACCAAGAGGCCCAATCGGAAGCGACACCATCAACTGCTCGGATCATCTGGAACGAATTCAAGGCCGACCGACCCGCCATGGCCGCGCTCATCATCATTGTGGGATTCATCCTGTTTGTCATGGTGGCGGCCCTCTTCATCGATACACCCAAGATGATGGAGACCAATATCATGAACTACTTCAACCCACCCTTCTCGGCGCAAGACTGGTTGGGGGCTGACTCAGCCGGCCGTTCCATCGCCCAACAACTTATTGTGGGGTCACGTAATTCCATTGGGATTGCGTTGGGCCTAACCGCCATCTCCTCCACCTTCGGGATTGCTTGGGGGCTCATTTCCGGGTACTTCAATGGTTACGTGGACTGGGGGATGCAACGGGTCTACGACTTCATGATGATGTTACCCATGCTCATGATTATTATTGTGCTGGTCACCATTATCCCGCACTATAACGCCATTACGTTGACACTGATCTTCTCCCTATTTTATTGGGAAGGCACGTCCCGGCTGATTCGGTCGCGGACACTGGCCGAAGCCGATAAGGACTACGTGGCTGCCTCGATTACGTCGGGAACCAATCAATGGAAGATTATTTTCAACCAGATCATGCCTAACATCTCCTCACTGATCATCGTCGATACCACCCTGTCCTTCGCCGAAAACATTGGGGTCGAAACGGGGCTATCCTTCCTGGGATTTGGCCTACCGAGTCAAACCCCCTCACTGGGGACCTTAATCGCCAATGCCAACGACCCCAACAACATCACGCAATACTGGTGGACCTGGTTACCCGCGGCATTGGAAATTATCGTTCTGTGTTTATCCATTAGCTATATTGGTCAAGTCCTCCGGCGCGCGGCCGATGCCTCGCAACGGCAAGGGATGACCAACTAATTTAATTGTCATTTGAGGAGATGGTGCCTACTTTAACAATCACACACTGCACGTACCCTGGCGGGGATGAAGGGATGCTTGCTGGGAAACTATGAGGACATTTTTCAAGGGGGAAATTTGTATGAATAAGAAGAAATTAGTCTTATCGGCCGTTGCGGTGCTTGCCGTCATTGGCCTGGCCGGCTGTTCGAGCAAGAGTTCCAGCTCTAACAGCAGCGGCGAAAAAGGGGCTTCATTGAAGCTACCGGACCACTATACCAACACCAAGGCGACCGACAAAGCCGCCACTCGCAACGGCACACTGCACGTGGCCGAACCGGCGGACGCACCCTTCGCGGGAATTGGCGATCCAAACCTGATGAGTAACAACGAAGATAATGACGTGTTCGCACCCGGTGCCGCGGCTCCTGGCAGTATCAACGCTCTATTCATCTCCGATAAGAATAACAAGATTATCGATGGTGGGTTAGCTAACCAACGCCTCGATCGTAAGAACAACACCGTCACGATCACCTTGCGCAAGGGTGCCAAGTGGTCCAACGGCTCACCGATCACCGCTAAAGATATCGAATACACCTACGAAGTCATCGCCAATAAGGCTTCAACCTCGCAAGCGTACACGGCCGATATGAACAACATCAAGGGAATGGCCGCTTATCACGCTGGCACCGCCAAGACAATCTCCGGGATTGCCTATCCCGACGGAGAAACCGGCCGTAGCGTCGTCATTCACTGCACCAAGATGACGCCTGCCATGAAGTTTGTAGGCAACTCCTTTATTGCCGAAACGGTTGAACCTTACGACTACATCAAGAATGTCCCAATCGGTAAGTTGGCGGCCTCGCCACAAGTCCGTAAGAACCCCCTCTTCACGGGTCCTTACAAGCTGGACAAGATTGTCCCCGGCGAATCTACTTCCTGGTCCAAGAACCCTTACTACTACGGCAAGAAGCCGCAAATTAAGAACATTGTCATCACCGTCGTTTCTAGCAACAACATCGACAAGGCGATCCAATCCGGTAAGTATGACTTCACCTCACCAGCCGGTGTTATGCACGGAACTGACTACAAACAACTTAAGAACTTGAAGAACTACAAGATCGTGGGTCAACCCGAATTGGGGTACGGCTACTTTGGCTTCAACGTTGGTCAATTCGACACCAAGACCGGCAAGAACACCCTCGATCCGCACAGCAAGATGGCCAACAAGAGTCTCCGGAAGGCCATGATGTACGCCGTGAACAATGATGCCGTTACCAAGAAATTCTCGTACGGCATATCCTGGCGGGCCAACACCCTGATTCCGCCAATCTTTGACAACTACTGGGATTCTTCCGCTAAGGGCTTCCCGCTGGACATCAAGAAGGCAAACAAGCTTTTGGATGATGCCGGATACAAGAAGAAGGGCAAGTGGCGGGTTCAACCAAATGGCAAGCCATTAACCATCTACTTCGGTGCCATGACTGGGACCTCGGCTCAAGCGGCGACCTACCAAGACTACCTGCAACAATGGCACAAGATCGGCTTGAATGTGAAGTTTGCTACGGGTAAGACGATGGAAATGAACAGCTTCTACAGTACTTTGGAAGCGCCTAAGCAAAACAAGATCGACATCTACGACGCGGCCTGGTCCGTTTCATCCGAACCAACGCCAACGATGTACACCGAAACTTCCGTCCAAAACCTGGGCCACTTTGCGACTGCCAAGAACACGCAACTGATCAACGACATGAACAGTGACAAGGCTTGGAACGATAGCTATCGGGCTAAGATTTTCAAGGAATGGCAAGCCTACATGAACGAAGAAGCATACGTCGCTCCTGACGCATTCAGCTATACCTGGGCACCAGTTAACACCCGGGTCAAGGGTTACAGTCTCAAGAGCTCCAATGTTGATTTCTGGAGCAGCCTGTCCTTAACTTCATCCAGCATGAAGTAAGGTCTGCTTTACCGCAGCCGACCAGTCATGGTCGGCTGTTTTTGTGTTGGGTAGTGTAAATTTGGTTTTGAGTTTGGTGTTGGACCGCCTTCGGTGGTCAGGTACGCCGTCTGTGGGGCAACCATCGTCACAGGTCTCTGTACCTGACCCCCTACGGCTCTGGCAACAATGATCACCATGCCAGAACAGTCGCTATTATTAAGTCACTGTCAGCAAGAGCCTAGCATAATCACTTCATCTAATGTTTGTTCAAGAGTGACCTACCACTTTAAATTAATCTTTTACTAGTCCGTCAATCCATCCATTTACCCAATTAAACTAACCGCCTTTCTGGATAACCTCGCCCAATAACGGTTCACCCCTTGCCAGGTCCCAGTTTATTCAACGAAAGCTAACCTTTATTCATCAACATTCCGGACTCACCCAGTTAGGTCAATGCTTAAACGGGCGGGATTTTCAGGCCCTTTCATGAGTTTCTAGCGGAATTAATTACTTACACATAAAGCAATAAATGATATAGTAGAGGTAGAATTTAACTTGCTTCGTGAAGGGGTGGCATTTGAGATGTTACAACAATACAAAAACATTCTGGTCCCCGTTGATGGTTCCAAAGCAACGCAACCAGTTCTAGAAAAAGCAATCGAAGTCGCTAAGCGTAATAAAACTCATTTGGATATTTTAAATGTGCTCGAAGTTAACCAATTCAGCGACACATATGGTGGAGCCGTTAGTGGTGACGTCATTTACAAGCTTTCCCAAGATGTCCAAGACCGTTTGGATGCTTTAAAGCAACAAGCCTTAGATGCCGGGGTTCCCGACGTCAGTATTCACGTTCGGTTCGGTAACCCTAAGCCCGTCATTGCTCGGGAATTCCCAGCTGACCACGATACCGAATTAATCGTGATTGGATCAACCGGTTTGACCGCCGTTGAACGTCTGATGATTGGTTCCGTAACCAACTACGTTAGCCGTTCCGCTATCTGCGACGTCTTAATCGTCAAGCCAACCGAGATCAAATAAAACTTTTAAAATGGCTTTCCAACTGCCTCGCAGTGGAAGGCTATTTTTTTACGAAAGGTGACCGTCATGGTTCGAACTTGGTCCTACACCCGGGTTCTCCCGGAAAATTTCATCTCACGGCCACTGCGCCAACTACTTACCGACTGGCTAATCCCCAGCCACCTGGTTCACGATCTGCGGATTAACCAGCGGGTCCTGGTCAACGGACATTATCGATCCATGAATCAAACCGTTATTGGAGGCGACACCCTCCTGCTGACGTTTGTGCCCGAAGACTTCAAGGAACCCTTCCCCGCCGTCGATCCCGACAGTGCCGCCACCGTCAGTGTAATCTATGAGACCGCCGACCTGTTAATCGTCAATAAGACCCGCGGGAGTAAGACCCATCCCAACCAACCCGATGAGCGCGGGACGACCCTGAACCACGTGGCCGCCTACCTAGGTCCCGATGAACCGGGGCCTTACATTCTTAGCCGCCTAGACCAGGAAACCACCGGTGCTTTGATGATGACGAAGACCCCGGCGGTCGTGCCCATCATGGTCCGCAACATTGCCGAAAAACGGGTTCAACGAACTTATTTAGCGTGGGTTCACGGTAACCTTAACGGGACGGGAACCTTTACCGGCCCAATTGGTCGCGACCTGACCGACAAGCGAAAACGCCAGGTGAACGGTGATCACGCTCAGCCAGCGATAACCCACTACACCGTACTTGACCATCAACCCGGCGCCACACTCGTCCGACTCTGGCTAGAAACCGGGCGAACTCATCAGCTACGCGTGCACCTTGCTCACAGTGGACACGCCTTGGTTGGTGACCCCTTATACGGTCCTGACGGTCGAACGGCACTGCGGCTCCATTGCTGGCAGCTCGCCTTTCCGCAGCCCTTCACCCTGGATGACAAACGCACCACGGTCACGGCCCCAATACCAGCCGACTTTAGCGACTTTCAATTATTCGAAACTTAATCGTCAAATTTCGAACGTTCTGGACGATTGCAACCGTTAACTATTTTTTCTTGGTATACTAACCCCGATTGTATGGCTTAGGGGGGATTCGATGCGTTGGCAGCAGAGATGGGCGTTAATCGTTCTCGTAATCTTGTTGGCCATCCTACTTATCTGGGGAATTATTAATTTAGGCG
>NZ_BCWD01000027.1 GCF_001592085.1 Levilactobacillus senmaizukei DSM 21775 = NBRC 103853
GCCTCTCAACCAGAGGGCCTCGTTTTTTATCTAATCTTTCCAAAAATCATCAGCATCTTTTGACGGCAAGCTGATTATTTTGTTTTAGGAAAGACTTAATGAAGCCGCTGAAGGTCTTATCGTTAGATATTGTGCGTTTTTTGATGAGTTAATTGAGTTTTAGAAAGCCGTTTGCTAGCATTAACAGAGCAGGAGGTGTTGTCGTGGACGAACAAGTTGAACAATTTATCACGTATCTCAGTGGCGAGCGGCAGTACTCTCCGGAAACGGTCAAGGCTTATCGCGAGGACCTCGCCGAGTTTGACCAATTTCTGGCGGACAACGGCGGGCGTAAACCCTGGAAAGACATCGACCAATTGGATGTCGAGGTTTACCTGAGCGATCTGTATGACCGGCACTACGCTCGGACGACGATTGCAAGGAAGCTCTCAACCCTCCGTTCACTCTATAATTTTCTGATTAGTAACGGCATGGCCAAGGACGATCCCTTTGCCTATGTCCAGCTCAAGCATCATCAGAATCATTTGCCGCGCTTCTTCTATGAGCGAGAAATGACGGCTCTGTTTGCAGCGGCGGCCGCCAATAAAAATGAGCAATTAGCCGCCAGAGACTCAGCCCTCCTAGAAGTCCTCTACGGCACGGGGATTCGGGTCAGCGAGTGTGTCAATCTCACCCTCACCGACATCGACTTCGACAACCGCATCATGTTGATTCATGGGAAAGGGAATAAGGAGCGGTATGTCCCGTTCGGTCACTATGCCAGTGACGCGTTGCAAACTTATTTCGATGCGGCTCGCCAGCCGATCATGGCGCAGAATAACCAGAATCATGAATTTGTCTTCATCAACTATCGGGGTGAACAACTGACCTCCGCGGGGGTCACGTATCTCCTGAATCAAATTATCCAACGGAGCACATTAACCACGGATATTCATCCCCATATGCTACGCCACACCTTTGCAACGCACCTGCTTAATCGCGGGGCGGACCTGCGCTCCGTTCAGGAATTACTCGGCCACAGTAGTCTATCAACAACCCAAATCTATACTCACGTGACGCGGGAACATTTACAACGTGACTATCGTAAATTTTTCCCCCGGGCAACGCAGGATCATCCAGATTCTTCATCAACTAAAAAGGAGCAAAAATAATTATGCCAGTAAAATTTGAAGCAACGACCATTTGTGCCGTTCGTCATAACGGCCATAACGCGATGGCTGGTGACGGTCAAGTCACCATGGGAGAAAAGGTCATCATGAAGGGCACCGCCCACAAGATTCGACGGATCTACAACAACCAAGTCGTGGTCGGTTTTGCCGGCAGTGTGGCCGATGCTTTTAATCTAGAAGAAAAGTTTGAAGGTCAACTCAACGAATACAGCGGTAATTTACAACGGGCCGCCGTCGAGTTAGCCAAACAGTGGCGGTCCGACCAGGCTCTGCAAAAGCTTGAAGCCTTGTTGATCGTCATGGACAAGGATGAAATGCTTCTGGTCTCTGGTTCTGGTGAAGTCATCGCACCTGACGATGACATCTTAGCCATTGGTTCCGGTGGGAACTTTGCCTTGGCTGCCGCGACCGCCTTACATCATCACGCCACGGACATGAGCGCCAAAGAAATTGCCGAAACGGCGATTCACATTGCGGGTGGCATTGATATCTTCACCAACAACAATGTTATCTCAGAAGAACTCTAATCGATCGGGGGACACAAAATATGGATGCTATTGATAAAACACCACGTGAAATCGTAGGTCTACTTGACCAATATGTTATTGGCCAGGATGGGGCCAAAAAAGCGATCGCCATCGCCTTACGCAATCGTTACCGTCGGATGCAACTGGATGCCACCATGCAAGAAGAAATTTCGCCCAAAAACATGTTAATGATCGGGCCCACCGGGGTTGGGAAAACAGAAATTGCCCGACGCCTGGCAAAAATCGTGCATGCCCCATTTACCAAGGTGGAAGCCAGCAAGTTCACCGAGGTTGGTTACGTGGGCCGCGACGTTGAATCCATGGTCCGTGACCTGGTCGAAGTTTCCGTTAACATGGAAAAACAAGATCAATTTGCCCGGGTCCGCAGCGATGCCATTCAAGCGGCCAACAAACGGCTGGTCAAGCTCTTGGCACCGGCCAAGAAAAAAGAAAAGAAGGAGAACAACGACTTTTCTAACATGATGAACATGTTCTCCCAGATGCAAAACGGTGAAACCCCAAAGGCGCCGGCCGACGAGGAGGAAGTTACCGACGACATTCGGAACGAACGACTTTCCTTGACGGAACAACTCGACAAGGGCTTATTGGAAGACCATCAAGTAGAAATCGAAATGGCCGACCCGGAACAGGCCAATGCCACAGACAATAACATGTTGGGTCAGATGGGCATCGATTTAAACGACACCCTGGGCTCAATCATGCCGAAGAAGCGGGTTAAGCGAACCGTTCCCGTCTCGGAAGCGCGGGAAATTTTGGTTGCCGAGGAATCGGAAAAATTGGTTAACAACGCCGACATCAACCATGATGCCATCAAGCGCGCCGAAAATACCGGGATTATCTTCTTAGATGAAATTGACAAGATCACTAAAGGCGGCCAAAACAGCGGCGACGTCTCCCGTGAAGGCGTTCAAAGAGACATCCTACCAATCGTCGAAGGGACGCAGATCAAGACCAAGTATGGGTCAATCTCTACCGACCATATCCTATTCATTGCTGCTGGGGCGTTTGCTGAATCGAAGCCCAGCGACCTGATCGCTGAATTACAAGGCCGGTTCCCCATTCGGGTGGAATTAAATGACCTCAGTAAGTCCGACTTCGTCAAGATCCTAACGGAACCCAATAACGCGCTAGTTAAGCAATACATCGCCTTGATCGGGACCGACAACGTGAAGGTCACCTTCACCATGGAAGCCATCGAGCGGATTGCTGAATTGGCTTTTGAACTTAACCACGAGAACCAAAATATCGGTGCCCGGCGCCTGCAAACCGTTTTGGAGAAATTACTCGAAGATCTGTTGTTTGAAGGCCCCGACATGGGGACTGGTGATGTGACAATTACCGAAAACTACGTGAACGATAAGATTGGTGATATTGTCCAAAACAAGGACTTGTCCCGTTATATCTTGTAAGAGACTAACGGTCGTGGCAGGGGCTACGACCGTTTTTTAGGGAAGGGAATGTAAACACTGATGTTAACTTTGAAGAATGACTATCTAACCGCACAAATTAATCCGTTGGGGGCCGAACCCACCAGTATTAAGGACAACGAAACGGGCTTGGAATACCTGTGGCAGGCCGATGCCAAATACTGGGGTCGGCATGCCCCCATCTTATTTCCAATCGTGGGTCGGTTGCAGGACAACGAATATCGCGTAGCCGACAAGACTTACAAAATGACGCAACACGGCTTCGCCCGTGACCGCGAGTTCACCACGACTGAACAATCGGCGGATCGTGTGGTCCTCCGATTAACGGCGGATACCGAATCACGCTTACTCTATCCCGCCGACTTTAGCCTCACGATGACCTATGAACTTGTCGATCATCAATTGAAGGTTAACGCAACGGTGACCAATCCCGCCGATACGGGCTTGGACTTCTCCTTCGGTGCGCATCCCGGTTTCAACATTCCCTTCGGTGATGCCACGGCCGACTTTACCGACTATGTTGTGACAGTGGCTCCTAAACAAACCTATCAGCGAATCCCATTGGTGGGGCCGTACAGCGACAGCGAGCACAGCCTTCCCATAGACCTGTCACGGCCCATGGGGCTCACCCACGATCTCTTCGAACACGATGCCCAAATCCTGACGCTGACCAATCCCGAAACAACGGTTATGCTGAGCACAGCCGCCGATGACCATGGGGTCGCGCTGACAACAACGGCGCCTTACCTGGGCATCTGGTCGCCGTATCCTAAGCAGGCCCCGTTTGTTTGCCTGGAACCATGGTGGGGCTTAGCAGATGATGTCAAGGCCACCGGTGACCTAGCCACCAAGGTTGCGATCAATCATTTGGAAGCCCACCAGGACTTTAACGCTAGCTATCAGATCACCTGCTTCTAAACCAAATAAAAGGACTATCCACGACTGCTTGCAGCGATCGGGGATAGTCCTTTTCGGTTACTTCTTCAGTTGTTTATGATACCCGTGACCAAATGGCACCATGGATTCGGTTCCTTCGCGAATTCGCGTAATATTAGTCCGGTGTCGATAAAAGACAAATACCGTGAGCGCCACGGCAATGCCAGTTAAATACCAGTCGTGAAAAAGCAGCGAGATCAGGGTCACCAGCGAGAACGCAATCATACTGGCCAAGCTGACCATGCTGGTCCAATAGATCAGACTGACCCATAAGCCAGCGGCAATCACAAACATGATGGGGTTATAGCCAAGAAGCATCCCCGCCGAGGTCGCGACAGCCTTGCCGCCCTTGAAGTGGTCAAAGATAGAAAAGGTATGGCCGAGAATCGCCATTAGCCCAAATAATAGGGGCAGGGCTGATCCTAGGACCGTGTGTGCCGGGACCCAATTTGGTAAGAACGTGGGTAAGAGCGTGGCAACCGTTCCCTTCGCGATGTCCAAAACCATCACGGTCGTTCCAGCATAGGGGCCGAGGACTCGGTAAGTATTGGTGGTCCCAATGTTACCGGACCCCGATTGTCGAATATCAGTTTTAAAGAAGGCCTTGCCAATCCAGACACCGTTGGGAATCGCCCCCAACAGATAGGCCATGATGAGTAAGCCAATTAATTTCACGAATCATTCCTCCGCTCTGTAATCCTTGGGAACGGTCAGGTCCCAGGGAAGCTGCTCATTATTTTAGCATGTTTTCAGGCCACCGCCAAATATCTCCTGATTGGCTAGCAAGTTTTTCGATTCCTGTGGTATGATTATGAAGTTACTGAGCGCTATTCTGAGGGCTTTGACCAATTCATTTGAACGTACGTTCGGTCAGGAGTACACTAAGATAGCACCTAGTTAAGTTCTGAAAATTCGTAAAAAGTAAAGGGGATTTACGCATGGCGAAAGCAAAACCAACATATGACGATTCCTCCATTCAAGTCTTGGAGGGATTGGAAGCTGTTCGTAAACGACCCGGTATGTAT
Organism: Levilactobacillus senmaizukei DSM 21775 = NBRC 103853; assembly: GCF_001592085.1. Lineage (GTDB taxonomy): Bacteria > Bacillota > Bacilli > Lactobacillales > Lactobacillaceae > Levilactobacillus > Levilactobacillus senmaizukei. Next base: position 5,106 of record NZ_BCWD01000027.1, read on the forward strand.
ATCGGTTCTACCGACAGCCGGGGTTTACATCACCTGGTCTATGAAATCGTCGATAATGCCGTTGACGAGGCCTTAGCGGGCTACGGGACGGAAATCAATGTCACCATTCATGCTGACAACAGCATTACTGTGGTCGACCATGGGCGGGGTATGCCAGTGGGCATGCACGCTTCCGGAATTCCAACGCCCGAAGTCATTTTGACGGTCCTACATGCCGGTGGTAAATTCGGCCAGGGAGGCTATAAGACCTCTGGTGGTCTCCACGGGGTGGGGGCCTCGGTCGTCAATGCTTTATCCAGTTCACTCACCGTCACCATCGTCCGCGATGGCGTGCGCTATCAAGAAAAGTTTAAAGACGGGGGTAAACCACAAGGCACCCTCGAAAAGAAAGGTAACACCCGGGCACACAATGGTACCACGATGACCTTCAAACCCGATAGCAGCATCTTCACCACCACCGTTTATAACTTCGGGACGCTAGCGGAACGCCTACGTGAATCCGCTTTCCTTTTGAAGGGCGTCAAGATTACCTTGACCGATGAACGAGCGGGCCAGGAACGGGAAGAAGCCTACCATTATGAAGAGGGAATCAAGGAGTTTGTTAGCTATCTGAACGAAGACAAGGACACTTTGGGTGACATCATGTACTTCGATGGTAAGAAGGACGGCATCGAGGTCGAAGTTGCCGCCCAGTACAACGATGGGTACACCGAGAACCTCCTGTCATTCGTAAACAATGTTCGGACCAAGGATGGTGGGACCCATGAGGTCGGCCTCCGAAGCGGCTGGACTAAGGCCTTTAACGACTACGCTCGTAAGGTTGGCTTACTCAAGGAACGGGACAAGAATCTCGAAGGTAGTGATGTCCGTGAAGGGCTATCAGCCGTGATTTCCCTTCGGGTCCCTGAAAACCTGCTGCAGTTCGAGGGCCAAACCAAGGAAAAACTAGGGACGCCTGAGGCTCGGACGATTGTCGATAATGTTATTAATGAACAGCTTGGCTATTACCTGATGGAAAACGGGGACTTTGGTAAGATGTTAATCAAAAAGTCTACGCAAGCCCGTCAGGCCCGCGAAGCCGCCCGCAAAGCTCGTGATGAGAGTCGGAATGGGAAGCGCCATAAGAAGCATGAACGGCTGCTATCAGGCAAGCTGACACCCGCACAATCCAAGAACTCGGCCAAGAACGAACTATTCTTAGTCGAAGGGGATTCTGCCGGCGGCTCGGCCAAACAGGGCCGTAACCGGAAGTTCCAAGCCATCCTGCCTTTACGAGGGAAGGTCTTGAACACCGAAAAGGCCAAGTTGCCAGACATCATGAAGAACGAAGAAATCAGTACCATGATTTACACGATTGGTGCCGGCGTCGGTCCCGAGTTTAATATCGAAGACGCCAACTATGACAAAATTATTATCATGACCGATGCCGATGATGATGGGGCCCACATTCAAATTCTCCTGCTAACCTTCTTCTACAAGTACATGCGGCCCATGATCGATGCTGGTCGGGTCTATATTGCGCTACCACCGTTATATCGCATTCAGAAGACCGGGAAGAAGCCCAGCATCGAATACGCCTGGACCAATGATGAACTGGCTGAAAAAACCAGTAAGATCGCGAACCACGGGTATCACTTACAACGGTTCAAGGGGTTAGGAGAAATGGACGCCAGTCAACTTTGGGAAACCACCATGGATCCCGACAACCGAACACTGATTCGTGTTCAGATCGATGACGCCGCCCTGGCAGAACGCCGGGTAACGACCTTAATGGGGGACAAAGTTGAACCCCGCCGGAAATGGATCGAAAACAACGTGCAATTTACGTTGGAGGACGATAGTTCTAGTTTATTGGAAAATGATACCAATAAAGCCTAATCTACCGGTGAAAGGAGTAATGAGTTCGTGAGTGAAGGACAAAATATTCAAGAATTGACCCTGGAAGAAGTCATGGGTGACCGATTCGGCCGCTACTCCAAGTCAATCATTCAGGAACGGGCCCTGCCGGACATTCGTGACGGCCTAAAGCCCGTTCAACGGCGGATCTTATTCGCCATGAACAAGGACGGGAACACCTATGACAAGGGGTTCCGTAAGTCTGCGAAATCTGTTGGTAACGTCATGGGGAACTTTCACCCCCACGGTGACAGCTCGATCTACGAAGCCTTAACCCGGATGAGTCAGGACTGGAAGGTCCGCGAACCCCTGGTAGAAATGCACGGGAATAATGGATCAATGGACGGGGATCCTGCCGCTGCCATGCGATACACCGAAGCCCGGCTAAGTAAGTTAGCCGGTGAAATGTTACGAGATATTGATAAAGATACCGTCGAAATGGTCTTAAACTTCGACGATACCGAGTATGAACCAACCGTGTTACCAGCCCGGTTCCCGAACCTGTTAGTGAACGGCTCGACCGGGATCTCTGCCGGTTATGCGACGGAAATTCCACCGCACAACCTCGGCGAGGTCGTCGATGCGTTGGTCTACTTGCTCAGTCACCCCAAGGCCACGCTGGCCGAACTAATGGGCTTCGTTAAGGGCCCTGACTTCCCAACCGGTGGGATTATCCAGGGCCGCGACGGCATCGTTAAGGCCTATGAAACCGGCCGTGGTCGCGTCGTGGTCCGTTCGAAGACCGCCATTGAGGAACTACGGGGGAACAAGAGCCAAATCACGGTGACGGAAATTCCTTACGAGGTTAACAAGGCCCAATTGGTCAAAAAGATTGATGAGATCCGTTTGAACAAGAAGGTTGAAGGACTGGCAGAGGTTCGGGACGAAAGTGACCGTGACGGTCTGCGAATTGCCATCGAATTGAAGCGTGATGCGGACGCCAAGGGGATCCTGAACTATCTATTCAAGAACACCGAGCTCCAAATTGCCTACAACTTTAACATGGTGGCGATCAACCACATGCGTCCGGAACACGTTGGCCTAAAGACCATCCTCACCGCCTACCTGGAACACCAACGGACGATCATTACTAAGCGAACCCAATATGACCTCCAAAAGGCCTTGGATCGACAACACATCGTCACCGGATTAATCAAAGCTCTGTCCATTTTGGACCAGGTTATTCAAACGATCCGGGCTAGTAAGGATCGACGCGATGCCCGAGACAATCTGGTTAGCACCTACGATTTCTCTGAGAAACAGGCCGATGCCATTGTGGCCTTGCAACTGTACCGGTTAACCAACACCGATGTGACGCAGCTTGAGGCCGAATCGGCTAAATTATCGGTCGCGATTGACGAGGACCATCAGATTCTGGCGGAACCCAAGAAGTTAAACGCCGTCCTACGGTCCGAGTTGAAAACCATTGCCAAGACTTACCGTAACGACCGACGAACCGAAATTGAAGATAAGATTGAAGACCTGAAGATTAAAACCGAAGTCACGGTGGCCGATGAAGATGTCATCGTCTTGGTTAGTCACGATGGCTACCTGAAGCGATCCGGTGTCCGGTCATACACGGCTTCCGATCCGGCGGATAATGGGCTAAAAGATGAGGATTACCCAATCTTTCTCCAGAAGCTCAGTACCTTGAGCCATCTCTTTATGTTCACCAGCAAGGGTAATCTTATCTACCGTCCAGTTCATGAGATTACCGACGCCAAGTGGAAGGAAACCGGTGAGCACATTTCACAAACCATCGGCTTAGCCGCCGATGAAGAAATCGTGGCCACCTATGCCTTTGATTCGCTGAAAGAATCCGGTCGGTTCCTAATTGCCACGAGTGACGGTTATATTAAGCAAACAGCGTTTAGCGACCTGACGCCCGGTCGGACCTATAAGAGCCGAGCCGCCGTTTACGAGAAACTGAAGCATCCGGACGCCCAGGTTGTCCGAGTCGCGTACTTAGAAGAACCCGTCGATCGGGGAATTCTACTAGTTTCAAAGAACGGCTACGCCCTGCGATACGCGGTCGATGAAGTCTCGATCAACGGTGCTCGCACGACCGGGGTTCGTTCCATGGACCTCCGGGACGATGATCAGGTGGTTAACCTGGCACTGGTCAACGATAGCGATACGATTGCCTTAGTCACCCAGCGAGGGGCATTCAAGCGGCTCGCAATGAAGGAACTTTCGGTCACCAGTCGCGCCCGGCGCGGGGTAATTATCCTCCGGGAATTGAAACGCGATCCACACCGGATCGTTGATTTCATGACGATTCCTGCAGGGAATCCCGCCTTAGAGATTGTGACCAGCCGTGAGCGAACCCATGACGTTTTGCCAACCGAACACCCCCTCAGCGGTCGATATTCCAACGGTTCGTTTGTGGTCGATACCGATGTCGAAGGGGAACCCGTTTCGCTACGGATCAAACCGACGGAGCTGGTCCTAGACTAGCGGGTTTACTATTAATAGAGTTATAAGAAGAATTAATTGCGCTTTTTTTGGAAACAGCCTATGATATAAGTTAATAGTTACCATTAGGTTGGCCTGGTGTTTTGTCGCACCATCGTCAGACGTGATAAGGAGTAGAAGCGGATGAAGACCAAGCAGGAAAGCATTTTTTCTTCGAAGACCCTAACGTATTTCTTGCAGCTTGCTGAGACTATGAACTATACTCAGGCTGCGCAGATTTTGGGGATCACCCAACCGGCATTGACCCAGCAGATTAAGAAGCTGGAGCGGACGGTGGGGGCCCCCTTATTCTATTCAGTTGGCAAGAAGCTCCGGCTTTCTGATGCGGGTTATACCATGCTTGAGGCAACCCATAAGATTTATGGAATTCTCAATCAGGCAACGGACGAGATTCAACAATCAACCAGTGCCACCCAAGGTGAAATCAGCATTGGATTATTGGCCTCGGTTGAGGACGCAGTCTTTGAAGACTTCGCCATTCTGTCCTATCAGAACAATCCCGACTTAAAGATTTCCTTTCACATGTTAACTCGTAAGGAAATCTGGGAAAGACTCGAGAATAACAAAATTGATCTGGCAATTATGTATTTGCCAGACGATTCGATCAAAAACTGGAAGCCGTACGAATCGAAAAAGATTATCTCTGATGATTTGTTGTTTATTCACCATGATGAACAATTGGCCAAGAAACGCCGGATCAAGCTGAAGGATACCACGGCTAACGTCTGGGCCATGTATCCCGACGGTTATTACTTAAATCAGACACTACATGAAGCTTACAAGAACCAACTGGCCGATTTCCCACGGGGGGTGGCCAACTTCACCACGCCAACGCAACTATTGCATTTTTCAATGCAGACGGGGGCCTCGACAGCATTGCCTAATTCGTTTATGATTGGGCAAGAGGCGCTGCCACAAACCTGGACGGCGCACTTTGAACCAAATATTCGTTTTGACCTCGCCTTTGTTTTCCGAAAGGGCAAAGCCGAAATCCCGCGGATTAGTCATTTTCTGTCGCAATTTGACCGGTACTTACACACCGATGACTACATCTCAAGGCTTAAACAACTTCGGAACCAATAAATAAAACTATCTTACTTTAAAGGAGTTCTATCTAATGAGTAAAGCATTAATTTTTGGTCACCAAAATCCTGATACTGACGCAATCGTTGCTGCAAAGGCGTTTGCCTACTTCCAGACTCAAAAGGGCCTAGATGTTGAAGCCGTTGCCTTAGGCGAACCTAACATGGAAACCAACTTTGTTTTGAACCACTTTGACGAACCTGCTCCCCGGGTTATCAAGACGGCCGCCAACGAAGTTGACCACGTGATGTTAGTGGACCACAACGAAGCTCAGCAAAGTGTCAGCGACTTGGACAAGGTTACGGTTACGAACGTGGTTGATCACCACCGGATCGCTAACTTTGAAACGAAGATGCCACTTTACTACCGGGCAGAACCAGTGGGCTGTGTCAGCACGATCCTGACCGAAATGTTCGACGAAGAAAAAATCGAAATCCCAGCTAAGTTAGCTGGTTTGATGCTTTCTGCTATCATTTCTGATACGCTCTTGTTGCAATCACCAACCACAACCGACAAGGACCGCGAAGCCGTTCGGGCCTTGGCTGAAATTGCTGATATCGATGTTCAAAGCTACGGTATCGAAATGTTAAAGGCTGGGACTAACCTGGCTGCCAAGACCGATAAGGAACTGATCGATGGCGACGCTAAGTCCTTTGACATGGCTGGTAAGAGCGTTCGCATTGGCCAAATCAACACGGTTGACTTGAATGAAGTTCTGGACCGTCAAGCTGGTTTGGAAAAGGAAATGAATGCCGAAATGGCCGCTGATGGCTATGATTTATTCATTACCTTAGCGACAAATGTTTTGAACAGTGACTCTGAGCTCATCGTTGCCGGTGAACCAAAGAGCGTGGTTGAAACGGCCTTCAACACGAAGTTGACCAACAACCGGGCTAGCTTGCCTGGCGTGGTTTCTCGTAAGAAGCAAGTTGTGCCACCATTAACTGCTGCTTTCGAAGGCTAGTCAATTAAATTAAGCTAGTTTTGATACTCCCTAACTAATCCGTTTAGTTAGGGAGTATTTTGATCGCATATTTTACGGTGGGGACCTAGAATAGTGGCCGATGGTAGGCGTAAGACATCGTCCTTCGAGGAAGAGGGACTTTGCAATGACAAGCTGGTATCGGGGAATTATCACTGCGCTTGTAGCGCTAGGTTTAATGGGAACAGGGACCGGAAGCGTCGTTGGCCATGCCGCGAGCACCACACCATTCGGACCAGAACGATTCACGAGTAACCATGCGACGTATGTCATCACAACCAAGTCGACCTATTATCGAAGAATTTGGGAATCTGCCATCTCGGCTTGGAACAAGACCGGTGCCTTTCATTTCCGGGCCGGCTCCAAGAATCGAGCCCAAATTGTGTTGAGTACGGCATCTGGTAATGACGCAGCTGTCATGGGAGAAGATGTTGGTCTTACAGACTTTCGGGCAGTCGGAGACTATTTTGTAAAAGTCGACGCGATGCTGAACCCATCCTTATTCCGGGAATACGATTACTCCCGTTCCGATGATCTTCACGTTGCCGAACACGAATTGGGACACACCATGGGGCTGGCACACAATCCTTCTAAGGCCAGTGTCATGTACTATCGGAATCGGTCAGTTGGCATCCAAAAGGTTGATATCAAAGGCGTTGTGCTCCGCTACAAGACACCAGCAGGTCAATCCTTATCGTAAGCAGCATTCATTTAAGTCACCGGATAAATCCTACCGGTGACTTTTTGCTGGGCAAATTAGTTGTCTTTTCGCTATAAAAGCATAGACTAGACTTGTTAACTAATTGTGCACAACCGAAATGGAGGATTTCGTATGAGTAAATCTGAGAGTCAAGAAGAATTGAAGCAGCGCTTGACGGCCGAAGAATACGCCGTCACTCAGAATGCCGCCACCGAGGCCGCTTTTACTGGAAAGTACGACCAATTCGATGAACCCGGCATCTACGTCGATGTCGTCAGTGGTCAGCCGTTATTCAGCTCCACGGATAAGTATGACGCTGGCTGTGGCTGGCCATCATTCACGAAACCCATTGATGCCGCCAACGTCCACGAGAATACCGACCATTCCTTTGGGATGGTTCGCCAAGAAGTTCGCAGCACGAATGCCGGTTCGCATCTGGGGCACGTTTTCAATGACGGCCCAGTAGAAGCGGGCGGTTTACGGTATTGCATCAATTCCGCGGCCTTGAAGTTTATCCCGGCCAGCGAGCTGGAAACCCAAGGCTACCATGACTTCGAACAGCTCTTTAAGTAATTTAAAACCCATTTAGGAGGGATTCTATGAGTCAAGCTGATACCGCCATCTTTGCTGGTGGCTGCTTCTGGTGTATGGTCAAGCCATTTGATACCCAGCCCGGCATCATCAGTGTGGTTTCCGGCTATACCGGTGGGCATACGGTTAATCCCACGTATGCCGACGTGGCAAGTCATACCACCGGCCATACTGAGGCCGTTAAAATTACCTTCGATCCCGCCATTATTAGCTATGATGACCTTGTAACGATCTACTGGCGGCAAACCGATCCCACCGATGCTAGCGGCCAATTCCAAGACCGGGGCGATAGTTATCGCCCCGTAATCTTCGTTAACGGTCCCGAACAGCGCCGGATTGCCCAGGCTTCCAAGGACCAACTGGCCGCCAGTGACCAGTTTGATGCCCCCATCGTTACAACGATTGAAGACGTTCAACCATTTTACCCGGCTGAGGACGAGCATCAAGACTTTTACCGTCGCAACCCATTCCGCTACCAGATTGAAGAAATGGGCGGGCGTGAAGCGTTTATTAAGCAACACTGGTCCAACTAACCGTCTTCACTGTGCTACAATTTAAGTGAAGGATGGTGATTAGATGGGGTACGTGCTTAATCTCCGTCAGCAGATCGGCCAGAAGCCGATTATCGTCGTTGGTGCTGCGGCCATTGTCCGCGATGACCAACCAGGCTTGCTGTTAGTAAAACGGCTCGATAATCGGCTTTGGGGCTTACCAGCAGGCTCAAAAGAATTAGATGAAAGTACCGAACAAACCGTCCTCAGAGAACTGACTGAAGAAACCGGCTTAGTTGGTCAGGATCCGCAGTTATTAACGATTGCCAGTGGCCAGGATATGCAATATGTTTATCCCAATGGTGACCAGATAGATTCGGTGACCGTTGTGTATGAGTTAACGGCGTCTGGCCAGCTGCAAGCTGACCAACAAGAAACCAGCGTGGCAAAATTTGTGGCGTTGACCGAATTGAAGCGGATCTCACTGACACCATTAACCAAAAAAATTCTGACGGACTTACAACTGGTTAAATAAAAAACAATCGATTTTAGATCGATTGTTTTTTATTTATTCGGGGGACTTTTTCATTTCGAAACTCTGCTTTCGATAATATATATTATGTAAAGTAGAATCTATTTTTATCAGAACTGACCATTCCCTGCCGATACTTATCTGCCTGATTGAGCAAAGCCTTGTTAGATGACCTGTGCTATTGCCATCAGAATTTGTTTGAACTTGTTTAATGATTACTCGGATGTTGGCCGACAACTTATCGTTAACCAGATACCGCAGATTTCACTTGCCAACGTCGGTATTGCGACTCACTTAACTCATCACAACTCAGCATTGATGTCGAAACAAATATGACCCAATGACAGTCATTCTTTTAGGCGTTACTGACGCGTTTCTAATGGACAACTATCAATTTAAACATTGAACGTGTGCTCAGAATACGTCGTCGTTTTTCTTAACGATGAACCAGTCAGTATCAATCTTATATGATTAATCAATAACGAAGCTTTAGCAGACAATTCTGCTGTAAAGACTCGACCAATTCCTATTTGGTCACCAACGAACGCTATCTACGGATTAACGGGACGACCTGACTAAGTTCTAAGTTCATTGCTACCAGTCGTTAATAGATGTCCTGCCACCAGTTAAACCATGCTGACTATATATACCAGCCAGTTGGGCCGGAAAAATCAGGCTATTTGCCGATGAATCGGCATCAATCACCGTTAACTAACGCACGCAGCGACTGCAAATGCAGCTAAAGACGGCCACAACAATTGCTGATAATAAGCTTTTTGTAGGCTACAGTTATGATAATTCAGAACACGGGTATCGGATTGACTTGATAACTTTCCTTAAAACTGGCATTTTAAAGAATCTTTCAACCTTTTAGTCGACTTGCTATTTTTCTTTTAGGACAGTATGATAGAATAAAAGAACATACGTTTGCATGGAGGCGGTCCTTTGGAAAAACAACATTATTTAAAACTCATCGAACAAGAACTAAATACTGCCCCGTGGTTCGTCCAAGAATTCTATCAGGCAAAGGCAACGGTCCCCTTGTCCTCAGCAACGCTCTATCAGTACCTAACCGAGTATCGACGATTCTTCACCTGGCTGATTAGCGAAGGTCTCACCTCCGCGACTGCCCCGACTGATATCCAGATTGATGAGTTGGCAAATCTGAAAAAGGAAACGGTTGAGCTCTACAAATCGGCCCTGCTCAACCAAACCAAGCTTACAGGTGCCCGCGGGAGTCGATCTCATCCAACCATTAATCGCTCGCTGAATGCCCTCTCGTCTCTCTTTAAATATCTGACCGAGGATACCGAAGACGATCAAGGCGAAGCCTATTTTGACCGTAACGTCATGCACAAGATTGCCCTGGTCCGAACCAATGAAACGTATGCGACTCGTGCGGCCAACTTGAAAGACCAACTGATGTTAGGGTCAACGGATCATGACTATCTAGACTTCATTGCGAACCACTATATAGAGGTGCTCACACCGGCGCAACGACGATACTTCCTTCGAGACCGGCAACGTGACCTGGCCATTAACGCGCTCCTCCTAGGCAGTGGTCTCCGTGTGTCCGAGGCTGCTAATGCCGACAAACGCCAGCTCAACTTGAGTACCGGAACCATCAGCGTTGTTCGCAAAGGTGGCCAACAGGATACAGTTCCGATTGCGCCATGGACCTTACCATACATTGAAGACTATCTCAGCAACCGCAAGAACTTGTATCACCCAACTAATCAAGATCACGCCCTTTTTCTGAGTCGCTATCGCGGCCAGGCTTCACGGATGCAAGCCAACTCCATTGAAAAGATGGTTGCCAAATACTCGGCAGCCTTTAATATTCGTATCACCCCCCACAAGCTACGGCACACCCTAGCTTCAAAACTCTATCTGGCCACCAAGAATGAGCAGCTGGTCGCCACGCAACTAGGCCAGAATTCCACGTCGGCAACCGGACTCTATACGCATATTATCGATGACGAGCAGCGAAAAGGTCTGAAGAAGATGTAACGACCGATTGGTTGAGGGAAAACCAATCTAAAAATTCCCTTAATCATGCCAAATCTTCCAAGGTACCAAAATAGTCCTACATCTTTGTTTTGAAAAGATGTTGGACTATTTAGACAATCAAATTTAATGGTTTTACGTTCGCTGATCCTCTAGGTAATGGACCCAATCACAACGAACCGGTTAGCTGATAGCTTGCGTCGGCCAGCTTAGATAATTCCGCTTCTGACGGCATCTGATTGATATCCAAGGTTATCCAGTTTTGCTTCGTGAAATGCTGTCCCGGTAAGATGTAAGGAAAGGCCTCAACCAATTCATCAATCCCCGTGAGATCACTCTTCAAATCAACGTATAAGCTGCCGGCCTTCTCATAGACCAGACCAAATATTTTTCGACTCGCTGCATGCCTGAGGGCATCAAAAATGATTTTATTTCGATGAGCTGGGTTATTGAAGGGCTGATCGACACTTACCCGCTTCCCCTGGCTACAAAGCTCAATTAACTCTGCTTTGGTCATTTCCATAGCGATAGACGACCTTTCATCTGAAGATTACCGTGAAACGTCCGTTGTCAAACCTCAAATTTAGTAAAAAGCCCTTCTAAATTAGCATAAATCTACTTCAGGAGGCCCTTCAAAGTCTTAGTTATTTAGGCATTTAACATCGTCACAAATCGGTGATTCCAAATTCCCTCAAAAAAGGCAATGGTTTGTTCCGCCGTCATGAACTTATTATCAACGGTGGTGGTCAGTCCCCGCGTCATTTCTAAGTCATAGCCAATTCCGTGATCCACCTTCGTCGTGGTGTCAACACAGTACTCAACCTGCGCCCCACAAATTTCTAATGACTCTGCGGCAAAGCTCGTTAAGACGCTCCGCAGCTTGGTGTGGTAAAACGCGTTTGCATGATGCTTGGCAACCAAGGGGTCGGTGTCGCGGTAATCTAATTCGGGAATCAGTTTCCAATCATGAGTCCCTTCGACCAAGTCTTCATCCACATGTTGAACAAAGACAACGGGCTTTTTTGCCTTGCGGTACGCCGCGATTCTAGCGTTGACCCCCGCAATGACCTGGGGCATGTTTGCTGCAGTTTGTTCACCGTAACAAACACCATTTTGAAGATCAATGACTAATAAAACATCTGCCATGTTGATGGCCTCCTTAAGGAATCTTTCAGCTCATGTCCTATAATACGCTATTTATAAAGTCCTTAAAACCTAAATATTTCAGGAACAATTGTTTTATGTCATGATGGCTGCCACTAAAATCAACGCATCACACCTAGGTGAATTTTACTGGCCAATGATTCTTCCTGAAAGATGCCAAGAATACTCGTTTTAACCGTTGCGGGCATGGTACAAAAGCGTATAATAAAACCCAATTTAGCCATTGGAGGGATGCCCATGATTAAACCATATCAATTGCATAAGGGCGATCGGGTTGCCTTGGTTAGCCTGTCTAGTGGGGTCCTGGGAGAAGATTTTGCCGCCCACGAGTATCAGCGGGGCAAGCAGCGTCTTCGTAAGTTGGGTCTAATTCCGGTCCCAATGCCCAACGCCCTAAAGGGGATCGACTTTCTCGACGCCCATCCGGAAGCCCGGGCAGCCGACCTCAAAGCAGCCTTCACAGATCCCGACATTGCCGGTATTTTCTGTGCAATCGGCGGTATTGATACTTATCGAATCGTCCCCTTTCTCTTGGAGGATCCGGACTTCATCGCCGCCGTGACTAAGCATCCAAAACTATTTACCGGATTTTCCGACACAACTGTCGACCATTTAATGCTCAATCGGTTGGGGCTCACCACCTACTATGGCCCCAACATCATTAACGATCTGGCCGAACTTGACACGGTGCCACTCCCATATACCAGGCACACGCTGGCCCACTACCTAGAGAATACCGCGACCACACCTATTCTGAGTAGCCCTATCTGGTATGAAGAACGCCAGGACTTTTCACCAGCCGCTCTCGACAAGCCCAGAATCAGTCATCCTGAGACTCGCGGGTACCAGGTCCTCCGAGGACACGGACAAGTCAACGGTCGTTTATTTGGCGGTTGTATTGACAGCCTGAATAGCCTCCTTACCGATACCCGTTACCCAGATGAGCCCGTCATCGCCAAGCGATATCGACTACTCCCCAGTCCCGCAGAATGTCGCGACAAGATTCTATTCTTAGAGACCAGCGAAGAACAGCCAACCCCTGCCGCTTATCGGCAAATGCTCCGAAGCCTAAAGCAAGCCGGGATTCTCGGTAACGTTCAAGCCATCATCACGGGCAAACCCCAAAATGAGGTCTACTATGATGACTATTGCCAGGTTTTACTAGAAGAAACCGCCGACCGCAATCTGCCAATCATGACCAACTTTAACTTTGGTCACGCCTATCCTCGGACCGCGTTGCCGTATGGTTTAACAGCGAGCCTTGACTTTGAAAAGCGGTCACTGACGGTCACAGAACCATTTTTTGCCGAATAACCACTTCTAAACAAGAAGCCCCCCAAATTGGAACCAATCCAATTCAGGGGGCTCTTTGATTGCTGGTGTCGAGGTCGCTTCGCTTAATGGCGTAAGAATCGAATGAGTAGTCGGTCTACCTGGACGTTGTCGTGTAACCGACTATGTTGCGCCCTAACCCCGATAATTCGGCGTTCCTGATAGGACCTGGCCCGATCAGCCACCAAATATCGCAACGACTTGGAAGAGGCATTGCTAACCGAACCGTCCGAATGGGACCCATCATCCTTATCGCCATAAATGTTCAATACGGCAATCTGATCCTTGGGCATCGTCCGCCGCAAGCTTAATAAGTTCTGATATTCTGGCTGCATTTTTTCGGGTTTACCTTCACGAGTCAACTTCATGCGATTCGGTTCGTCATTCACGCCCAGGATCCCATTGAAATGCCCGGCAATGTCGACCTGCTTGCGCAACCTAGGCAGGCGCCGATCGTTAGCGCTTAAATAATACATGATCGCCATGTTGCCCATCGAGTGGCCAACCATGTTGAACGTCTTGGTATGATAGGTTTGCTGCAATTTAACCACCGTCGCCTTGGCCCACCGGCCCCATTGCTGCGGACTCGAATTGCGATTACCTGCAAAGCCCACCTCAACAATTGGATGATAATCCCCCTCATGGAAATGACCGGACAGACTAACCTTTCCTTTGGTCGAAACAGTTGCTCGCACAATAGTCTTCGTCAAGCCGGCATTTACTAGCGAGTGGGCCATCTGATCCTCAGCGTGAGTGCTACTACCCCAGCCGTGAAAGAACAGCGTGGGCTCATACCTACTGGCATTCGGTAGATCAACTGATCTGGATGATCCGTTTAGCCGACCGCAACCCGTTAGTCCCAATAATAGGATCATCAACCCCCAGATTAAGCTTCTTTTCTTCATTCTACTTTCCCCCTTGTTCAAATTCCTTGGGCTAAGTATAAGCCTTCGTGTGAACTTTAAGGCAAGTACGACTTTTCTAAAAATTTTGGGCGACAACTACTAGCACTGAATACCGAATTGACCATAAGAAAAGGCCATGACCTTCAGCATGGCCTTCCAAGAAATCCTATATAAGAAAGTTTATTTTTCGCTGTACGGCGTTCACCAGGCTAAAACTGTCACGGCCTTGTCGTTAACCCCATCGATTAACCGGCCTTTTCACTGATGCTTCGAAACCAGTTGGCTTATTCCCTCACAGTACCACTTCATCCGAACGATGGCAGTAGAAATACGCCAACGTGCCTAAACTAAAGACCACCGTCATCCCAACCAGAATCCAAATGATTCCGGTGATGGAACCCCCCAATGAAATCGTATGCCGCAAACCGGCCATAGCAACAGTCATCGGCAAATAGGGATGAACCGCGCGGTAGAACGGATTCGTGAGCTGAATAGGATAGGTACCACCGGAAGCCCCGATTTGAAACAACATGAATAACAGCATGAGCCACGCTCCTGTCAGACCCAACCAGAGGCGAAAACACGTCACCAGACTGAAGAAGGCCAGGACAATCAATAGACTCAGGAGGTAGGTCGAACCAGCCTCCAATGGTCGCAGACCAATGATGTAGCGTACTCCCAACCACATGCCGGAGGCCGCTAAGACGACGAATCCCCAGAGAAACCCCATTTTATCCAGCCAAGCGATAGCAAAGTTCCGGTGGGGACCATGCCGTGTCCCGGCATCATAAATAATATTGAGCGTGATGCAACCCACAAATAATGAGATGACCATAAAGTAAGGTGCCATACCCGTGCCATTATTGGCCACACCAACCACATCGTGCTGAATCAATTTAACCGGCATCGCCAATTGCTTTAGTTGCTCTGCCCGCCGAACTTGCCGCAATTGTGCCCCGCCTTGAGTCAACCCAGCAACAATCTTTTGCGTTGCCGCGGCTACCTGAGCTGCAGGCAGTCCGGCCACACCAGCCTGGCTCAACTGCCCCAGTTGCTGGGCACTCGTGGTCAATCCCTTACCGGCCGCCACCGCTGCTGTCTGGCTGGCCTGTAGCTCTGCTTGAATGGCGCTTTGATTCAAGGTTGCTTGCAACTTCTGCATCGCCGTGGCCCCCATCTTCGCGGCCACGGTACTTTGGCCGGCATTGGTATCGTAGGTCAGTCGCAGCTGCCGGGGTGTCGTCGCCAAGCGGCTAAGCGTCTCCGAGGCATTTTCCGGAATATTTAGCACTAAGAATAATCGGCCAGCCTTCAACTCTCGTTGGGCGGTCCGCGCCGTCATTCGGTGAAACTGGAGAGATTTACCATTGATCAGACTCTGGGTCACCGTGCGTCCCCAATGAACCGTCCGGGTTGGCCGGTCGCGATCAACCACGGCCATCGGCAAGCGATTCAGCTCACCATAAGGATTCCACACGGAAGCTAGAAATAGGCCCGCATAAAACAAGGGAATCACTAAAATTCCCAACAAAATTCGCCAAATCGCTGGATGACGCTTGAGGTATAACCATTCTTGAGATTTCATGATACTTTCCCCCTTTTGCGAATGAACGAATCATTCATTCGATTGCCACCCAGTCTAAACACTCTCGAAAAAAACACAATTTTCGCCGACCCATCATGGTGTCTTTGACCAGTTAGCTAATTAAGGGGATCACTGATAGCTACGCCGCAACATCTCCCGGACCACCGTCAACATTTGCTCGTCGTCACTGCGAGCCATTTCGGTTTCAAAACTGTCATAACGCTTATGGGCACACCACCAGAAGACCAGGTCCACCACCACGACCCCGTTACGTTCGGGATCTTTTAAGCTTGGTCGAGACTGCATCAAGAAGTCACCCACCTGCTGATAGATTTCCTGCCGCTGCTGACGATACAACGCGGTCAATGCCGGGTTAACAGTTGGGTTATGTTCTAGAATCAGAAAGTATCGGCCATACCGCTTAAACGTCACGAACAACGTGGTCAGCAGACTGTCAAGATCCGGGGTCCTTTGCTTAGCCAGCTGGTGGTTCCAGTCCCGGTAAGCCGCCTCGGTCTGACGAATTAGTTCTCTGGGATCGACTGGCCGCAACGGGTACGTTGACGACGGCAGAGCCGTCATTGTTGGCACCGTCATCTGAAAGACGTAGTCTAACAGGGCCTCCTTCCCACTGAATAACCGATACAAACTGCCCACCGCCACGTGGGCACGCTGGGCAATCATTTGCATCTGAGTTTCATGATAACCTGGTTGAATGAACAGTTCACTCGCGGCTGCGGCAATGCGTTCCAATTTCTCTTCATCGGTCATGACTTTGTCACTCCTTTCCGCCTCCATTAAACGCCAATTGACCCCAAACTTCCGAATCAGGCTTGCCGCAACGATAGTCAGCTAACAAACGGTTCCGAGGTGCGACATTTTCCCGATGAATAAAAAAGGACCGCATGCGTTTGCGGTCCTGGTGTGAGGGGTTAACTTTGCAAGTCTGTGGTCTCTTCGGTCGCGTGAGCTCTGCTAAGATGTAGGCGACTCGACCAAACGATTCCCACTAAGGACATGCTGGCGGCGCCTAACATGGTCGCGCGGAACCCATTCGTAAATGTGCTTCCATGAAACTGATAAAAGATCATCACAGCCACCGTCGTGCCCACCGCACCACCCAAAAGACGAAAAATATTGTATATTCCGGAGGCCTTACCAATCATCATGCTTGGCACAGCACCCAGAACGGACTTTTGTAGCGCCGGTCCCGCCATCGACAATCCAACGCCTGTCAGCATTAGCGGAACAACTAACCACGAATAAGGTTGTCTAACCAGTATCGCAATCAGCAGATAGCCGAGGCCCTGTAAGCCCAAGCCAATGGTGGCGACCCATCGCTCACCAAATCGATCTACGGCACGACCGGCAAACGGCGCCACGACGACCAGTGTTCCGGTCCAAGGTAGCAACTCTAGACCAGCAGTCAAAGCATTGGCCTGTTGACTAACTTGCAAGTATTGCGGTAGAAAAAAGACTACACCATACATAGAACCATAGAGACTGGCGGTGGCAAGATTTGCGCCAATAAAGATTTTATTTCGAAAAAGAACTAGCGGAACCATCGGTAAGACCTCCTGAGACTGCCGGTGAATAAACCATCCACCCGCGACCAGACTCATGCTACCCACCACCAGAGCCAGCTTACCGCCACTGCTATTGGCTGCAGAGAGGGCCCAAACAATGCCGGCCATGGCGGTAATGATCAGGCCATTATCGACCAAATTAATTGGCGCGCTCTGACCGTGGCTTTCTGGCAGGTGTCGCCTAGACCAAAGTATGGCCAGTCCACCTACCGGAACGTTAATCCAAAAGATCCACTGCCAGGCTAGTTGGGCCACAATCAATCCCCCCAGCGAAGGGCCCACAATTAGTGCAAGTCCCCCGATACCACCCCAAATACCCAGAGCGCGCCCCCGCTGACTAGCCGGCAAAGAATTGGTGAGGATTGCCATGGACATCGGCGTCATGACCGATGCCCCAATTCCCTCAATAACTCTGGCAATGATTAACCAACTAATATTCGGTGCCAAAGCACATAGGATCGATCCCAACGTAAAGACTAAGATTCCCCAGTTGTAGATTTTCCGTCGGCCCAGACGTTCACCCATGGCCACGCCAATCAACAAGACTGCCGCAATAGTAATATTGTAGGCGTTCATTGCCCACTGGAGGCTCCTCACTGATATTTGAAATTGCGTCCGAATAGCCATCGAAGCCGTGGTGACAATCATGGTGTCCATCATTGCCATAAAAAAACCAAGTGACGTCAGCAACAGTATCCAATTTTGAGCGACCCACATTTTCACTCATTTCCCCGTCTCCTTACTCCGCCAGATAGTTCAAATATTTTTGAACTATCTAAACATATCATGGTGATCATGACCTGACAAGTCCCAAATTAAAAAGGGAGACGCCTGGTAGCCAATGTCATTAAGTTAAGCTATTGACAAACTAGGCTTTGTATATCAAAGCACTTATTTAGTGATTTTTCATTAAATAGGTGCTTTTTGTGATTTAACTAATGCTTACAATTTAATTTTATTGCACACTAAATAAGCTTAAGCCGTACAATATTTTACCAATCTGGTTTAAGCTACTCGATACGTAAAATACACTGGTGTTTTTGAACTAATCTTCCTGCGATCTTTTCTATCTGGACGGATCGGTAGTAAGTAATGACCTATTTCGATTAAGATTCGGTCATAATTTGTTTTTGGTGATAGTCCATACCTTTTATGGACAACAACGCATGACATCTTAAAATTAACTAGATAAGAATAATTACAATTATTCTGTGGAATCGCTACTTCCGCATTAATATGGCTAACAACATTGAATATGATCAAATGTGCCCATAATTCCATTTCAATAAAATGATCTTGTTTAGAATGAAATTGTACACTACTAATATCATATTTTAACTTTCTAAATGAGCTTTCGATCCCCCAACGAAGGTGATAAAGCTCTTTCATCTCTTCCAACGAAAATTCTTTCGAATTAAGATTAGTTACTAATACTTCCCACTCATCTTTACCAGATTCCTCATTATTTATTCTAAATTTACAAACCCTGAACTTTACAGTACAAATATCCTCAAAATCCCAGCTTGCATCGTAAGTATTTTTGGAGCGTTGTTCAATATATTGTTTCTTATGATGAGTTACCAGATGAAGATCCTCAGTGTCTTTGTGCGTAGTAATAATTAGAAATAGTTACCCGACAGGACACTTCTAAATCACATTCTCGGTTCGGTAAAGATTGGATTTCCTTAAAGGCTCCCTGTCCTGTTTTGCTTCTGATTACATAATTACAATTCTTTAATCGATTGCAGTTCTCAATCATGTTAAAACTGCAATATCCCCGATCCATTGTGACAATCGTTGGCTTCATTTCAGTACGCTTGAGCATTAGAAGTGCTGCTTTGCGTTCATCAATTTGGCTTTTAGGCTGTAAAATTACATCTTGATAAGTATTATTAACTAAATCGTAACTGGCATTCATATGAAAT
>NZ_BCWD01000028.1 GCF_001592085.1 Levilactobacillus senmaizukei DSM 21775 = NBRC 103853
AACTAAAAAAAGCCACGGTCGAACTTAACCAGGCTTTTAATCAAATTGAAAAATACGCACAGGAAGGTAAATATACGGGAATTTACTCGCTGTTGCAAATGTTTGTGATTATGACGCCGGATAGTACGGCGTATTTTGCGAATGCCGAACCGGATCATTTCAATAAAGCCTTTTTGTTCAATTGGCGAACGCGGGATAATCACCCCGTGGAAAACGGCTTAGCGTTTACGCGCCAAGTCCTTAATATTCCCATGGCCCACAAAATGGTCAGTGAATATACGGTCATCGACCAAGAACGTCAGAGCTTAATTCTCTTACGGCCTTATCAGATTTATGCGATTGAAGCCGTGATGCACCGGATTCATGACCATCAAGATGGCTTTGTTTGGCATACCACGGGTTCTGGTAAAACACTCACCTCATATAAAACCGCTAAATTAGCGGCGCAAGATCCCGGTGTCGATAAGGTCATCTTCTTAGTTGACCGGCGGGATTTAGACGAACAGACAACCAGCAACTTTAGTGCCTATGCTGCCAATGATGATATTGCCATTAACGAAGCCCAAAACACCGGTGATTTAATGCGTAAATTGCAACAAAATGACGGTAAGGTCTTGGTCACCTCGATTCAAAAACTTCATCGGGCGGTCAAAAAAACTCAAGCCCAGCTGGCAACCGGTAAGCAATCCCGCTTTAGTAAAACTTTAAAGCAACGGGTGATCTTCTTTGTTGACGAAGCCCACCGGTCGCAGTTTGGTAAGATGCAAAAGGAAATTCGGGACGCGTTTGTCAATAGTAATTGGTATGGTTACACCGGCACCCCCATCTTTAATGAAAATAAAAAACAGCTCAAGGGTGATCTAGCGGTTACGACGGAGGAGCTATTTGGTAAAGTCTGTCACGTTTATAACTTACGAGACGCCTTAGAGGACCAAGCCGTGTTACCGTTTAACGTGGAACACGTAACGACGATTGGGAAAGACACGTTAATAACCCGGGCCCTCGAAAAAGAAACTCAGCGCGTCAAAGCGCGTCGTGACAAGCAAGGCCGCCTGCTGAGTACGGCTGATGAAGCGAAAATCCAAGCCAAGATTCAAGCGATGTCAGTGAAGGACTTGGAAGAAACGTATTTAACTCCGGCTGACTTTGAGACTGATGAACATATCCAACAAGTTGTTCAATATATTTTACAAAAAGGCCCACGTAAAACCAGCTTGGGGCATGGCAACTACAATGCGATTTTAACCACCAGCTCCATTGAAATGGCGCAACGCTATTATCAAGCCTTTAAAGCCGCGAAAAAGACTACTCACAATCAGCTAGATCCTGATTGGCCCCGAATTGCGATTACTTATTCATTAAGTGAAAACGAAGATCAGAGTGCGCACAAACATGACCAAATGGCCACCATTTTAAAAGATTATAATCAGCAGTATCACACTAATTTTGATTTAGCCGATCTGAATCTCTATAACAAAGATGTCGCAAAACGGGCTGCTCGGCGTGAGGCGGTCTTTGCTCATTTGAAACCCGATCAAGAAATTAATTTAGTGATTGTGGTGCGGCGATTATTAACAGGCTTTGATGCCCCTCGGCTAAATACGCTCTTTGTTGACCGCACCTTAGCCTATCAAGAACTTATTCAAGCCTACTCACGCACCAACCGGCTCCAAAACCGGGAATTAAAACAAGAAGGCCAAATTGTGACCTTTCGGGTACCGGCAATCATGGAAGCTAATGAACGTGAAGCTTACAAGTTATATAGTGGCGAAGGCTCGTTTAATGTCATCATTCGTCCCACTTATCAGCAGGCCGTCTTAAAATTTCAAAAGGCTGTGGTGGACTTAAAAGCCATTGCCCCAACGCCGACGGCGGCCGATGACCTGAAAGGAACCACTGCTAAGGTACAGTTTGTGAAAGCCTTTCGCCAAGTGAATCAACAATTGAATTCCTTATCCATGTACAACGATTTCACTTGGGAGAACAGCGAAAAGACTTTTGGTATTGCTCAGCCCGAAGTAGAATCCTATACGGGTAAATATCTGCGGATTAAAGCGGCGGTTACTAACCAAGAGCCTGAGAAAGTCCCCGAAGAGTTGGCCGCTTTAGACTTTTCCTTAGCCGTTGGTTCAGTCGTCTTGGTGGATTATGATTATTTGACGCAATTAATTCAAGATTGGATTGATGAACAGCAACAATACTCGACGCCTGATCAAGCCCAAGCGCATATGACGGATTATCTGCAAAATAGTGCCAAAGTACAGGCTAGTTTGAATAAATTGGCGGAAACGCAACCGCAACAGGCTCAATTAATTCGCGAAGCCATGCCCTATATTGAGCAACAAATGCAACAGTTTCAGCAACAGAGCACCCCAAATCAAGCGCCAGTAGCGTTGAATGCTCGGGAGTTGGTGGCTGATTACGCCCAGAAACAATTGGTCAAAAAAACGACGACCTTTGCCCATACGTGGGGCTTAGATCAAGCAGCCCTATTACGGGTGGCACGTGAACACACCGTGGGTACTGATGAATGGCATCATGAACAAGAATTAACGCAGTCAGCGAATTTAGCAGCGGCCTTACAAGCTCAAACTGCCACTGGGCCGAAGATTCCAGCTATTTTGCCACTATACCGGATTAAGTCCCAGGCCGCTTGGCGGCAGTTTATTGAACACGATTTAGCAATCTATTTACAAAAATAAGTGAGGTTAAACAATGTCAGAAAAAACAACACAAGCTAGTCAACTTGAAAGCGCCCTATGGAATGCGGCCGATGTCTTACGCGGGAAAATGGACGCTTCTGAATATAAAAATTATTTATTAGGGTTAATTTTTTATCGGTTCCTATCTGAGAAAACCTTGACGACCTTTAGTGAATGGGCGGGTGAAACCGAAAATGTCACTCAGAAATATGCTCAGTATATGGATCCGCAGTTTGAGTTGGAAGGCGTCTCAGTGCAGCCCAGTTTAGTGGAGTATTTGCAAAATACGCTCGGCTATTTAATTCAACCCCAGGCGTTGTACGCTACCCTGATTGGCAAGATTCAAGCCCATACTTTTGCATTAGATGATTTATCCCAAGCACTTCATGATCTGGAACAGTCGACACAAAATCTATCTTCAGCGCAAGACTTTTCGGGCTTGTTTGCCGATGTGGATTTAAGTAGTAGTAAATTGGGCAGTTCTTTACAACAACGGAACCAAACTATTAGTGATACTATGTTAGCTTTGAATGCGATTGATCTTATCCATCATCAAGGCGACGTCTTAGGTGACGCCTATGAATACTTAATCGCGCAATTTGCCAGTGATTCCGGTAAAAAAGCGGGTGAATTTTATACCCCGCGGCAGGTGTCCGACATTATTGCCCAGATTGTAACCTATCAGCGTAATGCAGGTGATAACCAAGTGCGGACTATCTATGATCCAGCAGTTGGGTCCGGTTCACTACTGTTGAATGTGGGACAGCACGTGCAAAATCCCGGTTTAGTGAGTTATCACGGTCAAGAATTGAACACCACAACCTATAACCTGGCCCGAATGAACTTAATGTTACATGGCGTCTCGTATGACGATATGCACTTACGCAATGGCGACACATTAAGTAAAGATTGGCCGGTTGATGAACCTTACTTATTTGATGCGGTTGTTATGAACCCACCCTACTCGGCACACTGGGATAATAGTGACAAACGCTTGTCTGATCCTCGCTTCCGCGACTATGGCGTCTTACCGCCTAAATCTAAAGCCGACTTTGCCTTCCTACTACATGGCTTTTATCATTTGCAGGAACATGGGACTATGGGCATTGTCCTACCCCATGGCGTGCTATTTCGGGGGGCTAAGGAAGGCAAAATTCGCCAAAAGCTTCTGCTGGATAACCGGATTGATGCCATTATTGGGCTACCCGCTAATATTTTTCATTCCACCAGTATTCCAACGTTGATCATGATTTTAAAGAAACATAAAACCACTGATGACGTCTTGTTTATTGATGCGTCTCGGGAATTTGAAAAGGACAAGAATCAAAATAAGCTAACGGCAGCCAATATTCAAAAAATTGTGACGACTTATCAAAACCGGCAAGATGTCGATAAATATGCCCACGTGGCCTCACCGGCGGAAATCAAGGAGAATGACTACAACTTAAATATTCCGCGCTACGTCGATACGTTTGAACCGGAACCCGAGATTGATCTGGGCCAAGTTAAAACTGATCTAAAACAACTAGACCAGGAAATCAGTCAGAATGAACAAGCCTTTAATGAATTGGCTAGCCAGTTAGTGACCACCCAGGTGAATGACCAGTCAAAACCGGAGGCTAACAATGAAAGATAAACAAGCTAAATATCCGCAATTAAGATTTAAAGGTTTCACTGATGCTTGGGTACAGCGTAACCTTTCTGAACTGCTTCAAGAACGAAACCATCAGATTGAACCTAACGACGAATATGAGTTGATGTCTTTCGTAGCTGGTACTGGTGTGACACCAAAGGGCGAGAGGTATGATCGCAGCGCTTTAGTCACTAATGACTCAAAGAAGTACAAAGTCACTGAATTTGGTGATTTTATTTACAGTTCGAACAACCTTGAAACTGGGTCAATTGGATTCAATAAAACAGGAAAGGCAGTGATATCGCCGGTCTACAGCATCTTCTATTCAACTGAAAATGCTGATAGTCGATTTATTGGTCTGTTGTCTAGTCAAAAAAATTTTATCCATTCAATGGTTCGATACCGACAGGGAGTCGTGTATGGTCAGTGGCGTATTCATGAGTCAGATTTTTTGAAGATTGCAGTTTTCACCCCAAAGTTGGATGAACAAAATAAAATCATCGAGTTTTTCGAAAGGTTCGACAAACTTATCGCTGCTAACCAGCGTAAGTTAGATTTGCTCAAGGAACAGAAAAAAGGCTACTTGCAAAAAATGTTCCCTAAAAATGGGGCCAAAGTTCCTGAATTGCGATTTGCAGGGTTTGCTGACGCTTGGGAACAGCGTAAGTTGGGTGCTATCACAGACTCTTTTTCTGGTGGAACTCCGACCGCAGGGAAAGCTGAATACTATGGCGGTGAAATTCCGTTTATCCGTTCGGGTGAAATCTCATCAGATTCAACAGAGCTTTTTATCACAGATGCTGGGTTAAATAACTCGTCAGCAAAGATGGTAGGGATCGGTGATATTCTTTATGCTCTATATGGCGCAACCAGTGGTGAAACGAGTATTTCAAGAATTAACGGGGCAATTAACCAAGCTATACTAGCTATCCGTCCAACTAAAGGTGACGATCCTTACATGATTGTTCAGTGGCTAAAAAAACAAAAAGAAACCATCATCTCAACTTATCTACAAGGTGGCCAAGGGAATTTATCCGGCTCAATTGTTAAAGACTTGCTGATAACTTTGCCAAAAAACAAAGACGAGCAAGCTAAAGTGGGTTCGTTTTTCAAACAACTTGACCAAACCATCACTCTTCATCAGCGTAAGCTTGAAAAACTCCAGGAACTCAAAAAAGGGTATCTACAAAAGATGTTTTGCTGATTCTTAATTTGATCAAATTTAGGATCCTATGAAACTCCATGACTTAATTTTTATTGTTCTTGGTCAATACTTAATTCACCTGTATAATAGATTACGCAGGAAGTTTTAAGGGCGGTGGCTGTCTTTTCCCTTGTGAGGTGAGGCCCATGGGAACATGGAATAATCTTCAGGAAGGTTTCACAGTCAATGAGCGTCTTCCAGACACTCTCGTTGATGTTGCTGTTTGCAATGTTTATTTTAGCGTTGCTAACATACATCGACAAAAGGAACAAATAAAAAAGCCGCCCCGATTATAACTTTGGCGAGTTACGGGACGACAGTATCGTTTAGTTAACTAATGCCACCGCCTTTGAAGCGGCTTGCATGGGAAGTCTTGTTAGCGCAGGGCTTCCTTTTTCTGTCTCCATTATAGCATGCCCTTTAAAAACTGGCTAACGTTTTAGACTTTGATCGGGTTCAGAATCTGGTTGTTTAATTTCTGGATTCTTTTTAGCAAATGCTTGCAGTTGTTTTTGAGTTCGCTTACTGATTTCTTCGTGTATCTCATGTAACTGGTTTTTAAATTGTGCTTTTTGTTGTGAATTAGTCGTTTGCTGAACTTGTTGTTGCAAGCTTTGATAGGACTTATTCAGTGACTGAGCTGATAGCTTTTTTAAATCATGCTCGGGCTCTTTTTGTGCTTCTTGTAAGCCTAATTGTTTGGCTAACCCGTCACTAAGCCCAATCACTTTGTTGCTAACTTGCTGGATTTCACTTAAAGCACTATGGATCACGGCTTTATCTTTGGCCCAGGTAGCTACATACCCGAGGGAGTAATTGCCTGTATCAACCCCAATGTTTTGCATGGCGACATATGCAACCGCTTCGGCTTGGGTTTCCTGATAAGCTCGTGGCCGATCTTTAAAGGCTGATTTTAATCCGTGTAGCTGGCTATGCGCATATTCATGATATAACGTCTTCAATTTTAAAGCATTATTGGGCTCATCGCCACCAATGACGATTTCATTAGTGCTGGGTTGAAAATACCCCTTAGCCCCATTTAGCGTCGCTAAAGGCACTTCACTGGCTTTAAGGTCAGGTTGCTGGTTTAAATAATCCTTGAACGCGTTATACAAGCTCGTTACATTCTGGTGATTAGTCAAATTTTCTTTGACAAAGTCTTTAGCACTTAATACTGGTTCACCGCTAGTTTGTGACACATCAAAGACGGGTAGATAACGATAACTGACAATGGCGCGCTCATCGTTTCCAAAAATTCGGATTAAATTTGCAATCTACCAGCGTGAAACTTTTTCGGCTAGTTTTCCATTGCTCGCCACTGCTTCGTTATTGGTTTCGGCATAGGTTCTAAAAGCCATTAACATTTTTAACTCCGCTTCTCGCTGATCCTGCATCGATTTTTCTAACGGTGCCGCATAGCTTTCAACATATTCTTGTTGTAATGCGTCACGCAACAATTGTCGACAATACGCTGACCGATCTGCATACCCCCGTTCCTTCGCAAAACTTTGAAGATCCGCTAACTCTTTTTCTGTTAATCCGCGAATATAAAGTGGTGTTTGCTGACTCATTTAACCCGCTCCTTTCGATATAAAATGTGCCGCTATTTTAAGTCGGCAAACGACTCAATTTTTGACCCAACTTTCTACATCTGACAAAACCCATTCAACCCCCGGTTCAAAAAGACAACAGGATAAGGGGAGCTGCTAGCACCTACGGTGCTAGGCCGACAGTGTCGGCGCTCAGCGGGCTTGCTGCGATTGCTCATTATTGGAAACTAAATATGCTTTTTGTCCTTAAATTGGAAACTGACTAACAAAAAAGTAACCTAAATTGGAAACTGACTAACACCGACAAATCAAAAAATCACCCGACAAAATTAAAAAAGAGGCACTTACTTCTGATAAATCTGAGTCTTTCCGGGTTTTGGTAGCTGGTAACTACCGTCATTAATTGCCGTTTGTTTCTTCTGCATATAGGCAATTTCAGTTTGCCGTTTTTCAATATCTTTTTGGGCTTCACTAATATTCGTCCGTTGCGTATCCTGGTCACTACGAATATCTGAAATGCCGCTCAACGTGTCTTGCCGCTGTGAATCTGTTTCATATTTTAAGTCCTTTTGTCGCATGGTGATCTTTTGATTATCGGTTTTAATGGCGGCTTGAGCGACTTGAATCACTTGTTTATTTTGCTTGATTTTTTGTTGTTGCTTTTCAATTTCTTTGTTGATTGCCGTTATCGCATACTGCTTAGCGCTCAACTTCTCTAAGTTATGATTGTCCAAACTTGGATGATTTTTTAGCACTAACTGAGCTGACCCACCCTTGGTGATCTTACCATTAGCGCCCACCGTTTTATCTCGATTCTCCACCGTAATTTGAATGGCACCGAAGTTATCATCCAGATGGTCGACAATCAAAACATAATGATTCGTGGTCGTTGGCACCACTTGATAACTGGCACTTTCTTGTCCCACCGTTTTAATATACCAATCTAAATCACTAGGTAATATTGAAGCCTCTGTGGCATCGTCATTGTCCCCCGTAATATGAAATTGCATCACTAAGCGCTGCGTTTTCGAACTATATTGACGCGCTGTCAGTGCAACACCAGGGCCACTACTATCATCATCACTATCACCAGTATTTGAAGTCGAAAAACTAACCGCGGAATTCAATGGTGTCTCATCAACATTGGCAAACGTTGGTGCAAACTTGATACTGCCGAGTAACCCCCCACAGATCAATATAAAAAGGCCCAAACCAATAATCCTGCGACGACGTGCTGATTCACGCCACCAGAACCACAGCTCTTTTAGTCGCCTCATTTAGCGTCACCTCTTAACATCAATTGATCAATTTTGGCTGGATTAGTGCCGCTATATTGCTTTAAAACTTGTCCTTTTTTTATCACCATAAAGGTTGGTGTCGATTCAACTTGGTATCGATCTAATACTCGGGTATTGGCTGGATTGGTCGTTCGAACTTTCAAAAAAACACCCGTTTCTTTCTGCCTACTTGACTTCACTTGGGCCTCATTGCGGTTTACCTGACGCTTAATTTGCTGACAATAACGACAACCCGGCCGATAAAATAACAACACAATTCTTCGACTGGTCTTACGCGATAACGTGCGTTGAATGGTAATGGGTGACGATTCAACATACGCTTTATTCTCCGCTCGATTTCTCACCAAAATTCCCGTCAAAAATCCCATCACGATTACACTACCTGCAATCAACGTCACGACTTGCCAGCGCTTTGATCTGCTTTTTTTCATGCTCACTTCTCCATCACTGTATGCACCGCTTCCACCAGCACCATTAGAATAATTAAAATCAAAACTTGATTAGCCACTCCGTCCCAAAACCAACCAAAGTGCTTCCGGGTTTGATCGAATGTGGCTGTAGAAGGTGATTTTTGAGTCACCTTTTTTACTAATCGTACCTCGCGTCGCCGTTGAAAATGGGATCGATCTGGTAGCTTTTCGAGAGTAACAAACTTGTCCCCTGACTGATTAACTGCCATTAGTCCACCTCCGAGGTTAGCCCCGTCGCTAACACATCCAACTGCGAAATCACCACTACCAGACTGCCTTGATGACTACCAAGATGACCCGTTATGCCTACCGTCTGCCCAGATTCAAGGGCGTTAACTGTCCGATAGAGCGGCTCATTTAATTGGCCGTGAATCAAACAAACGACCTGTTTTTGAGTCCCAATCTGTAAGTCAAATCTGGCCGTAAATCGGGCTTTATTCTTAGGTTCAAAAATTGGTTTTGTGACCACCGTTCCGGTTAATTCCAGTCGATTGACCTGACGGTCAACGTGGGGAACTGTTCCCACGTCTCGAATCAAATACCGTAACCCTTCAGCTACCCGTAACCGAACTTTTGATAAAGCCAATGGAATTCGCTGCACAATAATGGGTAACTCAGTTGCCTTAATTTGTCCTTTCACCTTGTTAATTTGGTCATTAGAGGCACTACCAATCACCACCCCTGCCAAGAGCACGGGGACACCCGGAACAGCTACCAACACCCCATCACGTGACAATAAATGATCTGATCTATCTAACACCACGCGACAAACCATTGGATCGTCCGCCTGATCTAAACTAAACAGCTGCACAACCACCCAAGTTGCCGGCTTATTTTCCAAATCACTCATGCCAATGCCTCCAATAATTGTGGTGAAATACTCGTCACTTGCCCTTTCAAACTCACGATGCGATAAGTATCTTGATCTCCGGTTTCCAGTTTGTGCTGACGCAACCACTGAAAAGCCAAACCCTCAGTCACAAATAATTGACCAACAAGAGTCCCCGCATCAATATCAATTAAGCCGTAAGTCATGTTCTTTTCCTCCTTCACTGATTTCTGAATTAAGACCTTAGACATGGTATGGATGAGCCAAATCATCATGTAAAACTTGCCCATTTTCAATCAACTTATCGGCCATTTCGGTCAGCCCTTGCACCAACGAACTCTCATCGGGCAACATTGTCGTATCAAGACGGTTCCGCAGCACCGCAAAATTATCTAGGAGTTCATTAATCGACTTAACCATCTTCTGAACTTCGCGAATTTGCGCATTCTGTTTCAACATATTTTGCCGTTTGACCTCAAGATCGCTCAGATCAGCCTTAATTTCTTCCTGGTCAGCCTTAGCTTTTTCCAATTCCAATTCATACGCCAATCGTTGATTATGGTCATCAACGGCGTCATCAACCAACTTTTGTAGATCCGCAATTTTTTCATTGGCGGCTTTCAAATCAGCTTTCGTATCTTGATAATCAGCTGGTTCAACCTCAACTTGTTTAATCTCTGGATCACGTTGTAACTTCGTCACTTGATCTTGCAGCTTTTGGGCTTTCTTGTCCGCTTGCGTTAACAACGTCTGATTCGCCATATTCTCAGAGTAAGCCGCGGCCAATTTACGCTTCGTTTCCCGTAACTCGCGAACCGTCATCTCATCTGGCTTCTTAGTTTCACCCGAATCAAGTTGTTGGGGGTTGTCGCGCTCTTCAGGCGGCATAGTCGCAATCTCATAAAGAGCTTTCCAACCCAAATCAGTACTCGAGTACTGATTTGGAAGCTCAGATGCTATCTTTACAAAACGTTGTGCTGTAGTCGGATTCATATTGACTGATTCTTTAAGCCATTTCATGTACTCTCCATGTGCCAAATCATTCTCTTTCACCCACTTCAAACGCCGACCAATTTCAAAAATTGCCTGGCCCCCAATTGATTGATACGCCTTAATCTCCGTCGTCACAGTGGTCAAATTATGGCTCAACTCAACTGCACTCGTTTCCTCAGCTTGTGACGTAATATCACGCCTTCCCGCATTCTCCATGTCCTTTACCTCCTTGAACTAGTCAACAACCACAAACATTTATCTAAGCGCCGTTGATTTACTTGTCAGGACACAAAAAGAGGGGCCCCACGCGCTAGCGTGAGACCCCCCGACTTAAGTACAGCGTCAGTATTGTCTTGTTTTGATTGAACCCACCAAACCCACTTAACCCGTTAATCACGCGTTAAAACTAACCATCAACCAGTATTCTCTCGAATTCGTAAATAAGAGTATCGTAAGAACGACCTAGCAATGATATAATGGTTTTGGCATGGCCTATCGTTTCCAAGACGTGCTAGGCTGTGTCAGGAGGGCAACGGTCGCTAACGTGTCTGATCACGTTATGCGGCACCAACTTCGCCATCTTGTCAAGAATTGGCGTTCTTGACAAGACTTTGGGAGCTGGTCCCTCTTTTTTTGTGCCCTGATAAATAAATCAACAGGCACTGTGCTATTTACTTTACAACTTTAAAATAGCACAGTCAGACAATACTGACACAAAAAATAATAAAACTATTAAGTTTGCCATATCGAGAACATACGTTCCCTTTTGGCTGACTATAGTTTACCGCACTTCCTAAAATTTGCCAAGCTATTTTTGTGAGTCCCCACACAAGACCCCTAAGTAGCAATACCCTCACACAGCAACAAGCCTATTCTAGATATATACCTATGGCAATTGATAGCAGCACTTTTCACCCCGTTCTTCTCCTCGTCTCCATTACCCACGGTGGCGCTGAATCACCACTCACCGCTTGCATCTCAGTTAAAGTGCCAACTGTTGGCTCATACCCATTTGGTCCTACAGTAGGAACTAGGGTGGTCAAATACCCAGTCCACGCTTGACTTTGAGCCTGACGGCTCACCATAGCCGACTTAAATAACATGGTCACCGTCGTCAATAAAGTCGGCTGGTTACCACGCTGCACCCGCTTCAATTGCGAAGTTGCTTGTAATTGCTTCATAACCCGATTCAAACTCGCCGGAGAAATCCCTAACTCATCCTGAATTTGACGCGTTGACATGGCAACCGAAGCAGCAGAACCACCCATTCGATTAATCAACGCAAGCACATCGTTACGCCATTCATTAGCATGGCTGTATTGTCGTTCGGCACGTGGCTTAGCAAATTTATGCCAGCCAATCCCAACAACGACTTTACCTGAAAAATTAGGCACCCATTGATCCAATAGTCCTTGAACATAACTCAGTGCGGCCCCTCGATAGTCACCTGAATAAGCGTCTCTGACGCACTGTACAACTTCGCGATCGACCAATGGGTCATGTAAATTTGAATTAAAGACGTCAAGCACGTCTCTCGCACGCTGCTGAGAAATTTTAGACTGATACATCGCTAAAGCTAACGTCAAAACCGTGTTGTGACGGGCTAAACCTTGACCTGATTTGACTGTTGTCACTTTCAATAAGGCTTTAAACCAAGCTTGGTCAACCTGCCGACCTTCATCTGGGGCTAGAGAAATCACCTGTCGTTTATCCGGCTTCGTAACCGGAACTTGGGCAGCATAATATTGTGACCACTTCATCAGAGCGCTCACCTGGACCAACATATGTGCATCAAAAAAGACTAGATTGTCTTGCCGGGGAATTCGAAAAATTCCAAAGTTATTGCAGCCGACATCGACCCCCGCCACTCGTTTTTGAATCCACTGCCGCACAAAACTCGACATTTTTTGGGCTGCTTTTAAGACTGGAAACTGACCGCGTGTTTTCCGCAAAAACATAGGCTGATCAAAAACGTAGTAGATATGGAATCCCTTCGTAGTCCGCAAAATCATCGTGGGAATGAATAAGTCAGCAACGGTTACGGCCCCCAAGACCTCTTGCTCACGCGCGTCTCGTTCTTGTGCGTCGGCAAAATCAATATCAACGACCAGGCTATTAATTTGCGCCAGATTATTTTCCCGGTGTCCCCGAACACTCGACCGATTTTGCGTATAGCCAAGCCAGTTGAATGTATTGGGCGTCCAGTGAGTCATACGATCGGCGATGGCGTCAAGTGCTTCAAAAGAGGTGACCACGACACCATGTGCTTTTTGCATTGAATCTTTACTGCTGAAGAGCGCAATGGCCCCTTTTTTTGTAGGAGTTTCCATCACTTGTCCGGCAATAGTAGAACCACTATTTTTAACTTTATATGTATGTAATGAATCGTGTAATATCAGCCTTTGTGCAGCCTGAACCGTCTTTAAATCGTACATGGTGAGCTCACCTCCTTTCAAAATAAACACCTAAGTTAGCTTAATAGAAATGACATAGAAACCGAAAAAGCGCAGACAAAAAAGCAACTCAGCGTTTAGCTAAGTTGCTTAAGGTGGAAGTAGTCCGACTACCCCCGAATAAACTTTTAAATTTTTTAAAATTACCGCCTACGGATCTAATTAAATAGATCCAGTGAATTTTCGTAGAAGTCGCTCACCACACGTGTCCCCTTATTTTTTACCCGGCAGCTTGTCCCCTACCGTTTTGAAATCACACCATTCTCGACATCTTACCATTTTGCTGGTATAATCTCTTTAGTTGAATGAAAAAGATTTTTTTGTCGAGTGCTTCCCAATTGCCGTTGGGTGGCGCTTTTCTTTTATTTAAGGTAACCATACACCATAACAAAGAAAATGTAAACAAAAACATCAAAAGTATACTTTTGATGTTTTTTAGTATATTAATCCACAAATCCACGAGTATACTAATGTAAAAGTATAAGAGTATATTAGTATACTTTTACATTAGTATACTTTTGATAAAAAAGCTTGATTTCAGGTTTCAATATGGTATACTATATTTATAGCAGAAGTATACTTATGAGAGGAGTGTTATCAATGACGTACGTAATCGCTTTAAGCAACCAAAAAGGGGGCGTTGGCAAGACGACCAATAATGTGATGTTCGCAATCACTCTTGCCACCGTTTTCCATAAAAAGGTTTTACATATTGATATGGATCTCCAAGCAAACAGTACATTCATGCTCGGTATGACCTTTAATAAATCAAATTGGCCCGCTTCTATAACAAGATGCTTAAATGATAAGGATCTAAGTAAGGGAATCACGCATCTAACAGAAAATCTAGATGCCATTGCAGGAGATTCTGATTTTCGAAACTGGGGCACATGGGTAGCCGACCATATAAAGGGTGTCCACGAACGAACCTTTTACTTCAAAAAATTACTAGATAAAATCAAAGACGACTATGACTTTATTTTTATAGACACTCCACCAGCAACAGATATAAAAGTCGACAACATAATGGTTGCAACTGACTATGTAATTGTTGTGCAAGAAACCAAGAGATTCGCATTTGAGGGTTCAAAGGAACTAACCAACACTTATCTTCAAACTCTATACGATGACTTCAGCGACGAGATTAATGTTCAGGTCGCGGGAATACTGTTAGTCATGCTTGACAAAACTCACACGGTTGAACAGCTCATTGTTGATAAGACCGTTAAATATTTTGGTAAACAGAATATATTCAATGCCATTATCAAAAGTCACTTACGCCTTGAAAATTATGGTGAATACGGAGTTCAGTTTGAAGACTACCACGATCGTGCTATGTTCGCACTCTTTTCCGATCTTTACGCGGAATTAATGGAAAGAATAGACCAATTCGAAAGTAAAGGAGATATTGCTGACGATTATGTCTACACGCCAAAATATCTCAATGGCAAAAAACTAACACCACTTGGAAAGGAGATAAGTGCTGATGGCCTTGATTAAAAAAGATGCTGATCACTTCGAAGTGAACATAAAAAAAACAGTCGATGATTCCAGAGATGAACAAAAAACTACTAAATACTCCGCAGCGGACAGAAAAAGCCTAAGGGTCGATCCACCTGTTTTTGACACGATAAAGAGTCTAGCTTACATTAAAGACGTGAAAATGTATGAACTTGTAGAAAGCGCTGTTGAGGCATATAAGCAAAACACGCTTTCAGATAGAGAGAGAGAAATCTTCGACAGCATTTATCAGAGAAAACAGTCATAAGTATACTAGTGCAAAAGTATACTTATGATAATTGGCCTATAATCACTGATAAACAAGCATTTTAAAAAGTATACTAGTCGCTAAATATACTTTTCCACTAGTATACTTTTTCTGATTTCATAGATTAAACTATAGGTAGATTGCAAATTTAATCCGAATTTTTGGACAAATTGTTCAGCATAAGCTGATACAGTTTTATCTGGAAAACGTAAAGGTCAAGCAGTAGCTACGTTTGTCGAGTGTAAGAGTCGGCTTACCATCGTTAAACGGCTTAATGGACGAGATAGTACTTCAATGACCAAGGCTATTTTAGAATTGGCTAACCAGTTAGGAGATAATCTCAAGACCCTTACTGTTGACCATGGGAAAGAATTCGCCAACTACAATTTGATTGAAGAACAGACCGGTGTTCCGCTGTACTTTGCGCACGCTTATTCGCCACATGAACGAGGCAGTAATGAAAATCGCAACCGAGTACTACGCCGCTTCATTCCCAAAGGTCAACCGATTGATGAGATTACCGATGATGAATTGATTCAAATTAACTGGTATTTGAATTCCCGACCACTCAAATGTTTAAATTGGCGAACACCGATTGAGATCTTTTTGCGTGATCTGCGTTACTAAATTTGTTCAAGTTATTTCTTGCAATCTGCCAAAATAAAAAGCTCATCCAAAATATGACCAGTAGTACACTTTCCAACGGTCCCATTGAAGGCGTCAATCGAAAGATTAAACAGATTAAGCGGACAGCATACGGATACCGGAATTGGAAAAACTTTGTTTTTCGTATTCAAATTGAATTTAAAATCAGATTAAAGAAAAGGAACCCCGTTCGAAAGTGAACGAAGTTCCACATAAACCCTCCATCAACACCCGTTGACAAAGAGCCACAAAAAATTGGTACGGTTAGGCGCTATCCTACGGTGCACCAATTTTAAGAAAAAACGTGGAATTAAGGTGAGCCTACTTGTGGAATGGCTTCTAACAACGGTCTTTTCTCGCTATTCGATGCCTCGAGTTGATGACCCATTTGGCTTTTCAACGCGAACAGTCCACAATTGTCTTAACGAAGCTCAAACTAATTGGCAACGTTTTGTCGTACTCATTGCGATTAAGCTGATTCAATACATTCAGCGCTTTACCGAATCAAATTTATTTTTTATAATACTTTGCTTGTTCCGTGTACAAGCGCCAATATAGACGTTTCTCGCACATTAGCTTTTTATGGTTACCTTCTTCGACAATTTTTCCGGAATCAAAGACCAATATTCGCGAACTAAACCGTGTGGAGCTCATTCTGTGCGAAATGTAGACAGCAGTTTTAGAGCCAACAAGACTATCAAATTTGGCGTATATTTCAGACTCTGAAATTGGATCCAGTGCTGCAGTTGGTTCATCTAATACGATAATTGGTGCATCCTTATACCAAGCTCTGGCAATTGCAATTTTTTGTAACTCACCACCAGAAAAATGGACCCCTTCTTTGTCTAGTTGTGTACCAACGCTGGTATTTCCACCCTGAGGAAATGTAGAAATTTTTTTCCAAATCCCTGCTAGTTTCATCGCCCCGACAGAACGATTCTTATCTATAATCGACGCCGATGATACGTTATCATTAACAGAAAATCCCGACAGAGAAAAGTCTTGGAACACTACTGAGAATAATGACTTATAGCCTTGCGTACTAAATTCGTTAATGTTTATACCGTTTATGCTAATCGTACCACTGGTGGGCATTATTAACCTCGTTAGTAGTTTTACTAGAGTTGTCTTACCACTACCGTTTAAGCCAACTATTGCTAATCGTTCACCAGAACGGATGGTCAAATTAACGTTATCTAAAGCTAAGGATGTGTTTCCCGGATACTTGTAACTAACATTTTTAAATTCAATATTAAAGCCGTTTGTTAAATCAGAAATATCTTTGTCCCCATATTGGGTCTTTTGATCGCTGAATTTCATAAATTGTATATATTCATCCATAGTTTCAAAAGAAGCTTCCCGATTACCCCAAGCCCCAAAAACCGCGGATAATGTTGCCATTACCTGCTGAAGATATCCGACATAGATAACTACACTACCTACACTAATCGCTTGAGACGCACTTTTCATTGAAATTAATAAATATAATATCCCCACTATCCCATAAGTTATCAAGGTATTCATACTTGCAATATGGGTCGCTTTTATTTGGAATCTAGAATCTTTCTTGAGCTGATGATACATATTTTCCCTGGCTTCAGAAATCGTATTCTCTTCCGTGTCATATAGTCTGAGAGTCTTTCCGAAAATCGGATTTCGAAAAAGTACATCGCTGTAATAGTCAATTACCCGGTTGAACTGAATATTAAACGCAAAGAATTTCTGCATTACCTTCCCTTCCAAGCGAGCAATTGGAAAAGAACTCAATAATGGAATTAGTACTAATCCGATTACTACAATTAAAAAATAGGGAGAATTAACAAAGGCTGAACCCTTACTGCTAATTGGGGCTCTGGCACTAATCATGACCAGTAATGATCCTCCTGCAAGAATACATGTGGTTGCAAAGGAAATAATCCCGTTTAAAATATCTGAAATAAATATCGTGAAACCACCCGTATACATAAAACCTGTTTTGACTGAACTATAGAGTTTCCTGAATTCAGGATTTATAAAAGTTGGGTAATCAGTTGCCAACATTTTCTCAGCTAAGTTTTTGTTAGCTTTTTTAATCATCATATGTGAGCCTGAGTTTGCAAGGATTCCCAGATATTCGCTTAAAAAATTCAAAATTAATAAAATAACCAAGAAAACCACGGTTATCCCTATCGGGTACCTGTTATTTCGATTATTATCAATCAAGATGTTAATAATTTGACCGATAAAGAAGATATTGACGAAGATACCAATTGTCGAAATGACGGATGATAAAAATTGAATAACAATGACATGTGGGTAGAGCTCATTTGAAAATTTGAGATAAACGCGTAGTTTGCTAATTGTCGATCCGTCGTTATTCTCCATTACCAAGTTCATCTCCTTCGACATAATATTTGCTTTGAACATGATAGAGGTTTGCGTATTCCTCATTCGATTTTAACAATGCAGCATGCGTACCAGAATCAACCAAACGTCCGTTTTTAATAAAAAAGACCACATCCGCGAACTGAGTAGAAGCTAATCTATGAGAAATAAAAATTGAAATTTTGTTCCTGGATAATTCATGGTATTGTCTATACAGATTACTTTCCGCTAACGGATCTAACGCGGAAGTTGGTTCATCAAGAATCAATACCTGGCCATCTTTGTATAATGCCCGCGCCATCATTAACTTTTGTGATTGGCCTCCAGATAAACTAATCCCTTTGTCATCTATATATTGTGTTAGAGCAGTGTTTTCTCCATTTTTCAAGTGCATCACATCGGAAGCCAATCCAGAAACGTTCAGCACATCAGTGGTGGAAAACTTTGATTTGTTATGAAACGTGATGTTTTTTTCGATAGTATCTGCAAACGTAGCCCCTGACTGAAAGATTGGTGAAAACAAACGGGAGTATTCATGCATATTGATATTTTTACTTGAGATCCCATTAATCAGAATTTCCCCCGCAGTGGGTTTCAGTAGGCCCATCATTAGCGAAATCAATGTTGTTTTTCCGGCACCATTCAACCCTACCAAGGCCACAGACGCATCTTTTTTTATGGTGAAGCTAATATCGCGAATAATATCCTTCTCATCATTTGGATAATGGTAACTAACATTTCTAAACTCTATTTCATTGACATGGTTAATTCTCTCCGCCCCAGCATGAACTTTTTCCTTTTTTTGAAGCTTATCGACATAATCTAAGTATTCACGACCAATTGTTACATCTTCATTAGCCATTATTAACTTTGAAAATTCAGTTGCTCCCCTTCTAACTAATGTACTTAGAGTACCCAGTAATGTTAAGAAAAAAGTAAAAACTGGTAACGACATACTATGCTCGCTAACTCTTATGATCAACGGGACATACATGAAGAAAAGCTGTATCGTATCAAGTAAACATATGAGCCCAATTGACTTGATTTTTTGTAAGTTGATTTTTCTCTGAGTTTCAGTCATTTGTCGAAAAGCCGCTTCAATTTTTTCCTGATATTGATTACGTAAGCTATACATTCTGATGTCCTTACCGGATTCGAGTTTAAACGCTTCTTGGTATAGATACTTTTGGTAAAAGTTCGTACCATCCACGCTGGCTTTCAATAGTCTTTGAGAATCATTGAATTTTATTAAAAATCGCGCTGAAATCAGTGAAAACATTAAGATAACAACTGGACTCCACCATTCGATTACCACAGTAGCCACGGCAATTACCAATACAGAAACCAGAGTCGCTCCAAGACTTACAAAACTTGGCCACAACACGTCGACTCCACTATCGTCGTCTTCGTAGCCATGTTTTGAACTCGTTACTCGTATTTTTTGAATTTCCGTATCGATTGATTCTTCAAATGGAGAAATCAAGAAGCCCATGCCATCGTCAACGGTCAATTGCAAGCGAAAATTTGCATTTTCCCATTGCAACCACGTTTTATACACAGACTGCCCCCAAAGCAGGCAACCCAATCCGATACAGACAGATAGAATCATGACAGAAAGTCTTGAAAAATTAAAGCTTCTTTGCAAACCCCAAATTATTAATGTAGGGACACCGCTTGTTGCCACCAAGATACTAAGACTAGTGATTCCCTGAACCAATAATCCGTATTTTAATTTTGGAAATTTCTTGGATGTTTTTTTCAAATACCAGTTAATATTTTGAAAAATCGTGTACTTTTCTTGTTTTGCTTGCATCCTCAACCCTCCTTGATTTTAGCTGACTAATAGGATCCGTTCCCAATCAAGGCGCTGCTTACTCTGTAATGACATTAAAGTCAAAACAATCCCACCTGAACCGTTTAACAAACCAATATCGTTAAAATAACCAGGTGTATCATATCTCTTTCCTCGGAAAACCATATCGTATTCCATAAATACTAGTTTTTTTCAAAATCAGCTACAGATAGTAACCTCGCCAAAATTCTTTGTTTAATTAATCCAATCTCTCTTAATCCGGTATCTCGCTCCATTGCATTTAAAATTAAGAGAAGTCCGGAGATTCCGTGACAGGCTTACTCGAACAATAGCATCATTGATAGCTACCAGGCTATCAATGATGCTATTGTTCGTCATATTCAAATTGCTGTAGATCAACACCACCTTAATTACTCGAAGCTTGCAGCGTCTTGGAAAAGAGAGAACTCCACTATAAAAAGCGAAAGTGTTCTCAGAATGCGCCTATTTAACATCTAATTTAAAAATGTACCCTTCTACTTGTTGAAAAGTATGCTGAAATTACGTGAGGTGCTGCAATTAATGCATAGTAGGTTAAAAAATCTACACTGCTATCTTTAATTATCAATATAATAAGTAACATCGCAGTAGATAAGACGACAAGTGTGGTATGTAACCACGGTACTGTTGTCACATGATTGTTTTCTTTGAAACACGGATGCCTACGCTCAAAAAGTTTTAATAGCGTACTAAAAATTATTCCCGGATTTAAAATTGAAATGCAACACTTAAAAGACTAGACCAAAAAGGTCGTGAAGACCTATTCTTAAATCACCAACTGATACAAGAATGGAGTGTCTTCATGACCCACAACCAGAATACCATGCATCGTCATTTCCAACAACTTCAATCTTTTGAACGTGGCCAAATCATGGCTTGGCTATCTGCTGGATGGTCCTACCGGCAGATAGCCCGTAAACTCGGTCGTAACGTTAGTACGATCAGCCGTGAGGTCAAGCGTGGAACTACTACCCAGTTTGGCTCGAATCATCGTTCCTTTACCACGTACTTTGCGGAAACTGGCCAAGCAGTTCGTGAAAAACACCGTACCAGTTGTCGCCACATTGGCTTCCTGGAAAGAGCGCCTGAATTCTTTGACCAACTGGTCAAAGAACTTAAACGGAAGCCGCGCATTCACAGTGTTGATAGCTTTGTTCATTGGTTTGGTGCGCACTATCCGCAATTACCTTGTCCCTCGACCCCTACGGTTTACCGTTATATCGATGACGGACAGCTTGCACTAACTAATACTGATCTACCACTGAAACTTCGACGCCGCATTAAGCGTCCCGGGAAAGGCCATAAACGAATGAATAAACGGGTTCTTGGTCAATCAATCGAAGAGCGTCCCGCGGGTGCTGAAAAACGTTCTGAATTGGGTCACTGGGAGGGTGACCTCGTTAAGGGTAAGCGAGTTGCTAGCGAGCCAGCTATCATGACGTTAACGGAACGAGTTAGTCGCTATGAAATCATCGTTAAGATCGACAATTATCACGCTGCTACTTGTCGTGCAGCGCTTCAAGGAATCGTCAACGACTATGGTGCTGAACACTTCAAGTCCATTACTTTTGATAACGGTTCCGAGTTCTCTGAACTTAACCAAGTAAAGGAAACGCAAGTTTACTTTGCTCATCCGTATTCCCCCTGGGAACGTGGATCCAACGAGAATCAAAACCAATTGATTCGGGAGTTTCTGCCCAAAGGGCAATCACTGCGCAGTCTCACCCTCGTTGGTGTTCAAAGTATTCAGGATACCCTCAACCAGCGTCCTCGAAAATCCTTGGGCTACCGTTGTGCTTCTGAAATTCTTTCATGTTTTGATTAAGCTAGACCAGATTCATAGAATAGGTTGTAAGTGTTGCATTTGATTTGACAATTCAGGACTAAAAATTATTAAAACGATGGCCGCATAAATCATTATTATTAACCATGAATGAATAATCTCAATCGGAAACAAAATAAAAGCAATGATTAGGTATTGAAAAAGCGTATAGTTTCCATAATTAATATCAATCATCTCGTTTATCTACCTTTCAATTTTAACTACAATTAGATATTGGCAAATGTTTAATGTTCGATATTCAGTTAAAATCAACGAATCCCGGTTAACCTTTTATTCGGGAATTTCTTCATTCAACCGATTATTGATATTAATGACAGTCTGCACCGATACACCAGTTTCAGCCGCAATCGCTCGATAACTTATTTTAGCTCCGGTTGCTTTGTTTCTTAACTGATCAACAATTCGATGATAAATAAACCGTTTTTGTGGGTTAGGTGAATCTTCAGCGTATGCCGGTCTAGTTCCGCGATACTTTCCATTAGCCTTAGCAATCTCAATTCCTTGACGCTGGCGCTCACGAATTTTCTTCCGCTCCGTCTGGGCCATATAAGCTAGCAGTTTAGTTAGCATATCGAACATAAATTTGTCCATATCTGAATCGCCAGTTTGCATTGAAAGAAATGGGGCATCTAAGACTTCCATTCTAACCTGTTTATCTCTAATCTGTTTGATTATATCACTGGCGTCGTCATAGTTTCGACTAAGCCGATCCAACGAAGCAATAACCAACGTATCGCCTTGTCGCACGTAAGTAATTGCCGCCTGTAATTCTGGTCGGTTTTCCGTTGACTTACCTGATTGCTTTTCTTCAAAGATTTTTTCGCAACCGGTAGTCTTCAAGGCCTTAATTTGGCGGGCCAAATTTTGATCAGTTGAACTAACTCGTGCATAACCAACTTTCATAAATAACTCTCCCTTCAGAGAATCTGTCTTCCCCACCCTATCGACTTCTGTTTAGACACTCTAATTTGACAGTTTGGTAAAAACAAAAAACTGCTTGTTATCCCAAGCAGAATCTAAGTTTTTATCCATAAACTGATTATACCTCTTTTTGTCTAATTAGGGTAAACTTTGATTGGAAACATTGACTCATTTTACCGCCAATATAAAAAGATCAGTAAATTGTCTAAAAATAATTATTGATGCCTTAAACTATTGAAAAGTATTCCATAGTAGCACATCTGAGGAGGGGGCCTTTCACATTATTAATCCATTGGAGGGATAAATGAACGAGCGACATCTCAAGCGGGGTTGTCAACCTCCTCATTTGCAATTGGAGTTATTTCTCAGACACTTTTGCTGTAAATCTCGGATACTTTTTCTGCCGAATATTTTTGAATGGAAACCAGTACCCAATAACTCTGAACTTTATGGCAATTGGCTCGGATAAAAAAGTCTGAGCGCGTCTTCTTAAATTTCACTCGTCCAATTCAACGGAATATGTCGGTGGCTTTTTACTTGTGAATTTAGGGAATGTCTGATGGCACAATAAAAGGCTGGTGCTGTAACACCGACCTTACAGACCACCCTTAAGGCGGCACAAGCTATAGACTGATTAAGTTGCCCAACCGGTCAAAGGTAGGGACGACTTTTTTATTTTTTCGTCTTTTTTTTGATCGACTATAATCCACTATTACCGTTTTGAGAAACACTTAAAGAACAGAACAATGAGAAAAATAGGTGCAAACAGCACAAACAACACACTCATAACCAAACTTTTGAACAGACTGTATCCCCAGCCAGCCGCATTACCATACGTTGCCGTTTCGCTCATGGTATACTCCCATGGGTTTGCAGAAACCCCATTTGCCGACCATCTTCTCCCCCTATGGTGTTGAGATCTATCTTGATGATGGATATCAAGTGCTTTTTGCTTATAGGTAACAATTTGGCTGTTATCAGCTTTGAACCATGAATTATGATGAATCCTGAAGAATGGTAAAATAAGTAATGTTGTAAAAAAATATAAATCTAATGCCATAAAATTGTACTTAAAAGGATAAAGAGAAAACCCTTTCTTGGTAAAAAATAGAATGATAATCAAAGCTACAACTCCGACACAAAAGTAGTCCAGTATTTTAAATATCTTTTTAAGCATCATCCGTCTCCCCTATCTACTTTGAATGCGATACTGCAATGTAATTTAGATTAACCCAAAAATTAATTAACAAAGAAGCAACTGATACTGCGCACTTAGTTCCCACAGCGATAGATATTGAATATATTTTTTATGAGTGGTGTCCTGATCCAATAGCTATAGTCTAATGAACCCCGACTATCATACTTAAAAAAGATAATCTTCCATTAATATTGATAAAACGATGGACAGACTAGGTAAAAAACACAAAAGGTTACTCAGTTTTGAAATGGTTACTTAATTATATTGTTCCAAAAGTCTTTTACGATAAATTAGTACTATAATGTTTATTATAGTACTAATTAGAGTAGGGGGATAAGAATGATCAAATTAAATAGATGGCAGTGGGGTAGACAACTACAATGGGGAATAGTTTTGTTTGTTATGGCAAATTACAAGTTTAATCCGAACAAGCCCGGAATCTTTCAATGA
>NZ_BCWD01000029.1 GCF_001592085.1 Levilactobacillus senmaizukei DSM 21775 = NBRC 103853
CCTTTTTTATTTGGTTATAGGGTCATTTCATCTTTATTAGATGTAATTAAGTGAAGAATCCAGTAACAGAAGAGCTGGATGAAAGTCATCAGCCCCACGAACAACCACATGTCTGGTGTCCACATGGTGATGAGTGGTCGGACGAATTGTTCTGGATTCAAAAAGAGATAGATCGTATGGATTCGGAGGAAGCGGCCGATATAAATGCCAACGGAGGTCAGAAAGGTCAGGGCAACCAAGATCGCCACCCGACCAAGACGTTGCCCCTTAACTAACCGTTCGGCGACCAGGTGGCTCACGTGATTTAGGCTCCAGAAGCCCAGGAATGAACAGCCAACGGCGCTGATGACCATGTACGTAAAGTATATCCAGATATGGGGAGTCACCCTGAGTAGGCCGCTAAGTGCATATGGCCGCAACAGCGACAGATGAAACAGATCGGTCAGGAGATAGGGGGTGTTGGGGTAGAACAACAGCCACAGGGCAAATATCGGCCAGAATAGCCAGGCCTTTTGAACTTGCCGGCTGTGGAGGTGAAAGCTGATCTCGATCGGGAGCACCCCTAAACAGGTATTCAGGACCAAAAATGAGAAGGGATCTTTCGCGCGGAAGAACAGAAATATTAACCAGATTATGAAAAAGATCCGGACTTCCCACCGGGCACGGCGACTCATCAGCTTTCACCTTCTTTCTAAACCTCATCTAACCTTATTTTAACGCCAATGACAGCAAAATTCGCTCAATATGACTTCCATGTTACCAGATTATTCTGGTTCTGCTGACGGTCAGGAATGGTTTTAAAGAATCCGTAAGTTTTCTCAGCGAAATGCCGGGGGATTCGGCATTACTTAGGATTCAGGGCGAAAAGTCTGGGGTGGCGTGCTATAATAAAATCTGAATTCGATTTGGAGGGAAAGTCATGAACCTGGATTGGGGCAACATCCTG
Source organism: Levilactobacillus senmaizukei DSM 21775 = NBRC 103853 (assembly GCF_001592085.1). GTDB lineage: Bacteria > Bacillota > Bacilli > Lactobacillales > Lactobacillaceae > Levilactobacillus > Levilactobacillus senmaizukei. The sequence continues at coordinate 947 of NZ_BCWD01000029.1, forward strand.
ACAATAGGGAACCTAGTCAACCTGCTCGACATTATTGTCGTCTGGTTTGTTATCTATGAACTGATCGTGATGCTCCGGGGCACAAAGGCCATTCAACTGTTCCGGGGGGTTATTTTGATTTTAATCGTCCGTTTTGTTAGTGCCTATCTGGGCCTCAACACCGTGTTGTGGTTGGTCGATCAGGTCATTAACTGGGGCGTGATTGCCATTATTATCGTCTTTCAACCGGAAATTCGGCGGGGCCTGGAACACCTGGGTCGCGGGTCAATCTTTGTTCGAATGCGTCATGAAAACGAAGAGACCAATCATATGATTGAGGGCCTGGATAAGGCCATTCAATACATGTCTAAGCGTCGGATTGGGGCCCTGATGACGATTCAACAGGAAACCGGACTGGAAGATTATATCGAAACGGGAATTGATTTGGACGCCGAACTAACGGGTGAACTCCTTATCAACATTTTTATCCCCAACACACCACTCCACGATGGCGCAGTGATTATCCGAAACAAGCGGATCGCCGTTGCGGCGGCCTATCTACCGCTGTCTGAAAGCAACCTGATTCCTAAGGAACTGGGGACGCGTCACCGGGCGGCGGTTGGGATCTCGGAAGTCACAGATGCCTTGACGATCGTCATTTCTGAAGAGACCGGTGAAGTATCGATTACTAAGAACAACGAGCTCATTCGGGGGTTAACTCAGGAAGATTACTTGAAATTGCTCCGCAATGAACTGGTTAATTCCGAAGCGGCCTCGAATACCAATGTCCTGGTTAAGACCCTGGATTGGTTTGACAAACGTTTTAGAGGGGGGCGGCGCTAATGAAGAATCGGCGTTACACGACGTGGCTCTACCGGGTGCTGGCATTGATACTGGCGATCCTATTATTTTTATATGTGAATAGTACGAAGTCATCCAATAATACCCAGTCAACCAGCTCAACGGGGGCAAACACCTCGCTCACGGCAACTAAGTCCATGACGGTCTCAGTCCCATTACAACTTAACGTTAATAGTAACAAGTATTTCGTGACAGGGTATCCCCAGAAGGTCAAGGTTACCTTGCGGGGGCCACTGGCCCTGGTCACAACAACCGCTAACACGCAAAATTTCAAAGTCTACGCGGCGCTAAGTGACCTCGGTGTGGGCAAACACCGAGTGACCTTGCACCAGGAGGGATTGAATCATGAGATTCAGTCGACCATTGCGCCGGCCAAGATTACGGTTGATATTGAGCCGCGGCGGACGGTCTCGTTCCCGGTTAAAGTTCAGTACAATAGTCAAAACATTGCCGCTGGTTACTCGGCCGGCAAGGCCACTTCTGACGTTACCACGGTAAAGGCGACCGGAGCGGCCAACGAGATCTCACGGATTAAACAAGTGGTGGCCCAACTGACGGTGCCACAGAATACCAAGAAGACCCTTAACAGCCAAGCGGTGATTGAAGCCTTGGATAGTTCGGGCAAGACGGTTAATGTTATCCTGACGCCGTCCACTACGACGGTTAACCTGCCGATCAAGTCGGACGGAGAGTCCAAGAAGGTGGGGTTAAACCTGAACGCCAAGAATGGGTCATCGGGAACCTCTTACAAGCTAACCAGTAATGTGTCGAGCGTGACCGCTTATGGCAGTTCGTCACAACTGAAGGATTTGGATGACGTGGATGTCGACGTGGATGTTAGTGACGTTAAGAACAACGCCACGAAGACCATTACGTTGGATACAGATGACAACGATGTCACGGCCTTTGACCCAACAACGATTAAGGTTACCGTTAAAGCAACGACAAACTAAGACTTAGAAATGAGGAGTATTGATCATGAAGTATTTTGGAACTGATGGCGTCCGGGGCGTTGCCAATCAAGAATTAACCCCTGAATTAGCATTTAAAGTTGGTCGATTTGGTGGCTACGTTTTAACTCAGCACGCGGATAGCGATAACGACCATCCGCAAGTATTGGTAGCCAGAGATACGCGGATCTCAGGGCAACTCCTGGAGAACGCCTTGGTCGCCGGACTGTTGTCCGTTGGAATTGAAGTTCTTCGTCTGGGCGTGATCAGTACGCCAGCCGTTGCCTATTTGGTTCGGACGCAGGAAGCCGCAGCCGGCGTCATGATTACCGCTTCCCACAACCCGGTCGAATATAACGGGATTAAATATTTTGGGAACGATGGCTATAAGCTCTCAGACGAAATGGAAGAAGAAATTGAGGCCTTGCTCGACGGCGAAAAGGACGAGTTGCCACGGCCAACCACGGATGGCTTGGGTACCGTTGAGGATTATTCCGAAGGTAGTCAAAAGTATATCCAGTTCTTGGAACAAACCATTGCTGACGACTTAGAAGGGTTGCACATCGCAGTTGACTCTGCGAATGGATCAACCAGTGGTTTGGTTTCACGGTTATATGCCGACCTGAACTTAGACTTCGATACGATTGCGACAACTCCCAACGGATTGAACATTAACGATCAGGTTGGGTCAACCCATCCCGAGCAGCTACAAAAGTTTGTGGTTGAAAAGGGTGCCGAGATTGGTCTGGCCTTCGATGGTGACGGTGACCGGTGTATCGCGGTAGATGAAAATGGGGACATTGTCGATGGTGACAAGATTATGTATATCTGCGGGATGTACATGGCCGAACACGGTCGCCTAAAGAAGGATACTATCGTAACCACGGTTATGAGTAATCTGGGGATGTATAAGGCCATGGCTGCCCACAACCTGAAGTCGGTTAAGACCAAGGTGGGGGACCGATATGTGGTTGAAGAAATGCGGAAGTCTGGGTACAACCTGGGGGGCGAACAATCTGGGCATATCGTCTTCTTGGACTTCAACACGACCGGTGACGGTCTCTTGACTAGCTTGCAATTACTCCACATCTTGAAGGTCACCGGAAAGAAACTTTCCGACTTGGCTGCCGATGTGAAGACCTATCCACAAAAGTTGGTGAACGTCAAAGTTGCCGACAAGCAAGCAGCCTTGAACAACCCACGAGTTCAGGCCATGATTAAGACGGTTGAAGAAGAAATGGCCGGTGATGGCCGGGTACTGGTTCGTCCTTCCGGGACGGAACCTTTACTGCGGGTGATGGCCGAAGCCCCAACCGAAGAAATTGTAAGTGGCTACGTGGACCGCATTGCTGATGTGGTTCGGGCCGAAGTCGGCGTTAAATAACAAATGAAAACGTGAAGGGATCCGGCGCAAGCTGGGTCCCTTTTTCTGTAAATTCAATAATAAAAGGCCATTAGACCAGTTTTGAATTTTTTAATTGACAACCCTGGTGAAAGGCTGTAAAGTGTAGTCATTCAGAATTGTTTTTCATTTTGTTTCAGTCTATACCAATTTTGAAGAAAGCTGATACATTTAAGCTAATAAATTATCCGCCATCCCGCAGTCAGGTTGATTGGCGTTGAGTAAAGGAAGAAAATAACATGTGTGGAATTGTTGGAGTTACTGGGAAAGATAACGCCGTTCAGATCTTAGTAGACGGTTTACAAAAGCTTGAATACCGGGGTTACGATTCCGCGGGCATCTATGTTAACGATCAAAAGGGTGAGGACTTCTTGGTTAAAACCACGGGTCGGATTGCCGAACTCCGTCAAAAGATTACGCCTGACGTGCATGGTTCAACCGGGATTGGTCACACGCGGTGGGCCACTCACGGTGGGGTAACCGTTGATAACGCTCATCCACATTTCTCTAATGATGACCGCTTTTACCTGGTCCACAACGGCGTTATCGAAAACTTCCAAGAATTAAAAGATACCTACTTGAAGGATGTTCCTTTCAAGAGTCAAACCGATACCGAAGTCGTTGTTCAATTGGTCGACAAGTTTGCCGTTGAAGACCACTTAGACGCCAAGAGTGCCTTGGTTAAGACGCTGGGCCTGTTGAAGGGTTCTTCATATGCTTTCCTGATGATGGATCGCGAACAACCCGACACCATGTTTGTTGCTAAGCAAAAGAGTCCCCTGTTAATCGGTGTGGGGGATGGCTTTAACGTGGTCTGTTCCGACGCCTTTGCCATGCTTCGTGAAACCCATGAATTCCTAGAATTAATGGATGGTGAAGTGGTAACCATTACGCCTAATAGCGTTGACATTCAAGATGCTGACGGCAAGGCCGTTACTCGGGATCCCTTCCACGTTGACATGGATCCTAATGAAGCCGATAAGGGGACTTATCCCTTCTACATGTTGAAGGAAGTTGACGAACAACCTAACGTGATGCGTAAGTTGACGCAAACATACTTGAACGGTGAGGGCAAGCCAGAGATCGATGATCAGTTGATCAAGGCCATGCAAGCAGCCGATCGGTTGTACATTGTGGGTGCCGGAACGAGTTACCATGCGGGCTTGATTGGGAAGCGGCTCTTTGAAAAGCTGACCAGCATGCCAACCGAAGTCCATGTGTCTTCGGAATTTGCTTATGAGCAACCACTGTTGTCCGCTAAGCCATTCTTTATCTTCCTGACCCAGTCCGGCGAAACGGCCGACAGTCGAGAAGTCCTATCTAACGTGAACGAAGCGGGTTACCCAAGCTTAACGATTACGAACGTCGAAAATTCAACGCTCTCACGAGAAGCTAACTTCACCTTGCTCTTACACGCCGGTCCAGAAATCGCCGTGGCCTCAACCAAGGCTTACACCGCACAGATTGCTTTGGAAGCAATCTTGGCCAAGGCCCTGGGCGAAGACCTGGGCTTAGATGCCGCTAAGGCCTTTGATGTGCGGACACAATTAGCGTTGGTTGCCAATGGGATGCAAGCCATTGTTGATGAAAAGGATAAGTTGGAAGGGCTATCCAATGAATTCTTGATGGATACCAACCGGGCGTTCTACATTGGTCGAGGGATTGATCAAGCCGTTTCCTTGGAAGCTGCTTTGAAGCTAAAGGAAATTTCATACGTTCAAGCCGAAGGGTTTGCCTCTGGTGAATTGAAGCATGGGACGATTGCCTTGATCGAAAAGGGGACACCGGTTATCGGCATTATTACACAGGCCAAGACGGCTAGCCTAACTCGGAGTAATTTGCAAGAAACGATTGCCCGCGGGGCCAAGACGATGACCATCGTCCGGGAAAGTTTAGCCACTGACGATGATGACCTGGTTCTGCCGGATGTCGATGAACTCTTAATGCCACTCTTAAGCGTTGTACCGGCTCAATTACTGGCTTACTACACCAGCCTGAACAAGGGCTTGGATGTGGATAAACCACGAAACCTGGCTAAGAGCGTGACGGTTGAATAAATAAGTTAAATAACATCGAGATTCGCCGGCTCATTACTGGTGGGTTTGGTGAGAGCGGTTTGGAGGGTAACTTTCAAGCCGCTTTCATTTGGCGTCAACCGGTGGTATTACTTGCATAAACGTTGTTTTCGTTGTATAGTGTTTTCAAATATTCAATGAAAATGTGGTGAAAGTCATGAAATATACAAAACGGGTTGATTCCCATAAGAATCAGAAGCAACGGGATGCAACCTTTGAGAAATTCCGTAAACAGCAGAATGCCCTGAGCGCCAACCGGCGTGGCGTTCGTCGCAAATAAGTCGACCACTGAAGCCTTCAGTGAGCGGCTTTTTTATTGGCTTCAAAAAGGGTGTCTGACTTGCAAATATGGCCTAGAGCATTTATAATTGGACTATACCATTAAAGACAAGGAGACTAACAATGATGACACAAGGAACGAACATGGACTTGCATATTGTCAAAGATCAGGCTGAAGGGGGCCGTGTAGGCTTTCAGGTCTTCAAAGACGCGTTAGCCGGTGGGGCTAAAGTTTTGGGCCTGGCCACCGGGAGTTCACCCATTACCATCTACAATGAGCTGGCTGGTAGCCAACTGGATTTCAGTCAACTGACTTCGGTTAACTTGGATGAATACGTTGGGTTGAACGCAGACCATCCGCAAAGTTACCATTACTTCATGCAAAAGAATCTATTTAATGCTAAGCCATTTGCTCATTCCTACGTGCCGGACGGGTCTAATCTGGATGCTGCTGCGGCAACCAGTCAGTACGACCAAATCATTGCAGATAATCCGATTGACTTACAATTGTTGGGCCTGGGCCAAAATGGCCACATTGGGTTCAACGAACCGGGAACTGACCCCGAGTCAACGACGCACAAAGTGACCTTGACGGAGTCAACGATTGCCGCCAACGCCCGTTTCTTTGAAAACGAAGACGAGGTGCCTCGGTATGCCTATTCGATGGGGATTGGCTCCATTTTAAAGGCCAAGCAAATCTTGATTGTGGCGTACGGTGAGGCCAAGGCTAAGGCCGTTGCGGCGATGATCGAGGGTCCTGTCACACCAGATGTTCCGGCAAGTTACTTACAAACTCATCCCCGCGTCACGGTTATCTTAGATGAAGCCGCTGCCAGTCAATTAAAGCACTAATTTAGATTTCCTTTGAAATTTGTTCCTAGACCGAGACGAGTTATGGTATTCTTGTTCTGGAAACGTTTTTAAGGGGGAACGGTTAGATGAAGCGATCAAAGCGCTGGCTACTCGCCACACTGTTAGTGGGTGTTGGCTTGAGTAGTCTGGTTATTACGAGGGAATCGAGTCATGCGGCGACTTCCAATCCTCAAAATTTTATCTCACAATTGAAGAGTCCCGTGCAAGCCGTAGCAAATAAGTACAAGCTGTACCCATCCGTTATGATGGCCCAAGCGGCTCTAGAAAGTGGTTGGGGAACCAGTCAATTGACGACATCGGCCAACAATTACTTCGGGGTGAAGGGTAGTTATAACGGGCAGTCGGTCAGCATGCAGACGGCCGAGTATGATGAAAACGGGCAACTCTATTATACGAAGGCTAACTTTCGTAAATACCCGAATGCCAAAGCCTCGATGACCGATAACGCCACCTTATTGCGTAACGGCACGAGTTATAATCCCACGATTTATAGTGGCACCTGGCGTGAGAACGCCAAGACTTATTCAGATGCGGCCAACGCGTTGACTGGGACCTATGCTACAGCCCCGAGCTACGGCGGTAGTCTGATTAACCTGATTAAGCAGTATAACATGAGCAGTCTAGACAGTCGCAACAGTTCCTCGGGTTCTACTGCAGACAAGGTGGTCTACGACACGGCTAAATATTATGGCGCAAGTGGTACGCAAACGGCCAATCTAAGCAAGAAGTACAGTAGTTATCGTTTGTACAATCACGTCAAAAATACACGGGCAGGAATCACTAAGACATCCTGGAGCAAGGTTAAGGCCAATAAGGGTATCAGAGTTTATCTCGACATGCGCGCGGTTAAAACGTCTGCTAAGTCGAAGGCCAAGTCGACTTGGTACCGAGTACGCTTTGCTAAGAGTACGAAGTCGAAGAAATACTGGGTTTATGATAAGGCGTTAGCGTTTCCGAGCATCAGTTATACCGGCGGTACGGCCAAGGTCAAGGTGAATAGTAAGCTGAGTGGGAGTTATTACGACCACGTTTTTAATTCGCCGTATCTGGCTAAATCGAAGGGTAAACTGAGCAAACTGACGGCTAAGACTTATCAGGCGGATAGCCAGGCCATTAAGAATCAGGATGGTGTTAAGACTACTTGGTATCGAATTAAGGTCGGCAGTAAGAAGTATTGGATCGCGGCTGCAGAGACGGCCGCCAGTCCACAGTATGATTACGTCACCTATTCCGCAGCGGGTGGCACCAAAAAGTTAAGTAGCAAATATAACAAATACAAGTTGTACAATCACGTCAAAAATACGCATTTTGACCAGAGGATCTCTAAGTGGCCCAAGGGCAGTAAAAAGGGTGTGAAGGTCACGGTCAATCTCAAGGGCTACAAGACCGCGTACAAGACCAACTGGTATCGCCTTAAATTTAGCGGTAAGAAAACCAATTACTGGGTTGATGCACGAGCATTGTCCTAGCAACCGAAGTCGGGACCAAGTCCCGACTTTTTTTATTGACCGCAGTGGCTTAAAGAAAAGACTAAGCCGACAGAGAAATGTTCCCCCATTGATAAATATTTGGTATAATACAACAGACTAAGCTTGGATCTCTTTCAAGCGGTATTTGGATGGTTAATAACCGAGTTAGGAAGTTTAATTCATGGATAATTCTTATAAAATTAAGGTTCAAAACGTTACCAAGGAATATGACTTGTTTAAGACCCAGTCGGAGAAGCTGCGGTCATTCTTTTCAGTTGGCAACAATAAGGTGCCTCATTTCTGGTCATTGATGGGTATCTCCCTCGAGGTTCGCTCCGGTGAAACCATTGGCCTCATCGGGGTCAACGGCTCCGGAAAGTCGACCTTGTCGAACATCATTTCCGGAATCATTCCACAGACAACCGGGGTAGTCGATGTTCGTGGGGATACGTCCATCATCGCTATCGGTGCTGGGTTGCGAGGAAACCTGACCGGTCTCGAGAACATTCGGCTGAAGGCCTTGATGCAAGGGTTAACCAACCCAGAGATCGATGCCTTAATGGATGATATCGTGGGATTTGCCGATATTGGGGATTTCCTATACCAACCCGTTAAGAGCTACTCCTCAGGGATGAAGTCCCGGTTGGGGTTTGCCATCGCGGTTCACGTTAATCCAGATATCTTAATCATTGATGAGGCTTTATCCGTTGGTGACGATACGTTCTACCAAAAATGTGTGGACAAGATTGCTGAATTCAAGGACCTGGGTAAGACGATTGTCTTCGTTAGTCACTCCTTGAAGCAAGTCGAAATCCTCTGTGATCGAGTAGCGTGGATTCATTATGGGACCCTGAAGGAACTTGGCCCTACTAAAGAAATCGTGCAACACTACCGCAACTTCACGAAGTGGTTCAAGGCCCAAACGAAACAGGAAAAGAAGCACTTCCAACGTCAAATGAAGAACAATCAAAAGACGTTTGACATTGACGCTTATCAGAAGCAAGTCATTGCGGATCGGCAAGCTGCTGAACCAAACAACGGTAATGTATCCGCCGAAGTTAAGAAGGACTTCTATGGTTCGGTCATTAGTGAAAAGATGACGGCGAGTTCGCGCTGGTTAACCTTTGCGGTGACCCTAGTTTTCTTGTTCACCTGCTGGGCTAATATCTCCGGGCACTCGTTACGGAGCATTATTCAGAACCCGTCGAACCTGGTACATGTTGAAAAAGTACTGCACGATTCGAACGAGACTAAAGGTGTCAAATAATTAAAAAATAATTAGAAAATAGATAGATTTTTATCATTTAACGTGGTATGTTTAATTTACCATTTATTTACCCCTTTGTTTGATTTCCCAATGAATTGGATGAAGGTCTATCTCTCATTTGGTGAAAACTAAATGGTGGAATCGACAGCAATTGTCGGTTCCTTTTTTTGTAGAATGGTCGATTCTGGTTATGAGTGAGGGGGGACATCGTTAAAACGTACAATAATTTTCAGAAAGCTATTGACAGCGCTTACAAAAACCGGTATATTATTGTCTGTAAGGTATTAATAATTACCTTCTAATCAATTCTCTTTCTCTCTTATGCCGACCACTGCCATTCCCTGGTAGTGGTTTTGTTTTGCGCTCAATCACGGTATAATAAGACCATTGTGGGAGGAATTCGAAATGAAAAGTCATGAAACATTTACATTAATCGAGGAAATTACCCGGTTAGACGGCACCAAATACATGGAGATCAGCGATATGGTTCAGAATGGTCGAGCCGAATTGGCCGTCGAGCGAGGACTCATCAAGCAAGTTCGTATTCTTCAGCTAAACATTGCCCACACGCCACACGTCCAGGCTTATGAAGACTACGTCAACGAACATTACACGATGCCGGAAGAGGACTTTACCAAATTTGATGAGTGGGAAAAACCGGCAGACATGCAGCAGGAAGTTCAAGCGATCCTCCACGAAAATCACTTGGGATAAGTCGTCACAATTAAATTAAGAAAGCCATTCGTTTATCGGGTGGAAAGGCAAGTGACATAACCATCACTTGCCTTTTTTGTTGATCCACAACTAAATTCTAGTCGTTAACTAAGCCCGGTGATAGCATGTAGGTGAATTCACAAAATGCCTTAGAATCATGACTTGGGAGGGTCCAAACATGCATAAATCTGTAGTGAGTGGTGTGGTTGCTTTAATGTTGCTGAATGTTGGGGCAGGGTTACCATTGGGCCAGTCGATTGGCGAGCCTAGTGTAGCCAGTGCAGCGGCATTAAATGCAGCAAAGCTGGCAAATGGCAAGTATCAAATAAAATACAATCTGTATCGAACGGGTACCAAGCAGGCGTCGGAGGCTGCGCAATACTTAAATTCAACGGCGACGGTGGTTGCCAAGGACCGCAAGGCCACGGTGACGATTAAGGCTACCAAGGCTGGCAATCAGTTCTTAAATGGTATGACGTTAGCCGGTCAGGCAGCGAGTGTCAAGCGGAGTAGCAGTGGTAATACGTATACCTTCACCAAGGTAAATTTGAAGAAGGATCAGACGATTGGTTTCAAAGTCACCGTTCCGATGGGTAATCAGATGACTACAATGACTCAGACGGCAACCTTGAGGTTTAAGACGACTAGTCTGCAGGCGACAAATAAAGCCAAACTGAGCGTCCATAAGATTAAAGCCAAGGCGCGGAAGTTAACCGGAACCGCAACTAAACGGGCGAAAGTCACCGTCAAACATGGCCAGCGGACTTTGGGGCAGGCGACGGTTAACACCAAGTCATATACGATTAAGTTGAAGCAACGAGTCAAGCGAAACTGGAAACTGAAGGTCGTTGCGACTAGACCCGGCTATCGAACCACGACCAAGAGCGTTACCGTGAAGTAGCAGCGATAATGCTGGGAACCAAAGGAGCTGTTTCAGAACAGCTCCTTTTGATGACTGCTGGTTATGATGGATTGGGGGAGCTGAAGGATGATGAAACGGTGGTTAATTGGGCTGGTCATGGTTACGGTTGGGTTATTAAGTTGGATGGGCAGCGGCGTGTCAGCACAGGCGGCAAGTCTGGCGGACGGCGTTTATCAAGTGCCGATGAAGATTGAACAATCAAAAAGTGTGCGTGAATCGGCGGCCAATCAGTTCTTCGCCAAAACGGCAGTAGTTAAAGTTGAAGACCAGCGGCCGACAGTTGTCCTCATTTCCAATGGCGGTCAATACATCCAACAGTTTGACCTGGCTAAACAACCGGCGAAAAAGGTTGGTACGGTGAATCAGCAAACGCTTTATCAGGTTCAGTTAACAAGGTTAGCGAGCCCCATCACGGCGACCTTCAAGTTAGTCACACCGGTGGGTGCGATGACGGAGTCTGCTCGGTTAGTCTTAGATTGGGAACACGCGCAGAGCAGAACGACGGCGGTCACCACAGCAGCGTTGATGCAGGCTGCTAATGACCTTGCCAGACAGCAGAAGGTGAAGGTTGAAACCACTAAAATACCAGCCAAAACGGCGACCCAATCCGTGAGAACGACGGCCAAGAAAGTTCAGCCAAGGCTGACACGAGCCCAGACTCAAGTGACTTATTGGCGTTATCAAGTCCTGAAGGGGAGCGGGAGTGGTCGTTCACAAGCCGATCGTTATTTCACCGATTTGGCTGAGATCAGACGAGACAGCGAAAAAAACTATCAAGTTAAGTTAATCGTCCGTTATGCAAAGTCGCTGGGACTGGGTCCCAAGGCGGTGGTGCCCGAAATGGTGAATGGTCGGCCCGTGGCCACCGGAACGATTCACTATCAATCAACTGGCGATCATTATCAAATGACGTATCAATTTTCGGTATCGCGTTTGCAAGATTTATCTCATCATCTGATACCCGGCAAGATTCACGTCACGGTACCCGGTGTCGGGCTTAGCCAGACGTTTCCAATTCGGTTCAAGTTTGCCAGTCATGGAGCGGCCAGTGCTGATCGGGCAACGGCGGTGGCAATTGCCGTCAAGGGCACTCAAAGGGCCTCTGTGACTCAGCATAACCAACGGGCAACTTTACCGGCTATACTGGGGAGAATACGACCCAGCGGGCCATCATGAGCCTAATAGGGGGTATTATGGTCATAGGAATCTCATGGAAGTTGCGAGGTCGTCACTGGGGACGTTGGTTAGGCGTAGCTAGTGGGATTATGCTGGTTGGCCTGATGGTACCGGTTTTCAGTGCACATGCTCAGTCCATTGATTATCATGCTTACAAGTACCAGACAACCAATCCTTCAATGGCGAGTGGTTATTTTGTTCATCCTGCTCAGGTGCAGGTGGCCGGCCAGCAGTATCTGGTTAGTGTACGAATGAAAACTGCCAAGCAGCTTGGCAGCTGGCCAGTTACAGTGGAAAGTGTCGCCGGACAGGGACCAATTATGCTGCATCGGCGCAAGGATGGTAAGGGAAATTCGTTGGTAGATTTTTCATTTAAGACGTCCAGTCTGAAGCAGCCGGTGACCTTAAAACTTAAAATTGACGTGATCCATGTTTATCAGGCGACTCACCGAATGAGCCTGCAGTTTCAAACCCGTGGGCTCCCAAGCCTGCAGACACGTTCACGGGCCCAAGTAACGGTTACAAAGCCGGTAGCCAAGCAGTCCCATTCTCCGGCTAAAGTCGAATCGTCTGAAAAAGCGGCGGCTGGATCGGCGTCAGCAGTTAGGCCGAAGACATCAAGCTCGAGGAATCGTTCTGGGTCAGACCGTCCGGCAAAGAAACCGTCATTATCGGAAAATGATGGCACCTCGGCTGATCAGGTCCCACAGCAAGCGGTTCATTGGAAGGTTCTGGTTGGTGGTATTCTCATGATTGTTGTGGGGATCGGTGGCGGTAGTTGGTTTTACTTTGGTCGGCACTGAGTTAACCGCCAGGGAATAATCCAGCTGATCAATTTAGACAAGCAAAAAAAGGCGTTGTGGCCGCAACCACAACGCCTTTTTGACGATCGGACTAGTCTTCCTCAGTCCCGTTTTTAATCTCGTTAATTTGTTCGAACAGGATGCCTTCGCGTAATCCCGCATTGGAAAAAGTGATTTGTTTTGAATCGAGCAGTCGCATGAGTAACGTGACGGGAATTAGCCCACCCACGATGATATCGGCTCGGTCCTTGGAAAGACCTGGAATCTTCTTCCGTCCAGCTAGATCGAGGCTTAGCAGGCGGGTTAACGTCGCATACACCTCGGCCGCAGAAAGCTTGTAGCCATGAACGTCCTCGAAATTCAAGAAGTTCTTATTCCGTCGATTGATTTTAGCAAGGGTCCGGTTCGCACCACCCAGTCCGAAGACGGGAAGATTGGTGGCCTCACGCAGCCACCAAACATCATTTAAGATGTTGTTCACATAGGTCATTGCCGCAAACAGGGAATCGGCCTGAACTCGATCACTTTCTAGGTAAGCCTGTGACAAGGTCACGGAACCTAGCGGGATCGAGACGACATGTTTCATTTGCCGATTCTGGACCAAGATGAGTTCGGAAGACGCTCCGCCGGTGTCAACGAGTAAGCCATTGATAACGGGCAAGGTGTTCACCACACCTAGGTAGTCATACCGTGCCTCGGTCGTCCCAGGAATCACGGTGAAATCGAGATCTAATTGTGTTTTGACTTGTTTTAAAAATTGCTTTTGATTGCCGGCCTGACGGACCGCCGCAGTAGCAACGGCCTTAATCTTGAGGTGATCAAGCTCACTGTAAATGGCTCTAAATTCTTCCAGAGCGGTTAACGTCCGCTCGATGGCCGCCGGTTGTAAGATTTGGGAATCACCCATGTTTTCGGAGAGCCGGACATAGCGCTTCTCCTGGGTTACCGTCTGATAGTTGCCGGCATTGTCGAGTTCACTAATCGTCATCCGGACTGAGTTTGATCCCAGGTCAATGACAACTAAGTTTTCCATTTATTCAGGACTCCGATCGATAGGGGATTTTGGTTGATTCTTAGGACTTAACATTGGTTTGAATTGATGCGTAACTGAGCCGCCTTCAGGGCGTTTTTGGGTGGCAGCTGCAATTTCTTTGGTAGCTTGAGTCATGAAGCTAGCCTGGGCATCTAGTGGATCGAGCCCACGCCGGTCGACGCGGGTAAACGAGCGGTCGGCCATCAGAACACGGGTCTTGACGTTATCATGCCAGAGCGTGTTGAAAATGTCAAAAACCCGTTGACGTAGCGTCGCGTTCAAGATTGGAAATAGCAATTCAACCCGGCGATTGAGGTTGCGGGTCATGAGGTCGGCACTGGATAAGTAGACTTGGGAATCGCCCGCATTGGCAAAGGCGTAGATGCGGCTGTGTTCCAGGTAGCGGCCGACGATGGAGTGGACCTCAATATTTTCGCTGAGTCCCGGGATCCCAACGTTCAGGCAACAGATTCCCCGAACGATCAGTTTGATATGCACGCCGGCATGGGAAGCCTCGTAGAGCTTAGCGATCATTTCCGAATCGGAGAGTGAATTCATTTTCATCTCAATCCAAGCCGGTTGGCCTGCCTTGGCGTGCGCGATCTCCTCATCAATCTTCTTGCTAATGAAGGTTCGAATGCCATCTGGTGACATGTGTAATTGGTGGAAGAATGGGGGTTCCGAATAGCCGGACAACATGTTAAAGATGTTGGAAGCATCGATGCCCATGTCTGTGTTGGTCGTCAGCAAGCCGAGATCGGTGTAGAAGTGGGCGGTCACGTCGTTATAGTTCCCGGTTCCCATGTGCATGTAGCGCCGAATCCCATCGGCTTCTCGTCGAACTATCAAGGTGAGCTTACAATGGGTCTTCAGTCCGATTAGGCCGTAGATCACATGGCAACCCATCTTTTCCAGTTGTTGGGCCCAGTGGACATTATTTTCTTCGTCGAAGCGGGCCTTAACTTCCACGAGCACCGTGACCTGCTTACCATTTTGGGCCGCCGAACCGAGATATTTAATAATAGGCGAGTTGGCGGAAACCCGGTACAGGGTCATCTTAATGGCGAGGACATCGTCATCATAGGCTGCCTGACGAATGAACTCCGTGACCGCAGAGAAGTTGTCGTAAGGGTGATGTACCAAGACATCGTGCTGGCGAATCGTCTTGAAGACATCATCGGTCGGCTGCAATCCGGGCGTTCGTGCCGATTGAAAGTCTGGGTACTTCTCGTCGTCGTGACCGGCAATTTGCTTGGTCAGGCCACTGAGGCAGGTCAGATCGATGGGGCCATTGATTTCATAAACGGCATATTCCGCGATGTTGATGGACTTAATCAGCCGTTGACGTAGTGATTGGCTAATACCTAATTCGACTTCTAACCGGACGGCGCCCCCGTGTTCCCGTTTCTTCAGTTGCTGTTCAACTTCCTTTAATAGGTCGGAGGTGTCTTCCTCGGCCACGTCTAGGTCCATGTCCCGGATGACGCGGTAGTTTGCGGCTTCCTTGACCTGATAGCCAATGAAGAGGTTACCAATGAAGGTTTTGATGATGTCTTCCAGCATAATGAAATCATTGTCGGCCCCCGGCAAACGGACGGTCCGTGGGAAGATATCGGGAACTTGGACGGTGGCGAAGCGCTTGTCCTTCTTGTCCCCATCCTTGAAAAGCCGCAGGGCAATGTTCAGGGTGTTGTTACCGATGAATGGAAATGGGCGTGAGCTGTCCACGGCCATCGGGGTCAGGGCAGGAGAAATTTCGTCGTTGAAGTATTTTTCAATAAAACGGGTCTGTTGACCGGAAAGTTCACCCGGTTCCAAGACGTGGACATCGAGGTTCGCCAGTAAGGGGAGGAGCATCCGGTTCAAGGTCGAGTATTGTTTGACCACCTGGTCATGGGCCTTCGCATTGACAGCGAGTAGTTGAGCTTCGGCGGTCATGCCGGAGGCGTCAGGCTTGGGATAGTTGACGGCGGCCAACTTTGATAGTGAGGCTACCCGGACCATGAAGAATTCGTCAACATTGCTTTGCGTAATTCCTAAGAACCGGACCCGTTCTAACAGTGGATTGGCCTTATCACGTGCCTCTTCTAAGACACGATTGTTGAAGTCCAGCCAACTGAGCTCACGGTTGGTGTAATACTTAGACTTGGTGTAATCAACGGTCATTTGTGTAACCTCCTTTGTTTTAAGACGGGTTGTAGCCCGAAGACGTCGGTAAAGAATTGGGCTTTGTAGTTAAAGGCCCAGCGGATCAAGTACAGTTCGTCGTCACTGAACGCGGTGATGACAATCTTATTTGTCCGAACGGAGACGGAAATTTTTTGAATGGTTTGTTGATGGGCATCGTCCAAGGCATCGGCTAACCGCAGAATGGCGGAAAGCTTGGCGACCACTAACCGTTTGTCGGCATCTAATTGTTGGAAGTGGGCAAGGTCTTCCGCCGGCGTTCGCGTGCTGTGATAACGAGATACGGCGGCAATGATCTGCGTTTCTTCATTCGAAAGGCCTAGCATTTCCGACTGTTTCAAGACGTAATCGGAATGTAGATAGTGTTCGTGGGTATCGATAAAGCCCCCAATGTCGTGAACGATGGCCGCAATTTGTAACAGGAGTCGGTCCCGGTTGGTTAAGTGATGCAGTGGTCGCAGTTGGTCAAAGAGGTGCAGGGCAAAGTGCCGGACCAGTTCCATGTGGTGCGGTTCGACCCGGTAACGTTGAGCCAGGTCATCGGCTGCCGCTAGAATTTGATTTTCAAAGTGATACTTATGATGGCCAGCGGTAATCGATTGGTTAGTGGTGAGGCCATCGAGGACGTTCAAGTTCACCAGGTGGAGTTTGTCGGCGTGAACCACGGTCAAAAGTTTCTTAACCAGGAGCACGACGGGTAATACCGTATCGACGTTTTCTTCGGTAATTCGCAGTCGTTCAACCAAAAACTGATTGGTGGCGCCGGAAACTTCCCGGCTAAATTTGATGAAGTCTTGAATCGTTAGGGTGTAGCTAATCTTATTTTGTGGAATGAAGTAATTGTTTAATGGCGTGGCCCCAATCAAGATAATTTGGTTGGGGGTGTTTTGTAATTCGGCCGGTAAAAATCGGTAAAAGTCATCGACCTTACTGTTGATGTAGTCGTCGAGGACATCAACGGGGTTGGGGGCGGTGGCCCGTAAGTTTTGCAGGACCTCTTTAATTCGGATTGGACCCAGCTTCATGTTGTGGGAAGCCACCAGGTGGCCATTAGCAAAGAAGGACAGGGTCGTACTCCCTGAGTTCAGGCCGATAATGGCCGCGTGATGCTTGACCAAGTCTTGATACTGGTCGAGTTTGAGGGCAATGGCTTCGTTGCGTACGAAGGATTCTTCCCCTAGTGACAGCCAATCGATGTGGAGACCGGTCCGCACGTAGAGTTGGTCCCGGATGAATTCGGCATTTGGTGCTGACGACAAGGCTTGAGAGCCCCATACGCGGTAATTAGTGACGCCGTAGTCCTTAATAATTTGTAGAAATCCCCGCAGGGCTTCGACAGCGTCGGCGACGGTTCCAAAGTCAATTTCTTCATGGTTGTAAATATTTTCCCCAATTGCGACGCTGGATTTTACTCGTTCCGTTTGCGTGCCCGTTTTCAGATTGACGATGGAAAGCTCAATGCTGGAAACATTCACTAGGATGGCGCCAAAATAATCATCAGCCATAGTTGTCATCTACTTCCTCAAGAGTTTTTAGTCGGTGAAGACTTGATTGTCCATAATTAGGCGGTCCAAATGTTTTTCGGTTTGTTGATTCTCTGGGGGCAGGACCCGATAGTCCCCATACATACGTGTCAAAATGTTATCATAATCTTTCGGGATCTTGAGCATCAGTTGCTCAAAAGGCACCGATGTTAAGTCAGTTAACTCAGAAATCGAATAAATTTCTTTGTCATAGCTGTATTGCGAAGCTAGATTTTTGAATTGAATGCTCGCAGTGGTTTGATACTGGGTCATCACGGCATTCCGTTCGACTTTTAAGGCAGCCACCTCGGCTAGCTGCTCCGGGGTGAGATCACTTTGAAACTTACGTAGTGGCGTATCAACTAAGTGATAACGCAATTGAAAAAGAATCCGAGCATTTAAGACCTGAAATTTAGCAAGTTGTTCCCGTTGTAGACCCGGGTCACTGGGAATTCGATCCAATGGAAAGATATCAATGAAGACCCCTTTGCGGGCGTTGTTAACATTATTCTTCTCTTCAATGTAAGTTCTCCGATCAAGCAGCTTGGCGTAACTCAGCCCATAGTTCTCATCGGTCTGTGGCGTTTGTAAGAAGTAGTTGCTGGTGGTTAGCAGTGATGGTGCCTCAGTAATAAGACGGTCGTAGTCGGTTCGTAATAGGCCCACATCGACATCGTCGTCCCAAGGGATGAAGCCTTGGTGCCGAACGGCGCCCAGTAGGGACCCACCCAGCAGACAGTATTCGATGTTCAACTGCTCACACAGCTGGACAAATTGATCGAGGTTGCCTAAGGCAACGTGGTGGATTCGTTCGATTAGCGATGTCATAAAGATTCCTTTCTAGTCTTAATTGATTGAATAGTGGCTCTGATGAATGGACCGATGATGGGTATCTTTGTAGGTCACGGTGATGGCCGCCGAGCCCTTAGGCTCAAAGGTTGCGAGGCCTTGTTCACTCTGACCAGCTTTGAGCGGCATCACGGTGCGATTCAGCTTATTGTTATCCTGGGTCTGGCTGGTGGTGAATGCCAGGTTACCTGTCCCTAGGTTTTTGCCGGATTGCTGAGCTGAGACGGCATCCTGCCAGATATCGTTAGGTACAATCGATTTGGATTGATGGTTCGTCACGGTATAATACAAGACGAAGAGTTGTCGGTTGGCCGTGGCGCTCGCCGTGACCTTCATACCGGTGATCTGGAAGACCACGTTCGAAATGGTAAAGGTTTGCTGGGAATAGGTTGCTGTGGGTTTAGCCTTGCTTGACGAAGTGGAACGCTGAACAACCTGTGAATGACTGCTTGCTGAGCTCGGACTTGCGACTGACTTGGTTGGCGTTTGATTGGCACAACCGGTCAGGAGGCTCAGGCTGAGTAAGCCTAATAATATGCACTGTTTTTGTTTCATGAAAGCGCCTCCTCCTTGACTATCGCACATTCAACGGGGTTGGTCCAGTAGCTAAGCGTTACTATAAGAAAAACTGGAATTTAACGCGGGTAAATGCTAAGATAAAAATCGTATTTTGAGAATTGTAGGTGGGAAAGCATGGCTGATCAGGAACCGTCATTACTGGATGCTTTTATTGATGTGTATATGAATTCTTTGAAGTATTTGGATGAATTTGTCTCGGAGCCTGCTAAGGAGTTTCACCTCTCCTTCGAGCAGTATTTAATTTTACGTGAGATTACCCGTCATCGTCAGGTAACCCTTATGGATATTGCTAGTGAACGTCAGGTCACCCGGAGTGCGGTCTCCCGACAAATTAAAACTTTGTTAAAACAGGGCTATTTAGAACAACAACCGGACGAAAATGACCGGCGACGGTTATACTTAATTGCGACGCCTACTGGGGCCAAAGCGGAACGGGTGATTCGGGAACGAATCAGTACGCGATTCCAGAGCTGGGTCGATGTTTATGGTGAAGATCGGGCGAAGGAAATTTTGACCTTTATTCGTGATTTCAGCCAGCTAACCCGACTAAAAAAATAAGCTTGTTAGCAATTGTGCTAAGAGAAAAGGAGATTGAAGCCAATGGCCAAAAAGCGCATGAGTGACGAAGAAGCCAAGCGCTGGCGTAAGATTGTCTTCATGGATGATGATCGCGATGACAAGCGGTCATCCCGGCAATCCCACTCCTATGTTTATGGCGAGTCCACGCAGAGTTCTTCATGGTGGGAACGGCTACGGCAGCGACTAGGTCGCCATTAAAGTGAAAAGACCACACGGACCGATATCAATCGGGGGTGTGGCCTTTTTTTATC
>NZ_BCWD01000030.1 GCF_001592085.1 Levilactobacillus senmaizukei DSM 21775 = NBRC 103853
AAACGCTTACCTTTTTTGGGTACAGTGGGGGTGTAGGAAAAAACGAAAAGGGGTCGTAAAGATGAAAACTTGGCAAAAGGTCGTTGGTGGCGCCGCAGCCCTCTCCGCTGTCGGAGTTGTCAGTGTCCTAGGAGCGGCGGCAGGTCTATACGTGGCTGCCACGAAGTCGTATGCACGGAGTCGGGAACAATCTAAGCAACGGGCAATTGGTGAAAATTCGGCTTCCGATAATGCTTGGTATCTGCGACACCAGCCGGTGGAATGGACCCAAACCAGTCGGGATGGTCTACTCTTACGGGCTAGTTGGCTAGCGGCCGAAGAAGAGACAACCAAAGTGGTTATTCTGGCCCATGGTTTAGGTCACGCCCGGGAACAAATGATTCCTTGGGCCCGGGTCTTTCACAATTGGGGTTATGACGTGTTAATGCCCGACGCCCGGGCTCACGGCGATAGTGCCGGTAGCACCATTGGGTATGGCTGGACGGATCGGTTGGATTATTTAGGCTGGATCGATCAGGTCGTTGCGGCTAAGGGTCACGATTGTCAGATTGTTATGCTGGGGATCTCAATGGGAGCCGCCACCGTGATGGCTACCATGGGGGAGGAGCTTCCGGAGAATGTAAAGGCCGTGATCGCAGATTCCGGTTATGCTTCCGTTCTTGGTGAGGCCCGGTACCGGCTCCACCATGATTTCCACGTGCCCGCCCAACCCGCTTTAACGATTGCCGATCAATACTCCCGGTTAAGTGAATATCGGTTGGCCGATGGGGACATTGCTGGTCAATTACGTAAGTCACACTTGCCAATCCTATTGATTCAAGGGACGAATGACCAAACGGTTCCTATTGATAATTTAGATAAGTTGTATCGCGCCGCCGCTGGCCCTAAGTTTAAGTATCGGGACCCCGTTGCTGCCCATATTGAAACCCGTGCCCAGGATCCAGAACGCTATGATCAGATGGTCGCAGACTTCCTGGCGTCTTACGTCAAATAGTTAGCGACACCCTGTTGACAAGTTTTCAATCTCTGGTAGAATTACTAAATGGTAATCGTTACTGTTTACATAAATTTGGGTAAAGAATGGGATGAACAAAGTGGGCAAGCGAATTCAATGGCGCACCCTGACCTTAATCATGTCCTTGCTCGCCGTCGTCTTAATTTTGACCGGTTGTCAGCAACAAACCCAGCCACACCAATCTGGTAAGCTCCAGGTGGTCGCGACGCTGGGTTTTTATGGTGAGGCAGCGAAAGCAATTTTGGGTGATCAAGGGCAGGTCACAACGGTCATTAACAGTCCAAGTATTGATGCCGAGAGCTACGAGCCAGATATTCAGACGGCAAAAAAGGTCGCCAAAGCCAATGTTGTGATCGAAAATGGTTTGGGTTATGACAGTTGGATGGATAAATTAGTGGCAGCCAACACCGATTCAGGTACCAAGACGGTTTCCATTGGAAAGGTTATGGGGAAGTCGACTGGAGATAATCCCCACCTTTGGACGGACCCTACGGTGATGACTAAAGTCACCCGTCAGTTGGTTAAGAAGTTCAGTCGGATTGATCCCACCCATGCTAGCCAGTATAAGCGGCGTGGGACGGCGTATGAGCGCCAGTTGGCCGTCTTTCCTAAGCTAGCCCGTCAATTAGCTAAAGGCGCTCACGGCCAACGTGTGGCGGTGAGCGAACCGGTCTTCGACTTGGCGCTGACAGCGATGGGCTATCGGGTTAGTGACAGCCACTTTGCTCAGGCAATCGAGGAAGACAGTGATCCGACGCCTGCAGACATTACGCAGCTACAACACCAGATTCGGCATCACCAGATCACATTCTTTGTGGAAAATACCCAGAACTCTAGTAAAAATGTGACGGCGATGGTTAAGCTGGCCAAGCAGTCTGGCATTCCGGTGGTGACCGTCACTGAGACCATGCCGACCCAGGAAAGTTATCGGACGTGGATGCTGAAACAGTATCGCCAGGTTCAACGGATTCAGGAGGGAAATCAATCATGACGACAACACCAATTTTAAAATTAGATAATCTCGGTGTGACCTTTCCGAATCACCCGGTATTCAAGGATCTCAATTTAACCATTAATCATGGGGACTTTCTCAGCATCGTCGGAAAAAACGGGGTAGGAAAGACCACGCTGATGCGAACGATCCTGCATCAATTGCGGCCCACTCACGGGCAGGTCACCTACTTGCCCGACCCCAATCATGTGAAGATTGGCTACGTCCCACAGTTCCGCAATATTGATGCTGATTACCCTTTAACTATCGAGGACTTCGTTGGGTTAAACCTGACAGGTTGGAAATGGCCCTGGTTATCTCGAACGGAACGACAAGCGGTTCGGGAGATTTTAAAGGAAACCGGCTTGGAAGCAATCGCTAAACGGCCGATTGGTCAGGCATCCGGTGGGGAACGACAGAAGGCATACTTGGCACAAGCGTTGGTTGAGGCTCCCAACTTGTTGATTTTGGATGAATCGACAGCAAGTCTGGACCCCGTCACCAAGACGGACCTGCTTGACCTGGTGCAAGAGTTGAATCAGTGCCTTGATTTGACGGTGCTCTTTGTCACGCATGATATCCCTATGGCCCGAAAGTACAGCACGGAATATTTGATGTTAACGCCACGTGGGGCGGAGCAGGGACCGATTGCTGGCCTGACACAGAACAAGGTTTGGGAGGGCGAAAATGTTTAGTTATGAATTTATGCGCAACGCTTTCGCGGCCGGGACCATCATCGCCATTATCTGTGGCATCATGGGGGTCTTCGTGATCGCTCGAAACATGTCGTTTCTGACGCATACGCTTTCCGAAATTGGCTTTTCTGGGGCGGCCTTCGGCATCTTTGCTGGATGGGCTCCCTTAAACGGAATGTTGCTGTTCACGGTCGTGAGTTCCGTCATCGTTGGTCAGCTGAGTGCTCGCAGTGAGCGGCGTGAAGCTGCCACGAGTGCCATCTCCGCGTTGTTTATTGGGTTAGGGATTTTATTTCTATCACTAGCCAATAAGAATGCCAGTTACGCTACCAGTATCTTGTTTGGGAGTGTCATTGGGATTAGTGCAGCCGACGTGCGACAGATGTTATGGCTGTCCCTACTCGTTTTAATCGTGATCTTTGTGATCTATCGGTTCTTGAAATTTGATTCGTTCGACCATACCGGGGCACGGGTCAAGGGGCTGTGGACAAACAGCCTGTCGATTACCTTTTTGGTCTTGCTGGCATTGAGTGTGAGTGTGGCGGCCCAAATTGTGGGGTCACTGTTGATCTTCATTCTTCTGACGCTACCGGCGGCAACGGCGAAATACTTTGCCCACACGGTAAGCGGTATGATGATCCTGGCGGTTGCCCTGGCGCTGATTGGCGTTTGGCTGGGGTTGGTATTGAGTTATGTGACGAATTATCCGGTATCGTTCTTTATCGCCGCTATCGAAGCGGTATGTTACTTTGCCGCCCTGGGCTGGCAAAAATTACAAACGGCCGAGTAGACTTATTTGAAAAAATTGGAAATTACCAGGCGCTGACGGTGGTCGGCGTCTTTTCTTTCGCTTTCATTTCTTAAATTTCCGCCATTTTTGCTTTTTCTCACGAAAATATAACGATAAACCCGAACATTTATGCTAAAATTGACCTTACAATTAACTCTAAAGAAAACGTTTGAGGTGAAGATGTTGAAAGTCAGAAGAAGTGACCGATTGGTTGACATGACCCGCTATTTATTGGAAAGACCGCACCAATTAGTTTCATTGACCTTTTTTGCAACTCGTTATGAGTCCGCCAAGTCCTCAATCAGTGAAGATTTAACCATCTTAAAGCGAACCTTCCAGGCTCGTGGAACGGGCCTCTTAGAGACCGTTCCCGGAGCGGCTGGTGGTGCCCGCTTTATCCCGTATATCTTACGGGAAGACGCACAACACTTTGTTGACGAGATGATTACGGAATTATCCGATGCTGACCGATATCTGCCAGGTGGTTACGTCTACATGTCCGATATCTTGGGCCGGCCATCGGCTTTACGGCAAATTGGTCGGATTCTGGCAACTCAGTATCTTAATCAATCCGTTGATGTTGTGGTTACGGTTGCAACCAAGGGGATTCCCTTGGCTCAAAGTGTGGCTAGCTATCTAAATGTTCCCTTTGTCATCGTGCGTCACGATTCACAGATCACTGAAGGTTCTACGGTGAGTGTGAATTACGTGTCCGGTTCGAGCAAACGAATCGAACGAATGGCTTTATCGAAACGAAGCGTTAAGCCGGGCTCCAAGGTCCTGATTGTGGATGACTACATGAAGGGTGGCGGGACCGTCGGTGGCCTCCGTTCCTTAGTGGATGAATTTGATTCCCAATTGGCTGGTGTGGCGGTCTTTGCTGAAGGTGACTTTGAAGGCCAACGGACTGTTAGCAAGTACACCTCGCTCTTGAAGATTCATACCCAAGACGAGAAAATTCGTGTGACACCAGGGAACTACCTGACGCAGATTTTTAATACTGACAATAACTAAAAACTAGGAGATTTTTCGAATGAGTACGAGAAATACCATTATCTTGGCTGCTGGTAAGGGCACCCGGATGAAGTCGAAGCTATACAAAGTCTTACACCAAGTTTGTGGTAAGGCGATGGTTGACCATGTGTTGACCCAGGTTGAACAGACCAAGATGGACCAGATTGTGACGGTGGTTGGTTACGGCGCCGAAGATGTTAAAGCCACCCTGGGTGACCGCACGCAGTACGCTTTGCAAGCTGAACAATTGGGAACCGGTCACGCCGTGTTGCAAACAGAACCCATGTTGAAGGATGAAGAGGGCACGACCCTAATCGTCAGTGGGGATACCCCGCTCTTCCGTGCGGAAACCTTTGATGATCTGTTTGCCTATCATGAAGCTAAGCATGCGGCTGCGACGATTTTAACCTCCGTTGCGCCGGACCCAACTGGATATGGCCGGATTGTTCGGAATAATATCGGCATTGTTGAAAAGATTGTGGAACAAAAGGATGCCAGCTCTGAAGAACAAGAAATTCATGAAATTAACACGGGCGTCTATGTCTTTGACAACCGGAAGTTATTTGCTGCCCTTCATGAAACCTCCAATGACAACGCTCAGGGTGAGTACTATCTGACCGATGTGATTGAAATCTTGAAGCGCAAGGGAGACATCGTCGCTGCTTATCAAATGGATGACTTCAATGAATCCATGGGTGTTAATGACCGGGTCGCCTTGTCTGCCGCCACGAAGATTATGCGGCAACGGATTAATGAAGCCCATATGCGTGATGGGGTGACGTTAATTGACCCCGAGACAACTTATATTGATGCTGGCGTTAAGATTGGTGCCGACACGATCATTGAACCTGGGGTTTTATTGAAGGGTAACACCGTCATCGGTGAGGATTGTTATATCGGCGCGCATTCTGAATTACGGAATACGACGTTGGCCGACCACGTCACGGTCACGTCCTCATTGTTGGAAGATTCTGACATGGCTAATGGGAGTAACATTGGTCCAGACAGTCATTTGCGGCCAGAATCGCATATCGGAGCCGGCGTCCACTTGGGTAATTTTGTGGAAGTTAAGAAGGCTACGATTGGTGAAGGCACCAAGGTGGGTCATTTGACTTACGTTGGCAATGCCAAGCTCGGTAGGAACATCAATGTTGGTTGTGGGGTCGTCTTTGTTAATTATGATGGCAAGCACAAACATGAGACGGTGGTTGGCGACGATGCCTTCATCGGCTCAAACTCAAATCTGGTGGCGCCGTTGGACGTTGCCGATCACAGCTTCATCGCTGCCGGTTCGACAATTACGGATCAGGTTAACCAGTATGATATGGCCATTGCTCGGCAACGGCAAACGAATAAGCCTAATTATTATCAAAAACTACCATATCGGGGCGAAGACTAGGCTGTAGGTCTTGTGTTTCACGACGCGATAGCATAAAATTGTTATAGTAAATTCTGGCAGCTTAGTTGCTATTGGAGGAAATTATGGCTACGCAATATTTTGACCCTAAATTGAAGATCTTTGCGTTGAACTCTAACAAACCGTTGGCTCAAAAGATTGCTGACGAAGTTGGCGTTGAACTGGGTAAAACTTCGGTGGACCGTTTTAGTGACGGTGAAATTCGGATTAACATTGAACAAAGCATTCGGGGTTGTCACGTCTATGTGATTCAATCAACCTCGGCGCCAGTAAACGACAACTTGATGGAACTGTTGATCATGATCGATGCGTTGCGGCGGGCAAGTGCTGCGACAATCAACGTGGTCATTCCTTACTACGGTTATGCTCGGCAAGACCGTAAGGCCCGTTCACGGGAACCAATTACGGCTAAGCTGGTAGCGAACATGCTCCAGACGGCCGGCGTTACTCGGGTCTTGGCACTGGACCTCCATGCTGCCCAGATTCAAGGGTTCTTCGATGTTCCGGTTGATCATTTGATGGGTGCACCACTGTTGGCGGACTACTTCTTACGGAATGGTTTGGCCAAAGATGCTGTCGTCGTTTCACCCGACCATGGTGGGGTGACGCGTGCGCGGGCATTGGCGGAATTCCTAAAGGCACCAATTGCCATCATCGACAAGCGGCGGCCCAAGGCGAACGTGGCCAAGGTCATGAACATCATCGGTGATGTTAAGGGTAAACGGTGCATCATGATTGATGACATGATTGATACAGCGGGGACGATCACCTTGGGTTCAAAGGCACTGATGGATGCGGGGGCTACGGAAGTTTACGCTAGCTGTACTCATCCGGTCTTGTCGGGTCCCGCTATTGACCGGATTCAAGCATCCCCGATTAAGAAATTAGTCATTACCGACTCCATCCAGTTAACGCCGGAAAAACAAATTGACAAGATTGAACAGATTTCTGTCGGTCCGCTGATTGGCCAAGCCATCAAGCGAATTAATGAAAATCGTCCAGTGAGTCCTTTGTTTAAGAATCGTTTTCGGAGTCAAGAACAGTAAACGTTTAAAGGCTTAAGCGACGCAGGGCGTTGGCTTGGGCTTTTTTGTTAAGTGAGGAGCGGTTGAATGAATAAGTGGCAGCGTTGGGCAACAGGGACGGTTGCGGGTGGCTTGTTGGTCGCCTTGGTCATGAAGATCTTAAACCAGCCAATCATGGTTATCGGTAATCTTTTGTTCATGGTCGGGTTGGCCTTATTGGTATTTGGTGCGGTCTGCATCTTGCTGAAAGGCCACCTCTTCACGGGTTGGCGACATCGTCGGCGTAAAGGTGAGGATCCAGCGCCACTCCCAGGTGAAAAGGTGGGGGTTCGCCATGTCGCTAGTGTGAAGAATGCCCCGATCACGGTAAATGCCCCGGCCCGTTATGGCCTGGTTTCCGGTGCCTGTTATATGGTCTTGGGCATCATCTTTACCATCTTGTAGAACTAAAGGTTGAGAGTTTCAAATCAGTCACCATCCTTGTTTCAGCAACATGGGGACTAAGGCTAGGCAACCTGGTGGGTCCTTGGCCTTAATGGCCGGCAGATATGGGCCGGAACGGGTCGAATTCTTGCCAATCCTGGAACGAGACAGGTATTCCAGCTTTCAACCTTTAGTTACCAAAGTTAAATGAGGTTTAAGCGTCGTCGATCAACGGTGATCGGCGAATTTTTTGTCTATATTTTACGGGCAAATGAACGACGAGGCCGGTCATGTGATGGTAAGTTCTTCTCAAGTAAGACGGGTCAGAAACGATCAAAACTATCGAGCGTAGTATGGAAACAACAAAAAGGTCCGCCGATAAATATCGGTGGACCAACTTGATTTAATCTGAATTAATGCGCCACGAGTTGCCTGACGGTCATCCCCGGCCGCTGAAGTGCGGCTTAGGGCTAACATTGACCGTTAGCTTAACGCATACTTCTTAATAGCAGCAGCGACGCCGTCTTCATTGTTCGTTAAGGTAACGGTGTTCGCGGCCGCCTTAACTTCTGGAATGGCATTACCCATGGCAACGCCGAGGCCAGCGTATTGAATCATGGTCAGGTCATTGCCTTGGTCACCTAGTGTCATGACCTCATCGGACTTGAACCCAAGATCGGCAACCAGTTCGCTAAGGGCATTACCCTTGCTAGCGTTCTTGTTCATGATTTCGATGAAGAAGGGTTCACTTTGAATGACGTAGAATCGGTCATGGAATTCGGCTGGAATTAGTGGCTTGATTCGGCTGATAATCTTTGGCTCATCAACAAACATGGCCTTGGAAATCGTCAGGTCGCGGCTGGTTTCAGCGGCGTTCCGGTAACGAATTAACATCCGAACCATGTAACTTTCGGCAATGGTGTAAGCACTGATGTTTTTATTCGGCGTATAGATATGATCGGGAGTTTCGATCTGGAAGTGGACTTGCAGCTTCCGTGATAGGGCTTCTAGGTCAATGAAATCATCGTACGACAGGGAGTGGTTGGTCATCACTTTTCCGCTGATCGTTTGGGCGACGGACCCGTTAAAGGTAATCGCGTATTCGTCATCGCCGTCGATGCCCAGCTTGTCGAGGTAAGGCTTGACGCCGGAGAGTGGTCGACCACTGCAAAGAACCACTTTGATACCGCGATCGCGGGCGGCCTGAATGGTGTCAATGGTGGTTTGAGTAACTTGCTTTTGGTCGTTAACTAAGGTGCCATCAATATCGATTGCGATTACTTTAATCGTCATGTAGAAGAGTCTCCTTTATTCTTTTGAGTAG
Source organism: Levilactobacillus senmaizukei DSM 21775 = NBRC 103853 (assembly GCF_001592085.1). Taxonomy (GTDB): domain Bacteria; phylum Bacillota; class Bacilli; order Lactobacillales; family Lactobacillaceae; genus Levilactobacillus; species Levilactobacillus senmaizukei. Next base: position 8,695 of record NZ_BCWD01000030.1, read on the forward strand.
TTAAGTGCATATTGCTTAATTGCGGCCGCTACCCCGTTTTCGGTGTTCGACAGGGTAATATGGTTGGCAGCAGCTTTGACCGGCTCGCTGGCATTACCCATGGCAATGCCGAATCCGGCATACCGAATCATCGGCAGGTCGTTACCCTGGTCACCGATCGCCATGATCTCGTCGGCACGGATCCGCAGACGGGTTGCCAACTCGTGGAGCGTCTTGCCCTTGCTGGCATGTTGATTCATGACTTCGATAAATTTGGGCGACGTGCGGACGACGTAGAAACGGTCGTGAAATTCCTGGGGAATGGCGGTCATGACGCGGTCGATCACCGATTCTTCATCAATGAACATGGCGGTTGGCATCGTTAAATCCGTGGGCATTTCATCCAGGGTGCGGACGCCAATAGGCAGATGAACCAGGTGGCTTTCAACCACTGTTTCCCAGCTTAGATCGGGATTCGCGGTATAGAGTCGCTGGGGCGTTTCCACTTGAAAGTGGACCGCTTGTTTGCGGGCCCAGGCTTCGAGGTCGATGTAATCGGTATAGGAGAGGGCGTGTTGTACCAGGACCTTACCGGTGATGGTTTGTGCCATCGAGCCGTTGAACGTGATTGCATATTGGTCATCGCCACTAATTCCGAGTTCTTTTAGAAAAGGGGTCACCCCCGTCAGCGGCCGCCCGGAACACAGCACAACTTTGATGTCGGCGGTCAAGGCCGCCTGAATAGTCGCCCTGGTTTCCGGGGTGATACGATGGTCATTATTCAATAGGGTACCGTCGATATCAATTGCAATGAGTTTGATGGTCACTTAATCACGTCCCTGTGGTTGAATCAGTTGGTCATTTTGTAGATAGTTTATGAAGTCATTATAAATGGGTTGGAAAAGTTCTGGGGCATCGTCACCGGGGTTCAACATTTCCTTTGGGAAGAAGAAACGCTGGTCACCCGTAAATTTGCCACGGATGGCGTTAACGAGATCGGAAACGGTCGATAATTCCCGCAAGGTCCCATCGGGTTCTTGTAACTCGATCTGTGTGAGTGGGTAAGTCATTTTAGGATCGTACGCGTCATCATAAGGCAGGTCGTAGCTGTCATCGGTAGCGGTGTAGTAATCAGTGTCAAATCCAACCGACCGCACGGCTTCCCGTAAATGGGGCAGCAAGGACTTGGTGGCGTCGTTGTAAACGGCACTCTTAAGAGGCTTGCGGTCCAAGAAACGATGAGCTAGATCGGCCAGGATGTCGTCGGGAGATTGCCGCCAGTGAGTAAAGTAGGTGGTTAAGACCCCATCATCGAGATAGAGGTAGTCTTCTAGGTCGAATTTGTTGTTGAAGAATGGTAATAGGAGATGGGGGATGAAGCTTTCGTTACTTTGTCCAGATTGGTAGAGCACGTTGGCCCGGCCAAGGAGATGGTCCAAGATGACCTCCATCGAACGAGATACCGGGTGAAAATAAACCTGTTGATACATTTGAAAGCGACTCACGATGTAGTCTTCAACCGCGTGCATACCGTTCATGGCAAAGCAGATACCGTCCTTGTAAGGACGCATCACGCGAAGAATTCGGGTGATGTCAAAGGTCCCATATTCGGTTCCGGTGAAGTAGGCGTCGCGGAGTAGGTAGTCCATGCGATCCGCATCGATCTGGCTGGAGATCATCTGGACGACCTGGGGATTAGGATAGGTCTTCTGGATGACGCTGGCCACTTCGCTAGGGAACGTCGGGCTTACCCGACGGAGCACCTGATTGACCTCGGTGGTTGGGGAGGTAATAATCTCGACGGTGATGGCCTCATGGTTGGTATGGAAGATGTGTTCAAAGGTGTGTGAGTATGGGCCGTGGCCGATGTCGTGTAGCAGGGCGGCACACAGTGCGGTCAATCGTTCACGGTCATCCCAACCCCCATCGCCAGGTTCCTGGGTGGGGTAGTTTCGTTGAAAGTTATCACAAATTTGGCGGGTGATCTCGTACACCCCTAAGGAGTGGGTGAAACGAGAGTGTTCTGCGCCATGGAAGATTAGTGAGGCGGTTCCCAATTGCTTGATGCGACGTAGTCGTTGAAATTCCCGGGTATTAATCAGATCGAGAATAATTTGATGTTGTACGTAAATGTAATTATGAACGGGATCCCGAAAGACTTTCTCACGGGGTAACCGTGCTTGGGCATAGGACACACTAACTCCTCCTTGCTAATTCTAATTTAGTTTAGTTTAGGTTGTCGGCGACGCATCTGATCTGTGGCCCGGTCAAGCCGTATTTGAAAGGCTGGGGTGCCAAGCATGGCCGTGATTTTTCCGCGACCGACGCGGGTTCCCGCCTGTGTAAAGGCCGTGGTGAATCGGTCCTGGGCAGCTGTGAGGGTCAGATCTTGGTTCAGCAGAGCGGCGGTTGTGGTCATGGTCCCGGGATCAACATCCGGGAAATCCCACTGATTAGGCTCATTAGCCAAACCGGCTTGATAGAAGTCGCGAACGATGATTCCCCGCTGCTGTTGGTTGCCTCGCACGCTTAGGTAGAGCATGGTCACCAAGGCATTGGTGCTGCGTCTCTGGGCAATGCCAGCGATTTTACGGCCATCGACGCTAAGGTCATAGTCACCCGGACAATAGGAGCGGGTGATTTCATAGTGGTCGATGCTGAGCTCGGGCCAGGCCAGCGTAACCAGCGTGGTCATTTGCTCATAGGCCGTGCTGACACTGATGGGCTGGGTTAACGGGACGAAGAGTGAGACGTTGAGGACCCCGTTATCGGCCACGACCGCTAACCCACCAGAATTGCGAAGGACGACATCATAGCCGTGCGCCTGAACCGCGCGAATGGCAGCGGCGAGGTGTGGGAGATGCTTATCCTTTAATCCCATGATCACGGTCGGCGTCATGGTCCAGAAGTGCAGAAGGGGTTGCCCTAGTTCCGCGACCGAGTCCAATAAGGCATTGGTATAGCCAAATGCCTGATTGACTTGGTTCGCCGGGATGGGCGTGGTGAGCGTCTGAATGTCAGGTGCAATCTGTTTTAGTTGGTCCAATAACCGTCATCACCCTTCACAATTGGTCTTCACCCCACCATTATACTAGAAAAGCCGGATGGCGTCATGGTCTGGACCATGCTTAGCCAAAACTGAAGATTGACTCAATAGGCGTTGGTGAGTACAGGTAAATGGTAGGCTTTCGGTTGTAAATGAACTATAATTAAAACAGACATTTTTGGAAAGGAAGGGTGCAAATGGATCAGCTATCTACGGGGGTGCCTGTTGCGATTCACTTGGAAACACATATCAAACAGCATGAGGATGTTTCCGACTACCGTTTGGATGTGGATGGACAATTGGTCCAGATGGGGACCAATTTGTACCTCCGTTACCTTGAACCCAACGAGGAGACGGGTGATAAGACGCCGGTAACTATGAAGTTTACGCCGGAAGGTGAGGTTCATCTGACGCGAGCGGCAGAAGCTGAATTGCGGTTACATTTCGTTAGTGGTAAACGAGTCACGGCCCGTTACAACACACCATACGGGATGATGCCGATTGAAACCGTGACGCCACTCCTCGAAACTAAATTTGAGGAACGGCCATTCCGTGGGAACGTAAAGATCGATTACCTCCTGTATGCTGGGGAAGAATTGGTTGGAAACTATAAGATTAGATTGCAATTTACGGCATAAGCGAGTATCATATTTTAGTAGACTGCGGAAAGGACGTGCACCAGTTTGGAATTAAAAGTCTTTGAGGGCCAGAACAAAAAGGAATTATCAATGATTGAAGTCGCTCACGCCATTTTGTCACAGCATGGCGATGTGATGGGGTTTGCCGATCTGGCAAATGCTGTCCAAACCTATTTAGGCGATAGCGACGAAGAAATTCGTGAACGGCTGTCCCAATTTTATACGGATTTAAACGTCGATGGTAGTTTCATTTCTCTGGGTGATAACCTTTGGGGACTGCGAACTTGGTATCCGTTCGAATCCATCGACGAGGCAACGGTTCATACCGAAGAGGATGAGGACCAACCTAAGCGCAAGAAGCGTAAGAAGGTTAATGCTTTTCTCGCCGACACGACCGATGACGACGATGTGATCGATTATGACGACGATGATCCAGAAGATGACGATAATAGCACGTACGCCGACGACGATGATGATGATGACGACACGACTGGTTCTAACGGTCCCGATTTGGGTAAGTTACAGACGGGTCTCGGCATTGACGACGATGACGAAGAAGACGATACGGAAGATATTCCGGACGGAATCGAAGACCAGCTGTCACAGATGGATGCTCCCGATGACGACGAGGATGACAGTCTCGACTTCTCCGCTGACGACGATGACAGTGACGATGATGACGACGATGAAGAGGATAGCGAAGAAAAATAATTTCTGCGTTTACTTGACCTCTTACCCAAAAGCAGGTATCATGATTTTTGGGCTCCTTGCTACTTTGTAGTTAAGGACAACTGAACGGTGAGCTCCCTATTCCAACGAATAGGGAGCTTTTTTTATAGTTTTACGGACGCACCGGATCACCCTAAATAATCTTACGAGGAGTTTGCACATGACCAAATATATTTTTGTGACTGGCGGCGTGGTTTCATCTTTAGGTAAAGGAATTGTGGCTGCTTCACTGGGCCGGCTATTGAAGAACCGGGGGTTAAACGTCACGATTCAGAAATTCGATCCATACATCAACGTGGATCCCGGCACCATGAACCCGTACCAACACGGGGAAGTCTTCGTTACGGACGATGGTACCGAAACAGATTTGGACTTAGGTCATTACGAACGGTTCATCGATAACAATCTGAACAAGTACTCGAATGTCACGACTGGTAAGATTTATTCGGAAGTCTTGGAAAAGGAACGCCGTGGCGATTACCTGGGAGCCACGGTACAAGTGATTCCTCATATCACGGGGATGATCAAGGAAAAAATCATGCGGGCCGGTAAGACCTTAGGCGCCGACTTCGTGATCACCGAAATTGGTGGGACGGTTGGAGATATTGAATCACAACCATTCTTGGAAGCCATTCGGCAAATGAAGTCCGAAGTTGGTGACGAGAACGTGGTCTACATTCACACCACACTGGTGCCAACCCTGCATGCGGCCCACGAGATGAAGACGAAGCCTACCCAACATTCCGTCCGCGAACTCCGGAGTATTGGGATTCAACCAAACATTTTGGTGGTGCGGACCGAAAATCACATTACGGACGAGATGCGACAAAAGATTGCGTTGTTCTGTGACGTTAAGCCATCTGCCGTCATTGAATCCATGGACGTGCCAACCATTTACTCCATTCCACTGCGGTTGCAGGAACAAGGCTTAGATCAAATTGTTCTGGACCATTTCAAGGTCGATGCCCCACAATCCGACATGGCAGACTGGTCCAAGATGGTTGACCACATGCAAAACTTGAGCCGGACAATTAAGATTGCCTTGGTTGGAAAATACGTTGGCTTACACGATGCTTATATTTCCGTTGCTGAAGCCTTGCAACACGCGGGTTACCCGGTTGACGCCAACATTGATCTCCACATGATTGACGCCGAAACAATTACCGATGACAATGTGGCCGATATTCTGAAGGGGATGGACGGGGTCGTTGTTCCTGGTGGTTTCGGTGACCGTGGGATTGAAGGCATGATTACGGCGATTAAGTACGTCCGGGAACAAGATATTCCATACCTGGGGATTTGCCTGGGAATGCAAGTGGCCAGTATTGAATTTGCTCGGGATGTCCTGGGGTATAAGGATGCTAACTCAACGGAAATGAACGCGGATACCAGTCATAAGATTATTGATCTGATGGCCGATCAAGCCGACGTCCATGAGATGGGTGGGACGCAACGGTTAGGCCTGTACCCTTGCAAGTTGAAGGCGGGTAGTGTTGCCGCTGCTGCTTACAACAATCAGAGTCAGATTGAAGAACGGCATCGGCACCGTTACGAATTCAATAACGAATACCGAGATGAGATGACTGCCAAGGGACTGGTCTTTTCTGGGACCTCACCTGACGACCACTTGGTAGAAGTGATTGAATTGCCAGATAAGAGGTTCTTCGTGGCTTCCCAATATCACCCAGAGTTCTTATCCCGGCCTGACCGTCCGGAAGGTCTGTTCAAGGCCTTTATCGCTGCGGCTAGCCAAGAAGTTAACGACTAATTTTAGATAAGTTAAAGGCGTGTGATCGACTGATCACACGCCTTTTATTTTGGAGATTATTCGGAGCGTAGCGCGGTGGCTGCATCTTTTTTAGCGGCCATTCGGGCGGGAATATGGCCACCGAGAACGGTCAAAATGGTACTAATGATGATCAAGATAACCCCGTGAATGGGATTTAAATGAGCCACGTTACTGAGGTCGGTGATGTTCTTCAAGACGATATTCACAGGGAAAGTGAGGAGCCAGGCAATCACAACTCCCAGGGCACCAGATGCGATCCCGAGAATGAAGGTTTCTGCATCGAACACACGGGTAATGTCCTTCTTTCGGGCGCCGAGGGCCTTTAAAATCCCAATTTCCTTGGTTCGCTCGAGCACAGAGGTGTAGGTAATGATGGCAATCATAATCATACTGGTAACCAACGAAATTCCGGCAAAGGCAATCAAAACGTAGGTGATGGCGCTCATCAGGCCACCGGTCAGACTGGAAACGGTCCCGGCCATATCGGTATAAATGACCTGATCGGCCTTGCGTTTACCATGATTATATTTATCCAGATAACGTAATACCTTATCCTTGTTCTTAAAGGTGTTGGGGTAGATCAGAATGCTGGCAGGGGTGGTTGAACCACCCAGGTAACTGACCAGAGACTTCTTGGTGGTCTGATCGACACTTTGACCCGTCATCACGTTGGCGCTGGCCTTCTGCTGGGCCTTTACAATACGGGAATCCTGATTCTTGCTGATGATATTTTGGGTTAGTTGGTCGCTGTAGGCAATTCCTGAGGCTAAGACGTTTTCGGAGGACTTAGACTTCACTTTGACGATTCCAGCGATTTGCAATTTCGTATTATTATGATTGTTGTAGAGGCCAGTTGTGGCTTTGTTGGGCACGTAGTTTCCGGTTGGCAGGCTTTGATAATAGTCGTTATTATTGACAACCTTGATCGTGGTACCGACAATTTGGTTATAATCGAACTTTTGGTTAGCCTTCACGGAGTAGCCTAAGTTCTTGAGGGCATTGATATTCGTGGAGTTGTCTCGGTCAACAATCAAAATGACCTCGTTGGCACCCTTGGGATAGCCACCAGAGACTAATTTGTAGTGCTTCTTGAGAAAGCTAATGCCGCCATCATTCGCGCTAGGGTATACGGAACCGCCGACACCGGTGGAAGCAGCCATGGCTGACTGCATGGCGCTGGCACTGTTGGAACTACTACTGTTATCGGTATTCGAGAATGAGACCGACTTGACCTTACCGTTAACCTTTCGTAGCAAGTTCATGCCGGTCGAGTAGGTATAGGTGACGTTCTTGCTTAGTTGCGGGTCGAGTTTTTTAACGTAGTTTAAGTAATCTTTGGTAAGCTTATTCGTATGCGTGGCCTTGTCCTGTTCAGATACCTTGGCCATGACCTGGTTGGATTTAGTTGGCTTGACCTTGTCGTTGGCATTGGTGCCGTTGGTGCTAGTCGCGGTTTGGGAAATGGTCACGGGAAACTGAGCCAACGTGTTGGCCTGGGTCTTGTTGATTTGTTTTTGGAAGCCGTTTGATAGGGCCAGAACGATGGCAATCCCAATGATCCCGATACTCGAGGCAAATGCAGTTAAAGCTGTCCGCCCCTTCTTGGTCCGAATGTTGTTAAAGGAAAGCTTCAGGGCGGTCCAGAAGGTCATCCGGGTCTTCTTCAACTTGAATTGGTCGGCATCGGTGTGACCGTCGTAGGGATTGGAGTCGTTTTGAATTTTGCCATCGGCGAATTCGATGATCCGATCGGCATATTCCTTGGCCAATTCGGGGTTATGGGTCACCATGATAACGAGTCGTTCCGCCGCCAGCTCCTTGATCAGCTGCATGATTTGCTCACTGGTCTCGGTATCCAAGGCGCCAGTGGGTTCGTCACACAGGAGAATTTCCGGATCGTTGGCAATGGCCCGGGCGATGGCGACTCGCTGGAGTTGACCACCGGAGAGTTGGTTGGGACGTTTGTTGATGTGTTCGGTCAGTCCCACGCGGTCAAGAGCTTGTAAGGCTTTGTTTTTCTTTTCTTGACTGGAAACGCCGCTTAACGTCATCCCCATTTCGACATTATCGAGAATGCTAAGGTGGCTAATGATGTTGTAGCTTTGAAAAATAAAGCCAACGGAATTATTCCGATAGGCATCCCAGTCAGCGGCCGTAAAATCCTTGGTCGATTTGCCTTCGATGGCCAAATCGCCGGAATCGTAAATGTCGAGGCCACCAATGCCATTGAGCATGGTGGTCTTACCGGATCCACTGGGACCAAGGATTGCGACGAATTCTTGCGAACGGAAGGCCACGGACACATCGTCCAGGGCCTTAGTGACGGAGTCACCCACGTAGTAGTATTTCTTGATGTGTTTTAGTTCCAGCATTTGAAAGAATCCTTCCTTTTTATGATTACGACTATCGCCTATACCATTTTTCTGGTAAACTGGCATTAATGCAACACCGTGTCTTATATCATAAAAAGTTTTACAGGGACTAGCAACCATCAATTTAAATGTAAATGTTGTTAGTGCAACAGATTTATCCTCTCTGTTGAACTTATGGGAGTGAAGCATGATGGCTGGAGTCAAGAATAACCGCCGGGCACAATATACCCAGCAAGTCATTCAAACGACGGTGCTGTCTTTGTTGGAGACGAAACCAATCAATATGATTTCGGTCACGGCGGTCTGTGCACAGGCCGATGTGAACCGAACGACCTTTTATCGTTACTATACCGATATTTACCAGTGTGTTGAAACCATTGAGAAGACCTTTGTCGACTCGTTAGAACCAATCGAGGGGCGAACCCCTACCCAAGCCTTAGAACACCTGTTGAATGCCTTCTACCAGGATGAGAAGCTTAGTCATCTGGTCTTTGTGGAAGGGAAGACGAAATTGTTGGCACGGATGCAGGCCCTCATGTTACAGGCCGGTCCCCAACCACCAATGATTGACGACTATCAAGGAGCCTATATTGGCGCTGGATTACAAAGCATTATGAAGAAATGGGTCAAGGACGGGATGCCCGAGACCCCGAAAACGTTAACAAAAATAATTATTGATACGATTCTGGCGAAGGACTTGGATGACTTACGTCACGTGGTCTTGTAACTAACAAATATTACATTTTGCACAGAATCCCGGGAAACTGTTGTCTTTTTGCCCGGCATTATTTATCATGGTATCTGACTGTATGGAATTATAAATGGAAGATAAATAAGTGAGGAACCCATCACAATGAAGAAAATGATTATTCATGGCGGCCATCGTCTAGCTGGAGAAGTGACGATTGGCGGCGCTAAAAATAGCACAGTAGCCCTAATTCCAGCAGCAATTTTGGCTGACACACCGGTCCGGTTTGACATGGTACCGGACATCTTAGACGTGCATAACTTAATGTTGATCCTCCGCTCGATGAACGTGCATTCCACGTTTGAGGACGGTGTTTTGACGATCGACCCCACGGAAATCGTGGAAGCACCATTACCAAGTAAAGCCATTAAGAGCTTACGGGCTTCATATTATTTCATGGGGTCTCTGTTGGGGCGCTTCCAACGGGCCACATTAAGTTTCCCTGGTGGAGACAACATCGGTCCACGGCCAATCGACCAACACATCAAGGCCTTTCAAGCGTTGGGAGCTTCGGTTGAAGAACATGACAATACGGTGCGCATCACTACCGGTCCCGACGGCCTGCATGGCGCCCGGATTTTCTTAGACATGGTTTCCGTTGGGGCAACGATCAACTCAATCCTGGCAGCGGTTAAGGCTGTGGGAACGACGGTCATTGAAAATGCTGCCAAGGAACCTGAAATTATTGATATTGCAACCTTCCTCAATAACATGGGGGCACATGTTCGGGGGGCCGGCACCGATGTCATCCGGATTGAAGGGGTGGCCACATTACGCGCCATGAACACGCATACCATTATTCCTGACCGTATCGAGGCTGGGACTTATCTGTCGATGGCCGCTGCGGTAGGAGATGGCGTGACCATCAAAAACGTTATTCCAGAGCACTTGGAGGCCTTCACCGCTAAGATGATGGAGATGGGTGTTCCGCTAGAAATCAACGAAGATAGTATTTTTGTTCCGCACGTTGATGACCTGAAACCGATTCAGATTAAGACGATGCCCTTTCCAGGCTTCGCCACCGACCTTCAACAACCCTTAACGCCCCTCCTGTTTAGAGCAGCCGGTAGTAGTGTGGTCATTGATACCATTTACCCCAAGCGGATTAAGCACATCGCCGAATTGCGAAAGATGGGCGCTAACATTCGTTCTGAAGAAGGGACTATCGTGGTTGATCCAAGTATTGATCTTGTGGGCAGCGAGGTTCAGGCCGGAGAAATTCGGGCGGGAGCTTCGTTGGTCATCGCAGCATTGATGGCAGATGGCACAACTGAAATTAATCGTGCAGAGAACATCATGCGGGGATATGACCGAATTGTTAAAAAGCTCACCGACTTAAATGCCGATGTGGAAATCGTTGAAGACAGCCTCGTGGAGAATGGTCAAGATTAGCCATTGCCGCACAGATAGATTCATGGTATAATTCAACGGTTGACGATTAAATCAATCTCTGACCCAGTCAATGGTTCAGGGCAAAGGAGCGAAATACATTATGAAGCAAGGAATTCATCCAGATTACCGCGAAGTTGTGTTCCAAGACTCAAGTACTGGTTACAAGTTCTTGTCTGGTTCAACTGCAACTTCTGACGAAACGGTTGAATGGGAAGATGGCAACACTTACCCATTGATCCGTGTCGAAATTTCTTCAGATTCACACCCATTCTACACTGGTAAGCAAAAGTTTACTCAGGCCGATGGTGCTGTGGACCGTTTCAACAAGAAGTACGGTTTGGCAAACGACTAATTATAAAAATTATGATTCGTCGCCGGTGGCAGTTATCTGTCGCCGGTTTTTGTTTGCGCAAATTTGCGGATAGCTTTGTTTTTCCCGTGTTTTGGGGTAAAATGCGGTATCGTAGAGATCGAATTAATTGGGGATTGGAGTAAACTCAAATGGCAGATAAAAAGACCCCAAAACCACGTCGAATGCGCTGGTTCTGGTCCACAATATTTGTATTATTATTAATAGTCTCGTTAGCTTTGATCTTCAACGAGCAGATTAAAAATTGGCTGATTTCTTCCTACCAACCACAGATTACGCAAAAGTCGGTTAAGAAGAGTGAAAAGAAGCCGGCTTCCTATGACTTCGGCAAGGTGAAGTCGCTCGACTTTTCAACGGTGGCTAATGCTCGCTGGAATACCGCTAATATTCATGTGATTGGTGAGCTTTTGATGCCACAGTCCAAGATTCATTTGCCGATTGCAAAAGGGGTTAGTAATGAAGTGTTAGCGCTGACCGCCGGGACGATGCGGCCTGACCAAAAGATGGGTGAGGGTAACTATCCGTTGGCTGGCCATCATATGACGTCGCAGACGATTTTGTTTAGTCCCCTCTATTGGAAAACCCGGGTGGGCCAGAACATCTACTTGACGAATGCCAAGCAGGTTTACGTTTATAAGGTTAGCGTTCGCAAGTTCATCAAGGCCACCGATGTTCAGGTGGTGGCGCAGACTAAACGTAAGTTAGTGACCCTGATTACCTGTGATGCAACGGGGGCTAACCGGTTGATGATTCGCGGAACCTACGTGAAGCAGATGGCCTATAAGGATGCCCCAACGGCTGTGCAGAAGGGCTTCCACAGTGGTTTCAATAATAAATAAGTTTTAGACCGGCAAT
>NZ_BCWD01000031.1 GCF_001592085.1 Levilactobacillus senmaizukei DSM 21775 = NBRC 103853
AAAAGCCCTTTTAAAGATCTCACTTTTTTTCAGGCCTTGGAGCAGCATAATGTTTGCCGCTCTTAGAGATTTAAAATTCAAAACAACCAAAGTTAAGAATAATAAGAGCAGTATCAACTGCAAAAACACATTGTAATAATTGGCTTCTAAAAAATCTCTGATTTGCCAATTCCATTTATCAGATTCCCTGGTAAATTTCAAACCTAGTCTAGAAAGCTCCCCTTTTATCGCATTTTCTTCTATCTTTCCGAAAAAATAGAGTGGGTAACGTAAATCACTGGTTAGAAATTCCGAACGCGAAGCTAAATCTGATTTTACAACCTGACTCTGTGAAAATTGATGGGCCTTCCCCAAAACATAATAACTCTGTCGATTCGCTGTACTCGTTCTAGGCACTGAGAAAACCTTTACGATGTTAATATGATGCTGGTTTGCAAAATCTTCTAAGTGACTATTGATTTTATTTGGTGTGAACTTTCCAGAGCTACTTGTAATGCTAAACGGTTTTTGCAAGGTAGAAAGGCCTGTAGAACTCATAGATTGGCTAAAGTTTAAGAGGAGGAGGCCAAAACAAATCGTTACTATAATGAATACCACTTTACGAATTTTGGTCATCTTTAAACTCCTTACGAAAAAGGTCTGGCATCTCTACCGAACCCTTTTAAGCTAAATGTGGTATGTAATCGCATAAATAGTGGAATTTTGAAACTAGTCTAAGTTTTGCATAAAGGTAACACTATCATTGTTATCCGAATCACGTCCGAGCGACTTCACCTGATAACCTGTCTTGTTCTGGTGCGCAGTTTGCTTTGTTCTTGCCACTGAAGCTTGATTAATATATGCCCAAGGCCCAGTTCGACGACCCTTACCACCCGCCTGACCGTTGTTAGCGATAGCATATGTCTTATATGAGGGGCTGGTCGTATCAGTTTCACTGGTAACCGTTTTGCCATTCATCGTTGAGTAGAAATAACCCCAATTATATCTCCCCACCAGTGCTGCTTGAGCGGTAGTGGCCCCAAAAGTAACGATTGCCAACAAGGCCAAGCTGCTGCGCTTGATGATTTTTGAATTTAGTCTCATCATGAACCCTCCTATAATTTTCTATCAGCACACTTGCTGATAACCATAATCCTAGCATGCATCTCTTTTTTGTTCAATATCAAAACATTTCACGTTGATAACTAAATTAAAAAATTAATAGAAGAAAGTTTGAGACTATAGTGTTTAAATAGACCAAATGGTGATCTAGCCTTTCAAGAAATTTATTCTTTTATTTTGAAATTGACTAATCGCTCTGAAATTCAAAAAGACCACAGGATGCTTCTCTTTGAGCAAGAATTCTCTTGGCTAACCAAAATAACTCTTACAAAACCTGACCAGATTTGCCAAATATCGGGGTCTTTGATTGACACTGTGGGGAAAGATGACTAAACTTGTTAGGCAATTTAGACTATCCAAAGGAGGCGGTCTCTTGACCACCAGCGAAGAATCACAGGAACAACAGCGGGTTGATCACGTCGCCCGGCAGATTGGTAAACGAATCGACAAAACGACTGCCGACTATGATGCCGCCCACCAAGAACTGCGAAACGTGTTGAAGAATTATAGTGAAAACACGTCGGTGAACTGGTTCGAAGTCGATGACCGAATTGAAACCAGTGCCGAACTACAACAACAACGGGCCTTGGTTTCTCGACTAACTGAAAATCAAAATATTATTGAAGACCAACTAGATACTTTCAAAGAACTCCAAAAATCGCCTTACTTCGGTCGGATCGATATCCAAGATCCGCAAGAGACTCATCCCGAGTCCCTGTACATTGGCACTGCGTCGTTCGTTGACGACGATCAAAACTTTCTGGTCTACGACTGGCGCGCCCCCATCTCCAGCATCTACTACAATGGCGTGTTGGGGAAGGTCGCCTACAGCACACCTGCCGGTGACCAACAGACCGAGCTACTCAAGAAACGCCAATTCTTAATTCAAAATGGCCACATTGAAAGTATGTTTGACACCAACGAAACAGTGGGTGACGAAATGCTGCAGCATGCCTTAGGCGAACAGAACGACGAGACGATGCAAAACATCGTGGCCACCATTCAACGGGAGCAAAACGATATTATCCGTGACACTCGTAGTGATCTCCTCGTCGTTCAAGGAGTCGCGGGTTCCGGAAAAACCTCCGCCATCCTTCAACGGATTGCCTTCTTGTTGTATCACAGCCGCCGCGACCTTGAGGCCGATCAAATCGTCCTCTTCTCCCCTAACCGGTTGTTTAGCCACTACATCAGTGACGTGCTACCCAGTCTTGGTGAACGTAATATGCGGCAAGTGACGCTCGCCGAATTCTTGACGCAACGGTTCCAGGGACTCAACGTGCAAACGCAGTTCGAACGGTATGAGGCCGACCAACAAACGCCGGTGAACCTTCCCGTCCGAAAATTCCAAGAGAGTGCCGCCATGATGACTGCAATTGCCAACTACTGTCAGCACATCGATCCCACCGACCTGAAGTTCACCGATATTCGGTTCCAAAGCCGAGTCTTCTTCGACAAGGAGTCCATCCGCGATATCTACGCTCACTTCCCAGCAGCTACGGCGCCAGCGGACCGTCTCTTACGAACGAAAAACGCCCTCGAAAAGCGCTTGAAACATCGCATCGCCGATGAGGCCAAAGCTGACTGGGTACGCGATGAAATCGACCAGCTGAGTGACGAAGATTACCACAACCTGTTGGGTGAAAAACATCTCGGTACCTTTGAACAGCTCGACGACGAGATTGACTTCATCGCGCGTGAGATCGTTCGCCGTCGTTTCCGACCGGTCGACGATGCCATTTACAATGGTTACTTCCTCGACACGTACAGTCAATACACAGCTTTCTTGACACAGTGTCCTGTACCGGACGATGTGTCTGCCGATGCCTGGAAACAGGTCATCACGAACTACCAGCACGACATTGAATTCCACCGCCTAGCCCTGACAGATGCAGCGCCATTGCTGTATCTTCGTGACCTGCTGGCCGGTGGTGGGGCCAACCACCGTATGCAGCATCTCTTTGTCGACGAGATGCAAGACTATTCCATGGCACAACTGATTTATCTCCAACACGCCTTTCCACGCGCCAAGTTGACCCTCCTCGGGGATAGCGAACAGGCCCTGTTCAAAGCCGTCGAATCACCAGCGGCCATTCTAAAGAAATTAGACGCCGCTTTAAATGTCAAACGGTCACGATTGATTACCTTGCGCCGTTCCTACCGCTCGACACTCCCCATCACGACCTTTGCTAAGGCCCTCCTACCAGATGGTGACCAGATTGAGGCGTTCAACCGTCCTGGGGACCTGCCTAAGGTGGTCATTCGCTATGACGAACCAGCAGCCTTTAAGGCCCTGGTCCATGAAGTTCAGCTTGAATTGGCCACCAATGGAACCGTTGCGATTTTAACGAAGAGCAACGCGGAAGCCAAACGAGTGTACCAGGAACTGCATCCCCAAATCGCCTTGACCCGGCTAACAGATACCGATCGCTCCCTGCCTAAGGGGGTTGTCGTTTTGCCAATTTATCTGGCCAAGGGCTTAGAATTTGATAGTGTCATCGCCTACAATGTCTCCGCCGAAAATTACCCGGATGATCAGCTGACCGGAACCTTATACACAATCGCTTCGCGGGCAATGCACCACCTGACACTTCTGTGTATTGGTCCGGCATCGCCACTAATTGCCTCCGACAAGATTCCACAGGCCGACCTTCAGATTGAACATGAATTTCAGAACTAACCACTGGCAGCAATCCACAAGGATTGCTGCCTTTTTGGATCTAAAAAGGCCAATCGCTGGGATTGGCCTCGTCAACTCTATTTCAATGCCGTGGGCATCCTCATCACTGGGAACGTCGCTTTGCGAACGTAGTGACGATACCCCTTGTAGAACCGCAACTGATGCTTGGTTAATTTGACCTTATAGCTTAACCGCTGACCATCGAACTGAACAGTACTGCCCTTAGGCGAATACTGTACCCCCGACAAACGATAAACCTGCTTGCCCAACGATTGGTAACGGATCTTCTTCAACCCATATCCCGGCAAACGGTAATACCGTCGCTTCTCACTATCCAGCCCGAATAAATTCCCCGTACTCTTAGACTTACCGTAAGTGATGTAGGCCTTGTTATCGCCCTTGCCATTATAAAACCAAGTATGGCGCAGTGCCTTGGGCGTCCCCTGATGCCAAGCCGCTGCCTGGGCGGACTTTATGTCTGCCACACCCATGGTGGCGACGGCAAGCGTTAATCCTACCCAAAACAATCCTTTTTTCATTTTCGTTTCCTCCCTAATCTCTGACACTCTCCCAGAGTACCCGTGGTTGGCTCGGATGGCAAGCAAAATAAAAAGTCCTCATAAAATGATTCCGTAAATCGAATTTAAACCGATCTGAGGGGGTCATTTTCAAAGGACTTGTCCGTTTACGCGGTCTGTTCCGGTCGCTCCTGGGGAGCGCGTTTTAAGGCTCGTTTTAATAATAATGGTGCTAGGATCGTGGCCAAAATAATCACTAAGATCATGACGGAATAGTCACTGCCGTTTAACAGGCCCGCTTGGTGCCCAATTTGGGCCGTGATAAGTCCCATCTCTCCTCGCGCAATCATCCCGGTACCGATCACCTGACTGCTCGACATTGAAAACCCACTCAATCTGGCTCCTAATCCACAGCCCAATAGCTTAGTGACACAAGCCAACACGGTCAAGACGACAATCAAGATTAAGTTACTCCCAAAATGATCAAACGTCATATTCAGCCCAACACTAACGAAGAAGACGGGAATAAAAACAGCATTCCCCAAGGGCTCCACATGGTCAACCAAGACCTCACGATAGGGTGTATGAGCCACGGCGATGCCAGCAAAAAAAGCCCCGATTGCCCCGCTTAAGCCCACGATATCGGCAAGCCAAGCCATCCCTAGACAAATCACCATCGACATGATGGTGACACTGGAAGCCATCACAAGCCGCTCACTCAGGTGCATCAGGTAAGGTGCCACCCATTTGACTAGCAAATAGGTTCCGCCAAAGAAGGCCACCTGTTCCAAGAGCACGAGTGCCAAGGCCGGTTGCTTCCCGGCCGTCTGGATCCCCTGACTTGCCAAGAGACTAATCATCAGTGACAGCAGGACAACGCCGATGATGTCATCGGCCACGGCAGCCCCCAAGATGGTGGCGCCCTCACGCGTCGTCAACGCGTGATATTCCTTCAGAACCGCCACCGAAATGGACACCGAGGTGGCAGAAAATACCACGCCAATAAAGAAAGCCTCTAGTAACGAGAACCCCCATAGCCAGGAAACCAGGCCCATGAAGACCACCGGAAAAATCACGCCGGAGGTGGCAACCACAATGGCTGGGCGTAGATACTTCATCAGCAACTGTAGATTACTCTCCAGCCCTCCGAGAAACATTAAAATAACCACACCGATATCAGCAAATAAACTGACGAGACTGTTCAACTGAACCCAGTTCAATAAAGCCGGACCAATCAAAATGCCAATCAGCAATTCCCCAATCACGGCTGGAACACCGAGCCGGTTTGATAGACTACCAGCCAGCGTGGTTAACACTAGGATTAAACATAAAGTCCCTAAAAATGCCATGTGTGGACCCCTCCTTCTTAGAATTTGATGCTAAAACCCATCATACGCCAAAAAAGAGAGGGGGGAAAGGGGCCCACAAGTTTTCCGCCCTTCCCATTATCTATCAAAAGTCATCAAATTAAGGAGACTGCGGCAAATACAGCGAGTATTTGATAAACTGCTGCGGTTGTTCCGGCACCAGGAAACTAAAACGCACCGGTTGGAGTCGCTGTTCATAACTGATCTTGGGTACCGTAAATGTCAGCCAGGCATCCTTGATGCCTTTGGCCGCTTTTTCTCGGTCCGTAAAAACTTTTCCCGATGGGTGACGCATCGAGCTAGCCGGATTACTAATCATGTAAGGCACATTTAACCAGGCGTTCTCCACCAAATTAAAGTTCCCAGCCTTCAACCCATAATGCGCGGGTTGTTTCTGCTCAATAAACAAATGAATGGTCACCGCCACCACATCGGCACGAATCCGCTGCTTAACCTGTTGAATCTTAAACCGCACCGTTCGGCCCTCAACCCACCGTTGCTGCTGAAAGAACCGTTCTTCAACGGGGTGCTGAGGAATATGCGCATTAACCTGATGATACCGCCAGCCACCCACAACCACAACTAGCAACAGGCAACAGGCAACCTAAACAGGCTATGAATTTATGCCTCATACGCTCGCCCCGCTTCAACTCGAATCACCTTGTCCGCAATCGCCGTCACAAAATCACGATCATGTGAAGCCACCACGATAGTCTTGCCGGCTTGCTGGAGCCGATGAAGTTCCGCAATTAAATTCTCAATACTCTGGGTGTCTAACGCGTTGGTCGGCTCATCTAAAACAATCAGGTCATTTTGCCCTAAAAGTGCTTGGCCGATCCCTAGCTTCTGCTTCATCCCCAAAGAAAAGCTTCGCACCTTGGTCGCCTTCGTTGTGGGTAAATCAAATTGCTGCAAAATCCGCAAAATATCCGCGTCCCCAACACCAGACATCAGGTCCGCAATTAATCGTAAATTTTCATATGCAGTAAATTCCGGTAGAACCCCCGGCATCTCAATTAAGATCCCCGCTTGGATCGGATAGCGTTTCCCAAACTGCAGTGGTCGTTCATTAACGGTTACGATGCCTTTAATTCGAATGAGGCCCAGCAAGGCCTTTAAAATTAAGGTTTTACCTGAACCGTTGATCCCCGTTAACACCGTAATCGTTCCCCGTTCAATTGAGAACGAGACCTCCTGTAAGAGTTGTTGTCGCCGGATGGTCTTGCTGACCCCCTGTAATTGAATCAATGCCATCGTTTGCTCCCCCCAAAACTTATTTAACATCCTGCCAATAAATAACTCCCCACAGGCCCCCGATGAATCCCGTCACTAGGACGATCATTTCAAAACTAGAGACCCACATCGTTGACCACTCCAATGGCCGATTAAATTGGAGCCAGGGCCACGGTTGGCCACTTAGAAACAACAACCCTAGCATTCCCCAGAACCAACTCACCATAATTGCGACCGTTTTTTGCCGCCAAAGACCAAAAGCCACCAGACCAATTCCGGTGAAAAGAGCCTGATTTAGCCCCAGCTGACCAGCTCCTCGCAACACATATGCCGCTAATGGCCAGCCACCGCGAAACCAGAATCCCGTCATAGATACCATCGTCCAGACGACCCACAGACTCACTTGTCCCAGCATACTTTGGATTAGGATTTGGCACCACCAGATCGACCGCGACCGCGCCACACCGTAATCTACCACTCGCGACTGTAAACCAATTAACCCCAGGATCAACGCCACAGGCAAATAAATAAAGGAAAAATCTTCCAGACTAAATAGGTGTTGATAGACATCGATCACCGGGTTAGTCGGATCTTGCAACAACCTTACCCACCGCCATGCCATCAACGCGGCAATCATGACCGTGAGGCCAATTCGCACTGGATGATGACGCCACAATCTTAGCTGCTGGCCTAAGCACTTAACCATCAACACGGCGATGCCACCCCACTATTCCCAAGATCCCAATGAGGGCCAGCATGGCGATGGTGACCATCAAGACCACTTGCCAAGTGACGTCTGCATTCGAAGCCTCTTTAAGAAACTGAGCTGGTGACAAGCTGCTATCCAAGCCTGTGAGCGGTTGAACCACTAACAGCCCAATCTGCAACACCATTCCCACACTAACAGCAACGAAGCGGTAATCCGTGAAGAAGCCGATCGTCGTAACTAATAAGGCGAACAGGCTGCCCCACACCCCGGCTACAAGGATGGCTATCAGAGCGTGGATTAATGGATGAGCATAGTAAAATCCAATGGCGATGGTATTAAAACTGAATAGTCCCAAATTGCTATGCAATAGATTGTCCGGCCATAAACTGAGCACCATTAACAGGTAACCAACTAGGTTCAAAAGTAAGGGACCCGCCACCGCTAATCCCCCTAAAACGGCGGACCATCCCATGTAACCGGTTAGAATCTGCCGCTGCGGTAACCGGATTCTTAGTTGCATCAAAAAACCGGTCTGCCGATCTCGTTGTAATAGAGTCGCTGCCGGTAAAGCAGCGACCAACGGCAAAATAAAGAAGTAGCCCTGACTGACCTCGCCAAACGGATCGATCCCTAACCAAAGGGTGAAAGGTGAGCTAAAAAAGGGATCTTCCTTCCCACCATAACCATGCAAGCCTTGGAAAAGTTGAATCAAAACCAGTATCACTGGGCCCACAGATGCCAACCCAACGTAGCGCTTATTTAACCGCTGCCAAACCGTCCTCATACGATTGCCCCCACTTCAAACTGTTCTCGTCACTATACGGGAATACCGCACACTTGCCAAGCGTAATCAGCGTCATCGCGGGCCACTTATTAAGCATTTTATTATCGAATTAAACCTTTTCCTGGACCGACCATCGCGTCTGCTAATGGCCCATTTCGAACCGTCGATATTTATTTAATTATCATGGAGGGCAACAAAAAAGCCACAGCAACGATGTCTGTCGAATCGTTGCTGTGACTGATTAATTTTAGTTGAAATAAGTTAAATCGGAAGCCAATGTTGGGTAAGCCATAATCGAGTTGCCGATGTCTGCCGGACCCATGTGGTTTTGAATCACAAAGTCGAGGTAATTAATCACTTGTTCCGCCTCACTGCTGATCGCGGCGGCGCCGACAATATGATTCGTTGATTTATTAATGACTACCTTAATCCGAGCATGTGGATCCTGAATTCGTTGGTAGCTGTACCAATGAGTGAGGTCCAAATCATTCACTCGGAAGTCACCCGGCCGTTTCGCCGCAGTGGCCGTCGTGACCCCGATCTGAGCCAACTGTGTCTTCCCATAAACTACCGATGGAATCACGGGATAGTCAATCGCCGGAGAATCGCAAGTCGTAAGCGTGTCGCTAAGGTAGCGGCCTTCAAAGCCTGCCACCGGTGTCAACTTGGGCTGCGGCCGATCAACCACATCCCCCAAGGCAAAGATATGATTATTAGTCGTTCGTAGATTTCCATCGACCGTTACCCCGTGCCGAGTTGTCGCCACATTCACCCGATCAAGGTGCAATCCAGCAACGACTGGGGTCCGGCCGGCGGTGGCAAAGACCATCCCAGTCGTCCAGCTCGCTCCCGCGGCAGTCGTTACCGAATATTGGTCATCCGCCGGACTCACTGAATTTATTTCGGTGTCCAATTGTACGTCGACCCCTTCAGCCCGCAATCGGTCCATCAGGTCATTGACAAGGTCACCATCAAATGCCCGCAGCGGCCGATCACTGTGATGAATCAAATGGACGCGACTTCCGGCAGCGTTAGCAATGGCTGCCAGTTCAACACCAACATAGCCAGCCCCCATCAAGGTAATGTCTTCAGGAAGTTGGTCTAAATCGAGAAATTCATTGCTGGTTCGCAACCACTCTTGCCCTTTAATTTCAGGAAGCCGGGGTTCCTGCCCGGTGGCAATAATCCAGTTAGCGGCACTCAGGCGATCTTCCCCAACCGTCAAGGAACCGTCAGTATTGAAGCTAGCATCCCCATGAATAGTTGCGATTCCGGCAGCGTCAAGGCCACCCTTGGTGCCACTAGGGATCTTCTTGGTATAGGCCCGCTTAGCAGCCATTAACGTCTGCCAGTCAATCTGGGGAACACTGGTTAACCCTTGATTCAGTAGGGCTTCACTATGGCCTTGTGTCTCGACCGCTGCCATCAAAATCTTCTTTGGGTCACAGCCCCGATTAGGACAGGTGCCACCCCAGAGATCCTTCTCGACAACTGCTACTCGTAAGCCATGAGCATGTAAACCGTACGCCGCTGCCAGTCCACCTGGGCCGCCACCAATCACGACAACATCAAACTCTTTCATCAGCTCAACCTTCCCTTCTTCACGCTACATTTAATTCTAGCACGAAATGGGAGGGGACCTACTAAATTACCCTCGTGCCATGACTGCTGCCGAGACAACGACTGTCCCCCTTTCAAAAAAATCGTGATAAACTAAACGGTAACAATTATTTAAGGGGAGACCACGATGACTTTCTATACTTATGGTTATCTAACCACGCATCACAACACCTGGCAATATGCTCGAATTGGACTGCTTATCGCGCTGCTAGTCGTCTTCATCGGTCTATTCGTCCACTACTTACGAAATCGATGGAACGTCAAATACAAGGACCTCAGTATCATCACGGGCGTCTTATTGTTATTAGTACTAGGACTACAGATTAACAGTCTCGT
This sequence comes from Levilactobacillus senmaizukei DSM 21775 = NBRC 103853, assembly GCF_001592085.1. Taxonomy (GTDB): domain Bacteria; phylum Bacillota; class Bacilli; order Lactobacillales; family Lactobacillaceae; genus Levilactobacillus; species Levilactobacillus senmaizukei. The sequence goes on from NZ_BCWD01000031.1 coordinate 10,349, forward strand.
TTCACTTCAGTCAGCAACGAAGCAATCCGGTGAAATTTCGGCAACCGTTCAGCAGGCGGCTAAGCATCTAAAGGTTTCGCCCAGTAGTCTGAGCATTAATTCAACCAGTGTAAGCGACAATCTGTTAATCAAATCAAGCCAGGGCTACTATCGCTTGGATTACAACACCGATGGCTCGGCATTTATCCTCGAAAAAGTCACCCTTGAGAACCCTAAGATTAAGTTGGTAAAGGAGTAGCCTATGTTTATCTATTCGGATGTTTTTATAAAATTAGTGGTCGGTTTTATTTTTATGACAATTTTGATTAATTTATCGGGTAAGGGAAATTTAGCTCCCACCTCGGCCATTGACCAGGTCCAGAACTACGTCTTGGGGGGAATTGTCGGTGGCGTCATTTATAATTCGGCCGTAACTCTCCTACAATTTGTTATCGTCCTCTTAATCTGGTCATTATTGATTCTGGTGACGCGATATCTCAAGATTCACGTGCATGCCGTGGGGAAGTTCATTGATGGTGGTCCGATTACGATTATCCGTAACGGCAAATTACTGGTTCACAATTGCCTAAAGGCCAATCTCTCAGCCAAGGAAATTGACTTCAAGTTACGCACCGCCGGCGTTTATCAAATTGAGGATGTCAAACGGGCGATTGTTGAGCAAAATGGGAGCTTAACCGTGTTACGTCAGGGAGATGGCAATATTCGCTACCCGATCATCATCGATGGTCAAATTGATTTAGACGTTCTCGAACTCATGAATCATGACGAAAACTGGCTACTTGAACAACTGCGATCACACGGTATTACCAATGTTCGCGACGTCTATATGGCAAAGTATGAAAATCACCAATTTGAGATTACTCGTTATGATGAATCGTAAATCAAAAAGAGAGTGGGACAAAAGGCGATTAGCCGGTTTCAACCATACCGACTGGTACGCAAAAACGGGTCTGGGGGTTTTGTCCCAGACCCGTTTTTGATTACCGGTGCTTTCTACTTAGGAACCAACTCAAAACGGCGGCCCCCAACAAGGTGATGCCTAACACGATACCACCGTGTTGGGCCTCGTTCGTCTGCGGTAGCTCTGTCGTCCCAGTTTGATCGGCCGGCAGAGCGGCATTACTAGTTGGCAAAGCTACACTCGGCGTCTCGCTGAGGTTGTCGCCTGCACCGCCCGTCACAGGTGATGTGACCCCCGGCATTGGCGTCACGACCGGTGGGGTCAGATCAGGTAAGCTCTGATCGCCATCCCCGTCCGAGGCTTCTTCCATAATCTTTTCATACCAAAAGGTCACCGTCTGTGATTCTTGAAGAAACTGACCTTGACTATTCTGCGGTTGCGCTTTCAATTTATACCCGGGAAAGACCTTGGCATCTGCCTGATACTTGGCCCCAAGTTGGCCTAAGAGCGTTCGATCTGGCGCTAATTGTCGGCCATCCTGGTCTAGATAGCGGACCGTTACCGATGCAGCTTGATCCTTGGCATAAATATAGATAACTTCTTGTTCAACACTTTCAAAAACCCCATTTTGCTTACCCTTGATTTCCTTTAAATGATAGCCGGTTAACGGAAACTCTTCCGTCTGGTAAGGTTCTCCCACGGAACCCGTCAGCGTCACGTCATCGAGCAATGAGCGTACCAGCTCATCTTGGTAACGCACCGTCACCTTGGACTTAGTACTGGGAACTTCTTCACCGCCCGAATTCCCTTCACTCCCAGGGTTACCCTCGCCATCTGATCCCCCGGTATTGCCTTCGCTCCCCGGCAAGTCCTTATGGTAAACGTATTTAACGGACTGCTCATCGGTTCTAAAGGTTCCGTCGGGTTCACCCTCGACGTGGTCAAACGTATAGCCTTCAAACGACCTCTGTTCAGAATGATAACCATCCCCGACCAACCCGGTGAGCTCTTGCGGGTCTATCAATTCTCGACCGTCCTGATCCACATATTGAACCGTGATTTTAGCGGCCTCATTAGCCAATTTATATGGCTGAACCATGTAGCCCATCTTGGTTTTGCCGTCCGGCGTTCCGAGAGCAAGAATCATGGCATACTTGTCTTCCTTACCCGCTCCCAGCATAATGCCGCCAAACAGTGCGTCTCCCGCCTGCAATGTCTCCTGGGCCTTCAAGTCCGTGAACCGTGCGCCACCGTCAATTGACTTGGCCTCACCACCCGCGATGAATTGGCGATAAATGACGGCGCCACTGTCCTCAAAGGCCATCATCATCCCAAGTTGCTTCATGGGTGCCACCCTCATTGGAGTTCCATCTGGCATCTTGGCACTGGAAACCCAATCATGGCTCTTCGTATTAGCATTAACATTAATCGAATCGAGTAAAATCCGCTGGCCCGTGATGACTAAATCGGGAATATTTTGCAACGACGCAATGCTAGAGAAATCCATGATTTCATTACCCACTAATGACAGCCGTTGTAAGTTCTTGAGGCCAGCTAATGGCGCAACATTTTTGATCCGCTGCCCACCTAACTCCAGGACCTTCAGCTTTGTCAACCCTGCTAGGGGCGAGACGTCGGTGATGTCACCAAACATCCATTTGTTTTGAGTTTGGTACAAGTTAGCTGTTTCCAAATTGACAGCGTACTCCAGTCCCTGTAACGAATAAGAACTCTTGCCATCAATCCGAAATTCATCTGGTCGATCAGGGGACTCCAGTTCTGTCAGCAATGCCATATCTTTCTGAGAAATATCATCGACCGTATGCCACGTTTTCCCAACACCTTGGGCATTTAACGACTTGAGCACCGTCTTCTGCAAGAGCCTATTAGGCATCCAAGTATCAATGCTTAACCGCGTCTGATTCCGTTCCTCCACCGGTATCGCCAAATTCTTAGCGAAGCCAGTTATGGGCACGACGCCATTACCAATCATCGTCATGGTCGCCGTTAACCACAGTGTTTTCCTTAAAGTGTTTTTCATGCCGTTCACTCCCCAATATATGAATCCTTATATCTAGTTCGTTGTTAGCTATCATCTATCTTAGTGACGTTATGTTCCCTCCAGCCTCATCACTAAATCATTCAACAAGAGCACTGATCAAACCAAAATAATTCTATGAATCTCAATTAAGTAAACGATGGCCCCACCATCGCTTGGCGTTACCCTTCCCCCCTTTTATCTATTTAATCTATGAGAATTATCCCGTGTTCACCTGGCGAGCAGTCCCAATGACCGCGATTCATTCTCAATAAAAGAGCCAACGCTTCGACACGCTGGCCCCTAATTGCCCAATCGACTAATCCGATTCCGGCATAAGCATTAACACTACATCTGTTAAACGTTGGATTACTCTAGTCATTTAACCCGTCTAACTTGATTCCTCAACCTCTTTTTTAATCGCGACGCTTACGGAATAACCGCCAAGCACCAAGTGTCACACTAGCTAGCAAGGCACCGATCCAAGCGAGTTTAGACCGTTCTTCATTCGCTTGTGGCAAAGCATCATCGTCTGGATGATGATGGTCTTCGTCGACGCCATAGGTAGCTGAACCGTGGGAATGACCGGTATCTGACGTTTCGTCAACACCATTTTCACCCATCGTGCTTCCCGTTGACTGATTACCAGTCATTCCTGGGGTGTCACCATTCGTCCCTTGATCTACCTCTGTTTCATGGCCGTTTTCAGTTTCATTGTTAGTATTGTCTTCTGAACCTTGGTCCGCTTCAGAACCTTGATTATCTTCTGAGCCTTGGCTACCTTCAGATCCTTCACCGCTTTCTGAGCCGGTATCATTTTCCGATCCTTCAGATCCGGTTGTGCCTTCGGAACCTTCAGAGCCTTCACTGCTTTCAGAACCTTCGCTACCTTCAGATCCTTCGGAGCCTTCACTGCCTTCGGAACCTTCAGATCCTTCACTGCCTTCAGAGCCTTCGGAGCCTTCGGAGCCTTCGGAGCCTTCACTGCCTTCGGAGCCCTCGGAACCTTCACTGCCTTCGGAGCCCTCGGAACCTTCTGATCCTTCGGAACCTTCGCTGCCTTCTGATCCTTCGCTGCCTTCTGATCCTTCGGAACCTTCAGAGCCTTCGCTACCTTCAGAGCCTTCGGAGCCCTCGGAGCCTTCACTGCCTTCGGAGCCCTCGGAACCTTCACTGTCTTCGGAACCTTCGCTGCCTTCTGATCCTTCGGAACCTTCAGAGCCTTCGCTACCTTCAGAGCCTTCGGAGCCTTCACTACCTTCAGAACCTTCGCTGCCTTCGGAGCCTTCGGAACCTTCAGAGCCTTCGCTACCTTCAGATCCTTCAGAGCCTTCGCTGCCTTCTGATCCTTCAGAGCCCCCAGAACCTTCACTACCTTCAGAGCCTTCGCTACCTTCAGATCCTTCGGAGCCTTCGCTGCCTTCTGATCCTTCGGAGCCCTCAGAACCTTCGCTGCCTTCGGAGCCTTCAGATCCTTCGGAGCCTTCACTACCTTCAGATCCTTCAGAACCCTCAGAGCCTTCGCTGCCTTCTGATCCTTCAGAGCCCTCAGAACCTTCAGAGCCTTCGCTACCTTCGGTGCCCTCGCTGCCTTCGGAGCCTTCAGATCCTTCGCTACCTTCGGAGCCACTATTATTATTATTTTCTGAACCTTCGGATCCGTCGTTACCATTCAAGTCTTCGGAACCGTCACTATTGTTGTTTTCCGATCCCTCGTTACCTTCAGATCCACTAGCATCACCGTCGTCTTCGGAATCAGTATTCTCGTTACCATCAGAGCCAAGATTTCCCTCTGATTCATTTGAGTCTTGACCATCTTCAGAACCCACAGAACCTTCCGATGAGTCGTTATCATCAGAATTATCTTCGGAACCCGCACCTTCTTCGCTACCCGCATCACTACTATTAGAGTCATTATCATCAGATTCATCTGGTGCATCAGGGTCTTGGTCACCAGCATCACTTTCGTCAGTGTCGCCATTATCTGAATCCCCATTGTCACCAGGAGTCGTTTCGCCTTCCGATTGGTCGTCTCCGCTATTCTCAGAATCATTACCCTCTGATGGATTTCCCTCAGAACTGGACGAGCCTTCAGACCCCGTATTTTCATCTACTTCCACGTTGTCAGCCGATTCATCTCCAGTATCTGGCGTCTCAACATTCCCGGCCCCAGCAGTCCCGTCAGAATTACCGTTCAAATCTGAACCGTTACTTCCTTCATCAATACTCTGATCATCCGTATTGCCCGCTGGATTATCAGGAATTGTCTCATTTCCCGCTTGTCCATCAGAACTGGTATCATCACCAGCACTTGGTGTTTCGACCGGATTAGCCTCATTAGTTGAAATTTCTTGACCTGAGTTTGCCATCGCAGTTCCAGTGGCGTTTTCATTCCCGCTAACCACGGGATTGGTCGGTGCCGGGGTACTAGGTGCTGGCGTTTCCGTCGCAGTACTCGTTTCACCCGTCGTTGCCTTAGCAACTTGGGTAACGGAGTCATAGACTGGCGCACCCAACGCTAATTTTGGCTGTTCCATCATCATTCCAGTTCCCATCAACGCAACAGTTGCAGTGAGCCAAAGCCCTTTTCTTACGTGTTGTGCCATCTCTTTTCCTCCTGAGTTTTTGACTTCTTCTCTTGCCGATAAACAACATGTTATCAGGTTAACATGCTGTTGAATATTAAAACCCATTTTGGCAATCAAAAAAGGAATCACCATCTTTAAATGGTGATTCCCAAAATTGGTCTAGTCAATTTCAACGGCCCGTGAATGCCGACTATGATAGACTTTTATAAAGTTTGTTGTGCTGGTCCAGTAGACCTTATTCGGCCAACCTTTTTTCATGTACGGATCGGCTACCAAAAATTTACCATGTTGGTAACCCACGAGTGCCAAGACATGATAAGGACGTTGGCCTTGCATACGCCAAGCGCCGGCAAAGACAACTGAATTACCACGTTTGACCGCTTTGATTAACGTTGATTTGCTAGCCCCCGTGATGTTCTTAGCCTTGCTATCGTAGGTCTTAGCATACGCCGTCAGTGGTGCCGGATAAATTGTCCGGGTTTCCCCAGGACGACTTTCCGTGTATGGATTACCGGTGAAGCCCTTGGATGGTGACTTGGATTTTGGCATCTTGTTGATGATAGTTTTCAAACTGGTCTTGGTCGCAATTCCTTTAACCGAAAGTGCCATCTTTAAGCTAGCAGCTTCACAAGCATTGGGTGCGTACACTGGATATAGCTGACTCGTATAAGTATAGGGTAAAACATATTTCTTCGTGGTCTTAAGCCCCTTGGCATTTATCCAGCCGTAATCGTGACCACGCCGACTGATTTGTAAGTAGATCTTCTGTCCTTTTTTAGCCACTTGATCCACCTGGACCAATTTCCCTTTCAAACTACCCGTTTTACGCTTCGTCGTCGCCGCCTTAGTATACGGTTGATTCCATAAACGCCAGCCTTTGCTCCGAACGACACGAGAATTATAATTGCGTCCGGATTTGACGCTATAACCATTGGCGGAAGCCGATGTAACGGTCCCCGTGATACCTAAAGCAATCATCAAGCCAATGAACAATCTGATAACTTTTTTCATTCTCCCACCCCTTATTGAATAGTTACCGCATAATGTTTGTAATTATAACTGCGGGTGAACTTTTTTGCGCTCACCCAATACTTTCCCTGGTTGGGATCGGCGACGTGATAGGCCCCATTTTTATAACCATCGAGCAACATCACGTGGCTATTGTTAATACCCGTTCCCCAGAAATAGTGTCCATAGTGCGCTTTCGCGAAATGCAACGTCACGTAAACCACTACTGGATGGTTCATTCGTAACTCGGAACGGAGCTTACTGACCTTAGCCCCACTGATATTCTTAACCGAGTGGTAGCGATTGCCCCACTTAGCCAGTGGCTTAGGAAAAATTGACTGAAAGACACCTGGTGTCACCTTATATGGGCTCCCAGCAAAGCCGGTATTCGGATTGTTGGTCTTACTCCGTGGCAACTTCTTCATGAAGGCAACCAATCCGGTTGATCGCATGGCACCCTTGTAATGGAGCCCCTCCAACAGACTGGCTGACTCACAACCCATCCATGCCTTGACCTTGTTTTGACTAATGTAGGGGGCATTCAGATTTACCTTGCTAGGCGTCTTGAGATCACGTTTCAGAACCCAGCCGGTCGTGTGGCGCTTGGCATTCGTCGAGGTCACATAAACATACCGCTGACTTCGTCCATTAGCTTGGCGCACTGACGCCGAACGACTAACGGTCCACGCTGTGTTGCGATACTGACTCAGCCGATGCGTGGTAGCCATTTGGATTCCACTACTCGTCTTCTTAAAGGCCACTAATGTTCCCTTGGTGGTGCCCGTAACCCTGCCAAATGGGGTCACTTTTTGCTGAGAAAGGATCTGTGTGCCGCTAGAAGCATATCCCACCGTCCCAATCACAAGCAATGCCAGAAAACTGAAAATCCCCAATAATACTTTTCTCATTTTTCAAACACTCCAATTAATACTGAAACAGCTGAGCCATCATTCCAGACCCATCCGCGGCAAAGCTGAATCCAACTTCACTATAATGTGCCCAGGTATTTAACTCCGTGTCTCGATGCAACTTGTCGCAGGTCATAAGTTCGTCGACCGCCGTTTTAGCAGTCCCCTTATAAGTAATATTCCCCTTATGATTATAAACCAGTGTGGCTCCAAGTCCCTCCATTGTATAACCGGCCGGCAAATAGTAGGCGGGCAACTCCGCCATGGTCTCGCCATATCCACTCAACTTGGCATTGTACGATTGCCCATTTGGTCGTATATGATCATCACGAATCCAGAGTTCGTGAGCCCGAACATTGACCTTCTTCAATAAACTTTTACGATGCTTCAAAGCATTCAGTCCTTGTTGCTTACGATAAGCATTAAACTGCTTGATGTAGCTAGTAGCCACCTTCTTATTCAAAGTTGACTCCTTGATGTACTTGACCGTTATTGAGGCAGGCAACTTCTGATAACGATAAGTCTTCCGAATTTTAAAGGGAACATAGCCTTTAATCTTTACGACGTAACCCGCCTTCGACTTACCAAAAGTCCCCGTTCCTTGAGGACCAAAGGTTGATCCATAGGCTAGCACACGACTTCCAGTAGTCGTGAACGTCCGATTAGCCTTAATCTTTTTCCCAGTCGTTGATCGATAATGCACCACCATCTTCTTTGGTGTTGATTGACTAGCAGCTTGCGCAGTAAGCGGCAACAGAATCGCCAACAATGGCAGTAACACTAGCCCTAATTTTCGACCCCTCATCATCTTACAAGTTCTTTCGCCCTTAGTCATTCGGTTCACTCATTAAGTTCATAACGGTGTACAGCTTCCCATTCTTATTAACAGTAGCCAAGCCGTAGTAAACATACGTACCCGAGGTGATAACCTCCCAGTGAGCCCCATCGTTACCATCATGCTGAAAGTCATAGGCAATCATCTTAGCTGTCGCCGTATCGGATTGGGCCCAGTTACGGGTATCCATAACCTCACCATGGGAAGCATTTTGCAGCCCCACAGCCTTAAATAAAGCCGTCTGATAGGCCACGCCATCCGTATCATAATGGGTAAAATTCGTAGGAATCTGCTTGATTCGTTGATCAGAAACCTGCGTTTGAATGATCTCGTTGTTCTGTAGAGGGGAAACGCCTTTGGCAAGCCGTGCTGCATTAACAATCTTGATGAATGCTTGGTTAATCTTAGCTGCCGATGGCGTTGGATTCAAATCATTTTCCTCTAAGTAACTATCCTTGTCAGAAATCTTCATATTGTAAATGACTTGCGTTGCCCGACCTTTTTTCAAATGTCCACGCCAAACCCAACCAGAATGTTTACCATTCGCGCTCTTGACGTGATAATAAATTCGGTACTCCCCATTTTTCTTAATGCGGAGCTTTTCATGTCCCATTGTTTTCCAGGTTGTGTGGGGATAGGCCTTCAAGGCCTTGTATCGGCGACCAAGGTGTTTACTATACAAATACCCCTTAGTCCCATGATAACTGTGCTTCTTCATCGAACGACGCCAGACCAGACGCACGCTGTGGCTCCGCTTGGCGCTGTATGTACTTGCATGAGCAGTTGCTGGTACCAAACTCACCATTCCAAGAGCCAGTATCATGCTGCCTGCTATGAATCTTTGTTGGTTTTTCTTCATCATTGACCTGCTTTCCAAATTTAACACCGCCGGATTGATCACATATAAATTGTTTCATAGCTTTTTGAATTCAGTCACTAAGTGATTAACTAGTTGGCATAAGTATACCGCTTGTTATCTGCCCCTGCCATTGTTAAGTGGGATTTCTCATTAAGTAGACCAGAAATTTTCACCGATTCTAATAATTGGCAGCAGCGCTCATTGGTGACACCGCCGATACACAAAAGGGGGAGCATCCAAGTAACTTCGATGCTCCCCCTCTCTCTGATGAGTCTCTTTAAGCCGCTTATTGGATTTGAACCAACGACCTCTTCCTTACCATGGAAACGCTCTACCTCCTGAGCTAAAGCGGCATAGTTCTATTATCACCCATCTGAAACTTGAAGGCAATAAAAAAAGGAACCCATCATGGGTTCCTAACG
>NZ_BCWD01000032.1 GCF_001592085.1 Levilactobacillus senmaizukei DSM 21775 = NBRC 103853
TGAGGCCTAATTCGACAGTGAATTGGCCTCCTCAAAGTCCCACCATCAACCCCCGTTGACGGTGAATCTTTTGTTCTCAGAAATCTTATCTAATTCGATTTATCCATATCCATCAAAGCAATGGTACTCTCCGCCCCATTGTTAATCAGGGCTTCAATCCGGTCAAATAGCATCAGCAACCAACCGAAGGCCAGTAAAAACGCAATCATTTCAAACGCCGTCAGCGACAGGTATCCCAGTACCCGGAAAAGACATTCGGCCACCACCAGCGTCATCCCGACACCATACGACAGAACCAAAAAGTCCGTGGTCACCGCCGGTAATAGCCAGCGCACACTCACCACTAGGGCAATGATGAAGAAGACGAGAAAGCTCGCTACCTGGTCGTGAAGGTCGTGGGAAGCGGCATTATTGGGAAAGACGCCGACCAGGCCTAGATTAACCGCCGTCAAAGTTAGTAGAATACGTAACAGAATTAACCGCCGAGACCCCGCAAAGAACTCATTTAGGCTCACGAAAAGGTAATCAATGAGGGCCACCATCAGCAGTGCCGAGAAGATCAGCGTGGCATTGAATTGCCAGCCACTAGACGCATTGCTGGTTCCCAAGAAACTCAGGTTATGTTGCCACCAATACTTCTGATTGTTTACGGCCATCGAAATGACCACCCCACTGATAATAACCAGCGTGAGAACCGTCGATAGCACGCCCGCATCCACCACTAGGGCAAAGTAAACCATGGCCAGGTTGCTTAACACCCCAAACACGAAGAAAATAATACTGGCCGTGAACCGGTCGAACACCACGCCTTTGAACAGGAGGCCAAACAGCCACATACTCCCAATCAACACCAACGCCAGGATCAACGCGAATGACAGGACAATCACCGGAAAGTTTCGCCAGTAAATATTCTTGGTGAAATGGTTCTGGGGATTATTCCGATCCCAAATGAAGAACCCAGCGAACAACAAGGTGCCCATAATGACCCCCAACACAATGATGTCCGTTGCCAATGAATAGTCTCCACTGAATTTAATCGAATGAATCTTTTGAATCACAAAGGAAATATAGTACCCCAGGCTAACCAGCACTGCCGTCAGTAATGGCCAGCCGAGTACCCCGTTTTGAAAGATTCGTTGTCTGGACGACTCCTCGAACTGGACGACCAGCCGGTCCTTCTTCACGATCAGCTTGACCGGGGTCTCGTCCTTGAGCTGCAGCTGCTCCGCAACCTCCTTCGGAATTGATAAATGAAAATCTTTTTTTGCCATTTGCTCCTCCACTTTCGTCCGAACTATTAAAGCTATTATAGCAAATCACGTGAAGGATCAGGGAAAATAAAAGGTCCGCCACCCTGCTAAGCCGGATAACGGACCACTTTCATGGTGTCATAATCATCTAATGCCGATACTGGTTAATCCTAGTCGTTGGCATGCACATCATAGGCCGCTAACTGTTCCGCGACACCAGGCGCATCGGGATCATGACTCCCTTTGCCCTGATCGAGGGCCGCCATGGCGGCCATGTCTGCCGGCGTCAATTCGAAATCAAAGATGTCACGGTTGCTCTTAATCCGGTCGGCATGGACCGACTTAGGAAAGACGACGACGCCTAGTTGATTCTCGAATCTCAGAATGATTTGGCCCACGTTTTTGCCGTATTTCTCAGCCAAGCCCGTGATGACGGGGTCGGTCATGAGTGCCCGATTTCCTTGGCCCAGTGGTGCCCACGCTTCAAGTGTCACGCGTTGTTTATCCAAAATCGCGCACAACGGCTTTTGCTGGAAGTACGGGTTGAATTCCACCTGGTTAACCGCTGGCATTGTCGCGAAGTCGGGAACAAAGTGGTTCCAAATCTTGGGTGTCATGTTGGAAACCCCAATCGACCGAATCTTGCCGGCCTTTTGTGCGGCCTCCATGGCCCGCCAGGCACCGGGAACATCCCCATAGGGTTGATGAATCAGGTAAAGGTCGATGTAATCCAGGCCTAATTTCTTCAGTGACAAGTCAATAGCCTTGGTGGCCGCCTCGAAGCCAAAGTCCTGCAACCAAAGCTTACTGGTCACCCAGATTTGGTCCCGGTCAATGCCACTATCCTTGATGGCCCGGCCAACCTCGGCTTCGTTGAAGTAAGCAACGGCCGTATCGATGTGCCGGTAACCCAGTTTCAGTGCTTCGGTCACCGCCTGATAAGTCGTGCCGTCACTGGGAATTTGAAAGGTGCCAAAACCAATGGCAGGAATTTGGTTACCATCATTTAAGGTTATCGTTGGTGTGTTGGTCATATTAAAAGTCCTCCTTCAATTGTTTAAGACTTGAACCGAAGATTTGTTCAATCGTAACGGGATCACGGTGGTCGAAGAACTGGCTGACACCGGTGTCGAGCCCAGCCATGGTCGTCATTTCAGCGGCCGTTAGCTCGAAGTCGAAGACCGCCATATTCTCGGCAATTCGGTCGGCGTGCACCGACTTCGGAATCACGGTAATCCCCCGTTGGAGCAACCACCGCAAGATCACTTGACCGGTGGACTTGCCATGGGCTGCCGCAATTTCTTTAATGGTGTCGTTGGTGAATAGGTGATGCTTGCCCTCGGCGAAGGGGGCCCAGGCCTCAACCCGGACATCATCACTCTGGTTAAACGCCACTTCTTTGGGCTGCTGGTACCAGGGGTTCACTTCAATCTGATTTAAAACGGGCTTGACCGTCATGGTCAGTTCCAAGTTTTTCAACTGGTCCGCATAGAAGTTCGACACCCCAATCGCCCGAATCTTCCCGGCATGGTAGGCTTCTTCCAATGCCCGCCAAGCCCCCATTGTATCGCCATAAGGTTGGTGCAACAGGTATAGATCCAAGTAATCCAAACCTAACCGGTCGAGTGAGGCCTCGATGCCGCGTTGGGCCCGCTCGTAAGTAAAGTCCGAGACCCATAACTTAGAGGTCACGAAGATTTCTTCGCGGGGAATACCACTCTTTTTAATGGCCCGACCAACCGCTGCTTCATTTTGATAGGCCGTCGCGGTATCGAGTAACCGGTACCCCGCCCTTAGTGCTGCCAAGACAGCGGCCTCACAGTCGTCCAAATCGGGAACCTGGAAGACCCCGAAACCTAATTGGGGCATGTCGACCCCGTTGTTTAAAGTAATCGTTGGTACGCTTGTCAATTTAGTCATCCTTTCCGTAAATCCTTAATGCCCTCACTATACAAGCGAACCAACCATTTGAAAATTACCAGTTAAGCATGCTAGTATACGATCATCGTATACTAAGGAGTGAGACTATGCTCGATAATTACTTACTCACGGAACTGGTGACCTTCGCGCAAACGGGAACCCTTGCCAAGACCGCGGAGAGTCTGAATGTGACCCAACCCACGGTAACCCGGGGCATGCAAAAATTAGAAACCGATCTAGGGGTCCGGCTTTTTGACCGTCAACCCAACCGTCTGTTGCTAACGGCTACTGGGAAACTGGCGGCTCGGGAAGCGGCAACCATTCTCGCAGCCAATCGCACGGCGGTCGATCGCATTCGACAGTTTGACCGGCACCAGCAACAACTGAAGGTGGGGACCACAATCCCCGGACCCTTGATTCTATTCGAAACGATCGCTACTCCCGATAATGTTATCCTCACGCCGCAGCAACTGCCGACAACGGATTGGGAAACGCGGCTGACCGACCACGATTACTCGCTGATCCTAGGCCCCGAACCCGCCACAACCCCTGGCCTCGATAGCCACTACCTGGGAACCGAAAACCTAATCGTCCATCTCAACAAATTCATGATGGTCGCTAATCAGGCTAGCGTCACCTTCGCCGAACTACAGGACCTCCGTTTCTTGGTCCTCAACGACATCGGCCCCTGGCGCGCCATTATTCAATCGGCAATCCCCAACGCCAAGTTCTTTTATCAAAAGGAACGCGATGCCTTCCTGGAGATTTCCAAGTTCTCAGACTTCCCATACTTTAGCACGAATCTATCCCCGCTCGATCCAGCTCTCAGTCCGGCAGGTACCGATGATAGTCGCCTGCCAATCCCCATCAGCGATGACGCCGCTCACATGCAGACCTACGCCACCTACCTGCACGAGGACCGCAAACGGGTCCTGCCGTTAATCCACCAACTCGAGGATGCCTGGCCAAAGGCCGCCTCACGTAAGTAAAGTCACTTTACAACCTCTCACGAAACGCCTAAACTTCACTTAGAATGTTAAGGAGGTCACAATATGAAAACCACTGTTTTTATGGAACCTGGAAAAGTTAATCTCGAGGACGTCGACAAGCCCAAGATTCAAGCCGACGATGATGTAATTATTCATGTTGTACGGACCTGTGTCTGTGGATCCGACCTGTGGGCTTACCGTGGGCTCGAAGATAAGGACAAACACTCCGTCAACTCCGGTCACGAAGCGATCGGGATTGTCGAAGAGGTTGGGAGTGCCATCACCACGGTCATTCCCGGCGACTTCGTCATCGCCCCATTCACCCACGGCTGTGGTCACTGTGCCGCTTGCCGCGCCGGTTTCGATGGCGTCTGCCAAAACCACACGGATAACTTCAGTGCCGGTGTTCAAGCCGAGTACATTCGCTTCCAACACGGCGAATGGGCTTTGGTTAAGATTCCTGGCAAGCCCGCCGACTACAGCGAAGCCATGTTAGACTCTCTATTGAGTCTCGCCGATGTCATGGCTACCGGTTACCACGCCGCTCGCGTTGCCAACGTTAAGCCGGGTGACACGGTCGTCGTGGTTGGTGATGGTGCCGTGGGTCTCTGCGGCGTTATCGCGGCCCAAATGCGTGGGGCTAAGCGGATCATTGCCATGAGCCGTCATGAAGATCGCCAAAAGTTGGCCATCGAATTCGGCGCGACCGATATCGTTGCCGACCGTGGTGACGATGCCGTCGCTAAGGTGATGGCCTTGACTAACAACGCCGGTGCCGACGCCGTCCTGGAATGTGTTGGGACTGAATTGTCCAACGACACGGCCATGAAGGTTGCTCGTCCCGGTGCCATTGTCGGCCGGGTTGGTTTGCCTCATGAACCTAAGATGGACATGACCACTTCCTTCTACACCAACACGATCATCGCCGGTGGTCCCGCCTCCGTCACAACCTACGACAAGAATCTCTTGTTGAAGGCGGTCTTAGACGGTGCCATTCACCCCGGCAAGGTCTTCACTAAGTCCTTCGCCCTGAACGATATCGACGATGCTTACCAAGCCATGACGAAGCGTGAAGCGATTAAGTCATTGGTTGTCGTTGACTAATTAGTCATTAACTAAGGACGGTCTCAACAACGTTAAGTTGTCGGGACCGTCCTTTTAAGGTTGAAAGCTCCAAAGTGGCAACCCTGCTGGCTTCAGCAACAACAATGAGACCAAAACTAGGCAACCTGTTGGACCCTTCGCCTTACCGGCCGGCAGATATGGGCTGGAACGGTGCGAACACAACTTGAAGCCTCGAAAGAACCGAGTCTACAAGCTTGGTTTTCTCCTAAGCCGGCAAACATCGCCAGCTAAGGAGAACGACGCGCCTGAGCCCATATCTGCCGACCTCTCGGCTTACACAGTTGAACCGAAAGTGCGAAGTCTCCACGTTTTCCTCCTGTTGTCATGGTAAAACACAGTCAGAGCCGGAGGACCGTTCCTCAGTCCAGGGCGTTTTCACAGCAGGCAAAATTCTTGGCCTCCGGAGTGCGACAATTTACACGAATATAAGGTTACGAATCCTTGCCAATATTGGAGCGAGACCGGTATTCCCTCTTTCAACCTTCAGTTGACATAAAAAACTCGGCTAGTCCAACGACTAACCGAGTTTTTAGTGATTAATTTTAAATGGTTTACTTCAAGACACCGAAACCACCGGTCCAGCCAATCTTTTCGTTGGCGGCTAAGGTCATTTGCAGGAAGCCGAAGCTTTCTAGTTCCCGGGCCCGCTTCAATGAACCGGCATCGACAAAGGCCACACCACTGTCAGTTAAGGCAGCTGCCAACTGGTCCTTGGCAGCTGCGTCATCGCCGGCAGCCATCACCGTCGTTTGCACGTCATCACTAACCTTGCGGCTCTGTAACGTTGCGGCGAAGGTCGTGTTGAAGGCCTTCACAACCTTGGAATCTGGTAAGATTGCGGCAATTTCAGCAGCGGCTGAACTGTCCGCTGGAACCACTAATTCATCCCAAGTTTCAAAGTTCAAGGGATTGGTAATGTCCACAACCACCTTGCCGGCTAAGGCTGCCTTATTAGCCTTAGCAATGCTTAATGCGGCGTTGAATGGAACGGCCAAGACCACGATGTCGCCCAAGTTTTCAACGGGATCATTTGAGTCAATGAAGCTAACCTGATTACCCCCCTGTGTGAAAACGTCACCGATTGCGGAACCCATGTTACCTTTACCAAAAATTGTAATTGCTGCCATAATGAAGACCCCCTGATTAGTTTTTAAATTTAATTTGTATTATTTTTAAGTACATTTTTAAGATACTGCACTTAATGGCCGTTGTCAATCATTATGGGATAAAACAGCTGATTTATTTGAGCCATTTGATGATTAAACCTGACATTTCCTTAAAACTGTTATAAAATGAGATACAGAAATTAAAAAGGAGGTGGCCACAAATGGCTAATACCCAATTCAGTGACACCATTCACGTGCTGGTCTACATTGCCTACTTCAAGGGCAGGAAAATGACCAGCCAAGAGATTGCCAGTAGCTTGGAAACCTCGCCCAGTCTGATTCGCAAGATCATGGCGAACTTGAAGCACAGCCAACTCTTGGCCCCCACCCACGGGCCAACCCAATTGGCGCTCGCCCGGGACCCCGCCGACATTACGTTGCGCGACGTCTATGCCAGTTTGCCGGGCCGACAGCCCTTACTCAATGTGGACCATCACACCTCGGAAAACTGTCCCGTTGGTATCGTGATGCCGCAGATTCTGACACACTACTATAGTGAGATTCAGGCCGCAGCCGAGGCCAAGATGGCTAAGATTACCCTCCAAGATATTTTGAACGACGCCACCCTATTACAACGTATCGCCGAATAACACTAAAGGACCGCAAGCTTTTCATCGCTTGCGGTCCTTTTCTTTTTAAGTAAAGTAGGTCTGGGTTGCGCGCCGATAAGCCGCCAACAGGTCACGGATAGCCGCCTGAGCTTCACGCGACTTGGGCGCCATTTGGTCAAAGCAATGGAAGGCTCCGGGATAAATTGCTAGATCCGCGGGCACCCCGGCCGTCCGCAACCGTTGAAAATAGTGGCGAGTCTCGTCATAGAAGGGGTCAATATCCCCAACAAACGAGATGGCCGGTGGCAAGCCCGCCACATTGGCCAATCGAGCCGGCGCCGCATACGGCGACACCCGGTCGGTCCCAAATTGGTCACCCAGGTAAAGCCGCCAAGCGGCCGTGGAGGCCTGGGCATCCCATACCGGTGCATCATTATCTCGGGCGGAAGCCGACTGCCGGCGATCATCTAGCATGGGATACAACGGAATTTGACAGGCAATCGGCACGGTTCCCCGATCACGGGCTAACGCACTCAACCCACAGGCCAAGCCGCCGCCCGAGCTTTCCCCGCCAACAAACAATTGATTAGACCGAATCCCCAGGCTATCGGCATTCGTCGCCATCCAGGTCAAGGTGTCCGCAGCATCGTGTAACGCTGCCGGAAAGGGCGCCGTGAACGAGCGCCGATACTCGGGAACCACCACGACCGTGGGACTGGTTCGAATCAGCCTTTCAATCAAGGGCAACTCTGCCTCGGGCAGACCAAACGCGTATCCGCCGCCGTACAACCACAGCAGACCCGTGACCGATTGCCCCGCGACTAGTTCGCGGGGTTGATAGAGACAGACCCGTAAGCGACCGCCGTCCCGTCGCGGCAACCACACCGTCCGACCGACAATGGCCGGATCCTGCGGCGCCTGACCATACACCTGCCGGGTAATCACGGCCTGTAGTTGCCGGAACTTTGCCGGCGTATCATAGCGACCGAATAACCTGAGCTTCATCCCTGCCCAGCGTAGGTCCGGTGCCAACATCTTTAAGCTAACGTGCATGCGTTCTGCCCCTTTCTTGCCCTCATCCATCTTGGCAAAAGTATACGATCCCGCCCAGCTCAGGTAAACCATCTCAACTTGAGCGAACCAAAAAGGCGCTCCCACCAGGGGAACGCCTGCAGCCTTAGGCGATCGTTACGCGCATCCGCCCGTTTCGTTTTGAATGATACAGGTTACGGTCAACCCGATTAAACAGGTCCATCGGCGATTGGTCTTCGGTCCCAACGGCTGAAACCCCAACCGAAATCGACACCTGAATCACCGTCCCCGCCGTATGCACCTCCAAGTGATTAACCGCTTGAAAAACCTGATTCACAACGGATGCGGCTGCCGGTGCGGTGTAGCCCGGAAATAGAAGATTAAACTCTTCACCGCCCGTCCGGAAAAACTCGATCTGACCTTCATTGGCGGCCAGCACCGTCTGAACCGTCGCTGCGACCTCCCGCAAGACCACATCGCCAATCGAGTGACCATAAGTATCGTTAATGGCCTTGAAGTGGTCAACGTCAAACATCATCATGGTCAGTGGCTGCTGGTGCTCCTGACTGTCCTCAAAGTAATCCTTAATCGCCGCCGTATACGCCGCAAAATTTCCCGTTTGCGTCAACGCATCGTGACTGGCAAATTGGGCCAGCCGGAGTTTTAACTCGCTATCGTTGGCCAACATCGATACATAGACGTACAAGAGAATTTCAAAGATGACCAGGTACAACCACTCGTGCCAGTACGTTGCCCAACTAAAGTCGTACTTGAGCTTCATCCATAGCCATAGCAACGCCCAAAATGGCAAGACCACGCCAAGGTACAGCGCGAGATTTTGCTGGCGACCGTGACACTTAATCCGAATCACATTTAGTAACGTAAAGAAAATCATCAGGGTCACGGCATGCGCCCAAGACTGCCAGTACCCCAGCGACCCATCGAATAGCATGTAGACTAGCACGACGGGAAAGAAAAAGAAGTACGACACATGAATATTGAGAAAATACGCGCAGAAGATGATCGCGATCAGCTGAAAATTCATGAATTGCCAAGCGTTGCCCTGGCCGATCAGTAAGGCTTGAATGCTGAACACAAAGACCAGCATATAAATCACGCCATACCACGTATTAATAACATCATCTTTGACCCTAACTCGTCGTACATGGGCCCAAGAAACCAACCAGTTGTACGATACCCAGTAGAGCGTTAAGACGCCCAAAATAAAAAAGACGCCCGTAATAAATGGCGGTACCTGCCAATGCGACCAAGTCATTGTTTACCCCTTTTCACCTAATAGATTCCCTTTTGACCAGGACAGCCGATGTGTCCCGATCCTCGTTTATCATTTATCAGTGACCTATGGCCCAAGGCCACAAGAACGCTATTTTAGTTACAATATAAACTTTATTAGCCGGCAATACTATTACCAGAGTCGGGAAAGTGCTGAATTGTGTAAACATTCCCAATGGATAGGTATGTATTGGTCTTAACTATTAACCATTCCAATCCATCCCAAGTTCTCGCGACGCCCCCGCTTGAAAGCCCGGCGAGCCGGTTGGCAGACGGTGTACTATCAAAGACTCATAAAAATTAAAAAAGCCAAATCATAAACTGATTTGGCTTCTACTTGCGACAGTTAATCGTCAATTTTAATGATGACCTTCCCCTGAGAATGACCATGATTAACCAGATCAATGGCCTGGTTAATATCGGCCAAGTGAAAGACGGTTGGGTCAATGGCTGGTGAGATCTGATTCCGTTCAACCAGCGTCGTCACGGCACGTAACTGCGCCCCATCACTGCGGACGAAGATAAAGCGATAGCTAGCCCCCACCCGTTGGGCCTGCCGATCAATCTTTTGACCGGCAACGGTGAACAGAAATGCCTTGAACCACGATAAGTTATGGTCGGTCGCAAAACGCCGGTTAGGTCCCATGACCAATGACAGTAACTTGCCGCCTGGCTTTAACACACTGAGTTCATGGCTCAATTCCTTGGGGCCCACGGTATCGATGATGTAGTCCACCGGGTCCAGATATTCCCAGTAGTTTTCCTGACGATAGTCGAAGTAGCGATCGGCGCCCATGGCCATCACGCTGTCCTTGGCCAGCGCATTCCCGCTCACACTGACCTTCAAGCCCATTTCCTTAGCGATGGGAATCGCCATTTGGCCGAAGGACCCCGAACCTCCCGGAATCATGATCGATTGCCCGGCATGCGCATCCAGCTCTTCGTGGAGTCCTTGATAGGCGGTCAGACCGGTCAAGGGAACGGCGGCCGCGTGATCAAAGTCTAAGTTCGCTGGCATCTTGGCCAAGGCTGATTGTTCAATTACCAGGTATTCGGCGAAGGCCCCAATCCGGTCTAATGGCATGCGGGCGTACACGGCATCACCGGGTTGGAAGCCGGTGACCTGGTCTCCCACGGCCGAAACGACGCCCGAGAATTCGTTTCCCATGGTGACCGGGGTGGCGTAGTTTTGAATTAACTTAACGCTCCCCGTCCCAATCAACGAATCCAGCGGATTTACGGCGGCCACCTTGACCTTGACTAAGACGTCTTGAGGCCCTGGCTTGGAAACGGCTACCTCGCGAACCTGAAGCCGGAACTGTTTGTCGTATTTTACTAATTGCGCTGCCTGCATGTGATCAGCCTCCTAAATCCTTTGAGTAACTTTTTATCCGATTTGTAACTTACCGCTTAGTTTACCAGGCTGGTTACAAAAGTCAAATAAAGTTACTTTGACATATTTTGTGATAAACTAGGTTAAAGACTAAAAAGGAGCTAGCGCCAGTGAACCCGACTGACGACTAAAAATTATGGCACAAAATACTCGTGAAAAAATCATTCAAGTCGCAGAAACTTTAATCATGGAAACCGGAAAGACCGACGTCACGCTGGCCGATATCGCGGGACAGCTGGGGATGACCCATGCCGCCCTTTATAAGCATTTCCATAATAAGCAGGCTCTCTGGGAGGCCGTTGCCCAGGCCTGGTTTAACCGTGAGGTTCTTCAAGACATCACGGTGAATGATCAGCTGCCACAGCGCGAACAGCTTCATCAATGGCTCTGGACCTTTGTGAACGCCAAGAAGACCGCCTATAATACCAATCCGCAGATGTTCGCGCTCAATACCCGCTACGTCGACAATAATCCCCGAGCCCTCCGAACCGTCCTTACCAGTGCCTACGCCGAGATTAACCAAATCATGGGTTATGATCCCGCCACCTATGACCAGGCTGAGGCCGTTCTGGCCGCCTTCGCCATCTTTACGCTGCCCAACTTCAAGGACACCTGGAACGACGATGACTACCAGGAACGCTTCGAGCGGCAGTGGGCCTTAATTACCCAGGGCGTTTAACGTCAACTGGTCGTTGCTAGTCAACCTAACTAGCGACGGCTTTTTTCGTGCCGTCGACGGACTGCCGACCTCCCTCATTGGTTAAAGCAAAATCGTCTTGGCCATGAACCGTAAAGCCCCGCCACTCATAAGAATAAGGCAATCCCCGCAAAATGAACACGCCTTTCACTCGACAATTATAATCCGCATCCCGCCATATAAAAAAGCCGCTCCCAACCAAAGGTTAGGAGCGGCTGTATGCTAATCTCGTTGACTCGTCTTAACCGCATGATTTCGCATCAGGACCGCGGCACAGATCCCACCGACAACCACGATGCCGGCCGCCGTTAACGTGACCGCTCGGGTCCCGTTAGCGTAGGCCTGCCAGACCATCTGTTGAATGGCGTGACCGAAAGGCATCTTCGATAGGCGATCGCTAAAGGCAATCGCGTGACCGGAAAATGGCCCAGCTTCGACCAACGCCTGATGAATACCAGTCGCCGCAGCCTTAGGCATCGATGATACCTGGCCTATATGCTGGTTGAGATAGTGTTCGTAGACATTGCTCTGAACCAGTCCCAGGCACACAATTCCTAGCGTCACCCCAATTTGGCGGAAGACGTTGATCAGCCCGGAGGCCATTCCCATTTCCCGAACGGCGACGCCTTCCATCCCACTGCTGTTTAGGAGTGGGTTGACCAGCCCGTTGGTAATCCCCATGAGGACCATCCCGGGCCATAACTGGGCGAAGGAGACCCGCACCGTCATGGCATTGGCTAACATTAGAAAACCAATCCCACCGAGAAACAGGCTACCGCTAATCATCCATTTCTTAGAGTACCGGTTACCCAGGTATCCCGTGAGTGGCCCCAAGATTAACGACCAGATGCTGATGGTCAACTGCCGGGTCCCGGCCTGAAGCGCCGTGTACCCCATGTAATTTTGCATGAGCGCCGTCAGGTAAGTGTTGTAAGAATAGATCCCGGCCCCTAAGGCTAAGGCGACCATCACCGTCCCGACAAAATGGGGATTCTTGAACATGGCCAAGTTGACCATCGGTTGTTTAATCCGGCTTTCCGCCCAGATGAACAGAGCAAAGAGCACCACGGCGGAACCGAACCAGCCCAACATTTGGGGACTCGTCCAACTCCAGTGTTGGTGGCTTTCCTTTAGAATCAAACCGTAAATAAGGGCAAACAAGCTACCAGCCGAGAGAATCATCCCGATAAAGTCAATGTGCTGACTGCGACTCAAATCCGGAACCTCATCCACGTAAATCATGGTTAAAATAATCGCAATAATCCCAATTGGAATATTGACGTAGAAGATCGACCGCCAGCCGAACTGCGCAACTAAATACCCACCGACTAGCGGACCAGAGGCTGACGACAGACCGATAACCGATCCCAAGATTCCCAAGGCAACGCCTCGTTTACTCCCCTGGAAGGTCACGGCAACCAGTGCCATGGCGAGGGCATTCATCCCAGCACCGCCGAGGGCTTGGACCCCACGACCAATGTCTAAAATCAATAAGTTAGGCGCCAGTCCGTTGACCGCCGATGCCAGGACGAAGACGGCCAGAGAAATCACGAAGACCCGTTTTAACCCGTACATATCCCCGATCTTGGAAACAATGAGTAAGGTGACCCCTAAGACCAGTGAGTATGCATTCAGGACCCACTGAACGCTGTTAAAGGACTCGTTAAAGTCGCGAACCATCGTGGGCAGCGCCACGTTGACAATGGTCACGTCCAATAGTGCCATGAAAACCCCTAAGGATAAAGCTGTGAGCCCAATCCAATTCCGTGTTGATTTAGTCATTAGCTTGCTTTCCTCCATTTATACCGGCCGCTTCAATCCGGGCCAGCTGTTGATTACTCCATTTAATTTTGGCTTCGCTGGTTGTTATCTGTAGGTCCAGCGTGCGGATGCCCCATTCAATCGTCTCCGCAGCCTCATCCGCTTCATCATCGGCCTCATCGTCTAACTTCCGTTGAAGATGAAGCGTGACTTGCTGGTAGCTAGCCAAGTCTTCCAAGACGGCCGCCTTATATTCATTAATAATCTGCGATTGGACTGCCAGGCTGGCATCGGCCATCACCTTGAACTTGAAGCGATAAACCGACTCCCGCTTCGCATCCATGGCCACCGGCATCGCCAGCAGCTCTTGCAGATGTTGCCGTCCCTGCGGCGTGATGTGGGCCAACCGCTTGCCCCGGGCATCGACTTCGGTGGTCAAAAAGACAATATCACCAGCCGCCGCCAGCTTCTTCAATTGGGGATACATCACCCCATTGGAGACCTTGCGCCGCGGAACCAAGGCATTCTCCAGGACCTGGCGGAGCTTATAGCCCGACATATCCCGCGTACTCAATGAACCCAATATTAATAACTCGTACATACGCTCCCTCCTCAATAGGTCGTATCGACTTATTGAGTATAGGTCATTTCGACACATTGTCAAGGTGGGAAATTATTTTTGCCTTGATAAATCGTCACCGAACACTTGCCAATTTCCCGAACAACATAAAAAGGACGAGTCCAAATGAACTCGTCCTCAATCACTTATTTAGGTCATAACTAACCAATCTCAGTAAATATTACTCATAGTGACTCCAAGCCGAATAAATCCTGACAATTTTATTCTCATCATCTACTCGATAGACAACCCGATGTTGATTATTAATCCGTCGTGAATATCGTCCAGCAGCGTACGGTTGTAATTTTTCTAGCGACTGCGTCGGCGCGTAAGGGTCACGCTTCAACTCACGAATAACGTCCTCAAAGGTCTCTCTTAAATGAGATTGTTTAATCTTTCTCAGGTCTTCTTTGACGGCCTTTTGAAACTTAACTTGATAACTCATAGAGAATCCCAATCGACATCATCGATATCTTCAAAATCGTCCGCTGAACCCTTTTCCCGGTCACGCACCTTGTCCATCACACCGACATTCTCCAAGTAAATGGTTTCCTGAATCGAATCCCAATCCTGCTTACTGACTAGCACGGCCGCCTCCTTATCGTTACCATTGGCGGGCTCGATAACCACCGGCTTCTTTTGGAGATTAACCGCTTTAATTAAGCCGTACAAATTTTTTCTAGCATTGGTCGGGGTATAGGTATCCACAAAAATCACTCCTTCTGAACATGCGTATCATAGCGTACGGACTGTGCGTACGTCAAGCAAGGCGCACTCTAATCGCCTTTCATAGCCCTTTCATAATACTTGTTATCCTCAATCACCTTCATGCCCCTTATCTTTACACAATCTACATCATTGTCATACATCCAATCGGTATCCTAGGGGTTGTACCAAGATAAGAGGAGGAGTTTGTGATATGAATAAACGAATGAGTACCTTAGTGACTGCCCTGCTTTTGACCACCACGTTAGGTTGGCAACAACCCCTGATGTCCGTGACGGCCGCCGCTAAGACCAAGACGACCCAAACCACGAAGCGGGCCAAGGCCAAAACGGTCAAATCCCACTCGATCCACATCAAGTTGCAAGGGGCCTCTAACGCCCGCGACCTGGGTGGCTACATCAACAAGAATGGTCAAAAGATTAAGGCCCACCGCTTAATTCGTTCTAACGGCCTTTCGACCTTATCCAAGTCCGACCAAAAGAAACTCGTTAAGACTTACCATGTGGCAACCGATGTCGACTTACGGACGATTGCCGAACAAGAAAAGAGCCCCGACGTTAAGATGAAAGGCGTTAAGTTAGTTAAAGCCAACGTCTTCAAAAACTTTGCGCCCTTCCCAGACTTTTCCAAGAAGAATGCCGCAGACAAGATGATGGAAAAGTCTTACCACGATGCCATCACCACCGCGCAAGGCCGGAAAGCCTACAAGTCTCTCTTCCATCAATTATTGAAGAACCCTAAGAACAAGGCCGTCTTATGGCACTGTTCGGCCGGTAAGGACCGTGCGGGAATGGGGACCGTCTTAATTCTCTCTGCCTTAAACTTCAACAAGAAGGCCATCGCCCAAGACTACTTAAAGTCCAACACGTACCTCGTTGGCACCAACAAAGCCAACCTGGCCAAGCAAGAAGCTGGCTGGAAGGCCGCTGGTAAGGACCTGACGCCGACCGTTGTCGCCAACTTCAAGGCTACCAACGGCGTTAAGATGGCCTACCTGAACACCATGTACAAGGCCGTTAACAGCAAGTACGGTAACATGGATAACTTCTTACACAAGGGCTTAGGCCTGTCCAACACGCAATTGAAGCAATTACGGGCTAATTACCTAACCCCTGCCAAGTAAGGCTCATCGTAAACCAAAACTAATCATTAACCAACAGATACAAAAGGCTCAACGTTTCAATGATGCCGTGGCTTTCAAAATTGACCTGAATTTCTAGATCGCTAACTGGCTGGCATGTTTCCGATATTTTCCGGAAACATACCAGCCAGTTTTTTTATCCGGCGACGAAGGAGCCCCCTGCAATTTCAAGATATGGACAAAATCCCTAAGGCCAAGGTGATAACCTGTCAGCCTGATCTCAAGCTCACAGATATCACTTCTTGAAGAGTCCGCATGGAAAATGATGTGACAATCCATAAATTTTCAACTATCCTAACCGTAACGTCAATTTGACTTGGAGGTTTTAGCATGGAATTTAATGTCACTAGAGATGGACTCACCCTGGCCGGTATCTATGAGCCAGCACCCGAACCAAACGGAACGATTGCCGTCCTCTTTCACGGCTTTACCAGTGACCGCGGCTATACACCGACGGCCCTGCTGGAACAGCTGGCCCAGCGTTTGCGGACAATTGGTGTGGGAACGGTCCGCTTTGACTTCAACGGCTGTGGTCAAAGCGATGGTGACTTCGTCAACATGACCGTTCTGAACGAAATCGCTGACGCCCAGGCCGTGTTGACGGCGGTACAAGACCGACTCGCGCCGAAACAAATTGACCTCTTAGGCCATTCGCAAGGCGGTGTTGTCGCCAGCATGCTAGCCGGTTACAATGCCGATCTAATTCACAAGGTGGTCCTAATGGCCCCGGCGGCAACCCTCAAGGAGGACGCCCTTAACGGCCACACACAGAATCTGGTCTACGACCCCGAACATATTCCCGCTAAGCTCCCAATACGCCCAGGGAAGGTCTTGGGTGGCTTCTACCTGCGGACTGCGCAGCTACTGCCTATCTACGAAACAGCCCAAAACTTCACCGGTCCAGTCTGCCTAATTCACGGTGACGATGACCAGGTTGTGGCTTACAGCGCTTCCCAACGCTATGACGATATTTACCAACAAAGCACGTTACATCTGTTGCCCGGCGCCAATCATCGGTTAGACGGCGCTGCCCGTAACGATGTCCTCCAGTTGGCAACTGATTTCATTGCGAACTAACGACCGATGCTCCCTAATATTGGTTAATACAGCTCAAGTATTCGTTCTGAATTAAATATCTCTGGGTTTGATCTGCCCTCACTTAAGCCGCGTAACCTCACAAGGAGTCTATCAACGACAAAAAGAACGCTCCGTTTCCTTCATGGAAACGGGGCGTTCTTTTGCTTACCTTACGTACAAGGCACTTTTAGTCTTCATGACGCTTCCGACGGAATGGAACCATCAGGCCGGATAGCATCAGTAATCCTAATGCTACCAAGGAACCTTGGCTCTTCTCATCGGTTTGTGGTAACTCTGTGTCTTGTTGACTTGCTTGTTGCAGCTTGGTCATCCGTTGAGACTGGGTACGTCCAGTTGCAATAGTATCAGCTGCAGATGCCCCACTAACGCGATAACGATTGGCTTTACTTAGAGCCAATGGCTTCACAGCGGCCGCTTGCTTACGCAGCTTCTTAGCTTTGGCAGAGCCTGCCTTCTTCCGTGATGTTACCTTGTGGGTATTTGTATTGATCTTATCAGCAAGCTGACGCGTAAAGGTTGGGACCGTTCCGGTCTTATCAAACTTAATGATCGTAGACCCATCCTTACCATCAGGCAAAGTTACTGATAAGGCCCCGGGTTCAATCGTCTGTTGGTCCACAAGCTTACCATCTCTCAGTTCACTAACCGTCCGTGAACCACTGGTTGGATCATACGTATAGATTACCTGGAGACCATCAGGCCATTGCTTGGTAACCTTCACAACCTTATCGGCAACTGGTGCCGGTGCTGCTGGGTTGTGCGTAAACGTTGGCGTCGTATCTGAGTCACCGAACTTGACGGTTGCAGTACCACCAGCGCCGTCTGACAGGGTAACCGGTGTCCCGGGAACAATTGGCTTTTGGTCAACCGTCTTCCCGTTTCTTTGCTCCGTGACCATCCGGTCTCCAGTGGCTGGATCAAACGTGTAAATTGTTTGGCTACCATCGGTCCATGGCTTAACAACCTTGATAACATCACCATTGGCATTCGTTGTCGTGGCAGTCTTATCCTTAGCTGTCGTCGTTGTGTCATGTTCAAACGTTGGTTGGTCTCCTGGTTTTGTCGTCGCAACGGTCGTATCAGTATTACCTTGCTTTACCGTGGTCTCTGTAGT
>NZ_BCWD01000033.1 GCF_001592085.1 Levilactobacillus senmaizukei DSM 21775 = NBRC 103853
TTTATTGTGAAATTGAATATATATTCAATCGCTGAATCTCGTTATTTATCGGCATGACTTATTTGACAACATAAATCATTGTAGCAGTCGCGTTCGTCTCCGTCAAGCATTATTTTAAAGTTGTATTCCTATTCATCAACTTTATTTTTATACATATCAAGTCAATTCGCGACAACAGATAATATCTTATCAAGATAATTAGACCTGGTCAAGCATTTTTTCAAAAATAAAAAGGCTCCCTCCTTACGAGGAAGCCTTCTCACTATTCAGTCGTTGTAAAGCTTCACGTTTCCAGCCCGGTAAGCGTTCCGCAATTGGCTTGAATCCAATCTTAATGCGATGATTCGTCCAATAATGCCGGTGCTGATGATCACCCAGCTCGGTTGCCGTTTCAGCGTGCTCTAAGCAACGTAAGGAAAGACTGATCTTCCCGGTGAACTCATCAATATCCAGGACCACTACATTAACCTCTTGGTTAACCTTCAAATAGTCGTGAATATCCTTAACGTAACCATAATGGCATTCAGAGATATGAATGAGCCCTTGTTGATGATCACCTAGGCTGACAAACGCCCCATAGGGTTGAATCCCAGTAATTTGTCCACTCACCCGCTGACCGATCTTAAAGTCCATTCATATCACCTCCCTATAAAATCTACTCTTCTACTTTGACCTTATCCATCGTGACGGCTTCGGCCGGTTGATCACTAGCATCCGTCTTAACCTTGGCAATCGCATCGACGACATCCATTCCATCAATTACCTGGCCAAACACCGTGTGACGGAAGTCCAACCAAGGCGTCCCACCATTCTTGTAGGCATCGACGATCTCATCAGGGAACCCGGCATCCCGCATTTGGTCTTGCATCTGGTCAGTCATATCCGTATCTTGAACAATAAAGAATTGACTACCGTTGGTGTTAGGACCAGCATTAGCCATTGAGATTGCTCCCCGTAAGTTGTATAGCTCCTTAGAGAACTCGTCTTCGAATGGTTGACCCCAGATACTTTCGCCACCCATACCTGTTCCGGTCGGATCGCCACCTTGAATCATAAAGTTAGGGATTACCCGATGAAAGGTTAATCCATCATAATAGCCAGCCTTTGCATGGGTTACAAAGTTTTCAACCGTTTTGGGTGCTTGCTCTGGGAAGAGCTGCAGTTGAATGACTCCCATGGACGTTTCAATCTTAACCTTGGGTCCCTGGGCGTTAGCCAAATCAATTTGTGGAAACTCTGTCATAATTATCCTCCATATCTATTCATAGCAGTATTCTGTTTATCTATTATCACCGCCCAGCCCGAAAAATGCAACCAAGACCCCCAGTGGTATACTAATCCCATAAATTAAGGAGTGACGAAATTATGACCAAACCAACGACTGCACTAAGACAACGAACCATCGACCTCTTAAATAGCCGCGGTGTCGAGTTGACAGACATTGCGGACCTCGTTATTTTTCTCCAAAAAAACTACATTGTTGACTTGACCCCAGAGCTTGCTCTCTCTAGTGTTCACACCGTTCTCAGTAAGCGTGAAGTGCAAAACGCCGTGATTACTGGCATTCAGTTAGACATGGCCGCCGAAGCCAACCACTTGCTGGAGCCACTACAGACAATTGTCGAACGCGATGAAGGTCTATACGGCGTTGACGAAACAATGGCCCTCTCAATCGTCGATATCTATGGGTCAATCGGATTCACCAACTACGGTTACATCGATCGCGTTAAGCCAGGGATTCTTAAGAAACTCAACGCCCATGAACCTGGAATCATTCACACCTTCTTAGACGACCTCGTAGGCGCCATTGCTGCTGCCGCTGCCGCCCGACTCGCTCATGGTGACGAAGGTGAAGAAGACTCTCCCTTCCAATAGCCGCATTATCATTTTATTAAGTTTCCTCGGATTGCATGACGTCCTAACAAAAACCCACTATAATGTGGATCATTCAAATTACGTTTTAAGGAGTAGCTATATTGGGATATTTAATCGATTTTGTTTTACACATCGACAGTCACTTAGTCAGTATCGTGAATACCTTCGGTGGCTCAACCTATCTAATCTTGTTTGCCATTGTGTTTGTGGAGACTGGCGCGGTCATTCTCCCATTTCTTCCCGGAGATTCACTTTTGTTCGCCGCGGCCGCTTTAGCCGCTAACCCAGCATACGGCCTTAATATTTGGCTATTCAGTGGCCTGTTCCTAATTGCCGCCATTGGCGGGGACTCATTGAACTTCTTCCTGGGGCAACGTGCCGGCGCAGCTTTGTCCAACCACTCGCTGTTTAGCCGCCTCATCAATAAAGATAAACTTGCTCAATCGGAAGCTTTCTTCCATAAGCACGGTCCACTGGCGATCTTCCTTGGACGATTCATGCCAATCATCCGGACGTTCGTCCCTTTCACGGCGGCCGGTTCACAATTTCCGTACCGACGCTTTATCAAGTACAACGCCAGTGCCGCTCTCACATGGGTATTCATTTGCTGCGGCGGTGGCTACTTCTTCGGCAACATTCCGTTCGTTAAGGCCCACTTTTCCGCGGTGGTTCTCGGGATCATCGTGATTTCTTTAATCCCAGCCGTGGTTGGCTGGGTCCGCGGTTTAAAAAAGCCCGCACCTACTGCACCTAAAGTACCAGAAGATGACTAACGAGAAAACAAAACCACTCACCGAGGTGAGTGGTTTTTTTATGCCTGGTTTATCCGATGGCGTGCGCCCCAATACAGGCCCCCTACGGCAATTTCAAACAACAGAAAAGCTAGTAAGAAACATTGGAGAAAAAAAGTATCTGGCAGCACCGTGATGATGGGGTCCAATCTTGGATCAAACAACCAATCATTATTTCGGAATAGGACTTTGTGAAATGCAATAAAGAATTGATCAAAATTAACGGCCATCATGGCCCCTAATACCACCGGGACAGCTGCAGCCACCTGCATGGGACGGAGCAATCGCCACTGTTCAGACCGTTGCCTGACCTGATGGAGATACCACCCCGCGGGAGTGAGCATCAGCAATAGCACTAGGTTATTGACGAAAAACAGATGCTTTACGTCGGCAAAATGAATCATCCCCGTATACGACGTTGGAAAATTGGTCATCTTCAAGTCCGTTACCCAGGGTAATTCTAAATACGCCAGCATCTGATGATAGTTATGCATAATGGTACCGGCCGGCATATTCACGGATTGCGGCACCCTTAACCAAGTTAAATTCAACCGATACAGCCAAACGGCATTGATGGTGAGAAAGATGGCTAGTGTCACGATCGTCAAAATCAGTGCAGTCAAGCCCCCCCAACGTTGTGCTCTATTCAACTGGCCCCGCCTCCAAGTCCCAATGATCCAAAGAAGCAATCTCATAGGTCGGTGGCACTGCCACCTGAGCTATCTGGTCCGGCGTCGACACCCCTGTATACACCAACAGCGTGTCGACATGTGCGTGAATACCCGCTAAGATATCCGTTTGGTAGTTGTCCCCAACCATGATGACTTGATCCGTGGGAACCTGCATCTGTTCCAAAACATTTTCAATTAGGATCGGCTCCGGTTTCCCAACAAAGATTGGCTCCGTCTGGGTAGCATAGCGCACCAAGTCCACTAATGCCCCAGCACCCGGCATGAGCCCCCGGGCCTTCGGAATATTCGAATCCGAATTGGTGCCGATAAAGGTCGATCCCGAACGAATAGCCAGAATAGCCTTCGCAAATTTTTCATACGTCACGTCACTGTCTAGGCCAACGATCACATAGTGCGGATGGGCCTCGTCAGTGATGAACCCCTTCTGAGCCAATGCCTGTCGCAGCCCAATCTCACCGACCACATACACGGTCCGATCACCAGTAGTCCCCGCAAGCTGGTCCAGATAGTCCGCGGTGGCTAACCCCGCGGTGTAAACATTCTCTGGATTCACGTGAATGTCGTGATTATCCGCCAGATTAGCCACCACATCAGCGGGCAACTTAGTCGTATTATTCGTCACAAACTTGAACGGCTTCCCGGCAGCCTGAAGACGTTCAATAAACGCCTTAGCCGCTGGGTACCGTTGTGAACCGGCATACACCGTGCCATCCAAATCGATCAAATATGCTTGATAGTCTTTCACGCGTCTGTCTCCCTACTTCTCCTGTTTTTGGCGAATCGTAAAGTGTCGCCGGCCCTGGCCACCCGTGGCCACCGTCACGGTCTTGCCAGCCTTCGTCGCGGGCTCGGTCGCTGTACGGTGTTCTTCCTTGAATGGGTGATTTTGATTCCGGGCTTGCGACTTAGATTGATTCTTAGGCTGCTTTTTAACTGAGCTCTGTGATTTGGTGCCTGGCCGGGTTTGATTTTGATTATTCTGTGATTGACCCTGACCACCACGATGCCGTGGCCGACGCGAACGACGGCGACGAGCGGGTTTTGTCCCCGTTTGCGAAGATTTTTCAGTCGTTACCGATTCAGCGGTCACGGCCTGTTGCCCAGTTCCCGACTCAGTCCCATGATTATTGCCACTATTTCGGCGACGTGAACGGGACCGTTTCGGCTTAGGCGCGGTCTTTACATCCAAATTATGTAAGATAAAGTAGGCACACCCAAAATTACAGGACTCATAAAGATAGTCCTGGACGGCATCAATCTGATTCTGCTTAGCACCAGCCCGATCCTCGGCGTAAAACCCCTTCAGGCGTAATTGCTCAAAGCCCCAATCGCCCACAAGATAATCGAACTTACTCAAAATCGTACTAAAGCGTTGGGAGAACTCTACAAAGTCAAAGCCATCTCGTACATTGGCCACGAGCTCATAAGGATGCCCGTTGATGTTAATATGCGTTTCATCAACCCGGACAATCTCGGCCGCTGGTGCGCGTGTTTCCTTCTGTTCGGCGACCAGTGCTTCTAAGTCTTTACGATCCACTTTCATCTTCCTCTCTGTTGCCAATTGTTAACGGGTAATGTAGCGCCAGATAGCGCTCAAAGACCTCCCGTAAAAGCTCTGGATATAAAATGTCATTTTCTCCCATGATTGAAATGGTTGGGAAAAAGGGAATAAAAAGGTAATGGTCTACCATAGCGAGCGTATACCGCCGCGTCTTCACTAACGGCGCCCCTTGCCAGGCCACCGTCTGCGTATCTGGATCATAACTAATACCTAAATAGTTTAACTCACCAAAGACCTTTCCTCGAAAACCCATCCCCTTTTGCGGAAAAAACCGCAAGAATCGACGGGCCAATTCGAACTCCCGCACTAGCCGCCATAGATTCTCACCATCGAGCGTCACGCGCATCACATGCATCCCATGGGGGAGCAAGGTCAATAGCTGTTCTTTGTTGACGGGTCCCGCCGGTAAGTCGTGTAAAAATAAACCAGCGTTCAAAACGGCGGCCTGCGTTCCCGCGGCAGCGGCAATGGCCTGCATGCCTAATTGTACCAGTTCTGGATGCCCACTGGGGTTGGCAATTAAGCGCTTTGGTAGCTGAGCAAATTGATGCCTTGTCAAAATAGTCGTGCCACGTGTCGTCAGGCCGGTGATCTCCGTCTGATCAACTGCTTCTACTGGGAGGTCAGCCGTCGCCACCACGCTGGCCGCTTGCGAAACTAATTGATGGGCAGAGTTGAAGCCCAACTGGATACGACCAACAAACTGGCCAAACTTACCCGCGGCGGCCAACAAACACTGTCCCACTAGCTCACCATGCCGAAGTAAATGATGCGTATGACTGCCAATAATCACGTCTAACTCGGGGAATGACCGCGCCAGTTCACGATCTACGTCGAGCCCCAGATGCGAAAGTAACACGCAGATATTGGCCTGGGATCGATACTTGGCCAGTAGTCGACTCAAGGCCAACTTAGCCGCTACCGGCTGCCACCCAGCCAATGGATAGGTTAATTGGTACGGCGCCGTCAGTCCCAGCACCAGGACCTTAGTCCCCGCTTCCGTGGTCAACAATCGATGATCAACCGCCCAATCGGGTTGCCGGTGCTGGTCGGCCGTCAACAGATTCCCCAGAATAACGGGGAAATTGGCCTGATCGTAAAGATGGTTGAGTTGACTACGGGTAAACCCCAAGCCTTCATTATTACCAATAGTCGCACCATCATACCCAATCTGATTCATCAGTTGGATATTCCCTTGACCAGCCGTCGCCTCGCTGAAGGGCTGGGCCCGATCAACGTGATCGCCCAAATCAAAGGTGAAGACCGACTCCCCGCTAGCTAGCGTCGACCGCTTTGTCGTTGTCAGATACCGACGGATCCGTGGCCAATTCTCAAAATGTGAATGCAAATCATTCGTATGCAAAATGGTCAACCATTCCATAGTACCCTCCCTTAGCATGAGTTAATCCTACGGCATCCCTGCCCCACGGTCAAGCCTATTGCCGGTCCTTAAACTCCGCAAATTTGCCAGCAATCATTTGTTCAATTTCCGCTGCCGAAAACGGCGTTCCAAACGGTAATTTTTCATCCAGATACTTCTGTTCCGGGGTATCGACGCCAACATTAATGTTCTCCTTCACGGGAACCGCGTAGTGATGAATATGACCATGTAAGTTAATTATCTGCTTGACGATTCCCATCATCATTGGGTAATGCGTCAAGTAGTACTGCCGGTGATCATACTTAATCAGCGCACCCACGTCGTGGAAAGCATACTTGGTTCGGCCGTGATCAATTGGATTATTGGCGGCTAAGTACTTAAATAACGCCCGGCTATCGTGATTTCCCTTAATCAATTCGAGGTGGCCATTCAATTGGGACAAGACCTCCCCGACGGCCTCGTTAGACTTGCTAGCCGGATGGGTAAAGTACAACGCAATATCGCCGAGGTGATAAACCGTATCGGTTGGTGCCACCCGGTCGTTCCAACTATCGATAATCCGCTGATTCATTTCTTCTACCGAATCAAATGGTCGGGGAGCAAAGTCACTCATCCCTAATAGATCTTTATGAAAAAAGTGGGTATCCGCTGTAAAATAATTCATTTATATTCTCCTTAAATAACTGCCAACGGGGTGCTCTGCGTGGGTGCTGGAAAGTCTTGATCCAGCAACTCAAGGTCAGCTGGCGTCAACGTGAGGGTCGTCGCGGCTAAATTGTCGTGCATATGACTCATCGAACTTGTTTGGGGGATGGCTACGGTGTGCCCGTCACGAATGGCCCAAGCCAGCATAATCTGATAGATAGACGCATCGTGCCGCGCCGCGACCGTCCGCAAGGCCTGGCTCCGACTCAGATGTTGTCCCCGGGTGTCACCCTGGGCAATCGGTGAATAGGCAATCAACGGCAGATCGTGTGCGCGTTGCCAGGGAAGAATGTCATAATCCAACCCGCGACTCCCAATGTGATATAGGTCCTCATTGGCCGCAGCCTGTTTCCCCTGTGGCAACTGCCATAATTCTTGCAAATCAGACCGGTCAAAGTTCGAGATACCCCAAGCCTTAGTCAGTCCTTCATCCTGTAATCCCTGCAAGGTGGCGACAGTTTCAGCAAGTGGGACATTTCCCCGCCAATGATACAGATACAAGTCAACATAGTCGGTCCGTAATCGCCGCAAGCTTGCCATCAAACTCGTGCGCATTCGCACCTGCGAAGCATTTTCAGGTAAGACCTTCGAAATGAGGAACAGTGATCCCCGGTCATAAGGTTGCCAGGCTTCACCGACTAGGTCTTCAGATCGACCCGAGCCATACATTTCCGCCGTATCGATAACCTGTGCTCCGGCGTCGATGCCGGATCGAATGGCCGCAATTTCCTGAGATCGCTGACTAGCAACGTCCCCCATATGCCAGGTCCCGATACCAATAGCTGGGACCTTTTTACCTGCAAGCTTGACTTGTTTCATCGCGATACGCCCCTTTCACTCGTATTTATATGGTAGCACTTCTATCGATTTTCCACAGCATCTGAACAAAAGGAGCGGCCCATCAGGACCGCTCCTCAGAAATCATCAGCTTATTCTTCTGGATCTTCTGCTTCTTTTTCTTGTTCCTCTTCAAGCTGCCGGTTTCGCATTCGCTTGGCAATCGTCAGGCCAGCTAACCAGACAATGGACCCACCTAATGCAATCAACGTATCCGTCTTGAAGACCAGGATAACGCCGACCATACCCAGAAAGGCTAGGATAATGTAGTCGGTCCACGGGAACAACGGCATGGTAAACCCATGACCGGGTTCGCCGGTTGCTTGTAATTTCCGACGATACTTGATGTGGGCCAACACGATCGATCCCCAAATGAATAAGAAACACGTGGTGGCTACACTCGAAACGAATGAGAAGACGTGGCCTGGCATAAAGAAGTTCATGAACGCCCCAATCGCAATAATCGCCGTCGAGAACCGAATGCCATGGACTGGCACTTGCTTGTCTGATAACGTTGCCATGCGTTTGGCAAAACTCGACTTGCCTTCGGTATTCAACGAAAACATCATCCGACCGGTCGTAAACAGTGCACTGTTACATGCGGACGCAGCCGCCGTCAAAACAACGAAGTTAATTACAGCCGCGGCGGAGGTGATCCCCACGTTCTTAAACACTTGCACGAAAGGACTCTCGGATGGTGAAACCGCCGTCCAAGGATAAATACACATGATCGTCAACAATGACCCTAGGTAGAACAGGATAACCCGCATGGGGATTTCATTGATGGCCTTGGGAATAACCTTCTCCGGATCAGCCGTTTCGGATGCGGTCATCCCAACCATTTCGATCCCAACGAAACTAAAGATAACCATCTGGAAGGACAGGAAGAATCCCTTAGCCCCATTGGCAAAGAATCCATCGCTGACCAGGTTCGTCACGCTGGCGTGTCCGGCCGGCGTTGGAAAGTGAACGGCAACCATGTAAGCTCCGGCGAGAATCAGGGCAATGATGGCGACCACCTTGATAATCGCAAACCAGAATTCCGTTTCACCAAATGCACTCACCGTAATTGAATTAATCGTTAACAAGATTCCTAGAATAACTAACGCCGTGACCCCCTGAGGGATATGTGGGAACCAAAACTGCATGTATTGTCCGGCGGCGGTAACCTCGGCCATCGCAATGGTGACCCAAGCCCCCCAGTACGTCCAACCTGCCACAAATCCCCAAGTTTCACCGAGGTATTGGCGGATAAAGTCCACATATGAATGAACACCTAAGTCAGAAAGAAGTAATTCTCCTAACGCCCGCATGAGCAAGAAACACACAATCCCGGCGATTAAATAGGCAATTAAAATCGATGGGCCCGCTTGGTGGATGGTTTGGCCCGCTCCTAAGAACAGCCCAGTACCAATCGTTCCCCCTAGCGCAATCAATTGGACGTGACGACTCTTCAGCCCTCGCGAGAACTCCTGATTTTGGTTCGATTGATTTTCCTTCACCTTAATCACTCCTTGTTGAAATATATTATACACGCATCTAACCACATTACCAATCCAAATGAGACCGAATTCCAATCTAAGTTAGTCCAAAACCCTAACCTGACGCGATCTTAGTCTAGGATTATGAGATTGATGAGAATATTTCACCATTCACAGGTCCCCGTCAACCTATGCGGGAGGGCACCCATATCCCAGGCCTGCAAGAAAAAAACGGGAACCTGGAGGCAATCCCCCAAGTCCCCGTCAATATTTGATTAATTATTTACGAAGCCGCTCGATGTCACGAACAATCATTAATTCTTCATCCGTTGGGATCAAGAAGGTTTTGATCTTAGCATCATCGGTACTCAAGTCTCGTTCAACACCACGAACGTCGTTCTTGTCAGGATCGATAGCTAAACCGAAGTAACTCAACCGATCAACCACGCGTTGACGAATCCAGGCATCATTTTCACCAATACCCGCAGTGAAGACAATGGCATCGGCACCACCCAATTCAGCCAGGTAGCTCCCTACGTAACGAACAACACGGTTGACGAACATATCCAAGGCCAGCTTAGCCCGTGGGTTTTCATCTTGAACACTTTCTAAGTCCCGCATGTCCCCAGACACACCGGAAACACCCATTAATCCAGACTTCTTGTTTAAGATATTAATCATGTCTTCTGGGTCGGTAATGTTCAACTTCTCCATTAAGAAGGCCACCAGTGAGGCGTCAATATCCCCAGAGCGCGTCGCCATTTCAATCCCGGCCAACGGCGTGAAGCCCATAGACGTATCATAAGACTTACCGTCCTTAATCGCCGTAATTGAAGCACCGGCACCTAGGTGCAGCGTCACCAACTTCAATTCGGAAAGTGGCTTGCCCAATAGTTCGGCCGCCCGGTTAGCCACGTAACGGTGACTCGTTCCATGGGCCCCGTATTTCCGGGCCCCAAATTTTTCGTAGTATTCATAAGGAATCGCGTACATGTAGTTAACCTTTGGCATCGTCGTGTGGAATGACGTGTCAAAGACGGCCACACTCAAGACATCCGGTAAGATCTTCTTGAAAGCCCGAATACCCAAGGCAGCGGCGGGATTATGCAAGGGTGCATATTCAGCCAAGTCTTCAATCTTCTTTAAGACCTCGTCATCAATAATGGCGGAGTCCTTGAATTCTTGACCTCCGGCCACGATCCGGTGCCCAACCCCGGTAATTTCCTTGAAATCATCGATGATGTGGAGGTCCGTTAAGGCTGCCAACATTAATTGAATGGCCTTTTCGTGATCAGGAACTTCATCGGTCGTTTCGTACTTTTGGCCATCTCCATACTTTACTTCAACTTGAGAGTGTCCCATACCGATCCGGTCGACGGCCCCTTCTGCCAAAACCTTTTCTTCAGGCATTTGGAATAGTTTAAACTTTAAGGTCGAGCTTCCAGCGTTAACTGCTAATGATTTTCCCATGTAGTTTTCTCCTTTTACTGTTGATCGTCGAGCAGGTTGGCTTCTTCCCACTGAACAATCTCCGCAACAAATTTTTGAAATGCTGATTGGTTCTTGAATGAAGGGAATTCTCCCAACATGACTTGTTCAACTTGCTTAGCATGCTCACCTGGCTTTTGTAAAATCAAAATTGCCTTCTGCGCATTTGCATTGGCAAATATCTCACTCGGCAGATTAAGCAGGCCTTGTAGATAAGCATGTCCCGGTAACCATTTAAGCAATGACTTCGCTTCCTCGGTCTGAAATAGTTGGGACGGGACCAAGAAGACCCCAAAGCCACCTGGTTTCAATTGATTGACCGCTTGTTCGAGCAACAAATGATGGACAAATGAATGTCCCTCCTTCGCACGCGTTGCAAAGTTCTTCGCGTTATCATCGATTGGATAATAGCCAATTGGCAAATCTGCTACGATGAGGTCACTCGCCGGTACCAGTAACTGTTCCAGTGCATCCTGGTGAATCAGCTCCACAGGCAACTGTTGCAGTTCACTAGACGTCTGAGCTAGTGCTAACATCGTATCATCGTTATCAACCCCGTAGGCCTTAATTCTACCAGCCACGACCGCAGACAACTGCGATAACACTGCCGTTAACAAGTTTCCTGTCCCTACCGTTAAGTCCAGGATGGTCAACTCTTTTTTATTCTTTTCTAAACGAGTTACCAAGTACCCCATAATGTAGGCAATGGTATCTGGCGTTAATTGATGGTTCGCTTGAATTTCATCAACGCGAATAGCCTTTAACAAGACTAATTGAACGGATCGTCGAATGGTTGGGGCATCAAACCCGCGCCAATCTACGGAAGCGTATAACTTTGTCAGCTTAGCTGCCGTAGCTTCATCCGGTTGACCGTCCTCCACCTGAACTTGACCATTCAGGAGATTATCGCCTGTCTCGATGAAGGCATCCAGGTAGGATGTCTGTAAGGCAGACTGTAACGTTGTGGTTGATTCATCGATCACCTTAAAGAACGCTTCTGTTTGTTCTTGTGACAGGTGTCTTCGCCTCCTTAAGAAAACCTCAATTTCGATTGTATCCGCTATCTATACTACCGATTATTGATGGGTTATTCAAGCAATCCAGCCAGAGAATCCCGATTCCTCTCCAGTTCAGGACGCCGATCCTGCTTGGTTTGAGCCGGTTTCAAATGCTCACGTTTGAGCAATTCGGTTGCATGCTCAGTGTTACTGACCAATTCACGTCCCGTGACCCTTTGGGTAGCCTGGCTTGTCAGGATTAGACTGATAAACAGTGCCATCATCCCCATAAAAATTACTGCCCAGAGCGTAACGAATCCGTTGGTCCGCGTAAATCGAGAATCGTTTCTTCCCACGGCAATTCCTCCTGCTTAAGCTGCATGTATACCAATCCCTTGGTCCTTAACGGGTGCCAGTGAACCGCGACCACCCGATTCAATAAGGGGTAGTAGCCCTGGTCCCGGTCATTTGTGACCCGTAGAACCAACTTGCTATCGACCGCAACCCGGACCGATTCATGATGATCGGTTAGGGTGGTTAAAACCAAGGTATCCCCCACCACTTTATCAAGCTGAAATTGTCCTGGTCGTTCCAGGACCTGAATGACCTGGTACCAAGCCAAACGATCGTGTCGAAACGGCTGGGTTAATTGGCGACCCGTTCCAGTCGTCAAGATTAGTAACCCGGCGGTAATGGCCAGCGCTAATAGACTCTCAATCAGACTAAACCCACCTCGTTTGGTCATCACGATCGTTCGTTCAAGTTTGCGAGGACCTGATCATGCCGTTGGCGGGCTCGATGGACTTGGTCAACCCAGCGCTGTTCATCTCTGCGGGCCGTGCTTAGAACTGCAGACGTCGTGGTTAAACTCAGACTAACCAAACT
Source organism: Levilactobacillus senmaizukei DSM 21775 = NBRC 103853 (assembly GCF_001592085.1). Lineage (GTDB taxonomy): Bacteria > Bacillota > Bacilli > Lactobacillales > Lactobacillaceae > Levilactobacillus > Levilactobacillus senmaizukei. The sequence goes on from NZ_BCWD01000033.1 coordinate 12,695, forward strand.
CAAAGCGATCAGCGCATCCGGCAGTAGCCAGCCGTGACCTTTGCTGCGTAACATAAAAAATGGCGCCTCCTAACTGAAAGGTCTGTTTCCAAAGTGAGCTTGTCGCGGAACTTTGCCACCAGAGCGTCTGGCTCCGACCACTTCCCGAGGCATAAATTACGAGTAAGGATCGCCCCCGAATTAGCCGCAACGTTGGTGGAATATTCAAGCGCTCAATCACCTGGCCCGTCTTCGTCTCCAATACGACGCGATGCCGTTCCGACTCAATACGAACCCGGAGTTGAGTCTGACTAGCCAGTACGCGTTCACGACCGCTGGTCCATAACCGTTGCCACGCCGGCCAAAAAGCCCGTTCCGCAACCTGTGGCTGTTGTGGCATCCAAGTGATGACCATCGTCAGCAACGTCGTTGTAACCAGTAACACGAGGGTCATCTCAATTAGTGTGAACCCGCGCGGATTCCGCCTAATCATGGACCCGATCGTCCTGAACGGTAATGCCCTCCTGTTGGGCCTGCTGCACCTGTTGGCTTGATAAATACCCTGCCTTCTGCAAACTAGCCAAGTCCGGGTGCCCATGCGGAAATTCATCCAAATACGCCGTAACTTGCCCTTGAACGACCGTGACCATGGCATGACGGTGAATCTCCTGAGCCCGTTTCCGCTGACCATTTAAATTGGGCAACACAATCAGGACTAATAAGGAAATAATAAATAAAACAATCGTCATTTCAATTAATGTGAACCCACGCCGGCTAGCCATGATAGCCCTCCTGCAAATTTTGATACATCGGCAAAAGCAAACGCAGATAGGCCATTACAATCAGTAACGCCACAACACTTAACAAAACCGGTTGAACCACGGCCAAGGCCCGTTCGGACTGACGAGTCAATCTTTGATACTCTAGCCGACTAAAGGTCATCAGCTCACGCTCCAACTGTGACGTCGAACTGCCTTTTGTCAGAAACACTAGCAGTTGCCTAGGCAAACAATTCTGTCGTTTGATCCAGGCGGTTGGTGATTGCCCCCGATTCAATTCATCCTCTAACTGTGTTGCGAGCTGGCATAACACGGCCTGGGATGGCAACTGCTGTAGACTGTGGACCATCTGCTTAATGCTCAGACCACTCGCCACTAGTTGTCCGACGTTCGCCGTCAGATAGTAGGCATAATAAGATTTAACCAGGCTGCCAATCACGGGCCACCTAATCAGCCATTCAACTCGTCGCAGACTACTCAAACTTCGCCAGTACTGAAGAAACAGCAGTAGGGCTACCCCACTCCCCCCAATGGCACCCACCCATGGATACCAGTTGGCCGAACTACGGGTAATGCCACCGGTCATGCCCAACCGAAGCTGGGGTAAGATTCCCAGCTGTAGCGTTAGAAACAGGCCCGCCATTAACACTAATAACGTCACTGGGTAGGCCAATAGCTGACGGAGTCGTTGTCGTTGCGACGCAACCATCGTTAGCACCGCCGCCGCTTGAATCAGTGCCTCACTAAAATTGCCATAGGTCGTCGCCAATGTCAGCTGAAAATATATATTCGGTCGCAGGTAGGGCTTCAGGCCAACCATTAGTGAGGTTCCAGTAAGTAGCGATTGCTCTATCTGCTCCAGACCAGGTAGCGACCGCTCATTAGTTAGTTGCATGAATTGCAGCGCCGCCTGCAGTGAGAACCCACTTTGTAACTGTTCGCCTAATAAATGGCAAAAGAAGGCCTGCTGGGTCAGCGACCACTTAGCCATTCCAATAGTCGCGTGCCGTTGTCGCCGAAACTTTGCCACTCTGCTCTGCTTTACCAAGAGCGTGTCGCCATCCTTCCGTCATTGACCTAGTTCCCAGAAACAACTGATCGTCTGCCAAAATATCCATTAAAGTACTCATCCCATCATTCACCAACGGGATCAGCCGTTGATAACAAGCCGCCGTTAGGACCTGTTGGAGTTGTTGCAGTGTGACCCCTAACGCCAAAAGTCGGGCCACCGTTCCACCAGCACTGCGCGCATGGACCGTACTCAAAACCAAATGGCCACTCAGCGCGGCATTAACTGCGACCTGAGCGGTCTCGGCATCTCGAATCTCACCAATAATCAGCACATCTGGCCGCTGCCTAAGTGCCACCTTGACCAGCGCCGCGTAAGTCATCCCGGCTGAAACATTCACCTGGAGCTGTGTAAAATTTGATTCCCTAATTTCAACCGGATCCTCGATAGCCAAGACTACTGCCGCGACATTGAGCTGCCGTGCCAGGGCATACATAGTTGTCGTCTTCCCCGAGCCGGTTGGCCCTGCAAATAAGAACAGGCCACGCCGACGAACCAATTTTGCCAGTTGAGCAGGCTGTTCCGGCCGAAGATAGTGACCAATTGTCGTTGCCTGATCAAAGATTAACCGAATCACCAAAGTCTCCGACCCAGCATAATCGCCAACGGTCGCCAATCGTAATGGCACCGACTGATCGTCCGCTTGCCAATCCAGTGCCCCCACTTGCGGGCGGCGGTGCTCACTGAGGGTCATGTTGGTATGAAATTTCAAATATGTTAACAATTGATCGCCAACCGTTGTTGGGACCTGTCGCCAAAGCAAAACGACCGCGAGTCGTCGTAATTGAATCCAAACCTGTTCGCCATGCCGACCGATGTAAATATCACTCACATGTTGGGCCACCGCTGCTCCCAGTAACTCCTTAACCAGTGCTTCAACCATATTATCCCTCCCGTCATTGAAGCTAATTCCGGCATCGCAGCCAACTTTTTTGTAAAAAAAAAGGAAAACCCG
>NZ_BCWD01000034.1 GCF_001592085.1 Levilactobacillus senmaizukei DSM 21775 = NBRC 103853
GTTGCCACCCTTTCTATCTAAATTCCCCATAGGATGGAATTGCCACCCGCCACGGGCCAATATCGAGAAGAGAAGAAATAAAAAAGAGTCGCCAACATGCGGCGACTCTAATGAACTAATCCGTCATAATTTGATGAACGTGGTCTTGTAAGACCGGGACGACATCCTCCATGAACCAAGGATGCTGATGTTGCCAACCATAGTTCAGCGGTGAAGGATGAACCAGCGGAAAATAATCCGGTAGATAATCCTGATAATGTTCGACCGTGGCCGTTAAGGTTGGCTCGCGCTTCGTGAGGTAAGCCTTCTGCGCATACTGGCCAATTAACAGTGTTAATTTAATCTTTGGCATTAAGGCCAGCAATGGTGCATGCCATTTTTCGGCAAAACCCTTGCGTGGTGGTAAATCACCGCCATGTAGGTGCTTACCAGGATAGTAAAAATCGAGCGGCAAGACCGCCATTTTGCCGGAGTGGTAAAACTCATCCTTGGTAACTCCCATCCAATCTCGTAGCCGATTGCCACTAGCATCATCCCAAAAGGTCATCGATGCCTGGGCTTGTCGGCTAGGTGCCTGGCTCACCAATAAAATTTCCGCACTCGCGGCAACATGATACAACGGCTGAAGACCCTGAGCGGTCAATTCAGCATTTTGCGGATCGGCTTGAATCGCCTCGAAAATTTCTGTTGCTGTCGGCACATAATCGCCTTCCCTTCTAATGTTAAGGTAATGGCCGGACTAAATAAACTTCCCGACAGAAGCCCTTCATCCCATTAAAAACCCGCTGAGCCCGGGACTGCTTGCTACACAGGCCAAAGACCGTGGGACCCGTTCCGCTCATCTGAGCGGCATCCGCACCAAACTTCATCATCTGCTGCTTGAGCTGCGTAATCTCAGGATGACGGGTGGCCGTGAGTGGCTCGAGGGCATTGCCCATGGCCGCACACATCGCCGCAATGTCTTGATCGCGGATGGCCCGTAGTAGCGCCTCGATGTCCGGATGATCCAGTTCATCGTAGCGAATCTGTTGCAGGATGCTCGGCGTTGACACACTCACCTTGGGCTTGGCTAAGACCACCCATGCCGCCGGTAGCTTGGAAAGCGGCGTAATCCGCTCCCCACGACCTCGCACGTGTGCCGTACGACCATACACACAGTACGGCACGTCCGAATCGATCTGTAATCCCAGCTCGGCTAATTCCTGCCAACTCAGGCCCAATGACCAAAGCTGATTCAAGCCACGTAGAACTGCGGCGGCGTCAGAAGAACCACCGCCCAATCCGGCGGCGACCGGAATATTTTTCTTAATTCGAATATTCACGCCTTCATTGACGTGAAACTTGGTTTGCAATAAGTGAGCAGCCTGGAAAGCTAAGTTCCGTTGATCATTCGGCAAAAAGCCGCTATCCGAAGCCACTCGAATTCGTTTGTGGGTTGATAACGTTTGAATGTCGACATAGTCCGCCAGGTCGACGGACGTCATGACCATGTTCCACTCCTCTGCCCCATCCTGGTGGTGGTATGGGCTATCAAGCCCGAGGTTTATCTTGGCTGGCGCCTTTTCAATCAGTTGCATGAGCTCACCTTAATTCCAGATAGGCCACCGACCTACCGTTCTCGTGAATTTGATTAAGCCTATTATACTATGGTTTAAACCAAAATAAAAAGGCCTCATCGGCCCAATTATTTATTCATCGAAGTCAACTTCGATGTTCTTCGTTAAAATATCGGTATAACTGTAGGAAACTCGTTCAAACGAATTTTCATTCTGGTCGAGATCAACCACAAAGACTGCTGGATAGGTTTCCCGGAGGATTCCATGCCGTTCTGTCGTTTTCTTACGGCCCGCTTGGGCAATGACCATCAATTTTTCACCAATCCGGTCGTCCAATTTGTTCTTAATGTTCGCTAAACTTGTTGGCATGCATTTCACCTCTGTGAAACAATAATAACATGGTTTCACAAAAATTGCAAATTATACCACAACTCGATTTAATCCGCAAGAATCCCACGATGGAAAGGGTTACATAAGTCCTTCATTGTGGAAGGCATTTGTCAATTCAATGAAATTAATCAGTGTCAGCCGCTCCGGTCGTAATTGCTGCGAAATGCCAACATCTTTCAGAACGGATTCGATCCGACCGCGAACTTCCGGCTGCTTACCGAAGATCCCCTGCAGATTGTTCCACAGTGTTTTCCGACGGTGAGCGAAGCAACCCTTAACAAATTTAAACAGAGCTTGATCTTCGTACGGTTTAACGGGTAGCGGCGTCCGCGGAGTTAACCGCACGATTGCAGAGTCGACGTTAGGCTGCGGAATGAAGGCCGTTCGTGGCACCTCGAAGGCCACCTCAACATTCGCCCGATATTGCATGACCACGGATAGCGATCCGTAGGCTTTCTGTCCAGGCGTGGCGACTAACCGATCGGCGACTTCACTTTGCATCATAACGACGATACTAGCGAAGTCTACCCCGCTCCGTAGCACGCCCATCAGGATTGGCGTCGTGATGTAGTAAGGCAGGTTAGCCACCAGCTTAACCGGATGACCTGGTTCAAAGTCATCCCGAATCACGGCGGGCAGGTTAGCCTTCAAAATGTCTTGATTGATAACCTTCACGTTATCATAGTCCATCAAAGTTTCATCCAAGACCGGCAAGAGATTTTCATCAATTTCAAAGGCCACGACGCGGCGAGCTTGCTTAGCAATCTGCTCAGTCAAAGCCCCAATCCCAGGACCAATTTCGATCACGTTATCATGATCCGTGACATCCCCGGCTGCGACAATATTACGTAAAATATTGAGATCCGACAGAAAATTTTGCCCCAAACTCTTCTTAGCCACCAAATGGTAGCGGGTCAGAATGGCCTTAGTCCGGGCCGGAGACCCAATTTCAGGAACGCTATTATTCATGCAAATCCTCCTTTGACCGAATCGTCTTGACTGCCGCCGCAAAGGCCGCCGGCTGAATACTGAACATTCGCAGCCGCTTCTCCAATTGCTTACCATTCACGTAACCAATCTGCAGCAGTTCTCCCAATTGTTCTCGTCGGGCCTTGGCACCGGCGCCGCCAATCAGGCCAGCCGCCATAAGGTCCTCGTGCGTAATTAAGGTCGGCGCGGCATCCGTCTCGGTGTAAACATGATCGAGTGCGGCTCGAATAGCTGTTGGGCTGGCATGCTCCACACCCAAAGAACCGCCGGCCTTACCCGGACGGCCTTCAGCCTTGGGCAAGAAAGCATGCTTGGCATTAGGAACCGCCTCGGCAACAATCTTGCGAATCTTTTCGCCAGAGAAGTCCGGGTCGGTAAAAATAATGACTCCGCGCTGGTCGGCTAATTTCTGAATTAAAGCCAGCGTCTCATCGTCAATCGCGGATCCTCGCGTTTCAATCGTGTCGGCGACAACCGCCTGATTAATTTGTTTGGTATCGTCCTTGCCCTCAACAACGAGGACTTCTTTAATCTTCTTCATTTATGCGATAAAACTCCTCTGCGTTTTTGAACGTTGCCGCCGCAATGGCTTCTGGCGTGGTTTCCCGCTCCTTAGCGATGGCTTCTACGGTGTAACGAGTAAAGGCGGGCTCATTCTGTTCGCCCCGGTGTGGTTCTGGCGTCAGATAAGGCGCATCGGTTTCCACCATCATAACATCCAGAGGCGTTGCCCGAACGGCGTCATGCACCTCATGGGCATTCTTAAAGCTAGCGACCCCAGAATAAGAGATGTGCATCCCCAAGTCCAGGAACTTCTTCAGCCATTCCGGATCACCGTTAAAACTGTGCATCACGCCACCGATATCTTGGATACCGGCTTCCTTAATGATGCGGTAGGAATCCTCAAAGGCATCCCGATTATGCACCACAATGGGCTTCCCAACTTCTTTGGCGATGGCGATCTGCCGGGCAAAAATTTTCCGTTGGGTATCTTGAGGTGACGTATCCCAATGATAGTCCAACCCAATCTCGCCGAGGGCGACCACCCGATTATCTGCCAGCTGCTCTTCCAACAAGGTTTCCTTCTCAGGTGTATAATCCTTCGAATCCTCCGGATGCCAGCCAACGGCCGCATACATTTGTGGATACTCGTGAGCCAATTTAATGGCATCGGCATTCAGTTGGGTATTGGAGCCAACATTTGTGAAGCGCGTCACACCGAGTTCAGCCGCCCGCTTCACAAAGTGGGGAACATCCGTGATGAACTCTTCACTATTCAAATGAGTATGTGAATCAAAGATTTTCATCAAAATTCTCCTATTAGCAGAAAACGTGGGTCAACCGTACGAAACGGACCACCCACGTTAACTTAAGATTTATTCGACTGTTGATCCGTTAACTAACGTGTCAGGAACAATGACTAACTTGTGCCCCGAAGAGAGTAACATCCCTTCACTGACTTCCCCACGCATCTTCCGTGGCTTCAGGTTAGCAACGATCATAACCTTCTTGTTTACCAGTTCATCCGGATTAGGATAAACTTCGGCAACACCCGAAAGAATCTGCCGGTCACCCAGGTCACCAACATCTAATTGGAACTTCAATAGCTTGTCGGCACCCTTGACGTGATCAACGGCCGTGATTTGAGCCACACGGAGTTCAATCTTTTCGAATTTACTGAAATCAATTTCCGGCTTGCCATCATCGGCTTCGATTGCGGCAGCTTGTTGTGCGGCAGCCTTGGCGGCCATCGCGGCCCGCCCCTTCGTCTTATCAGACTTGGTCATCTGGCCTTGAATAAAGTCGACTTCCTCTTGAACGTCAATTCGTGGGAAGATTGGCGTTCCACTGGCAACCACTTGCTTGCCAGCAGGTAAGTCGGCCAGCTTCAGGTCGATTAGCGAAATCGTGGCTGGGTCCATTCCCAATTGCGTAAAGATTTCCTTTGGCGCATGGGTCATGACTGGACTGATTAAGGTGGCAATCACCCGTAAGCTGGCGGCTAAATGAGCCATAACAGCCGCCAATTCTTCAGCCTTGCTGTCATCCTTAGCTAACTTCCAAGGTTCCGTTTCATCGATGTACTTGTTGGTCCGGGAAACTAACTTCCAGATTTCAGAAAGCGCATCGGCGAAGTGCATCTGGTCCATCAGATCACGGTAGTTGGCGACAACCTCTGTGGCGGTCTTTTCAAGGTCGGCATCGAAGGCCGTTACGCCAGGCTTGAAGGCTGGTAACTGACCGCCTTCGTACTTATTGATCATGGCAACGGTTCGGTTTAACAAGTTCCCAAGGTCGTTGGCCAAGTCGTAATTCAACCGGTCCACGAAGTCTTCGGGAGTAAAGCTCCCATCATTACCGAAGGGCATTGCGCGCAAGAGGTAGTAACGAACCGCGTCCAAGCCATAACGTTCAACCAAAGTTTCTGGGTAAATCACATTTCCCTTAGACTTGGACATCTTGCCATCCTTCATCAACAACCAACCATGGGCAAACAATTCCTTAGGTGGTTGAACCCCCAGGGCATGCAAGACGATTGGCCAGTAGATGGAGTGGAACCGGACAATTTCCTTACCTACCATTTGAACATCAGCAGGCCAGAACTTGTTGAACAGGCCCTCATCGTCGCTAGTGTAACCCAGTGCCGTGATATAGTTCAGCAGGGCATCAATCCACACGTAAACCACGTGCTTCGGGTTACTCTCAACGGGAACCCCCCAGTTAAACGTGGTCCGAGAAACGGCTAAGTCTTCCAGGCCGGGCTTAATGAAGTTATTAATCATTTCATTCATCCGTGTATTGGGCTGGATGAAGTTCGGGTTATTATGATAGAAGTCTAACAACCAGTCGGCATACTTACTCATCTTGAAGAAATAAGATTCTTCCTTGACCAAGGTGACTTCATGACCAGAAGGCGCCTTCCCACCGATCACCTTGCCGTTGTCATCATGGTAAACCTCGGCCAGTTGGGTTTCGGTAAAGTATTCTTCATCATCTTCGGAATACCAGCCTTCGTAATCACCAAGGTAAATGTCACCCTGCTTGATTAACCGTTCAAAGATCTTTTGAACGGCTACCACATGTTCTTTATCGGTGGTCCGAATAAACTTGTCGTTGGAAATTTCCAGGGTCTTCCATAATTCCTTAATCCCCTTGGCCATTTTATCAACGTAAGCTTGTGGCTCTAAACCATTTGCTTTTGCTTTATCTTCAATTTTTAAGCCATGTTCGTCGGTTCCTGTTAGGAAGAAGACGTCGTACCCATTGCTTCGCTTGTAACGGGCAACGGCATCGGAGGCAATAGTTGTGTATGAATTACCAATATGTAACTTCCCTGATGGGTAGTAAATTGGTGTGGTGATGTAAAAAGTTGGTTTATCTGCCATATAAATTAAGCCTTCCTCTCACTCAAAATTATCACGTTAATTTTGGGTTAAATTCTAATGTAAATTCTCATTAAGTATAGCATAATCCCTAGTCCAGCAATAGCACCCGACTAGGGATTTCTGTCTGAATTGTTAAAATAAATCCAGCTGCTGCGGCGCCAAGTTTTGCCAATGAAGTCCTAAGATTTCTTGGAGCCGTTGGGCATTCGGCGCAGCATCACGACCGGCGTTGTTATTGAAGATAACGACGACCTGTTTCGCCGTTTGGTCGAGGGCCTTCACCTGTTTGGCCAAGCCCTGCAACTCATCTTCCGAATACCGATACAGTGTCCGGGTCTTTTGCCAATTAGAGCCATGGTTCAACCAACCTTCGACGTTGCGACCATGAAGCCGTAACATAGCTAGGTCGGGCGTGGTCACCGTCGTCACCATTGGAATCCCATCATTTAAGTTATGTGGTTCGTCAGTGATGACATTGGTCATCTTAAGCGAGGTCAAATAGGTCATCACATCCGCGGTCATCCCCGGATCGTCGAACCAACTGGGACTACGGAATTCCACCGCAACCGGCAAGTCTTCCATCTGGATCCGTACCTCACGTAAATACTGAATGTTAGCAGTTGTTCGATTAAAGTACGGAGGGAATTGAAACAGGACCGTTTGCAGTTGCTGGTGGTCGACCAGCGGTTGAATGGCTGCCTTGAACACGTCGAATGCTGTGATCCGTTCGGCCTGACTTGTCGGTGCCGCGCCCCGGTCGTGTTGGGTCATGACCTGATTGGCCTTCAAGATATACTGAAAACCATCGGGAACCGCCGCTTGCCATTTGGCAATGGTCGTCTGCCGCGGGATGCCATAGAATGGTGTATCAAGCTCCACCACCGGAAAGTTCCCGGCATACTCACTCAAAGTGACAGGCCGGTCTTCCGGGGAAATTAGGGCGGGATGTTCCGTCCACGTGGTCAACCCAATTGTAATCATCCAGACACCCCCTTCATCTCACTTAAATCTCTCAAATCGATGGATCAATTCCGCCTCGGCCGCGGTCAAATGTCCCTTTACCTGGGCAATTAACCGCTTCCCCACTAGTCGGTCATTGGCTCGAATCCCCGTCACACAGAGGTCCATCAGGGCAAACATCACCGTCACGACGACGGCCTGTTGGCGACTGAAGGCCACACTAAACAGCATCACCACTTGGCTGCTAAACGCCAATTGGAGAATGCCGTAGATCACTAATGTATCGGGGACCAACTGGAGAATATTTAGCCAGTGTAGTCGCCAGACGATCCCCCGTAATTGTTGAATAATCTCTTGATGACTCATGGTTTAGTCCTCATACCCGCAGTTCATCAAAGAAGGTCGTGGCATCTGCCTTGACCATTCGATAGTCGAACCCCAGATTCAATTCTTCCTGATTGACCACGACGACCGGTGCCTGGTCATTGCGATAGTCTAGCAGGCCGGCGAACGGATAGACCCGCATGGACGTCCCAACAATGACAACCAAATCGGCCTGAGCCATGGCACCCACGGCCCGTTGGACGTTAAGCTGATTTAAGCCTTCTTCATAGAGCACGACGTCTGGCCGTAACCAGCCACCGTCGGCTTGATGATAGGGTGACTTTAAATAGTCGTGCCAATCAACCTTAGCCCCACACACCTGACAATAGACTTGATAAAGGTTGCCATGAAATTCCACCAAATGCTGACAATTGGCGTCATTATACAGATTGTCAATATTTTGGGTCACCACCGTGGCCCGGTTAGCTCGGGTCAGCGCGGCCTGTTTCTCATGAATCACATTAGGCTTGGCCTCCGGGTAGTACAGGTTTGATTTGACATAATTGTAGAAGACCTGTGGTTCCTGGACGAGGCAAGTATGACTGAGATAATATTCAGCGTTCCGGTGACCCGTATACAGCCCATTTTTTGACCGATAATCGGGGATCCCCGACGGTGTCGATACACCAGCACCCGTCAAGAATACGATGTGCTGAGCCTGATCGAAGATTGCTTGTAACTCTGCATCCATTGCCATCATCCTTTCAAAATAATCCGGTCTAACGGAGAATATATGGCATCTTCAATTGCTTGAAGAGGTCTTCAACCGTCATCGCGTAAAGTTTCGTGTAGTAGTCTGGTGTATCATCCTTCGGTGCCGGCGAAGGAATGACGAAGGCATTTTGATTATCCGAGCGGTTAAATCCAACGTACGCCCGCCGTTGCGTCGTCTTGTCATGCATATCCGAATGATATAATTCGAAGATTTGCTTAACGGATAAGCCTAGTTGACGCTTCGACAAGACACTGGACAGCGTGGTGAACTCGGTGTTGTGCAGTGCTGGCAGATGCCAGTCCTCTAATTGGGCATCAAAGGCCTTGAACAGCTTAACCACGTTGCGCCGTAACGTAAATGGTGAGTCGACTGGCTTTTCGGTAATAATGCCATACAACTTCTGAGCGGCCGCAAAGCTAACCGGATAATCTTGCTTGAATTTGGCCATCACGGATCCATCGTCGGGGCCAAAGAAGACCAACGCATCCAACAGGGTCAATGTCCGTAAGGTCATCTCATCATCCACGGGATCGGGCTCTGGCTTGATCGTTGCCTGCACGCCCGCGAGGTAAAGGTCCTTGATGGCCGGCGTAATCAAGCCGTGCTTTTCCTGTTCCTTGACCACCACGATATGACTCACGATATCATACAGTTCCGTACCCATAATCATGAGTTGTTCATCCAATTGTGGTTGCCCCGTGGTTAAAGAGAAGAAGACCTGTGGGAACCCGGACAAGATCATCAATAAATGCAAAAGCTCATGGGATGCCGTGTAGTTAGGCGCCGTCAAATCGGCTACCTGGATGGCAATATCCTTGCCAACCTGCATTTGTTGAGCTTGATCATGACGAACATACCCTGCTTGAAGTTCCCCGATAAATTGAACTTCAACTTTCCCTGGATAAAGTGCGTTGACCTGATTCAACAGGTCTTGAACGGCGTCATTTAATTTAATATCTTCGGCTTTCATGTCGGTTAAGGTCCCCTATTTCTTTAGATTTTCAGCACGGACCACCGTAAGGGCTGTCTGTGCCTGCTCAATAGTCGGTTGTGTCTGGTCGGCTAGTCGCTCGGCGACCGCCGCCACTTCAGCTTCCTGAGCGCCAACCGAAAGCGCGAGGGATTTTAATTGTAAATGCATGTGACCCTTTTGAATCCCATCTGTGACCAATGCTCTGAGTGCCGCCACGTTCTGTGCCAAACCAACAGCAGCCGTGATCCCCATCAGCTGACGAACGCTGGTCACCTTCGCAATCAGTTGGTTCACGGAAACCAATGGTAGGACCCGAGTTGCCCCGCCCACAACGCCTAGCGTTAGCGGAATCGTCAACTCACCATGCAGCTTCTGGTCGTCATCTAACCACCAACGACTCACACCCTGATAGCGACCACGACGACTAGCATAGGCATGGACGCCGCTTTCAACGGCTCGCCAATCATTGCCCATTGCCAGAACAACGGCATCGATACCATTCATGATGCCTTTATTATGGGTCACCGCTCGGTAAGGGTCAATCTGGGCATAGTCACTGGCCGCACAAATTCGCTGAGCCACGGTCTGACCCGAAATAGTCTTAGTCTTCATCTGATCGACCGGCACCACACAGCTCGCGGTCACCAAACTACGAGTCGCAAAGTTACTGAGGATACTCATTAGAATATCCACATCCAGTTGCGATCGAATATAGGTTGCCACTGCTTCCGCCATGGTATTTACCAAGTTGGCACCCATGGCTTCGCTAACGTCTACAAACAGATCGAGCGAGACCCAATCGGGCCGCAGTAAGCGAACTCGAATAGACCGCGCGCCACCACCGCGACGTTTGATCGACGGGTGGGCGGCATCTGCCACCGCTAGTAAGGTTGCCTCGTGGTCTTGCAGCCACTGTCTAAGCGCCGGCTGATCGGCCACATGTTGGAAGACAATTTGTCCCATTAGCTCATGGTTGGCAACCACTGTGGTAATCCCCGACTGGCCGCTAAGCAAGCGACCACCGTTACTAGCAGCCGCAATGACGGAAGGTTCCTCCGTCACCATTGGTACGGCCACCGCCTGGCCATCGACCTGCAGATTCACCGCGACACCTTCCGGTAAGCCATAGGTCGTCAAATAGTTTTCAATGAGATCCTCGTCCGTCGTTTGTCGGTTCGCGGCTAAAGTGGCGAGCTGATCCGCCGTCAAATGACTGGCCTGGGCCAGCTGATCCCGCCGAGCACCATATGATTGCCGATAGAATGGCGTCTGATCCATGTTAATCCTCCTAGCGTTGACTCAAGTATTCGGAAATAATGCCCTCTCTGACACCACTTTCGGAAAAGACCACGCGGTCCGAATCTAACATTTGTAATAACGTCACGAGGGGTAACATCCCCCCGATAATAATATCTGCCCGTTCGGCCTCAAGTCCAGAGATTCGCTTACGTTCAGCGAGCGGTACCCGCAGTAAGCGTTCGAATGTCCGCAAGACCTGGTCCGTCGTTAACCGATACCCGTGAATATTTTCCACATGAAGAATCTTTTGTTGTTGCCGATTCATCCGGGCTAACGTTCGGTTAGCCCCGCCCAATAAAACCAGTGGGAGATGCTTAGCGTCGTTCAACCACCAAATATCGCGTAGTCGTTCACGCAAGAAGACCTGCGCCGAGAACAGATCAACGGCCGTGACCCGGTCGTCTAGATGGAATTGTTCGGAAAGGTTGACTGCCCCAAATGGCACACTGATAAGATTAGCATCCTTGCCATTCTTTACGTGGACCAGTTCACAGCTCGCCCCACCCGTGTCGAGGAGCAGGCAGTCCTTGATCTTCAACCGATTGACGGCGCCCAGGTAATCATAGTAGGCTTCCTGGTCACCCGACAAGACCTCCAATTGAATATCGGTAGCCGAAGCTACCCGCTCTAGAAATTCATCGCGATTACGCGCTTGGCGAACGGCCGCAGTCGCGATCCCCCGAACCACTAAGTTAGGGAGGTGTTCATAGTATGGTCGAAAGGACTTTAAGGCCGAAATCGTTCGGTCCATCGCCTTAGGCTGAAGAATCTTCTCCGGCCCCATCCCCTCGGACAGCCGACTGTCGGCCTTGACCCGATTAACCTCTCTAAAGGTCCCATCGGCATCTAGCTCGTTAACGGCCATCCGGACAGAGTTTGAGCCTAAATCAACAATGGCTAAATTTTGCATGCCGTGCCCTCCGTTCAGTCTAACCGAAGTAGTCGATCCCAATGGCGTGGCGAACTTCATGTAACGTTTGCGCGGCCACTTGGTTAGCCCGTTCGCTACCTTGTTTCAGAATGTCGTAAACGCCCGCTTCGTCGGCAGCAAAATGTTCCCGCCGTTCGCGAATTGGGGCTAGCTTATCCTGGAGGACTTCGTTCAAGTACCGTTTGATCTTAACATCCCCGAGGCCACCATGTTGGTATTGGGCCTTCAAGTCAGCGACGTGTTCCTGGTCATCGGCAAAAATATCCAGGTAAGTGAAGACCGTATTGCCTTCAACGTGACCAGGATCCTCGATGTGAATATGTTCGGGGTCGGTGTACATAGACATCACTTTCTTCTGCACCTCATCGGCACTATCGCCGAGGTAGATGGCATTGTCCAAGGACTTACTCATCTTGGCATTACCATCGAGCCCTGGAATCCGACCTTGACCCTTAGGTGGGAAGTAGCCTTCGGGCTCAACCAAGATGTCTTGTTGGTAAATACTGTTAAAGCTCCGGACAATTTCCCGCGTCTGCTCCAGCATTGGTTCTTGGTCTTCCCCAACGGGAACGGTGTCTGCCTTGAAGGCCGTAATGTCAGCGGCTTGGCTGACTGGATAGATGAAGAAACCTGCCGGGACACTTTCGCCAAACGCCTTTTGCTTAATTTCAGTCTTAACGGTTGGGTTCCGGTTCAGTCGGGAAACAGAAACCAGGTTCAGGTAGGCCATCGTCAATTCATTCAAGGCTGGGATCTGAGACTGGACGAGAATCGTCGACTTGGCTGGGTCGATCCCTACCGCCAAGTAGTCTAAAGCCACTTGCAACAAACTGTGGCGAATCTTTTCAGGATCATGGGCATTGTCAGTCAAAGCCTGCATATCGGCGATCATAATGAAAGTATCGTAGTCACCCGTGTTTTGTAAGGCAACCCGGTTCTTCAATGACCCAACGTAGTGTCCAATGTGGAGCTTACCCGTGGGACGATCCCCCGTTAAAATTACGTGTTTCTTACTCATCAATTCGTCATCCTTTCTAAAAGAGCGTCCTATTAGCCAATGCCAATAGGACGCTCATGCGCGGTACCACCTAGTTTGCGGCCATTTTGACCACCACTCTTGTCGGTAACGGTGACCCCGCGATAAGTTTATTTATCGAAGTTAAAGATTTCTTGATCCATTTCGACCGTCAAGCCGTTTCAGCACAGGCAGCTTGTCTCTGAGATTGGCCTACTCTTTCAAGTAACTATTCCTATATTCTAGTGGTTTTATCGTGGAATGTAAACCAAGGGAACACTTAATTTAGCCTTATATAAAAACCCTCTACAGCTGCTTTATATGAACCACTTCATCGGCTCTATTAAGGACTCTTTGCGAATGCGTGGCAACGATAACAATCTTTCCTCTCTTGGAGAAGTTCTCTAGACTGGAAAGAACTAATTCTTCATTTTCGCGGTCTAATGCACCCGTCGGTTCATCTGCCAATACTATTGGCGGATCTTTCAAAAACATTCTGGCTAAGGCAACTCTCTGGCATTCACCACCAGAAAGTGTAAATACCTTTCGGCTCAGGTATGCCGGATCTAGACCGAATTCTCTTAATGCCAATTTAAGCTGCTCCACGCGATATCTCTTTGTAAGCGATAAATTCGTTTTTACTGTTGTATCATCAATTAACGCATAGTTTTGAAATAAATAACCGATATAATCATGAAAATACTCACGACTTTCAATCTGATTAACATCTTTACTTTGGAAACTTATCATGCCATCATCTAATTTTTCAAGTTTCGCGATACAATTCAGCAACGTTGACTTGCCGGAACCGGACGGTCCTGAAAGAGCATAGATTCTGTTAGAATGAAAGGTCAAATTTAGGTTTTGAAATATAACATGCTCATCGAATGCCTTTGTACCCCCAACTACTTTTAGCACTACAGCTCCCCCCTAAGACTATTCTTAATATTAGCAACATTTAGTTTTGACTTTACCAATAAAATTGACAATGAAAGGAAAAGTACCGCTATGTAATATTCCATAACAATAACCATACCTGGCCTCAGATTTAACATTAATATTAATTCGCCTACAAGTAATGAACTTAGCAGGAGAGCGAATTTGTAATGAACTTTGACTAAGGATTGACCCATGAAGATTCGAACCGCTTGTGCTTGTTGGTAAATTCCAAAGTACAATGAACATGCCAAGAAACATTCAAACACCAGCAGTCCGATCATCAATCCTAATATAACAATAAGACGAGTGACCTTCTGCTCCTGATCATGGTAAATTTTTCCAGCATAACTTTTGATATTTGTGTAAGCGCCAATTTGCTTATACATTCCAAGTGACACAAGCTTCTGGTTAAGCTCACCATAATTTTTAAAACTAAACGCATTGTTAGAAAGCATCGCATTCCACAATCGATCCGCATTTTCATTATCCCCATTCAACGATTCAGGTGAAATAACAATAATTACCGGATCGGGAACTTTAGCGTCATAATAGCCAAGATCAATTCCTGCAGGACTATATGTGTAACGCAGCTGATTATTCTTCATCAAGTGAGTTTTTACTTGGGGCACCTTATGATTGTTCTCAAAAAAATGTTGTAGGCCCATCTGTTCCGTATACATTTTGGTCAGTTCTTTTTTCTTGTTCGATAATTTTTGAGGAAATAAAATATGGATCTTAGAATCATCTGGATAAAAAATTAAAGAGCTTCCCGATTTACTGACTACTTTATTTTGCTTGAAATATTCGGCATTTACCATTAGCACATTCCCGCCATTATAATAATCAGTATAGTTCTCAAAATTTAAGTGTTGACCTCCATCGGAATTGTATCCAGCATAATTAGAAATTAGACCATGATGATTGGTTGCCCACTTTACTAATTTATAAGTCTGTCTATCTTCACTTAGCTGTTCTTTACCGGTAATGTCTAAAGAAAGACTAGGAGAATACCTGGTCTGAAGACTCGACCAAGTAGCAACTTGGGTTTTGCTTTTTTGATTGATCACTAATTGTTGGACCAAGGTAATCAGTGAAAATAAAATAATTAATTCCGTTGCCGTTTTTACAATCAACACTATCGTTAAGGTTAACCGGCTCTTTGTATTTCCCCTAACAGCTGGCAAAATTGTACTTACTCGAAAGGACCACGACCAAATAAGTCCACCTAATAGGTACACTAAAATTTGTGAAAAATAAAGCAGTAGCGAAAAATAGGCTGTAATCCAAAAAGTTCCCCAATGATGAACAAAAAAAATCATCAAGGAAACAATGCCAAACATTACACTGTAAATTGAGAAAAAGAATAATTGGTCGCGACAGAAA
>NZ_BCWD01000035.1 GCF_001592085.1 Levilactobacillus senmaizukei DSM 21775 = NBRC 103853
TTTTTCATTCTGCCACGTAATTGCTGTATATATTGCGGTGTTTTCGACCGTTCTTGTGCAATATATTTGTTGGTGCATCCGTGGAGAATAAGGTGGCGTAGAATCTTAGTTTTAGCTGTGTGCTGTTCCTCAGTCTGACCACGAATCTCTTTTTTAATATCCTTCGGCCAATCATCTGGATTGTCGCCATAATTGGCGTAAGCAGTTATAATTGCAGCTGCCATTTTCTTGTTTGGTGACATAACTTTTACTCCTTATCAACAATTTTGAACGTGATTTCTCCTGATTTTTTAATCATTTTTGTTTACCTTCCTTAGCCTCAGCTTGGTGTTCCCGCGCGTGTTCCGCCATACGACGCTTCTTTTGCTTCACTGTACGTCACTTAGAGTGCTTCCGTTGTTTCGACATTACTCTGCCTCCTCAAATGCAATTTCAGTGGTCTTGGCTCCCAGATAGTCTAGCAACTCACGCATTCTTCGAAAGCTCTTCCCCGTAGCCTCAACCTTTTGGGTCGAAATATTAACCAGCATGAATTCCCCTGAAAATGTGTTGAAGACGATGCTGTAAAGATCACCCTTAATCATGAAGAAGCGGCCATTCATATCCACTCTCATACTCCCGCCTCCGTAACCGTGACTTCAATCCGCGGATCGTCCGAGTAGTACTTACTGCAGGAGACATCCGTGATAAGATTGTCGTCTTCCCACACAATGCCAGTCAGTGCGTCCTCAATCAGCTTCAAGTAGTTTGAGGTGTCCGGCTTAACGATTGGCCGCTCTAGCCCTTCAGCTCGACGCTTATGCTTGAGCTTACTTATACTGGTCTGAATCGGTCGGTAAACCTTGATTTCAACGCGAAGCGCTTTATGCTCGAGCATCGGCCCTTTGTACTGTAGCTTGGCCTCCTGAGTCACCATTCTCTTGTAGACGTGACTCTTTTTTGGGTCGTAGGCGTGACCAGTTCGTGTAAAACGTGGGCGTCCTGCAGGTACTGGATCACCATTAACAACGATTGTAATAGGAGGAATACGATCCAACGGTCGGGCCCGTAAGCCCTTTGGCAGTAGCATTTCCTTTATGCCTTTTTTAGCGCTGGCCATCGATTCATTAAATGAAATTCCCCCGGTATTAATTGGCATGTATTTCCGCCTCCTTCAGTACCCGTTTACCCTTGCTGGTCACCCGAATGGTTCGCGTTTGCATCGGCATATAAGTAATGCAGTCTGCTTCGTACAGCGCCGTAATCCGGTCATAAATCATCGAGCTACTTGTGTACCCTGCCAGCTCTCCAATCTCGCGAACAGACGGGGAATATCCGTGTTCTCGAATTAGGCGATCAACGACGGCAAGTACCGCAATTAAATTAGGATTAGTCATCGTTGTCCCCCTCCAACAGTTCTGGGTCCTCGTGGATGTTCCCAACAACTTGCAGCGCTTTGTAATCGGTCCAGTATTCTTGCCGCCACATCGTCTTTACGCCGTTGTAGAAAAACACGCAATATCCATAACGTGAGTTGTATCGGATGTCGCCTACGATTCCCTGAGCGGTCGCAAACAGCTGAAAACGTATGATGTCGCCCTCGTAGATCTCTCGGCCATTGGTATCATTTACCCCGGTGTACTGCTCAGCAATCAATCCCGAATCATCTAAAGCATCAGAGAAGCAGCATAGGTCATCGTCGTATTCGTGCTCTACGTTGTAGATATAACACTTTCTCACGCAATTCCACGCTCTGAATTTAATCTCTCGCATTGCCTACGCCTCCTGCTTGATTCTCAAGAACTTATTGATGAAGTACCGCTGCCCTTTGCCAGTCACAAGCGTGGTTCCTTTGATGGTCGTGTGACCGTCTGAGTGCTCAATGACCAGTTCTCTTACCCGAAATAGTCCCAAATCCATGGACCGTTGTGTCGGACGATTACGGTCGCGCCCACTACGGATTAAATATCCGTGTTCACGAAGCCAAACGAACAGGCGATTCTGACCAATAAGCACGCCGTTTTGTTTCAATAACTTGGCTAGTTCACGAATTAGAATCGTATCGGTTGATCCTCCGACAGCGTCTGCAAACCGTGCCTTAGGTGCCATAATCTGGTTCTCGTCGTGTAGGCGTTGAACCTCAGCTTGGGATCGCTTGTACTTCTCCAGAAACTTGATCATGTTATCCGGATTCGACATCCAGTCATAGGCCGTTTTCGGAGTCACATAGGCACCCTCTCGGCGAATGGATGGGAGCACTTGCTCGTAAATCCAATCTTGAAAAGGCTCAGCACTTGGCAAGTGGCTTTGACCGGCTAGCTGATAGACACCTGGCTCAGAAATAACCGTCATCAGCTGGATTCCAGAGGGGGTAACGATTCGTTCCTCCCTCTGATACTTAGCCTTTACATGATCTTTAATGGCTTTGCTCGTGTTTAGATATCCGATTGCCAGTGCAACGTCTTTCCCAACAAAATACGGTTCATTGTCCATAACTACCGTACGTACTTGTTTCCCCTCAAAGTCAAAGGGTGTAATTTCGTTCATGCTTGTGCCTCCTCAGGCGCTCTCTTCGCTTTAAATTTCTTGATGCGTGCATCCAACTCCGCCTGCTTGTCAGGACTTAGCCCCTTTGGCTTGCCCGCGGGCTTATCAGGCGTCTTCTGCGCCCAGTCTGGCAGTGTCTCCTTGGCCCTTGTAGGCTTAGATCCACCTCGTCCGCGTGACGCCGCCTGCATTTTCATTTGGTCGAATTGTTTACGGAGCTTGGCTCCTGATAAGATATTCGACTTCCAGAAATCATCGTGCTGGCACCAGTCAACCATGCCATCAAGCTTGTCGTATGCGTGGCCATCTTGGGTGTGAGCCAAACGAATATCATTAGCCCAGGTCTGTAGCTTGCGTTCGTCACCCTTAGGCGAGAAGTCAGGGTCATTATCCCGAATGGCCTTAAGCAAGTGCTGGGCGATTTGATACGGCTGACCATCAGGTCCGTACTTCGGCTTGTCCGAGTTCGGACGTATTGTTTTTTTATCCTTTACTTTACTTTCCTTTACTTTACTTTCCTTGCCATCCGAATCAGATGGCATTGCCATAGCATTGCTATTTTTCTGAGATGGCTTTGGCTTAGATTCTTCTTCGCCAGTAGATGGATTAGCTTTAGAATTGCCATTCCAACGGGACTTGGCACCCTTTTTACCAGCTTCTGACCGCCGCCTACTTTTAGCATCCTTTAACGCCATTCTTTTGTTAAATCCTTCGGAGTAGAAGTACTTACCATCATCGGTAAAGGCAAATAACCCGAAATCTTCAACAACCGCTTTTATCTGCGAAGCATCAACACGAAGGTCAAAGGCTATAGCATTATAATCTTTGACACTCGTGTAATCGTCTTCATCGCGGAGACGTTCAAGAAGCATAAAGTAAATGGCGTACCCGATTGCACCGACTTTCATCCGAACCTGCAGCATCTTACTTGAATTTCTAGCATTGCTATCATGAGAGAAGTAATTATTCAAAAGTCGTTCACCTCTCTATTCCTCCCACCCACCACTTGCTTTACTAGAACGGTAAATCGTCGTCTGTAACGTCGATTGAATCGCTAGCCGGTACGGTCTGCTGGGTATTATGTTGTTGTGATTCACTCTGACGATCAGGCAAGTCAAAATCATTAACATTAACCCCTAGCTGGGTCTGACCATTGTACTCAGTGATTTCTAGGTCGCCCGATACAATAACATGGCTTCCCTTATGGTAGAAACGTTGAATGACGTTCGCACGGTTCCCCCAGACGGTGCATCGGAACCAGTCGGTCCCATACTGGCCATCTTCACTCTGCCGGTTCTGACGAACCGCAACACTGAAATTAGCAACCTGCATACCGTTTTGTGTTGATCGTACTTCTGGATCCTTACCTACGTTTCCGGATATTGTGATTGTTCTCATGCTGTTTTATTCCCTTCTTCAGATAACTTAGTTAGCTTGTTTGTTGCTAAAATAACCAGTTCATTTGCGCTTTCGTGTGTTAGCTGATCCATACTCGTTGCCTCTGCCTTATTGAGAATGGCGGTCGCAACGACATTTAAATCGGTCTTAGCCTTGTCTGAGATTGCTTGAAATAGTTTCCCCAGCGTGTCCTTTTGTTTCTTAGATGCTGGCGTAGGATTAGGATGTTGGCGTTTTTGAGTTCCCTGGGTATACCCGCCATTGGGATTACTATCATCGGCGTCCGGATCTTCATCCTTGTCGGTAATATTGAATAGTTGTTTGTAGAAGTACTTCTGCGCACTCGTGCAAGCCTTAGCCATTGCCTTCTCACCAGAATCTTGACCACTACCGGGCATGGTTCCAACAACCGTGTTTTCTCCATCCGTGATAGTGAAGGTCCCCATCACGTCGACGAAATGATTCTCGCCGCCTCGCTTTGAAGCCTTATCGTACTGATTGATGACTTCATACTGAGGAATAATTCGAATACCGGCTTCACGAATTGCGGACTCGACAGCATACTTGATGGCCGTTTCACTTTGAAAACGGTATTTTTGAAATGAATTGTTTCCGTCCTTACCAATTGGGCCAATGTGTTTTGAGGCCTCATTCAGTTTTTGAATTAAATTCAGTTCTTTTTCCTCGGTCACGATGTTTCCCTCCTATCGAATCCGAATGGACCGACCTTGCGTTAACTCGGCTCCCGGAACACTTTCTCCGTCCTTCAGGGCGGCTAGAATGGACTTCTTATCGAGACTAGTTGTCGTCCTAACAAAGTCACCAGGTACTTTCTCCTCGTCCGTTAAATTGACACTGGCCGGGTTATTCTGAATCCAAATTGCTAGGTCAACGTCTTTAACGTGGTCTAAACCGGCCGCCTCTAGTCCTTGCTGTAAGGCGTCCTTTAATCGTCTAATGTTGCTAGCGAGTGAAGACTTTCGGTCAGCATCGGCCTTCATTTTCTCGGCAAGTTGCTTTTCATCGGACGTTAGCTGCTTGATTACCTTGCCATAGCCGATTGCCTTATCTGCAATGCCATCTTTCAGGCTGAGAATCGTGTCATCAAACGCCTGTTTATCTTCCGGATCGGCACTTTCGGCTAATCGAACGACTTGGTATAGATTGTCTTCCAATTGATAAAGATTCATTACTTAACCTCCACTTCGGGTTGCCATTCTGCCAGCTGATCGTTAATTCGATACAAATGATCGAGTTCTTCGTTGGTTATTGGGTGTCCCGGTTCGTCGATCGCTTCGATAAGATTAAATAGTTCGCCGCGAATATCGGCCAACCGATTACGACTTTTGCTAGTAACCTGGGCCACAAGAATCACGGGGCCGCTTGCAGTTTGCTTGCCTAATACTTGATCCATGTGATCGCCTCCATGTCGCCAAACTCTTCGCCAACTAAATCAGTTAGTTCCGATCGGTTGTCCGGAAGGCTGTCGGTGTCCCGGTCGCTGTAGTCGTACAGGAAGTTCCGAATCGCTTCGGCGTTGCGGGGCACGTAGATATCCCCACCGTCGAGTTTCAGGTATTCTTCTCCGTCGACCAGTCGTAACCCGGTGATGTCTTGCGGGGTAGTGTCGCCGGCCATTAACTCATCATAGTGTGGTGCAAATCCGCCTAAAGTCATTGAATCCACCACCCTTTCAGAGTAGAATTGAAGTCAAAGAAATGTGATACATGCAATTTATCTTCGAGTTCTGAGCTGCCACTCAGGGCTCTTTTTTTATGCCATAGAATCATTTCTGTTCCTCCTTTAACTCAAGTCCAAAGAAATCAATTGCCCAGGCCTTCCAGCCGCCCATTGCGTGAACCGATTCAGATAGCCAGTAGCCGAAGCTGACGCACAGTGCAATCAGGCCGAACCATGAGACAACCTCACCAACGTAGTAGTAGAACAAATCCATAATTATTAACTCCTCTCATCTAAGTACCTGCGCCAGGCGTCCCGAACTTCCGGGAACAACCAAACGCGTTTGCCACGCTTGCCAGGGGCTCCTGCACGACGTTCGAGCTTTGCCACGTATCCCAGCGGAACGAAGTTTTGCTCAAGATTGCTAGTGGAGACCCCGGTCATGTCCGCCAGCTGACTAAGGTTGACGGAGATTTGAAGCTTGTCATTTTCGCCCAACTTTTCATTCACTTGGTCCTCAATGACCTTTTGTGCTACTGCTTGTGGATCGAACGTCGCCATGGTTTTAACCTCCTAACCTTGTGTTAGCTTTATTGAAGACATTCTGTAAATTGATGCCTGCATAATCTGCCTTCATCACAATATCGGTATTTTCCGACATGATTTCTTCGGCATATTCATCAAAGTATTTGTCGATGAGTAGCACTTGCTGTGGAGATCTAAACTTCTTTTCAGTACTCATTGCCTCATCGAATTCCTCTTCAATTGCTCGCCGATCGTTCTCCTCCTTGCGCTGCCGAAACATCGCTGAGATAACATCGTTGTGCTTCGTCGTGTCTTTCAAGAAAGACAGCAGCCCATAATCCGTTCTGGCACCCGACAGGGCTAAGAGAATGCTGTGCAGCCTGTGCGCAATTGCAACTCTCATACTCTTGTCACCGGACCGTTCACCATTGGACATCCGGGTAAGCTGTGACTTAGAAATATGTGCTCCTTCAGCGACATCTTTCCGCATAAAACCAACGAGATCCAGACTTAGCTGCTCTGCAAATTTATTTTTCATTCAATCACTTCCTTTACTTGGCAACCCATTCAAATTCCTTTGACGAGGACCACTGATACAATTTAGTTATTGGAGGAACCGGCAAGCAGAACCACCACAACGATGATTCCCAATACTCCTTCATCAGCTCACCTCCTCAGAATGTTCATTGAAAAATGAATACCCATCACCTTCTTTGGTACAATTAGTGCTGGAAGGAGGTGACAAACATGCTTGTTGATCCTAACTCCTTTGCAAACTCAGTTGTTGCATCTGATGTTGAAGCTAAAACCCTTGATGAAAAGTTAGCCCTTTACAATAAGGCTTTAGCATTGGCTATCAAGAACAACAAATCTGAAAATGCAAAAGCAAATATCGAACATCGCAAACAAAGGCCAACCACAGAAGATCAGAAAAAACACCTTCGAAAAATGGGCTTGATCTAGTTTGCACTTAGGAGACGGGCAATTAGTCCATCTCCTTTTTTGCTGACAGAATCTGTGCAGTGGGACTATTTTTGATTGCATCAACAGCCCCTTTAAGTAGCTCGTCTTGTAAGTTCGATTCTCCCTGACAAAGTACTAACAATGTTAATAATCTATTAGTTCGTTTCAATTCACTAAGAATTTCATCATTCATCAGATTACCTCCTCAGTATGATTACCTAAAATTGTGGTAGGATTATCAATTTTTAACAACATTTTGTAGTTAAAAGCTTCAAAAAAAATTTTCTCTTTCGGCTCCTTGAAAAGCTCTTGAAGAAACTGCATTTGAGCGGGACTAGGTGTGGAATTTCCAAGCTCCCATTTACTAATAGTTCTTTGCGAAACATTAAGCATCTGAGCTAATGCGGTTTGCGTCAGTCCTTGATTCTCGCGTAAGTTTTTAAGATTGTTTCTCAATTAAGTCACCCCCTTACAACCTTATGTAGTTATAATATACTACGTTTTGTTGTAAGTCAATGGCTTTTACTCATTTTTGTAGTATCATATTTCATCTACTACATATCGTGGTACTATGAAATAAACGGAGGTTCACTATGCTAGCTGAAAGAATAAAAGAATTAAGAAAGAAAAGAAAACTAAGTCAGCGTGAACTCGCTGAAAGGATAAATGTTTCTCAACAAACCGTTGGTAGCTGGGAGACTGGTCGGTCAGAACCAAATTCAGATATGATGTTAAGGCTTTCCGAATTATTCGGTGTAACCCTAGATTACTTACTTGGGAAAAACCAGACTCCTATTTGGGCAAACGATAAAGACACTAACGACTTAGAAAAATTCCTAACTGATAACGAGGGGTCCATGACTTATGGCGGTGAGGATCTCACAGAAGAAGAAAAAGAACAAGTGCGTGTGGCGATGACAACTATTTTCTGGAAGCGCCATAAACACGACTAGGGGCTGATTGTTTGGAAAAGATTAGTAACGTTGTTAAAACGGTGACGAATCGGTATCACACCGCCAACCCTTTTACTATTGCTGAAAAACTTAATATTCAAGTCGAATGGTTCTTGTTTGGCCATTATCCACTAGGCAAAACTGTCTATGATGGCGATCAGCCTGTTGTTATGCTCAATACAACAATTAGACATACCCCTACCCAATACTTTGTTATGGGCCACGAGCTAGGCCACGCCATCCTTCAAGAGGGCCTGGTCGGCTACTATACAAGTAGTACCCGCGCACACGGTCAGCTCGAAACCGAAGCAGATGAATTCTCAGTCGCTCTGATGGGTTTACTGTTTATCGAAGATAACGACCGTATGCCGTCTTCGTACAAAGACTTAGCACGCCAATATGGCCTGCCCTACGATTTTGATTAGGTAAGCCTGCCTGATATACTTACAATTCTGGAAAAATATAACGTGTCCAAAACTGATGACGTTAAAAGCTGTACATATTTTTAGGAGGAATTATCTTATGGATAATGATACGAAAACGCATTGCACTAATTGCGGAAAGGAAATACCGTCAAAAGTTGATTTTTGCCCTTTCTGTGGTGCTAAGCAGGCATCTTCGACTGATAGCGAAGTAGAAAATAATGAAAACGCTACCGAAATGAAGAAAGGTGATTCACAAAAAAAGCCACGAAAAAAATGGTATAAGCGTTGGTGGATATGGGTTATTGCCATTATTTTAGTATTAGCAGCAATTGGCGCTGCTAGCAGTTCAGATGATTCGGATTCATCATCTTCCTCTGATGAATCTTCTGCAACATCCACTGCAAAAAAGAATAGCTCTTCCAGTTCCAGCAGTAGTACATCAACTTCCGTACGCAAATCCGTACAAGTTCTCGATAGTAACAGCGAAGATCAATTAGCCGAAAAAGGGGAAACTAACGCCAACCAAATTAGATACGGAGAATTAATCAAATCTAATGATTATTACGGAAAGCCCTACTCTATTAGTAAAGGAGAGGTCCTACAAGCTAGTGAAAGCAAGGGCGTTACGACATTACTTGTTTACATCGATGACGACACAGATCAACTATTTGAAGTAGCAGTTCGTGGAAAAACTAAGGCGATTGAGGACGACTATGTTTCCATCAATGGTGTTCTAGATAAAATGACTGACTATGATACACAGTCTGGTGGCTCTAATACCGTCCCGGTAATATTTGCAAAAAAAGCAACAGTCGTTGGGCATGACGATAATTAGTCCTTATTTTTAATTAAGTAATAAGCTCCTAGCTTCTGTCTGGTGACTCCCCTCGGTTCGATTCCGGAGAGAAGCGTAAATACGATAAGGAGGGATCATCCATGCCTGAAAAACCTGAAAATTCAAAGATAACCAAGGGTGATATAATGCGCCAAGCCATAAAGAACTTTAAGACCGTTTATTATGGAAATCGTTGGAATAAAAAGTTTGAATTTATCCCAACTTGGCTTCTCCACGAATCAGAAATGTTTCTTGAAGAGAAAAAGAATTATACTCACTACAAAACGTTCAAACGTGGTGCAATTGTAAATGTGGATTTTGGTGTAAATATAGGTGACGAGTTATCGGGCCCACACTTTGCAATCATTTTAAATAAAAATGACAGTCCCTCACGTGGTGTATTGACTGTGCTCCCCCTAACTTCTCATGACCATCCGAATGAAGTTAAGCTTACTGATACAATTCGCAATTTGAGCAGTGATATGTTTCGTGATACTGGATTAGGCGTTACGCTTGCACTCTATGCGACTGAGATAGGTGCAGATGAATTTTATTTGGCTGCTAATCCCAAATTTCCAAACGCAAAGCAAAGATTGAAAACAAGTTTGATGTCTGGAGAAGACAAAGAATTAGGAAAAAGTACATTTGAGATTATTACACATATTATTCCCAATAAAAATACAGCATTTCGTTTGTTGTCTAATAACGGTAAACGAACAACTATTAATTTAGGACGGTTACTAAATCCTGATGGTTCTCATTCCGATATTGTAAAAGACTTAGTTAATACACTTATATGGACAAAAAGGAAATATGAGGATTATAACTTAGTCACTTACGCAAAAGTAGCAGACGTTACAACTATCAGCAAGCAACGTCTTAATAGGCTAAGCCCCTTTGATCCAATTGGTAAAATTATGGTTTCCAACTCAACATTGACACAAATAGATCAGGCCTTGGCAAAACTTTTCATCAAACAAAAGTCATTGGTTGACAATAGTTCCAGAATGGATAATAATTAGGTTATTGAGGGTTACATTATGTACGCCCACCTAATTTATCCTAGTAATTCTGGGATCTAAACGGTTAGCCAATGGCTAGCCGTTTTTTTATTTTATAAAGCTCTAGTTAAATTTTTATTTGACCGCGAATTTACAGTTCAAGTACAAGACTTGTGCATTATCATTAACTCGTTTTTATTATATTATTTTTTCGAACCCTTAGCTCAACAGAATAGAGCAACAGTTTCCTAAACTGTAGGTTGCGAGTTCGATTCTCGCAGGGTTCATTGGACCTTTAGCTCAGCTGGTTAGAGTAGACGGCTCATAACCGTCCGGTCGTTGGTTCGAGTCCAACAAAGTTCATTTAGGTAACTATCTAAGGAGATGACTTTAACGTTAAAGAAAGATGTTTTTCAATTGATAAATGATCTAATCGACCACTTACCAGTCATTGCTCTGATTGTATTAGTTATCATAATTGTGTCCTTTTACGTTTTTCACATACGGTCAAAACACTAACTTTTGCATTATGGAGGTAATTAAATGGTTTTTACTGATGTATTTAATGTTACGCATGATGACTGCAAGATCATTCAAACTCAGAACGACTTCAAACGTGTGTTTATTATTGAAAACGAACAGGGAGTACGTTTTACCTGTTTGAAAGATGATGCACCTCGCTCTTCCAAAATTCACGATCATTGGAAACATGCCAAGCCTAGTGATTCTCCTGATGCACATCCTTTTCATGATAAATTTGTGTAACTGGATTGTTATGTGCCTAAGACGTGGCTTCTGTCTGGTAACTCGCCCCGGTTCGATTCCGGGGTGAAGCATAGTCCCAAAGATGGTGACATTAAAAGATAAATATGTACTTGGGCCCGTTCAGGGCTTTTCTTTAATCGTCAAAAAGAACGCACGTTCGGAATGGAGGAATTATCATGGCTCAAATATTCAAACGTGGCGACAGCTGGAAAGCCAAGGTCTACTTCAAGGACATTCACGGCAAACGGACGTCACGCTCACAGGAAGGGTTCCGCACCAAGAAGGAAGCCGAAGCGGCCGCCCGGGTGATGGAAGACACTTACAAGAATGGATCCGATGTCGGCGACAAGAACATCTCTTTTAGCGACTACTTCCAGAAATGGTTCCACATCTTCCGGGAACCTGGCCTGTCAGATACCACTATCGCCCGGTACCAATACACCATCAACGTGATTGACGAATACTTCGGTGACACACTTTTCCGTAAGATCAAAACAGCCGACTATCAGGAATTTCTCAACTGGTTTGGCAACGGGAACGGAAAGGACGCGAAGCCCCACGCTAAGGCGACTGCCGACAAAATCAACACACACATCCGGGCCGCTGTCCGCAATGCAGTCAACGATTCGGTCATCAGCCGGGATTTCACGCAAAACACTCACGTCGTCTACGACAGCAGCCGGACCCGTGAGATCAAATGGCTCTCATATGACGATGCAGCCAAGCTGTACAACTACACGCTGAACCACTTGGAAGGCATTGACGTTGTTCCCTATATGGTTCTGACTGCCCTGCTCACCGGCATGCGCCAGCAAGAAATCGCGGGGCTTACCTGGGACGACATCGACAGCAAGGGTGGCTTCATCAAGATCACGAAGACCTGGAACTGGACGAAGCGTGACTTTGGCCCCACTAAGAACCCGGCATCCGTCCGGACCATCTCGATTGACCGCAACCTGGTGAACATCTTGACCAAACTGCAGTATGAGCAAAAACGCTACTTGAAAGTGAATGACAAGACCAATCCACACAGCCTGGTTTTTCTGTCGCGCTACAACCGTGTCCCCTCTTCTAAGGCCCTCAACGACCGGTTACACGAACTGATGAAGGACGCCGACATCAACATATACCTGCGGTTCCACGGGCTCCGGCACACTCACGCGTCAATTCTGCTGTATCAGAAGATGTCGATTGCCTATATCAGCCACCGACTTGGTCACCAGGACATCGCCACAACAACGAAGACTTATCTCCATATCATCAAGGAACTGGAGCAGGAAGAGACCGTCCGCACCCGTGAGATATTCACTGACCTGGGGAAGAAGGCCGACTGGTCCGACTTCAAAGTCAAGGCTGAGTGATGGGTGCACCCAAATGGGTGATTCTGAACTCCGAATGGGTGCACCTTGGGTGCACACTTTTGCAAAACCATATGCGAATATATTTTTTTAGATATAAAAAAGAGCAGGAACGCTGTTATATCAACGTTCCTGCTCTTTTGAAAGTGGTTTATGAATTATAGTTATACCGGAGGTGGGGTTCGAACCCACACGTCCTCAACGGACACTGGATTTTGAGTCCAGCGCGTCTGCCAGTTCCGCCACTCCGGCAAAAAAATCTAAATTGATTGGAGACCCCAGTCAAAGGTGGTAATCGGATTCGAACCGACGATGAAGGTTTTGCAGACCTCTGCCTTACCACTTGGCTATACCACCATAATCGTCTATCCAATCTGACTGGACCAACTGAATAGATCAAGATGCCCCAATCTAGGGCGGTATGTGGGAATCGAACCCACGCGTGCCGGAACCACAATCCGGTGTGTTAACCCCTTCACCAATACCGCCATCACATTACAAACAGGGATAGTAGGAATTGAACCCACACCGACGGTTTTGGAGACCGTAGTTCTACCTTTAAACTATATCCCTATGA
>NZ_BCWD01000036.1 GCF_001592085.1 Levilactobacillus senmaizukei DSM 21775 = NBRC 103853
TTTTTACGACCTTGATAACATTACCATCAGCATCTTTCGTCGTGGTCGTATTAGTGTCGGGATCCGTCGTCGTTGTGTCATGAGCAAACGTTGGTTGTGCACCTGGTGTTGTTGTCGTAACGGTCGTATCAGTATTACCTTGCTTGACCGTTGCTTGCGTAACATCTTTCCCGAATGTTTGCGTGACGGGTTCCTCTTCAGGTTTTTCTTCCGTGACTGTCTTGATACCAGTCGAAGGATCAAACGCGTACGTCGTCTTACTTTCATCAGGCCATGTCTTAACAACTTTGACAACGTTTCCTTTGTCATCGGTCGTCGTAGTAGTCTTATCGTCAGGATCCGTCACCGTCGTATCATGTTCAAACGTTGGTTGATTGGTTTCAGGGTCCAGAGCAACAATAGTGCTCGTGTTTTCATTGTCACCATCACTCAAGATTACCTTAGCAGCAGAGGTAAGCGGTTGTGATTTACCGACCTGGGCCCCATGCTTTTGTTCACTCACATCCCGGTCCCCAGTCTTCGGATCAAAGGTGTAAGTTGTTTCGCTACCATCAGCCCACTGCTTATCAATTCTAATCACGTTACCATCGGAATCTTTTTCAGTAACTGTCTTATTACCATTAGCATCAGTAGCGGTGCCCAAGATCTTCATTGTCCCATCTTTAAGCGTGACATCGTAGTTTGCTGAGTCAGCAGTCCCTGTAATTGTGTAGGTCCCGGCACTGGTTTCTTTGATGTTAGTCAGAGTAACACCCAGTGCACCAGTAGTATCATTACCGGCTAACTTACCATCTGTAATGCGATAGCCACCAGATTCGTGCACGGTACCCGTTCCATCGTCAACGCCATTGACATCATTAATTGTCACCGTAATTGGCCGCTTCCTAACAGTCAGTCCGCCCGCAACAAAGCTAAGCGCGTAGTTAGGGTTAGCCTTACTCAAAGCAGCCTGAGCATCAGTAGTCAATCGTAAAGTGTACTTGCCGCCCGCTTGTAACGGGTTTTCCTTGACATTGACGACGTTGCCAGCGTCATCCACAATTTCAAAATCACTTGCATCGCGTGTACTGTCTTTTCCGTTAACCGTTACGTTAACAGATGACAAATTGTCGCCATAAACGACACTAGCGTTCGAGTCAACCGTGGCCGTCCCAGCAGCTTGAGCAATCGTGAAGGTCCCAGTATTTTCAATGGAAACATTGTAATTGCCATCATTGGCGGCGGTCCCAGTAATATTGTACTTGCCAGCGTTGTCGCCAGCTTCTCGAGTTAACGTCACGCCTAAGTTATCCTGCGTATCTGAGGGAGCCAACGTGCCGTTGGCTTCACCGGTGGCAGTGGTTGCTGGAATGGTGAACGTCAACGCTGGATCGGTCGTAACGCCATAATCCTTGCCACCATCTTCAACGTGAACCGTAATTGCCCGTTGTGTCACGGTCAACTTGTTTGCACCAAAGCTAAGCTTGTAGTTAGGGTTAGCAGTAGTCAAACTGTCTTGAGCCTTCTGGGTCAATCGAATCGTGTAGTCACCACCGGCTTGTAACTGACCCGTAGCAACCGCGTTTGTTTTGTTATCAAAAATTTCAAAATCAGTGTTGTCCAGTGTGGTCTTTAATCCAGTATCACTGTCGGTTACCGTAAATGTTGGTAAATCATCGCCATAGCCCACGGTTGCGGCATCGGCAGTAACAGTAGCGTCTTTCTGGTTGATGGTCAAAGTGCCATCTAGGACAGTAACCTTATAGTTCTTTGCCGTTGAGGAACCAGAAATGGTATACGTGCCTGCGTCGGTTTCGGCAGTTGGCGTCAACGTCACATCCAGATCGGCTGCCGTGTCAGTACCAACTAACTTGTCACCATCTGCAATCGTGAAGCCTGATTGATCAACTTGGTGGGCCTTGCCATCATAGTCGACACTGACGTTATTGGCTTGTACAGTGATCACCTTTGGATCAATGGTAAAGGTTCCAGGCGTAATCGTCACTTCATAATTCTTGTTCCCAATGGCTGTACCTTTAATCGCGTAGGTATCAGCATCTTCGCCCTTGTCCCGCTTCAGAACGACACCAAGACTAGAAACCTCATCACCGTTTACCATAGCGGCCTTCGCGGAATCACCGTCCAGACTCAGGGCTGGATCGGTACTGTCACCATAAGTCTTCCCAGCATCTGCGGCGACAAGCATAACTTTCCGCGGCGTCACGGTCAATATGGCCGTGCCAAACGTGCCGAAGTTGTAATTCCCATCGGCCTTCAAGGCTGTTTGGGTAGCATCGCTATAACGAATCGTGTATTTGCCACCGACTTGCAAATCCTTGACGGCAACTTGGTTACCATTAGCGTCATCGATTTCAAAATCATCTTGCGTCAGGTTAAGCCGTGAATCATCGTCACCAGCCACCGTTCCCAAGGCATATTTGACGCCGTCCAGCTTACCGTCAACACCACCATATTGCAGACTGGTGTCCGTGATGGTTGGCTTGGCATCGACCGGATTAATCGTGAGCGTTGCCGGCGTGTAGAGACCAGCATTGGTGTTAGTCGTCAGGCTCTTAAGATAATTACGACCAGCATCCGTCAACTGGAAGTAATAGGTTCCAGCATCTTTAGGCGTGACGTGGGTATCTGAATCTGTAGCACTAACATAGTAATAGAAATCTGGGTTGGCAAAACCGGCCTTTTGGTCAGTGGTCAACGTTGCCCCGGAGTCAGCCCCGAAGTCAGCACCAACGGTCACATCGGGAATACCCACTGTTTGGCCGTAATCCTGCGACCAGGAAACAAAGGTTGCTAAGGCTTTGACTGCGGCTTCATTAGTCGAGGTCAGGTTGTCTAAGTCAGTTTGGAACGTCGTCAGGGTGTCATCCATGTTAGCCAAAGCATTATACCCGGCTTGCCCATTTTCAAAGATTGTTTCTGGGTCCGTAGAATCTTCGGCGGCCTTTAAGGCAGCCTTAGCCGTGGCGTTACTCGTTGAAAGATTGGTATACATATCATTAACAGAATCCAACAGCTTCTTGGCCGCGTCCTTCTGATCCTGTGTAATCCCCGTTAAGCCAACAAATTTGTCATAGATAGCTTGCGTTTGCTTTTGGTAGTCGTCCGCCTTGGCTTGGTTGTCGGTGGCCTTCTGTAGCCACTCATCAAGCGTGGCCTTCGTTGGCACCAAGATACTCTTAGTATCCTGAGGTGCCGTGGAATCCGTGGAATCCGTCCCAGCAGCATTAGGAACCGTAGACCAAGTGTAGGCTGGCGTGCTACCGTCCGTGACAGCTTTGCCATCTTCACCGATCGGTGTCGCGTTGAGGGCATCCGTGACGGATTGATTCGTCCCTACCGTTGCATTGGTCGTAACTTTTGTTCCGTCCATCGTTTCACCGGTAGCAGTGTAATAGTGTTGAATTGGGTTAGCAACATCCGTATCCGTCGATGCGGTCGTACCCGTGTTAATCTTCACATTAGCATTAGCAACCGTTCCGTCTGTGGGAGCGTCCACAACAACGGTCACTGGGGTATAACCAGGCACTTGAACAACGACTGACTTACCGGCAACCGTGGGCACTTGGATAGGATCCATGCCAGGAATGGCATCGCCAGTCACAGAATCAACTGGCGTGATATTGGCTGTAAAGGCTTGGGTAACAGGAACGCTAAACGCTTGGGTAGTATCCCCGGTCACCTTGTAGCTGTAGTATGCCGCATCAGCAATGCTTGCCTCGCCAGTGATATGGTTAACCGTCCCGGTGCTGGCAGCGGTATTGTCGCCATCGACCAGATAGACATTATTATTCGTGCTGTCAGGAATTACTGTAACCAGGCTGGGATCTAGCGTTGGATCTGCGGCGACTGCTCGTTCCGCTGCCGCCTTCGTCGAGAAGACAGAAATAGTGTCCCCAATGTTGGCAGTGACTGGTGTTTTCGTACTTACATCTCCAGCCGCAGTAGCCACGTTGACACTCACTGTCGCCGTCTTTGGTGTGTAGGTAAAACTGTCGATTTTAGCAGAATAATCATTACTATCTTGTCCAGTTGAGGCCGCGATTGAAATTGAATAGCCTTTTGAAGTGTCAATGCCAGTAAGATCTCGGGTGAAAGTTTGGTCCTTGATAATCACGGTTAACATTTTAGTCCCCGAGTCATAGTTCATCTTGAAATCTATAAGTGGACTGGCTGCCCGATTGCTTAAATCGAATGTGCTAGCCGCTTTCCAGGCGTTTGAGTCAGTAACCTTTTGAATGGCACCATCGCCATCAGTCGACCGCCAGCCAAAGTATGCCCCTGAACCAGGGTCAACCACACCACTCGTGTCATCACCACCGTTATGATGATCATCATAAACGAAGGCAAAGGCGTTCTTCAAGCCACCTAAGCCCAAATTACCACCTGTCTCACCTGTCGTTGCGTATTCCGGATCACCGGGTGCAAACACGATGCCGACACCGTCAGCTCCGCCTGAGGTCTTCGTCCCAATACCTAAAGCACCGTCCATTGTAAAATTATGGCTAAAATCAATTTCATTTTCAAAAGCGACGTGAGCAACTTCGGGGCCTGTAATTGTCATTGGAAAATCAGGCATAGTTGGAGACTTGTAAATATGCGGCTTGGTAGTTGTCAACTGCCAAACGCCTTTAGCATCAGCCGCCTGTGACGACGTATTCGCTGCAGAAATTTCAGGAGAGTTGTCGCCACTTTTGTTAAGGTTTTCAACCCAATTCGTAAAATGGTCCTGAACCTGGCTACCAGATAGCGTTACGCCGGAGCCATCCGTCTTGCCAACTGACATTGATTGATCTGGCGTTAGAGTTTGATATTGCTTATCGCTGGTTGTACTGGTTGCCGCACCCGCAGCACTTTCAGTAGACACATCCGCACTTTCGGCAACTGGGGCCGCTTGGGCCGTTGGTGTCGTGGTCTTTGAGGTACTGAGCGTCGTCGAGTTCCCTTTTTCGGCGTCAGACACTGGCGCTGAATCGGCAGCTGGCGTGCTTGGTGCTGCCGTAGCCGCGTGAACATCTGCCGTGCCAATGGTTTCGGCGAGGGCTACTGCGGATAAACTAACGAGTAACGTGCCAAAAATACGGGTCTTAATCTTCCAACCCGTGTGACCCTTGTATAAAATAAAATTCTTCTTAACGGTTTGATTCGTTGCTTTTTGTCTCAAGCTTGACCTCTCCTTTTCCCTCGGTGTTGAACCCCTGTAGCTGTTCAATCGCCATTCTGACTCGTCTGACTTCGCTACTCCGTTGAATACGGTCTCCAATGATGAAAAGATTCGGCTAAATCTAGTCCCGTAAAATCATCAGCTAGTCAATAACGCCTGGCCACTCTGTTAGCGACCCAACAGCGTTACCAAATGCTTTCACGATCTAACCGCGATCTTCTTATCATATGTCGATTAACAATCGCTAAGGCTGACGGCCACCGGTTGACCAACGACAATACGTTAGTCAAATGACTTTTCACTGCTAAACCTGCATACGTTTATCACTACGAATCAGTGATACTATCCATGGATTGGCGGTCAACTGAATCGTATAAGTTCAGCTGAGGCCCAACAAAATGACCGTTCAACCGTTTTACCCATCCCCCGTAACCTGCGAAAGATGGGGACATTTGGTCATCCACTTCATGGGCCTACCAGGTTTGTACATAGGCGGATTTGAAAGGCTTTCAAGCCACTTTATCGCTAACACCAGTGGTATCGCCAAAAACCGTTTTGTCTGCTAACCTTTTTATAGCTATTTTAATCGTAACCATATTATAGTAGCGAGGGCGATAACATTCAAGGTGTTCATACTTAGTAATGACAAATAATCACAAATAATCTAATATGTAACACTCGTTTATGCAAATATAAATAAATACCTGCATATAACCAGTTGACCGCCTACTTGGATCCGACCTATTAGATTTTGAAAAATTCGAGAAATTCACTTGATGCTTTTTATTAAAGTTTCATACGTTTTGTAAAAGTTCGTTCATGGCCGAAATGAGTCTTCCCCGCTTATGTTATATTTGAAATTGTTCCAACCAGGAACAAATTTGGGGAGGTTTTACTTTATGAAAAAAGCCGCATTAATGTTAGGCGTCGCCGGTATGGTTGCTACCACGGGGATCGGTAGCGTGGTCGGCTCAGCCAGCACCATGACCGGTACCGTTCAATACCACAAGTATCATGGGACGACGATCAAGAAGAACTACAAGCATTTCAAACTGACGAGCCACCAACCCAACAGTGATTATAAGATTATCAAAACCACGAGTTGGAAGAACGCCAAGTTGAAGGCCGGGAGTAAGGTTAAAATTGATTTGATGGCCAGTCAGGCCACTCAATACAACTGGTATCGGATTCGCGCCACGACAAAACACAGCACGCATCGTTACTGGGTCTACGGTCAAGCATTAAATCTTAAGTAATCAAAAATGGCTAGTCCCTTTTCAATCGGGACTAGCCATTTTTTACGCAATGTTATTTACAACGAGAACACCCATCACAAGAAGTGCGGATCGAATCAAACCCTTTTCACCTAACTTGCTAGCTCACAGCTTAACCTGGAAAGGCGACTTTAGTGATTCACCGTATCATCCGTCTCAGGCACATACTTCAAGATATCACCTGGTTGGCAATCCAACACGCGACAGATTTTTTCCAAGGTGCTAAAGCGAATCGCCTTGGCCTTCCCCGTCTTCAGAATCGACAGGTTAGCCGGCGTAATGTCAATGGCCGCCGCCAACTCCTGGCTACTGATATTGCGCTCCGCCATCACGACATTCAAAGTTAGTTTAACCACCGAATCACTCCTTATACCGTCAAATCGTTCTCGGCCTTAATAGACATGGCACGACTGTACGTCACGTAGATCACTGCCAGCACCACCACGCCAACGACACTGTCGGCAACGTCGGACCAGGTCTGCGATAGAACGCCGTTGTTGTACCCGTCGAGCCAGGTACTCGTGAGCTGGTTGCCCCCAGCAATCAAGATATTACTAAACACCATGTAGCATTCGGCGTAGACTAATTTCCGGACCAACTCAACATTGGCCACTGAAAAGTAATCCTCTGCGGCCAAGCTTTTTAATAATTTTCGCAGGGTCAGACAGAACCAAATCGCGGCACCCATCAGAATGGCCCCGCCGATCGCCATCAGTAACACATACGGCCAGTTAGGAAAGCTGGCAATGACACTGGCCGTGGGCCGATGACTCCCCGAATACCTTAAGAAACTGTCATTTTTCCACACGCTTCTGGCGAC
Organism: Levilactobacillus senmaizukei DSM 21775 = NBRC 103853; assembly: GCF_001592085.1. Taxonomy (GTDB): domain Bacteria; phylum Bacillota; class Bacilli; order Lactobacillales; family Lactobacillaceae; genus Levilactobacillus; species Levilactobacillus senmaizukei. The sequence continues at coordinate 7,256 of NZ_BCWD01000036.1, forward strand.
GTTCCCCTTGACGCCCCAATAGAGATACCCAATTGGCCATAAGAAACCCACGCTAGCAGCAACAATGATAAAGTTTGCCAAGATAACCACAACGTTAATGCCAACCTTCAACCATTTTGACATGTTATCCATCCCCGTCCTTTGTTCACTGTCGATAATAACATATCGATAAACGATAATCAATAATTGAATATCAATAAAAAGCGGCCAACGCCGATTGAACGACGTTGACCACTTTTGGTTATCCTAGGATTCACATACGCCTTGATCAGTGATTAATTCCGGTCATATGCCCAGACGGTGAGTGGGGCAAAGACCGCGACTACTGCGATGTCAAAAACGACCACCAGCAAGGCTTCGTGAGTCCAGCCGCCCGTCGCCAGAATTTGCCGAATGGCGGTAATCACATAAGTAACGGGATTCAAGTTGGCGATGAACCGCAAGGGCTTAGTCAGCGAGTGTAGTGGCACGAAGGCGTTCGACATGAAGGACAAGACCAACATGGTCATCAGCGAAACGCTTTGAACAGCGGCGGCACTCTTGGCCAACAGTCCTAGTAACGCGAAGATCCAAGACAACGCCCAACCGGTGAAGATGGCTAGTAAGGCAATCACGACGATCCAGCCAAAGCCCACGGCCGGTCGCCAGCCCATGAGATAACCCGTGGTTAAGGAAGTCACGGTGGCAATCAGTAGTCGCAAACTATCGGCAAACAGTTGCCCCGCCAACGGCGCAATGTGGGCCATTGGCAACGACTTGAAACGGTCGAAGACGCCGGAGTCCAAGTCTTCTCTGATTTGGGCTCCCGATCCGGTTCCCGCCGACAGCATCGTTTGAATCAAGATTCCGGGAACGATGATGGGCAGATACGCCTTCACACCACCGGCAATCGCCCCGCCAAACAAGTAGCCAAACATCAACATGAACAGCACTGGTTGAATCACCACATCCATAAAGTTATCGGGATTGTGAACGGTTTTTAACAGGTTACGATAGGCCATCGTGGCGGTGTTCATCACCACATTACCCTTGTGCATTTGAACTTCCATCGTGCATCCCTCTTTCTTAATTCTTGCCAACGGTGAGATTCATGAAGACATCATCCAACGATGGCTCTTGAATCGACAGATGATTAACGGTAATTTTCGCGTGATCTAGGGCCGCCAGGATTGGCGTCAGCTCCGCGACCTTGCTGAGACTCACACTCAGTTGTTGCCCAACTTGCCGGACGGCACCGGTAACCTGACTCGCCAAGAGCTTCGCAGCGGCCGCAACTTGGGCCGCTTGGGCGACCGTAAAGCTGAGTTTAGAGCCGCCCGCTTCGCGTTTAAGTTCAGCCGGTGTGCCCATCTTCACTAACCGACCATGATCGATGATTGCTAGGTTGTCGGCCAATTGGTCGGCCTCCTCTAGGTATTGAGTGGTCAGAACAATTGTCGAGCCCTGCTTCACCAGTTCACGAATAGTATCCCACATCTGGGTCCGCGTCCGCGGGTCCAATCCGGTGGTGGGTTCGTCTAAGAAAATCAACGTTGGCCGAGTGATCAGGCTTACCGCCAAATCCAACCGACGACGCATCCCCCCAGAGAAGGTCTTCAGGGCCTTGTCCGCCGATTCTTCTAATGAAAATTCCTTCAGGAGTTCCGCGGTCCGTTCCCTGGCATCCGAGCGCGATAGGCCATTCAACCGGGCGAAGATCATCAGGTTCTCGCGGGCCGAAATATCTTCATCGACGGAGGCATATTGACCGGTCAGACCAAACATCGACCGCGCCAGCCGCCCTTCCTTCACCGTGTCGTGACCGAAGATTTTAACCTGGCCAGCATCTGCCTTCAGCAAGGTCGTAATCATGCGGAGGGTCGTGGTCTTCCCCGCCCCGTTGGGTCCGAGTAGTCCGAAGACCTCACCGGGTTCGACGCTAAATGAGATGTCGTCGACCACCGTCTTATCGCCAAATTTTTTAGTCAGATGACTGACTTCGATTGCATTCACATTAGTCATATTGATTCCCTCTTAGTGTTCGCATTTTAATCAGGTCCCCCTGACTAAAATTATAATAAGGCCCCCTGATCAATTTGTCAATAATTTTATTCACCGGACCAATCCCGTTGCTAGCGATTGGCGCGTATAATAGATAGTATGATGCGTACTGGGACGATATAACCCAGGATTATAGGAGGTTGGCCACATGCCAAACTTAGATAAACAGAAGAACGCCGCCGGCAAGCTGATTGAATTCGACATGGTCAGCCACACTGCTGACGAGCTGGCCCACCGCAACCATGCGGACAAGGACGAGCATCCCCTTCGCTTTCAAGGTCAGGGGAAAATTCTATTGGCCCTAGCCCAAAACAACGGACTCTCGCAGAAGGAACTGGCGACACGGCTCAACCTAGCCGTCCAGTCAACTGCCGAGTTTGTTAATAAACTGGTCAAAAAAGACTTGGTGACTAAGGAAAAGTCCTCGACCGACCGGCGCAAGACCATTATTCGGCTGACCGACCTGGGCCGGGAGACCGCCGCGGAAACGGCGAAGGTGCCCGCTTACCTCGAGGGACTCAGCGATACCGAACTCGACCAACTCACGGCCATTCTGACGAAGATTAATCAGCACCTTTACGAAGACATCGATCAGGCTAGCCCAACTTATTCCAGCAAATTTCAGGAAACTGTGGCGGATCACCTGCGTGATTGGTTCATGTAACTTTAATTGACGCCCAAGGGCGGACCGCCCTGATTGATACTGCAATAGCGTATTCCAGCTAAGCCATAGTCTGAGCCCCTCACTGCTCATCGCAAGTGAGCCTTAATCCGTCGGCGGCAAAACAATCACCGGTCGCGGTCCAGTTGTGTTATTCATTTCGGCTAGTATACTTAACGTATGTCGTCAACTTTGGCATCCCCAAGGAGGTTATTATGACCGAGTACTTTTTGGTTAACCAGCAGGACTACTTTGCGGCTGGATTTATTGTGAACAATGGTACCGCCTATCTTGACACGGCCGCCGGGCTCGATGTTGCCGTTGCGGTGAAGGCCGATGCTCCGGCGAGTGCCAAGACCGAGCTATATCGGCAGGTCTTAACGCATCCCGCCGCCGGTAGTGAACGGACCCAATTGACGGACCAAGAGCAAGTCCGCTTGACACAGAAGCTCGATGAAGGCTTTGACCTAACCAGTACCGAAAATTTGGAAGGCTGCTAACGGACTAAACGTGAGGTGATAATGATGGCTGAAGAAATGAACAAGAACGAGACTAAAGAAACTAATCCATTTTGTCATGCCGGGATGACCTGTACCCCCGGTTGTGGCTGCGCCAGTGCCGATGGCATTTGCCACTGCCGCATGATTTCTGACCGCAAGTGCGCCTGTGATGGCTTCTGTGGTGTGCCCAAACATTAGTCACTGGATCCAATAAAAAAATCATTAACGCTAACAACTAGAGTGGCGCCGTCTGTTCAATTAGACGACGCCACTCTTTTCTACTCTATTCAGTTGCGACGTGAATAACGGTGAGCCAGCAAATCCCACCATCATTGCGTTAATAAACTGAAATCGATCCACACTAGAATTTCGACTTGACTGTGACGTTAGGGTACAGTCTATACTCAATCCATACTGAACTAGCGCGACAAAAATGGGGAAGAAGGAATTCAAAATGTCACGTGTCAATAAAAAATTTAATAACGTGCAAGAATGGCTCGGCGTCCCTTATGGGCAGGCCAGCCGGTTTCAAAAGGCTAAAATTGTGCCGTTTGAGGACAACCATGATTACCGTCAAAGTGGCCCAGCATCATTGCAGTTAACCGACCCGGCCTTTTTAAATTCCGACCAGGGTGAAAGTGAAGATTGCCTGAATCTCAACATCTGGACGCCGGATAATCTCACTGAGAAGCTCCCTGTCGTGGTTTATATCCACGGTGGCGGTTGGACTTACGGTGCTAATTCTCAAGACACCTCGGATTTATCTGGCTTAGTCGCCAGCGGTCGGGTGATTGGGGTCTCCATTAATTATCGTCTGGGACCACTGGGCTGGCTAGAGTTATCCCAATATGGTGGCAAGTTTAAGGATACCAGTAACCTGGGATTACAAGACATTGTCCTGGCTTTAAAGTGGATTCACCAATACATTGGAGCATTTGGTGGTGACGCCAGCCAAGTTACCCTCACCGGGCACAGTGCCGGTTCATTTTCACTGTTAACGCTCTTAGCCGTACCCGAGGCTGACGGCTTATATACCCGATTAGCCGCCTTCTCCGGCTACGCCGCCCGTTATATCCCAGCTTGGTGGGCCGAAGAATTAGCCGCTAAAGTTTTAAAAACCCTGGATTTAACTTCACCAGAACAGTTATTGACGGTTGATGCCACTTCACTAATGAATGCCGTCAATCAGGTCTTGCCAACCGATGTTTTGAAACGGGGTAATCTAGATACCCTATCAATCGGGATTGTCGATGACGAATTTTTGCCGAACGGCATTTTAAAGGGTCATCCCGCCGATATGATCAAAAGCGGCGAACACAAGGACGTTGACCTGATCCTAACCTCAACCACGGCGGAAGCCAGTTGGTACGCCGCTAACATTCCAGATAATGTTGACCCTAAAAATATCGACGCGGTCATTGACGAAATGGTTTACGACTGCCACATTCCCCGCAAACAGGCCGAGGCTATCGCCTTACATTGTGGCGCTGGTCAAGCGTCACCACTTACCGTCAGGACCCGCTTCTTTACAGATTACAATTTCACCTTACCGGCTATTCGGGAAGCTCACGACCATGCCCAAGCTGGCGGACGCGTATATCAGCTAAGCGTTGGTCCCGCCGAAGGTTCTCCCGCTTATCATGGCACAGACATGTACGGGATTGTCGGCCAAGCTGCACCGGATGCCAGTCAAGAACAACTCGATCGTGACCACTTTATTAGCCAAGCACTGCTCAACTTTGCGACCGATCATCACGAAAAGCTATGGTCGCCAGTGAAGCCCGACCAACTTATCATCAAAGATATTGGTCAGCGACCATATAACGGCGTTGAGCACGCCAAAACGGTCTTACAACTATTTAAAGGTATTCCTCGTCCATAATTAATATTTATAAAAAGGTGGTTGATT
>NZ_BCWD01000037.1 GCF_001592085.1 Levilactobacillus senmaizukei DSM 21775 = NBRC 103853
AAATGGAAAACCATAACCCGTCAACATTAAATTCATAATGGTTAGGAGTTTTTTTGTTGAGTACACATGCTATTTATTTAAATGATTTGTTAGGTTTGTCTAACCTAGAAAATGTAAAAATTAAGTTTAATCAATGGAATACCGAAGAAGATCCAATAGACGTGTTTCAAGCGAATCCTGAGCTGATTAATAATCAATGGTTATTTTGGAGAAATCAGAAACGTTATTTTAATGTTAATGATGTTGCAATTAATTTGGTTAAAGTAAAGGGAGATATTTATCTTCTGACAACAGTTAAATTAGTTACGGAAGAGTTAGGTGTAATTCATGGAATAAATTATGCTGGAAAGGAATTAAAACGGTATCGTCCATTATATGGAAGGGTTTTAATTAAATATCATAAAGATTTCCAAGCTTCAGTTGTTAACGCGGAAAGTAAACTTGAAAAATTGGTTGTTTCTCAAGTTTTACCAGATGTATATAAGAATGATGGTTTTCCAGGTTATGATAGTGTATGCCTTTCATATCAGCAGTTAAAGTTGGTATTAGAAAAAAATAAAAGTGAGTGGATTACCGCTCTTTCAAATCAAAAAGCGGTATATTTAATTCGTGATGTATCTAATGGAAAGCTATATGTTGGTTCTGCAACTAGTAAAAACGGCATGCTTTTAGATAGATGGAGAAGCTACATTAGTAATGGTCACGGTGGGAATAAGTGCCTACAGGAGCTTATTAAAGAAGCTGGATTTGAATATGTGAAAAAGAATTTTCAATATTCAATATTAGAAAATTATAATTCAAGAGTGGATGATTCATTTATTTTGCGTCGTGAGTCTTGGTGGAAGAAAGTGTTTGATTCCAGAAATAAAAAATTTGGATACAATGAAAATTAGAATAATTTTCATTGGTTTATACACTGATTATAGGTAAAGGTATAGCCGTTTGAATGGCTAACTTCACAAAGTGGATTTTCTGATTTTTCGGGCGATTTTCACCTATACCAATCCCACACCGGCAATTTTCACAAAGGCCAAATAACGGATCGTTGTTTTATCAGGGCATGAAGGGTTTACTTGGGATAAGCCGCCTTATGTAAAGTAAGAATCGGTATAGCTAATTGTATTATCAACCATAGCATGTTAATCAATGAGATGATGGTAAGTGTTATTAGGTTTGCTTGTTCTCTACTACTGTTAGTAACTTAATGGAAACGTTCTTCTTTCTATTCTTATTGACATTATATTAAATAAATGTTAGTCCATATTAAGAGATTTCTTTAGAGTTGGCTTTCTTCCTTCTTTGAAGATTTGACGCTCCTTCAAGCAGGGCGTCCTTTTTTGTTACAAATATTTCATCGTCATTGCTTTTTTGCTACATATAAGATATAATTACTCCTGCATAGATGAATCCATGATTTCTTCCCTTCCGCTGACCTGTTGGAGGGTTTTTTATGCACTTTTTTGGTAATTGTGACTTTTTTGTGAATTTGTTAAAGTTTTCTTTTGGCATAGTCAGTAACGTATGTTATAATTGCCGTTAGCAAGAATGATTGTGGACATTTACATAATGTTTTTGCTAAAAAGAAATTATTAGGAGGTTTTCATCTATGCGTTCATCATTCGCAAAGTCTATTTATGTAGGCGCTGCAGTGTTAGGTTTAGCTGGTCTTTCAGCTGTTACTACCACTACTGCAAGTGCTAAGAGCTATGCAACTGCCGGTGCTTACACCGCTCTTGCAGATAAGAGTCAAAATGTTACTGTAACTGGTACTAATGCCATTTACTCAAAGCCAGGTACTGTTAAGGGTGCCAAGGTCGTTGCTTCTAAGAAGACAGTTGCTAAGTTAGCTGCTTCAAAGAAGTCCAACGACACTTTCTATGCATACGGCACTAAGACCACTAACCGTGGTTCCGTATACTACAAGATCGTTACCATGAACAAGAAGTACCGTGGTTACGTTTACGTAGGTAAGACTGCTGGCACATTTACTGCCGGGATCAAAGCTGCTGAAACTACGACTGCTGCTACTACTCCAGCACGTACTACCGGTTACTACTTGAAGGATGCTTCAAAGCACACTCTTTGGACTGCTCCTAAGAATACCGATATCCATGCCAAGAAGGTTAGCCTTTACGGTGCTTCCAAGACTGATCCATTCACGGTTGACAAGGCCGCTACCAAGACTAAGGAAGGTTCTTTATACTATCACGTAACTGATAGCAAGGATTCTTCAATCTCTGGTTGGATCTACGCTGGTAAGGGTTACGATGCAACTATCACTGATAACACTAAGCAAGACCTTGGTGGACTTTCATTAAATATTTCTGATTCAGCTGCTACATCTGACAACAGTGTTAAGATTGTTTACCGTGCAAACGGCGCACAAGTTGGTACTGCAACTTGGATTACTGCTGCTACTACTACTAAGGCCGGCCAAACGGTTGCAGATCAGGATAACGCTAACGCTGCAAACGTAAAGCTTGCTGATTACATCACTAACAACAAACCTACTGGTTATGCATTAGCATCTGGTGTTGATGCTTCAACTTTGGTAAAAGCTGCTACTTATGGTAACACTGTCTATGTTGATGTTGTTGCTGCTGCAACTTCAAAGATTCAATTGACTGCTGACAATGTTGACAACACTGCATCCACTACGGCTAATGCCGTTGCCGGTGTATTATCCAATGGTGCTAAGTTATCAGCTTCTGACCTTACTGCTACTTTAAGTGCTAAGGGTATTGCTGCTTTGAGTGGTGACAAGGGTACCGTTATTGGCAATAACTTAACTACTATCAGCCAAGGCTTCACTAAGGATACCGCTGTTGGCGATAGTAACAAAGCAGCTTCAGTTAGTGGTACGAAGAACTACTACGCAGCTAATGGTGATGTTTACCACTACGTATTCACGTTCGACCCAACTCACTTCAATACTGACAACCGGAGTGCCACTTATGGTGATACTCTGAAGGCCAGCTTTAAGGCTGTTTTGACTAGTGGTCCGGCTACTACTGCTTCTTCAAACAGCAGCTGGATTGCTTAATTAGTTTAACTAGTTGTTTAAAAGGTAAACCCATTTGGGTTTACCTTTTTTGTACATAAGTATCAAGTTTAAAAGTGTTTTCCCTGCATATTAACAGGTTCAGACAATGTAGGCTTAACCTTTTTGCGTGGCATCTTTTCTTTATGTCGCTTATATAGCAAGTAGAAGCATGTACCGGCAATAATCAACAACGCTGGCCATGACGTAATAATCTTCCAGACGTCAATAAGCAGCATGATGCCTATGATCCACCATATCCACTGTGTGAAGAATTTGTAGCCTGCCCATGTGAACTACTCGGCCATGAATGACCGAGCTTCTGGGAACACTGCTGACTTACACATTAGTGTCTAGCACTACGTGCAGAGGTTACAGCTATTTACCACGGCTCGTTCCGAGCCTAGATAGTCTAGTTAAGCACTTAATATATTCTTTGCAGCATTAATATCACGGTCGTGTTGAACACCGCACTTAGGACAAGTCCATTGGCGAATATCCAATGTATGCTTACCGTCATCATAGCCGCAATCAGAGCATATTTGAGAGGTTTTTCGTGGATTTACAGTGACTAACTGTTTTCCATACCACTCACATTTGTATTCAAGCTGAGAACGTAGTTCCCGCCATGACTGATTAGCAATTGCACGAGCAAGTTTGTGATTACGTAGAAGATTCTTGGTTTTCAAATCTTCAATTTTAATCACATCGTATTGTTCTACCAATTGTTTGGTTAAATTATGCAGATAATTATTGCGCTGATTAGTAATCTTTTCACTGTATTTGGCAACCATATGTTTAGCTTTTAGGTAGTTACTGAAATCAGACAATTCTCGTGGTTCAGCTACTTTGTTATGATGATCCCAAGCAATTTCTTTCATGGCTTGTAATCTTCTACGTGCTAAACGCTTTTCCCAGTAATGTTTCTTTCGAGATAGTGCTTTATCAAAGCGAATAGTTGGATATTTAACTCCATCACTGGTAATCATCAAGTCTGCAACACCCATATCAATACCTACGAAATGGTTGGTTTTGACTAATTCAGCAATGTCAGTATCTACCAACAAGATTGCATAGAACTTGCCAGCGGAAGAAAGACGAATTGTAACGTTTTTAATTTTTCCGAATTTGATTTGACCACATTTGAATCTCATTAATCCTAGTTTTGGCAACTTTATTTGATGTTCGTTTATTAGTCGAATACCCATTTTTGAAGTATAGCTTTGCTTCGGAAATTTACGGGACTTGAACTTGGGGAAACCGCTATGCTCTTTAAAGAACTTTTTATAGGATTCAACTAGATCGTGGTTGGTTGCTTGAAGACTGGTACTTTCAGCTTTTTTGAGCCAAGGGTATTCAATTTTCAAACTAGGCAGTAGATTGTTTAATGTAAAAGCATTTAGGAATGGTGCCTCTGGATTATTCTCATATCGCTTGATCATCATATTTAACATCTTATTCCAAACAAAACGGTTATATCCAAAATTCATTTTAATTTGTGTTTGCTGTTCTTGATTGGGATAGATTCTTAACTTAATACCTTTTAGAACCATCTAATTCACCACCTTTAATTCTAATTATACCAAAATACAAAAAAGAGTTACGGATTCATCTCGTCACTAAAGTAACGAGTTTTCTCCGCTACTAATAATAAACATAATACCGCTGATCCTGAGGACTGGCGGTATTATTTTTTAATCAACTGATTACATAGGACTCGGACCCATGACCAACCACCCGGCTAATCAAACATATGTTCTTTTGAAGTGCTAAGAGAAGCCCCCATGTAGGGGACTCATGAGAATACAACGCCTAATACTTTGACGCCGGTTTCTTTATCAACTTTGATATTAGGATATTTTGGGTTGAGTGATACCAGCGTAGCCTCACCATCAATTACTGACAGCTTTTTCAGATACGCGCAACCGTCCATAACCGCGGCAATGATCTGACCATCACGGTAATCGTCTTCCTTTTTGACGAAGACAACTTGCTTATCCTGATAAACCGGTTCCATTGAGTGGCCGTTAATCTGGAAGGCATAGTCATAATTGCTAGGGACAGGCTTATGAACGGTTACAGTGAATGGCTTAGTAGAATCATCAAGGAACTCACCCACACCTGCAGAGAGGACACCGCTGGCCGTAATTTCGATGGTGTCATCGTCTTTAGGGAATTTGATGACGTTTCGGTTATTGTTTTGCTGGTTATTTAACAAATCTTCTGCAACAGATAGCACCTTTTTTTGGTTAGGTTTGGATAACTTATTATAAATTTCGATTATATTGTTTTTGGTAAAAGTATCTCCAACGATATCACTGGTAGAAACGTTGAACAGGGTAGCCATTAGAGTGATCTTGTCCATTAATGGTTTGTTTCTTCCAGATTCCCAAGCAGAGATAGATGTTGGCCTTACGTTAAGGATAGAAGCCAAATCTTTCTGTGTATATCCGTGAGACTTTCTCAGTTTTTTTATGTTTTGTGATATATTCAAAGTATTCGCTTCCTTTATATTAACTGATTTAAGTGTACACTATAAGTGTATCAAAGTAAACATTTTGGATAAAAAAACCCACAAAAAGGCAAATTTAGCTTGCAACTACACTTCAAGTGTACTACACTATAAATATAGAAACGGAGGTGATTGTATGAAAGATTCGTCAGCCTTTAATATTAGGTCTGCACGTGTCAAGGCTGGTTTTAGTCAAGAACAAATGGCTAACAAATTGAATATGAGCAGACAGACATATCGTGAATATGAAAATGGAAAAATGGTATTTCGAGTAGACAAAGCATGGGAGTTTTCTTGTTTATGCAATATTCCATTTAAGCAAATTATTTTTTTTGATGATAACTACACTTCAAGTGTAGTTATGAAAAGAAAGGAGCAACTAGAATGCACGAAATGACACCATTTAATTTTGAAGGCAATCAAGTACGCACCGTAATGATTGATGATGAACCACATTTTATTGGCAATGACGTAGCAGCAACTTTAGGATATTCGCAACCTGCAAAGGCTATTAGAGAACACGTGAATGAGGAAGACAAAGGGGTGTCTAAAATAGATACCCCTGGTGGAAAACAAACAGTGACAGTCATCAACGAATCTGGCGTGTACGATCTCATCTTCGATGCCAGCCGGCAAGGTAAGAATGCAGATATCCGCCGTAAGGCAACGGAGTTCCGCCACTGGGTAACCAACGACGTTCTCCCGTCAATCCGCAAGACTGGCACGTACATGACGGACGAGAAAGCCTACGCCATCACGCACGATAAAGACGCGTTAGGGGACTTGCTGTTGCAAGCTGGTAATCAGCTTAAGCAAAAGGACTTGGTTATCCAGGAACTTAAGCCTAAAGCAGACTACACCGATAAGATGTTAGCTAATCCAGGATTGGAAACAACATCGGTAATCGCTAAGAACTACGGCTACTCAACGCGTGAGTTTAATAAGCTGCTGCACGGACTGGGCATTCAATACAAGCAAGGCAAAACGTGGTTGCTGTATGCCAAGTATCAGAATCTAGGCTACACGCATGTCGAACCATTTCCGTATAAGGACAGTAAAGGACTGGAACAAGTTCGTAACACAATGAAGTGGACGCAAAAAGGGCAACGTTTCCTTTATGACTTTCTCGAATCAAAGGGAATCATGCCTAAAGTTGAGCAGACAGCATAAGGAAGGAATGGTTATATGTACGAAGTTTATCTGATAGTTGGCTTCCTAGCCTTCTGGCTAGCAGTAATCGTGCTGATCGCCTCAGTCGGTTATCAGCTACGTAAGTCAGTGGTGCGTGCCGGCGGATGGACACCATTTTGGAAGAACTTTTTTGGAATGGAGGATCAACATGAAGGCTAATGTTGGTGACAAGGTCAGTTACGAAGATACGTATGCCGCAGGTATCAAGATGGTGTCTGCTGGTGTTGGCAAAGTAGTAGAACTCAAACCAGACGTTTACGGAAAGTCGAATAAGCAAATTGCTGTCATTAAGCAACGTGGCCATGAGCCATTTGAAATGTTCACTAACGGATTGGAGGTCGTCGATCGATGAAACTATGGCATAAAAAAAGAGTCCTGACCTGGCCGTCAGAACTCGAAAATGAATTGCACTTATCCTATTTCTATAACATTAATTCTACTCCAGACGGGTGGTGGTTGCAATGGCATTAAATGGCGTGACAATTTCTTATACTCGATTTTACCGGCATCAGGACGATACCAGTACGGCTGTTCCCAAGGTGCTAGATACCAACGGCGAGCCATTACTGGTCAGTAGCCGCTATTGGGTCGTTGATGATGAAGATCAGCCGGTCTATATCTACAATGATCTGATCGACATTGATAACTACCTTGAAAACTTTAAGGATGGCGGTCACGACAGCTATCAGAGTGCTGTATTGGCACTCTATGGATATTGCCCAGAGGTGCGGTTGGTCACTTATCTTGGACACAACAAGTTTGAGGAGGAGAAATAATGGATGCACTAGAAAAATATGATTTAGAAAATGACGAAGAAGTAAGCAAACCCAATTTTGAGATCACGGATCTGAGTTCTGCTACGTGGGCGATGCGTAAATATCGCGCACTAGCTGCTAAAGATGATGAACTAAAGAAAGTTGCATTGGAACAAAAGGAATCAATTGATGCTTGGCTCGAATCTAAGTTGCAAGCTAATCAATATAGCCGTGCTTTTTTTGAGGGGCTGTTTGCTGATTATTTAACTAAGTTACGGAAAGATGATCCAAAGGCACGAATCGAGACGCCATTTGGCACAGTTTCGACACGTAAGACACCAACCGGAGTCAATTGGTCGGATGAGACAGTAGTTCAGTCACTGGAAAAACAAGGTTTGAATGATCTAATCAATATCAAAAAAACTCCTGATAAAAAACAAATTAAGAAGCAATTTTATTTTGTTAAGGGCCGTTATGTTAATGATGAAGGACAAATCATCGATGGCGCTTCTGAAAAAGAATCAGTAGAGAATTTGATCGTTAAACCCACAAAGGAGATTTAAACATGAACATCAGCGAACCTACAGAAAATTCAAATGTTTTAGAATCCAGCTCTAAAATTGAAGCTGATTATCAGTTAAAGATAAAGTTGCAGTCGGCTTTTAATAAAGGACTTTCCCATTTTCGCCAGCAAGTTAAGGCGCCCAAAAAGAACGGACATGTTGGCTATAAAACTAAGAGCGGTGGAAAAAACTACGACTATGTATTGCTGGAAGATCTAATTAAAGCAATTGATGAGGGATTAAAAGATACTGGATTGGCTTGGTACCAGGACTGTGAGACAGCTAATGGCGTTGTTCGTGTCCGTACGATTGTCACACATGAAAATGGTTATAGTAAGTCTTCTTCCTGGATGGAATTTAAAACCAGTGGTAACCCACAAGACGTAGGAAGCGCCATGACCTATGCTAAACGTTATTCTTTGGGGACAACATTTGGCGTCAGCTCAGAGGCTGATGACGATGGTCAGCAAGCTAATGATACCACGCCTAATCGGAACAATTCACAACGAAAAAATACAAGTAAACCTGAAGCTTCGACCAAGCAACAACAAACTACTCTTGAGGGCTTATTCAAAGCAATGAGTAAGGCGGCTAACGCACCAATTGAGGCTGTTCGAAATGGTTATTTGGAAAAGGCGGGCGTCAGTCAATCTAATCAACTGTCCCACAGCAAAGCTGAAAGCCTAATTATGCTTGTGATTAGTCAATTAAATAAGCAAACAGAAAAGGGGAATTCTAATGATTAATCGAGTAGTTTTGACCGGACGACTAACCCGCGATGTGGATTTACGGTATACGCAAGGCGGTGATGCTGTAGCTACTTTCAATCTGGCCGTTGACCGGCGGTTCACCAATAAACAAGGTGAGCGCGAAGCTGATTTTGTTATTTGCGTTATTTGGCGCAAGTCGGCAGAAAACTTTGCTAACTTCTTCCACAAAGGATCTCTGGTAGGCATTGAAGGCCGTATTCAAACACGCAACTATGAAAATAAGCAAGGCCAACGTGTATACGTCACAGAAGTTATTGTTGAGAACTTCTCGTTCTTGGAATCAAAAAACTCTACTGGTAACGGTAGTTATCAAAACAATCGGCCGCAGAACAATACGAGTGATCCGTTTGCTAATGACGGCAAGCCCATTGATATTCAAGATAGTGATATTCCGTTCTGATTTGAGGTGATTAAATGCAACGGTCACGATCAAAATACTTTGAACGGAATGGCAAGTCATACTTGTTAGTTGAGCTTGATCATCAGCCTAATTTAGACCATATTGAGACCGTTAGCGGTTCACGTGAACAACTTTACCTAGATTGGGAACTAGCCGACACACGCAAAGCTAGACCACAACAACGGCGTCTATTCTTTGCCCTGTTGAGTGACATTTATACCTGGTCAGGCATGCCTACAGACTTTTTAAAAGAGTTGTTCTACCTGCAATATGAGGAATACACGTTTGGCAAGCAGATTAGCCTGTCAGACACGACAGAATCGTCCGTAAGCGACGCTAACGTGTTACTCGACCTAGTTATCGACTTCATGTTTACGTGGCGTGTACCGTTCAAACAAGGCTATGAATTGCTACCGAGAGAGCAAGAGTATTACCAATATCAGTGTTGCCGGCATCGTCGGTGCATGGTGTGTGGCCGTGAACATTCGGATATTAATCACGTTGATACAGTTGGGTCTGGCCGTGATCGGAATCATCTTGACCATACGCAACTACGAGTTAACTGTTTGTGTCGTGAGCACCATACAGAATGGCATAAGATCGGTCCGACAGCCTTTGGAGAGAAGTATCACATTCCAATTACTGGGATCAAGTTAGACGAAGAGACGTTGAGAAAAATTGGAGTTAGAGGAAATTACCGAGGTGAAACAAATGGGAAATCTGTTAATAAATGAGCCGCCACTACAAGTATTGCCATCATTAGCAGTTAAATTAGAAAGTTCCGACAAGGCATTAATACTCCAGCAAATTCATTATTGGTTGAACAGATCTAACAACATAAGAGATGGATTTAGGTGGATTTATAATAGCGCCGCAAAATGGCATGAACAGTTTCCGTGGCTATCAGAAAAAACAATTCAGCGTTATTTAAAAGACCTTGAAAAACGTGGATTACTAATTACTGGTAACTATAACAAGGCAAAATTTGACCGTACAAAGTGGTACAGAATCGATTATGACGCATTAGACAATTTGGGTTCAGCATTGGGACTGACAGTACCAACGATAGGGACTGAGCGTCCCAATGGAATGGGACTGACAGTCCCCACCAATACCAATAGACTACCAGAGACTACTACAGAGACTACAAAAGAGAATAGTGCAGCTAACGCAGTACCTGAGTTTCCTTGGCAATCTGTAATTGACTATCTCAACGAAAAGACTGGCAAGCATTTCAAACACACTAACACTAACAAGGGATTAGTTATGGCACGACAGCATGATGGATTTAGCGCCGAAGATATGCAAAAAGTGATAGACCATCAATGCAAACTGTGGCTCAACAATAAAGATATGGCTCAGTATTTAAGGCCATCTACTTTATTTAGAGCTAGTAAATTTGAAGGATATTTGAATGCAGTACCTGATGAACCAAAACATGAGGGCCGCGAGTACTGGACGGGAGGTTAACATGGAGCACGTTACTTTTGACCAGGAATATATTCAGCGGCTAGCCAATGCCCACCACGTTGACCTGAACCACTTGCCAACTAAAGAAGAATTAGATCGTAAGACGGCTGAACAAGCAGCTCAACAATTGAAACGGGACAAAATGGCCCAGTACTATAGCTACTCGGTCTGGTCCGGCAACATACCGCTCAAGTTTTCGTTTGGCAACTGGGATATTGCTAAGCAGGACAATCCACACTTAGCCAAGTCATTAGGCAAGAAAGCATTCGTGTTAGCTAAGCAGCTAGAAAACAAAAACTTCAATGTGGTTATGATGGGTGATCGTGGCGTTGGCAAAACGTCTTTAGCACTATCTATGTTGGACCACCTGATGAGCCATGGTCATAGTGGCATGTTTGTATCAACTGCCGAGCTGCTAAGAATGGTCAATGACAAATATGATGACACTTCAATTCGTTCCAAACTGATCAACATAACACGTTCGATGATTGAGGTTGATGTATTGGTACTAGATGATTTTGGCACAGAAGGTGGTATGACTGGCAACATTAAACCGGTTCATAAGGATCTGCAAGACATCATGTATCGGGTATCTAACGCTAGAGTTGATTTTAATCACAACACCGCTAAAGGTATCACCATCATTACGACCAATAACACCAAAGGGCAGCTAAAACAGATGTATGAAGGCAAGTTCATTGATCGCGTATATCCAGATAGCCCGGAACAGCAACTGATTTTTGACGGCATGAAAGGGGTGCGTAGCGTATGAGTGAATGTCCATTGTGTCATGGCACTGGCGTTTTTTACCACTGCACGGCAAGCACCGTAACAGCTATCCCATGTCCCAATTGCAATGAAGCTTTAAAAGAACGACGTAAACATGAATTTGAAGAAATAAGGAACGAAGCAAAACGACTATTGAGGAAGAAGTAAAAGTTATGTCATCAAACAAGGAAATGGCTGAAATTAGAGCTGCTTACGCCAATTATGGCGACGATCCAGATAAGTGGCCGGAAAATGTTAAAAAAGAAATCCGCGGTCAAGATGAGGAACGGCATACGGCAGAAAATAATATCCTACGCCACCTGATTCTCCGTGGATACACCAGCGAATATATTGCACAAGAACGGTCAAAGTCACTGAAATATCTAAAGCAATTACGTGGCAGAATGAAAAG
>NZ_BCWD01000038.1 GCF_001592085.1 Levilactobacillus senmaizukei DSM 21775 = NBRC 103853
GGACACAAAAAAGGGAGTGGCTTCAGCCACTCCCTTTCAAACGCTATTTTAACTGATTAATGATGGTAACGAGAGGTCCGCGTCATCGGCTCATCATCGGCCGACTCGCTAACGCCGGACAGTTGATCATAATGAGCCCGCCGCCCGTGCTCCCGCGTTGCCGACGTCGACTTAGAGCGATCATCCGGGTGTTTATACGCTAACTGAACGGCAACCTCAAAGTCATTGGCTTGCTCGATCAACGAGTTCCGCCCCAGGACCTTAAATGGTCCGCCGACCAAAGTTGCATTTGCTAGGTACAGTTCGAACTGGTCGCGAACATCGGCGACGGGTTGTAAGCCCACGGTACTGATGGCCCCCACTCGTTGTGCCTCTGCCTGATTAATCCCCGCATAGACCGCCAAGCGGCCGCCTTCGTTTTTCATTTCAAAGTAGGGAATCAAGACACCGGGGCCCGTCGCATAGACGGGCTTACCGTTCTGCTGCGTTTGCGCCATAATTTCACGATCGCCCAAGCCGGAGTAATCCAAGTCTAACAACTGGTGTTGTTGTAACCGCGTCGCCAGATTTTGAATGTTGGCCAGTTCACCATCGTTAGACTTCAACTTGCCTGGTAAAATCTTCTTCTCGTCAAAATACCCGTTGGCCGGAATATTCCGACCGCCGCGGACGGCTTTCTGGCCCTCCTCTTCGGCTTCCTTGGGCTTGATGTGCAGCCATTTCTCAATCTTCGGTGAAATGTCGAAGGGGGCTTTCTTATCCGTGAAATAATACATGACGTTGAGGTAAACAAAGTACAGCAGCAACAGTGCCACTCCCAGGATCAGCAACCCCCAGAATGGGTGCCCATTCTTCAGATAACGCAAGGCAATGTAGAACAAGTAGATATCTCCTAGGAATCCTAGGATAACGTAAATTCTATTTTTAATCTTAACGTTCACGTTGATATAACCTAAGTAGTGGTTAACCATATCCAAGAAACTAAGCATGTGCGACCCCCCTTTCCTGCTTATTGATTCGTGTTGGTGTCATTCGTAGTGGTCGTGTTATGGCTGTACGTCTGCGCGCTCTGCGTGTCGTCAGTCGTGGACCCCGTCTGATCATCGGTGGTACTATTAGACTCCGTCGATGTGGCTGGCTTTTTCGACGTTGAATTGCTATTCGTTGTGCCGGTACCACCCGTTGTCCCATGGCCATTAGCCTTATCGGCTTCGGACGTAGAATTAGCCGAAGAACTTTGCGTGTCCGTCGTCGAACTACTTTCGGAGGAGGATTCCTTGCTACTGTCCTTATCGGAATCGGAGTCCTTCTTTTTACTATCGTCACTCTGTTTCTTGGAGTCATCCGATGGTCGACTGGAAATACTTGTGCTTGTGGTGGAGACCTTGGAGGCCCCTTCATTACTGTGGGTCACCGTGTTAGTCACCACGTTGGTTGCGCCCAGTGCCAGTGCCATCGAAACGATTGCAAATGGCGTGATAAACGGCGGTGTTCGATACGCCATGTCACATTCCTCCTAACCTTTTTTGCCTAATTACTGTTCATTATTACACGTCAATCTGAAAGAATCCCCAAAAATCTCTTAATTTTTGACTAAGGATTCGCTGACACCCGCGGCCTTACAGTCGGCGCAGATGCCGTACAGCTCGAAGCTGTGGCCCGTAATATCGTAACCCGGCAACTGTTCGGCAAAGAAATCCATGGGACACATCTGAAGCTCGGTCACCTTGCCACAGTTTTGACAGATAAAATGATGATGGTGTTGATGATGAAAGTCACATTGGTATTTGACCCGAGTCCGCTCTTGCTCGGTATTCTGTTCGACAATGCCGACCTCTTCAAATTCCTTCAGGTTACGGTAAACCGTGTTATGACTCATCCCTGGGAATTCTGTCCGCATGTAAGCATCAACGGCCACAATGTCCGTGTAATGCCCCTGATTGGTCAATAAAAATTCCAGCAGGGCATGCCGTTGCTTGGTTAATTTGAGTTTGTTTTGCTTTAAAATATCTACAGCGGCTGTTAACGTTTCTGCCATGGTCAGGATTGACCTCCTTTGCTCTGGTCCAAATTCCTAGTTAGTTTAGCACACTTACCGTAAAACACCACTATCAACCGTTTCACCTCGCTGGAGGCTGGTCATCAGGTCATCTAGTTTGAGTTGGGTTTGTTGCCAGTGGTCGTTGTTTAATTGAATGGCCCGGCCCCGTAAAGCGAGGGGCATCGTCAGGTCGCGCCGGTATTCTGGGCTAGCGAACCGCTGCTCCATCATATCCTGGTCATCCCCACGTTTGGTCAACCGGTGGGCTAACTGGGCGGTCTCGCTGACCGTCAAGAAGATAATCACCGCCTGATCACCCAGCTCGTCGGCATAGGTAATGGCACCCTTGGTATCCAGGACAATTGCCGCAAACGGTGCGCGCTTGAAGCCAGCCGCAATGCCCTCTCGGGAGGAACCATAATGATAACCCGAATAAACCACGGATTCGAGGTAATGATTGTGCTTGAAACTATCGTCGTCCTCAAAATAATAATCTTGCCCGTTGACCTCACCTTGACGAGGGGGTCGAGTGGTATGGGTAATAATCTTGGTAACCGGATAGTGACTGACCAGATAATCCTGGACAGTGGTCTTGCCGGTTCCTGTGGCCCCGGTGATAACTAAGACTTTAGGATTCATGTGGCGTCGCTCCCGTCAAGTAGTTATTCGCCTGGTCTAACAGGTCTTTTAAATTATCATAGGTCAGTCGTTCCCGCGCCGCAGCGTAGTTAAACCAACCAAAGTGACTAATCTCAACTTGTTGTCGTTCAATCGTGACCCCTGTCGGAACCTGCGCCGTGTATAGAACGACGTGCTTATGATGTCCGTTAGCCATATCATAATTGACGGTTGCTTTAAAGCTTTCGTCCACGGTAACGTTCAATGCCGTTTCCTCACGGATCTCCCGGACCGCCGTCTCGACATCGGTCTCCGTCCCCTCCACATGGCCCTTGGGAAATCCCCAGAAGTCACTGGTGGCGCTCTGCAATAATAAATACTCCGGTACGGACCCGTTCAAACGGTACACCACAGCACCGCTGGCATTTTCGGTAATCATGATTAATGGCCTCCTCTAATAAAACCTACTTGATCTATTTTAGAACGAAATGGGGCCTAAGGGCTAGTCTTTCGCAAACTTTCGGATAAACCCCGGCCAACTCTCATTGACTTTTAATTTAACTCTAGGGTACACTATCCGAGATATAACCATTTATTAAGGAGGCTTTTTATGGGACTTGCGCGTATTTTCCGTCGCGAACAGTTAACCAATTATTTAAAAAGCGATCAGCACTTTGCCAAGACGATGACGGCCAAGGATCTCATGTCCTTGGGGATTGGTGCCGTGATTGGGACCGGGATCTTCATTCTTCCGGGAACTATCGCCGCCCAATACAGTGGTCCCGGGATTGTGCTTTCCTTTCTGTTAGCCGCCGTTGTCTGTTCCACAGCGGCCATGTGTTACGCCGAGTTTGCTTCGGTTCTCCCCATCGCCGGTTCCGCTTACTCATACGGGAACTTGGTCTTTGGGGAAATTATTGGCTGGGTCCTTGGTTGGGCCCTCATCTTGGAGTACGTTTTGGCCGTGGCCGCGGTGGCTAATGCTTTCGGCGCGTACTTTAAATCATTTCTGGCCGGATTCCACCTCAACATCCCCACGGCCATTGCCGGACCCTATGACCCCACTCATGGCACCTATGGTAACTTGGTTGCCATTGTGGTGGTCCTACTCATCAGCTGGCTACTCAACCACGGAATGCGAGAATCCATGCGGATTAACAACGCGATTGTCATTGTAAAAATTGCTATCATTATATTATTCGTGATCGTCGGCATCTTCTATGTCCGGCCTAGTAATTGGCAACCGTTCGCACCGTATGGCGCCCATGGCATCTTGCGTGGGGCTTCCACCGTCTTCTTTGCCTACCTAGGCTTTGACGTGGTGTCAGCCTCCGCGGCGGAAGTTAAGAATCCCCGCCGCAACATGCCCATCGGGATCATTGGCACCTTGGTGGTGGCCACGGTCCTCTACATGCTGGTGGCCATCGTCTTGACCGGGATGGTTCATTACACCCGCCTAAACGTTTCCGACCCCGTGGCCTTCGCATTGACCCTGGTTCA
The DNA here is from genome assembly GCF_001592085.1 of Levilactobacillus senmaizukei DSM 21775 = NBRC 103853. Classification (GTDB taxonomy): domain Bacteria; phylum Bacillota; class Bacilli; order Lactobacillales; family Lactobacillaceae; genus Levilactobacillus; species Levilactobacillus senmaizukei. The sequence continues at coordinate 4,160 of NZ_BCWD01000038.1, forward strand.
TCAAAACTGGACGTCTGGCATTATCTCTCTGGGAGCTCTGGCCGGCATGTTTACCATGATGGTCACCATGATTTACAGTTCCTCCCGTCTGATTTACTCGATCGGACGAGACGGCCTGTTACCTAAATTTTTGGGTCGAATCGACAAGAAAACCCAGACGCCTCGCAACAGTCTTGCGGTCATCACGGTCGTTATTGCCTTACTTGGAGGCTTCGTGCCCCTGGCTCAATTGACCAATCTGGTTAATATCGGCACCTTGGTGGCCTTCCTGTTCGTTTCCTTTGGAATTTTACGGTTACGCCATCTCCCTGATTTGCCACAGAACAGCGGTTTTCAGGTTCCAGGTTATCCCGTCTTGCCCATTATTTCAGGTTTACTATGCTTTTACATGATGCTTCAGCTACCCGCCGAAACGTGGATTGCCTCCAGCATCTGGTTCGCCATCGGCCTCGTCATCTACTTTAGCTACGGCCTTCGTCACAGCCGCCTCAACGACCAGACCAATTAATCTTGTTTTGACTCTTAATAAGGAAGGCGTTAATTATGCGTAATCAACAATTTGCCATCCGTCCAACCACGGCACCAGAAGCCGTCACGGAACTCAAACGCATTCATTTTCTGGATAATCAAAATGTCGTGCTCACCCATCCCAACGAGTTGTTAATGGACTTTTTCGACCGTAGCTGGCCGGAGTATCCCAGTCAGCCCGCCGTAGCACACCACCTCAAGGCGCTCATGGCGACGCCCGATCTGGATGGCTGGACCTACCTGCACAGCCAAACCGAGGTCAGCATCGCGGCCTTTTACAATCTGGCCCTTCAACGACTAGGATTCACCGTCGATCTCGACTTCAAACTCGCCGATCCATTGGCCGCAATGAAGGCCCTGAACCTGCCGGTCTATCACGTGGCCACGACCAACCTGTCCGCTAGCGAGCTAACTCAGGCCTGGTACCTATTGCTCACGACACACACCCATGATGGTCAAACGTTCCTCGACCTGCTCACCACCCATGGTTACTTTGTGCCCTTGATGGCCGACCCCACGACGCCTAAGCCCCTCATCTTTAATGGCAAAGCTCAGGCAGTCTTCGACACCACCAAGCTCATTCGCGACGTCGTCTACGTCGAAAGTTCACTAGACACGGATGCAGACGGTCAACGGGATCTTCTGAAGGCCGAGATTTTACGACCAGCAGAAACGGCAACTGGTCTAACGGTTCCGGTCCTCTACACCGCCAGTCCTTACAATCAAGGGACCAACGATGAAGCCGGCGAAGCGATGACGCACAACGTCAACGTGCCATTAGAGGCCAAGCAACCGCAGACGCCCAGCCCAGCCGATTTGAAACCAACCGTTCTACCCGCCGCCCCTGCCGCGCGTCCGGTCAAGGCGACGACCACCGAGGCCACCGAAACCTTTGCGCGCGAAAGTTCCTACACCCTTAACGACTATTTCCTAGCCCGCGGTTTTGCCGTCGTTTACGCCGCCGGCATTGGTACCAAGGATTCGGATGGCGTTCGGACCTCCGGCGATCCCGCCGAGACGGCATCTACTACCGCGATTATCGAATGGTTAACGGGAAATCGCGTGGCCTTCACCGACCGCACGGCCACTACCGCCATCACCGCCGACTGGAGTTCTAAGCTCGTAGCCATGACCGGACGCTCCTACCTGGGCACCATGGCAACGGCGGCCGCCACGACCGGTGTCAAGGGGCTCAAGACCATCATTGGTGAGGCTGCCATTTCTAGCTGGTACGATTATTACCGTGACGGTGGTCTAGTCATCGCTCCGGGCGGCTTCCCTGGCGAAGATGCCGACGTCTTGGCAGAAGAAACCTTTAGCCGGCAGCTTCAGGCCGGTGATTATCACCGCGTTCAAGAAAAATGGCAGGCTGATTTGGCCGCCATTACCCACGGTCAAGACCGGTCCACCGGGAACTATAATGCTTTTTGGGCCGCTCGCAACTACCTAACCAACGCCGATAAAATCAAGGCCGACCTCTTATTGGTCCACGGTCTCAACGATTGGAACGTCAAGCCGCGCAATGTGAATAACCTGTGGAATGCTGTTCGGGATTTACCAATTACTAAGAAACTCATCCTTCATCAGGGCCAACATATCTACATCAACGCCTTCCGTTCCCTGGATTTCACCGACATGGTTAACCTGTGGCTGACCCACGAACTGCTGGGGGTCGACAACGACGCGGAAAACCTAATTCCCGACGTCACCATCCAGGACAATGCCGTCCCAGAAACCTGGCAGGCCTATCCCGACTGGGACGCTCCCACCAACGAGCGTCTCACCTTTCAACTTCGCCACGACGAGTTAGTCTCGGCAAAGACCGCTGGGCCAGCCGAAGCCACCAGCTTCAATGACCAACTACCGGCCACCCAATTCAACCACTACACCCAAGCCATCGATGACTGGCAACAAGACTTACTGGGTGATAAGCATAACGAGATGTTCCGGCACCGACTCCTCTTCAAGTCAGCCGTGCTCACGGACCCCCTGATCATTGATGGTCGGGTCCAGGTTAAGCTCCGGGTGGCCGTCAACCAACCGGTCGGCATGCTGAGCTTTCAGCTGGTCGACTACGGATTAGCCAAACGCCTGAAGGTCTCACCAACTAACCTGCGACAACCACTAGATGAGGGCTTTCATTGGCGTGAAGACCAGCTTCGCGAGTTCCAACTGGCCGCCCAACCTTCCCCATGGAAGATGATCACGAAGGGCCACCAGAACTTGCAGAATCAGCACAACAACTATCAAGTTGACGAGTTGTTGCCCAATGAGTTTTACGACTTGACGGTCACCCTGCAACCCACGCACTACCGTTTGCTAGCCGGGCATCAGTTGGGGTTGGCTATCTATGCCACCGACTTTGGCATGACTGTCCGTGGCAACCAAGACCTGCAATACTCCATTCAATTAGGCAAGTCCTCCGTTACCGTGCCGTGGGTCAACGATCCCGCTTAGTTATTTTCGTATTTTAATAAACAGTGCTAAACTGATTTAGAAGATTAAATTAATTTAAGAGTGGAGGAATTCTTTATGAAACAAGGCACCACGATTATCACTTTAGACAATGGGTACCACCTCTGGACAAACACTCAAGGAACCGGCGACATTCACTTACTCGCCCTGCATGGTGGCCCCGGTGGTAACCATGAATACTGGGAAGATACTGCGAAGCAATTGGCCAAACAAGGCCTGAACGTCCAAGTTCACATGTATGACCAATTAGGTTCATGGTACTCCGATCAACCCGACTATAGCGATCCGGAAATTGCCAAAAAGTATCTGACTTACGACTACTTTTTGGACGAAGTCGAAGAAGTTCGGCAAAAATTAGGCATCGACAAGTTCTACCTCATTGGTCAATCATGGGGCGGTGCCTTGGTTCAAATGTACGCTGCTAAATACGGCGACCATTTGAAAGGGGCTATCATTTCCTCAATGGTTGATAACATCGACGAATACGTTGAAAGCATTAACCACATCCGGGAAACCGTTCTTTCCGCCGACCAAGTGGCTTACATGAAGCAAGTTGAAGCCGATGGGAACTACGATGATCCTAAATACCAAAGCTACGTTGACATCTTAAACGATGGTTACGTGGACCGGAAAAAGCCCGCAGCGATCTCTCACCTGATCAGTACCATGGCGACCGACGTTTATGGTGCCTTCCAAGGTGACAATGAATTCGTCATCAAGGGTAAGCTGAAAGAATGGAACTTCCGCAGTCACCTGAAGGACATCAAGGTTCCAACGTTGTTAACCTTCGGGGAACACGAAACCATGCCTCTTGCTACTGGTAAGAAGATGGCCGAACTCATTCCACACTCACGCTTTGTGACGACGCCAGAAGGTGGACACCACCACATGATCGATAACGCACCCGTTTACTACGATCACCTGGCAACCTTTATCCGCGATGTGGAAAATGACAACTTTAACGCTTAATATTTTGTAATCAAAAGGGCCATGACAATGTCATGGCCCTTTTAGTCTGCTTATTTTAACCGATTAGCGAATAACCACTTTCATCCCATAAGGGACGTTCTCATATACCCACTTGGCATCGGCCACAGACAGCCGGACACATCCGTGCGAAGCGGCGCTCTTGCCCAACTCCTCGGCCTCATGCTTAATGTAGTGGCCATCCTTATCGGTGGGCACACTGTGGAATAGATAAATGCCGTGATCCTTCCAAGAGACCCAGTAACGGGCTCCCTCACCGGATGACTGGTTATAGAAGAATTTCCCCCGTTCACCCTGAATGGCAAACGTGCCATGGGGCGTCTTATTCTCTTTACCCGTCCCAGTCGAACAGTACATCGTGTACAGAACGGTCTGACCATCGCGAACATAAACTCGTTGCTTACTGGTATTCACGTCCAGCCAAGCGTTGGGATGTGCCTTCAAGTCAGGATAAGCCTTGTCTTCAGATGGCTCACGCCAATTAATCACGGGGGCCTTTTTCTTCAAGCTTAACTGGCTCAAGTTGAACCGCCCCGTCGAATTAACGGCGGTCTTTTGATATAGCCGATTAATCCCGATCCCCGCAATCACCAGTAACACGATGACCACGAGTATTTTTCTGAAACGTCTCATGTGCTGCCACCCTTTATTCGTGTATTTTCACTCTCAGGGACAACTGTAACGGTTTTAAATGAAAAAGGGAACGCTTTTTACCAAAATGTAATCAACCAGTAAGGCTTTTTAATTATTCGCCGCCCGCAAACTGAGCTTTTCCACGTTCAGGATCTTATCGACCAATCCTGTATAGAAGCTGGCTTCATGGCTCACGATGATGGCGTTACCCGCGAAGTCATTGATGGCATTCTTCAAGGCCTGCTTGGTTTCGTCATCCAAATGGTTCGTCGGTTCGTCCATGATGAGGAAGTTGGCCGGTTCAAATTCCATCATGGCCAGTTTGACCTTGGTCTGTTCCCCACCGGAGAGCTCACCAATTGGTTTCATGGCATTGGCGGAATCTAACCCACACTTGGACAACTTTGTCCGAATAGCCTTTTGTGGTAACTTTTCATACTTAGCCTGAATGATTTCTAATGGCGTTTGCGCATTGTTATCCCAAACCAAGTCTTGACTGAAGTAACTAATCTTAGCGGACGGTGAAAAATGGGCTTCCCCGCCCTTGGCCTTGATTAAGCCCAGAATGGACTTGATTAACGTCGACTTCCCAACCCCATTAAATCCAGTCAGCCCCACCTTTTGATTGGTGGTCACGGAGAACGTCACGGGCTTCAACAAAGGCCGATCATAACCGACGGACAATTCATCAACCACCAAAGCGTTCTGCGACCCCGTTTCCTGATAAGGAAAATCAAAGTGCGCCTGAACGTTGGTCGAAGGTGGATCGACCCGGTCCAACCGGTTCAACATCTTTTCCCGTGACTTGGCCATGGTGGACTTCGAACCGGCCTTGTTCTTACGAATAAACCGTTCGGCCTTTTCGATTACGACCTGTTGCTTGTCGAATTCACGTTGTTGCGCTTTTTCCCGTTCATCCCGTTGCCGCATGGCTTGCTTGAAGTTGCCGCGGTACTTGGTAATCTGACCAAACGCCACGTTAATGATACAGTTAGTCACATTTTGTAAGAAATCATAGTCATGGGACACAACTAACACGGCACCTTCAAAATTATTGAGGTAATCTTCCAACCAGGCAATGTGCGCCACATCCAGGTAGTTGGTCGGTTCATCCAACAGAATGACATCGGGATTTTCCAATAACAACTTGGCCAAAATGATTTTTGACCGTTGACCACCGGACATCTTGGCAACTTCGTGGTCACGACCCATATCATCCAGGCCTAACCCAGAGATCACCCGTTCAATCTGGGTCTCAACGTCGTAGAAGTTACGAGCATCCAGCACCTCTTGAATCCGGCCGGCACGTTCCAGCAACTTGTCTTCCATGGTTTCGGCATATTCGGTATACATCGCTGTCATCTGGTCATTCATTTTGTACAGATCGGCATAGGCCGTGTGTAAGAAATCAATCAGCGTCATGCCTTCTGGAATATCCGCATATTGGTCCAAATAACCAATGTGCGTCTTCTTTTGCCATTTAACGGAACCCGTCAAAGGGAGCTCCTGGCTCGTAATAATTTTGATTAAGGTTGACTTACCGACCCCGTTTTGCCCGACGACACCCATGTGTTCGCCTTTCTCTAGCGTAAAACTGGCCCCTTCATAGAGCTTCTTATCAGCGAAGCTCATACTTAGGTCGTCAACTTCTAATAGTGGCACTTTGTTCCCTTCCCTTCTTCTCTCACGCAGAAAAAGCCCCGACGTCGTCAAGGCTTAATCCTAAACAATATTATAAGTAGTAACTTACCACGAAACGCCGCCCTCCGTCAACTTCACCGCCTAGGGCCGACCGGGTAAACTATGCTATAATGATTGAAATTCACATCTGAAGGACTGACATTCATGAACATTAGAAACATTGACCACCTAACCTTGACCGTTGCTGATATCGAGCGCTCCGTCCGTTGGTATCACGAAGTCTTCGACCTACCAATCATTGAGTTTGCGGACGGTCGTCGCGGCGTTAAGTTGGGTAAACAAAAGATTAACTTTCAACAGAGTGACGCACCCCATTTGCCCGTTGCTAAGCACCCCACCACTGGGAGCGCGGACTTTGCCATCATTGCCACAGACTCGCTGGCAAACATCCTGTCACACCTGACCAACTACGCGGTAGAAATCGTGGATGGCCCGCTGCCCAAGGAAGGTGCCTTAGGCCCCATGACCTCGGTGTACGTACGCGACCCTGACGAAAACCTCATTGAAATTGGCAAGTATGATCGTTAAAGGGGAGGCCGCACGCCGACATGAATAAATTTTTAACAAACGGCCAACGTTTCATGGACTGGCTGGTTAAATGTGCTCGCTGGGCCGGATTCCTAATTTTCTACCTCTTCGACTCTTTCCTTCTGGGACTCGCCACCGACCTGGTTAAGCATGGTCAACCGGGACAGGTCAACCAGTTTATCGGATTAACGCTGATCGTGGCCGCACTAGTCCTAGGATTCACCACCTGGCGCTATCAACGTCAACTGGCGGTGAACAACCCACGGCATTTTGGTAAGAAAGCCTTTAACGTCCAACGCTTGTGGCAATTGATCGGTCTTTTCATCCTCATGATGGCCGTCCAATATACGTGGAGTTACCTCATTCATATCCACGTGCTCAGCAGTCCCACCAATCAGACCGCCATCAATAACCAGGTGGTTCAGTTACCCCTGTGGAACTTGGCGTATACTATCCTCTTTGCCCCGGTTATCGAAGAGCTCATCTTCCGGGGAATCTTTCTGAACTACTTCTTCAGTAAGAATACCCGCTTAATGAATTTTTTAGGGGTCTTCATCTCTGGGCTGATCTTTGGTGCGATGCACGTTCCTAACCTCTCCTGGACCTGGCTCATGTATTCCACGCTGGGCTGGATTCTCGGCTTCACGTACCTCCACTTCCGAGATATCCGCTACAATACGATACTGCATTTCCTAAATAATGCCATGTCGTTACTTTAAACTGACTAAGGGCCTGTGACAACTTGTCACAGGCCC
>NZ_BCWD01000039.1 GCF_001592085.1 Levilactobacillus senmaizukei DSM 21775 = NBRC 103853
TAATTGCCATAATCAAAAAGTCGTCAAAATTAAAAAAGAACTCGAATCCGCTCATTTGCTGATGCAAAAACAACTGGGCTTTAACCCAAAAACAAAAAAGAATGAACCGAATCGCTTATATCTGTCCAAGCTCGATGTGAAAGCAACCGATGTTTATTTACGCGGTGAAGATAGCCCAAAAGTGTCTCAAGCCCTTGCTACAAGCGGAACTGCAAAAAGTGCAGTTAATCTATATAAAGAACCTAAAGAAAAAGATAAAGATAGATACAAGATAGATACTCAAAAGTTAAATTTTTCCACAGCTAACTTTTCACCAGCTGAAATAGAAATCCAAAATCGGGATTTAGTAAAACATGCTGATGAGTTCTTAACGGATTCAGAAAGTGGCTGGGAAGTCTTCTTAGAACCCGAAGCCATTCAGCTGCTCAGTTTTTGGTGCCGTACCCCGCAACAAATGCGGCGCTTCATTGGCATTATCTTAAATGCTAAGTACCGAGTTGAGAAAGATCACAAAGATATTGGCGTCATAATCCCACTTGATGATGAAGAACTTAAACCGCTAATGACTAAAGCCTTGAGACGCTACTTTAACGTCCTAAGAAGTAATGAGAAGCACATCAAGAACGTGGAAAATTACCTGTACGGCACCATGCAAAACCTATTTGGCGTTTGGTGGAATAAAAAAGCGGCTAGAGAATATGCGGCCAAACACCCCGAAGAAGAAAAGTCGGCCGACAACGATAACAGTGGGTTGTACTACTAGTCCTAAAAGGCTACAAAATCCTTTCTAAGCGGTTTTAAGTCTTACTAACCTCTCTATACTTAAGCTAGATCTAAATGGCTTAAACAGAAGAATAGGGGTTTTTAAATGAGTGCAGAGCTAACCAGGCTAACCAGCTCAAAATTTCAGCCTTTAGATCAACGCCAAGCTCAAGTGATTTGAGGCCAGGGTTTTATCCGTTGATCAGATACTCAAAAGGTAGTATAATGGTAGTAGTAAAAGAAAGGAGATGAGACAATCATGGCAGGTAAGGAAAAGAAACGGGTCCAAGTCAAGATTGATAAAGATTTGGCCGATGATACCGAAGCAGTTTTAAGCGAATTGGGCTTAAATCCAACCACGGCCATTAACATGTTTTACAAGCGGATTGTTGCTAATGGTGCTTTACCTTTTAATGTGTCTTTAAGCGAAGAAGAAAGAGCTAATTTACGCTTTTTAAAGGCGACCGAAGGGACACCAGTCACCGAGTTCAAAGACGCTAAAGAGGTCGCTGATTGGCTCAACGATCCAGATGAGGACTAATGACTTAGTCAGCCTATACGTTAGTTTTGTAGAAACTAACGGTGGCAAGTCTCGGCCAGTTTTAATTCGTCGGGTATCAGAACAGACGGTCGAGGCTTTTAAAATTACTAGGGACTGTCTGAAAACTAAAAATTCAGGTATAATCTGAGGAAAAACGAATCGAGGCATTCCGATGACAACACCTAAACGATACGAACTGGAAGATGCTCAGTGGGACCGAATCAAAGGATACTTCCCGCCATACCGGACTGGCCGTCCATCAAGCCTAGACAACCGTACCGCCCTCAACGCTATCCTCTGGCTCATGCGCAGCGGGGCTCCTTGGCGTGATCTACCTGAACGCTATGGCTCTTGGAAAACGGTGTATAGTCGCTTCCGAGCCTGGGTAAGTTCAGGCTTGTTCGAACAGGTTTTTCTCGAATTGATTGACGATCCCGACATGGAAAACTTGAGCTTAGATTCAACGATCGTTCGAGCGCATCAAAAGGCCACTGGGGCAAAAAAAACGCCGAATGTATGGTCGAAAATCAAGCTATTGGACTAAGTCGAGGTGGCCGAACGACCAAGATTCACGCACTCGTTGACGGATTAGGGAATCCCTTGGTTTTTCGCCTAACAGGTGGTCAAGTACATGATAGCCAAGTTGCCAGTGAGTTGCTGGAAGGCTTCGATATTTCTCAATCAAATATTATCGCGGATAAAGCCTATGGCACCGCGAAACTTCGCCAGTATATTGAAGATAAAGCAGGCGTCTATACTATTCCGCCAAAGGAAAATACCAAAGACAAGTGGACCTGTGATTACCACGTTTATTGTGAGCGCCATTTGATTGAGAACTTCTTCAGTCAGTTGAAGAACTTTCGTAGGATTGCAACGCGTTATGATAAGCTCGCTCATGTTTATCTGGCTACGGTTTACATTGCCTCAATTTGCATCTTACTTAAGTAGTTTTCAGACGGACCCTAGTCAGTATGAAAAGAAGTCGGCTTATATCAAGCAACAATATTATCCGATTCAAGATTGGCAATCCGCCGGGTTGAAGAAACCTTCCTGGGTCGATCTTGGTAATATTTATCGCTTTCCCAAAGCCGGTTTAAACTTTAAAGAAATCGGTCATTTAAGTAAGCTAGATCAAAATAAAATTTCAGATTTTACGCTTGACCTAAAATCAAAAAGAAGAGGTAAGGGTCAAAAGATAATTCAACAGCGATCAAGTAAAGGGAAGCACAAAGAAAGTAAAGCAGAGCTTACACAAAGAATTCAAAAACAGTTAAAAGACTTTGCTAAACACAATCCAGAAGTTAAGCCAAAAAACAATCCTGAAAATAAAAACGATCGGCCTAGTTATTAGGCTGATCGTTTTTGAATTTATTCGGTTTATGAGCATTAACATAATTAGAAAATATTTTTAAAAGATCTTCGGTTTGTTCGACCGAAAGGTTATCAGCTTGAAAGTATTTTTCGAGCAAAGCCCCTTTTTGAATTAATCGGCGAGAACGGTCTTTGCGGGCTTGCCGATTTTCGTAGTATTTAGATTGCCGTAATTTAAAATCTTCCCGCTCAATTTTTTGTTTTAAACGCGCTTGCTGATCGATTAGTTTTTCATATTGATTAGACATGGAATTTCCCCATCTCGTATGGCTAATGATCTACGGACTTTACCTTTAAAAATTCAGAAAATTGCTTGGCTAAAAGCTTAATCTGATCGTTAGACAAATTAGCATAATCTAAATTGGATTGACTGATGATTTGTTTACCTAGCCGTTGTTCAATCTTATTTTTTTCGTCCTTAATTTTTTGATTAAGGGCTTTTAATTTAGCTTCTTGTTTTTCTAAGTTACTTTGAGACATAACGATCCCTCCAATCATATTAGAAATAATCACCGAAACTATATCATATAGGAAACGTTAAGTCAAAGTATAAAAGTTGAAATAGCGAAGCGGAAGGCATACACTAAATTAAAGTTAAGAGAATCAGCAGGATGAGTGAAACGAGGTCAATGCGCACTTACACATAGAATAAATTCTATGTTGTACTAACCCCAAAAAATCTGTATTAGAAGTCGCCGATGTCGACAACAGAAGAAAACCCATAGAATCAAAGTAAAGAGATGACTTACATGGCAATTTTTCATATGAGTTTTAGTAATATTAGTGCTGGAAAAGGACGAAGCGCGATTGCCAGTTCGGCTTATCGAAGTGGTGAAAAATTATTTGATGATAAAGAAGGTCGCCGATATTTCTATGCCCGATCGGTAATTCCAGAAAGCTTTATTTTAACCCCCAAAAATGCACCAGAATGGGCCAGTGATCGAGAAAAATTATGGAATGAAGTTGAAAAGAAAGATCGTAAATCAAACTCACGGTATGCAAAAGAATTTAACGTAGCTTTACCGGTAGAATTAAGTGAATCCGAACAGAAAGAATTACTGACAAAATATGTGCAAGAAAATTTTGCCGATCAAGGTATGGTAGCTGACGTAGCAATTCATCGCGACCATCCAGACAATCCGCATGCTCATGTGATGTTAACCAATCGCCCATTTAACCCCGATGGTAGTTGGGGGTTAAAAGCAAAGACGCAGTACATTAAAGATGAAAATGGCAAGCAACTTTTAACCAAAAGCGGGTTTCCAAAACAAAGAAAAATTTGGTTAGTTGATTGGGATAAAAAGGAAAAAATTAATGAGTGGCGAAAAAATTGGGCATTGAGTGTTAATCAGTTCTTAGCACAAAAAAATATTCCGGATCGGATTAGTGAAAAATCGTTTGTCGATCAAGGGCTTCAAGAGACACCTACCCAACACGAAGGCATTAACAGCCAAAGAAAAAATCGAAAAGCATTTAATCAACAAGTTAGAGCGCAAAGAAACGCTCAAGCTAAATATCATAATCTTGACGAAAAGATAAGAAATCATGAACATTTTGACGCGTTAACTGACGAGCTATCGTTCTCTGAAAAACACACAATTATTCATCTAAGTCAGCAATTGAAAACCTATGTCGATTTAGAACATTTAGACGATAAACAGCGCATGCTATTTAATTGGAAAAACAGCTTATTAATTAAACACGCGGTTGGTGAAGATGTAACCAAACAACTACTGACCATTGACCAGCAAACGACATCACTAGCACAAGCTAATCAGTTGTTAAATAAAGTGGTGGAACGAGCAACGAAAAAGCTTTATCCGGAACTTAATTTTGAACAGACAACCGCAGCTGAACGACGGGAACTGATTAAAGAAACTAATAGCGAACAAACAATTTTCAAAGGTAGCGAATTAGCAGAACGGTTAGCGGATATTCGAAACGACTTACTGACCCAGCAATTATTGACGTTTACCAAGCGGCCGTATACCAGCTGGCAGTTAGTTAATCAGCAGGCCCAAACAATTGAGAAGCAATTAACCACGGTACTAGCCAAACATGGTCACCAGTTAGACGATTTGAAGCATACTGATCGGGGCATGCTAGCCGTTTATGAACCTAACGAACTCGAATTCATTTCTAAAGCGGTGAAAAATTTACGGGTCATGCGGGAAGTTAAAGCCGTAGTGCAAACTCAATACAACAGCATTCTAACGACTGCTTTTCCGGACAGTGACCTGGATAAGCTAGAGACGATTGATAAGGAGCAGATCTATACCGCTGTGGTTTACTATGACCCAGAATTAAAGCCATTAAGCGCCGATGATCTTAATCAATTACAACAGCAGCCACCGGTAGTCTTTACTAGTCAGCAACACCAAGCCGGTTTGAATTACCTGTTAGGTAAAATGGAATTAAAAGATATTCAGGATCATCGACTGCAACGGGTCTTAAAACATGATGGCACCCGGCAACTGTTTATCGGCGAATGTGGCCAAGATCCTAAGTTGGATCACAAACAAATTGAAATGGTGCAAGCCCGTTTGAAACAACAGACAACACGGTTTGATCAATATAAGCAAGACCAAATTAAGGACTATCAGGCCATTAATTATTACCCAACTAGCCCGAAAAACTACCTGACTAATATTTTGGATGAAGCCTTAATAACCATTTTATATGCGAAAAATACGGACTATCTAAGAAAGCAGCAACTACGTGGGCTAAAGGAGACTGAGTGGGAAATGACGAAAAAGCAACGGCAACACCAAACTCGAAACCGGCATGAAGATGGGGGCATGCATTTGTAACCTAAATGTAAAAAAATAAATGGTGCAAGTTACACCTTTTAGTGCTAAACTATAACTAAATTAAGAAAGGAGAACTTACATGTGACAGGCAATCAGGAATGGTACAGCCTAACGCAAGCTAATCATAAGCTGGGGCGTGGCCGAAATTATGTCAGCAACTGGATCAAACGACATCCAGAGTTCCCTGATCAATTTTTGCTTGGTTCAGGTACCAATAAATTAATATCTGATGAAGGGATAGAGTGGGTTAAAAACCACATAAAAAAAGAGGGCGTCCTCGTAAGCAGTGAAGTTGCTAACGAGGATCAGCACCTAGAAGTTACGATTCTGGGTGTCACCCTCCTAATAATCCATTTTACCGGGCGGGTTAGGGGAAAGCTAGTTGTTTAGCGACCCTAATGCGCTTTTTTTTGAGGAGGTGATTTAATGAAAGTAGAAAGCTGGCAAGGCATTAATGGCAAGCTAGTTCATGATGATCAAAAGGCGATTGTGGTTGATGATGACCACGCATTAACTGATCCAAAACAGTTACAAGCGATATTAGATCAAGACGGTCAGCCAATCGATGAAGTTCGGCAAGCAATGATTAAGAAGACCGTTAAACGCCAGTTGAAGACTGAGCCGTTAAAGCTTAGTGGTTGGTTTAATCGCCACCAAGACAGTCAAAATGCTAAAAAGGCCGAAAAATTGGTAAGTGATAAACCGACTCATCAATATAAGCAGATCAAAAATGAAATGACCTTTTTTGGTGAGAGTTTCCTGGAAGGTTTCTTAGGTTTCTATGGCTTAGAAGTTGATAACGCCTTAGACCGTTACGAACATAATTTGCATGTCTTAGAGACCCAAGAATTAGGCCAGTCAGAAAAAGAGTATTACTTAGCCACGAGTGAAAACGGCCGCACCAAATTAGCCACCGATCCATTACCAAGCCAGCAAATTGCCGAGGAACAAATGAACAAGTTCTATCAGCGAGAACCCGAGCAAACGCGAGCAGAACCGACTCAATTACGTTCACAGGAAGACGGAAAGGAGGAATAATATGAAATTTAGCAAAGTAAAAGCGTTAGCAACCACTGGAGCTACTGCGATTTATTTAGGGCTGATGAACGCCCAGGTTGTTTTGGCGGCGGACGGCGGCGAAGTTAAAAGCAAGTTAACTCAAGCTGGTAAGACGATTCAAGGTATTTTAACTGGCTTGGTCGTTTTAGTTGGGATTTGTGTCGCGCTATTTATTATTATCAAAAGAATGCCTGACGCAGACGATCCACGAGAGAAATCAGAGGTTTATCACGCGGTTGGTCGGGTGGCTGGTTTAGTGGCCTTAGCGGCAGCCATTATCTGGCTATTACCTTGGGTTTACAGCCTCTTCACTTAATTTAAAAAGGAGCCTGCCAAAATGAAGAAAGGAAAAGAATTTATCTTTCCAGAGAACGTAGATAAAGATTATGGGATCTGGAAAGACTACACCTTGAAGGATTTTGGCTATGCGGCGCTGGCAGGACTAGTGGGCTTAATTTTTATTGCGATCCCACCCTATGGCCTGATTTTAGTCCTCATAAAAATTGTGATTGTTGTCTTAGCCATGACGATTGTCATGGCTATTTTAACAATTCGGCCAGTTGCGGTGCGGAAGAATATTAAAGTGCGGGATAACTTTAAGTTGAAACGTCGCTATGCCAATGGTCAGAAACTGTTTTATTTAAAACCGAAGAAGCGAGGCGAACTAAATGCGTTTGAAGAAGAGCAAAACCGCCAATAAATCAGCGAAGCTCAATTGGGATTACCAACCGCCTAGAATCAATGGTGGCAAAGAGACCATTGATGACATGAGCTTGGTGGTGGGTATGTATGGTAACTACGAAGTTACCAAAACGGGTAATCTCGTTGGCATTTTGGAAGTTAGTGGGATCAACCTTGATCTACTTAATGAAACCGAACAGCAAGACGTCTTTGAGGACTATGGCGCCTTTCTCATGAGTACGTTGGGTGAAGGGGTTGATGACACCTTACAGTTCTTAGAGCCGACAATTCCCGTCAATATGACAGCTTATCTCAATGGTCTCAAACGGCGGTATCTTGCTTTACAAAAAGATCACCCCGATCAACAGTTCAAAATCCAATTAATAGCCAGTTATTTGGACCACTTTACTAAAGTCCAGGAATCCAAAAACATGACCACTAAACAACATCTGCTAATCGTTAAGGTACCGATTAAAGACAAAAGTGTTAAGAGTTTAAATCTAGCGGTCAGTCATTTAGACGAAAAAATCGAACAGGTTAAGCGGGATATTGAAAATGCGTTAACGGACTTTGATGTGACGGCCAAAGTGTTGACTAGTCAAGAAGTCCAAGAGATTTTAAAGAACTTAATCAATTTCAATGGATAGGAGGCAACAGTATGAGTTTTGGCGATAAGGTCATAGATTTGTTCATGCCAACCAAAAACGAAAGTCAGCAAAATAGTGAACCAGCGGTTAATAAACAAAAACCGGAGGTTGAAGACTTTACCAAGCTGATTGATCGCGATAGCTTGCATTCACTATTCCCGTTTAGCTGGGAACAGTACCCCACCTACGTCCAGTCGGGGGAGAATTTTATTCGGGTGTTAGCGATTGCTGACTATCCCAAACGAGTGTACGGCAACTGGTTGTCAGAATTGAAGCGCAAAAAAGGCGTTATCGATATTGTGCAATATATCGACAGCGCCAGTAACAATTCAATGATTACCTATTACAAGAAGACGATTCAAAATAAGGAAGCGCAGAAGCTCAATACGTTCGACCCGTATAAAAAGAAGATTCTGCAAAATTATATTGATTCAGCCAACATGCAACTAGATAAATACCTCGATAATTCTACCACATTTGTGTACCAACATATGCTCATTTATCTGCGGGCCAACAGTTTAGCGGAATTAGATGACTTAACCGAAAACGTTAAAAATACGCTGATTAAGCTACAAATGAAGCCCCTCGTGCCTGTTAAGGCCACCTTCCAAGCTTTTTGGTCAACCATGCCAATTAACGAGAACCTGATGGGGGATTACACCTATAAAGAAAGTAATACCGAAGTAGCCAGCAGTATGTTTCCCTTTGATGACGCCGAGATTTTGGACTTAAAGCCCAGGAGCGATATTGAAGGAGTTAACAAAGACACTAACAGTTTAATTGCCGTGGATATGTTGGACCGCAACAAGACCCTGAACCAAAATCAAGTGATTATCGGAACTTCCGGGGTCGGCAAGACGACCTATATGATCCAGAAAATCTTACGCTATGCCATTCAAGACTATCAAATCTACATTATTGATCCGGAAAATGAATATACCAAGATTGTTGAAGCATTGGGTGGGGCAGTCTTGCACTTAACTTCTAATGCGAAGTACAAAATTAACCCGCTACAAATCTTTTCCGAGGAAATCTTAAGCGCCGATGAAACGGTCACAAACCTTGATTTACTAGTCAAAGATAAAATCCAGCGATTAAAGGGATTATTTGAAGTCCTTAAAACCGGGATTACCCAAGTTGAGCTGGCAATCCTTGATGATGTCGTTAAACAAGCTTACGTCAACAGTGGCGTTTTGAAATATAGCCGCTTAAAAGAGGTTAAAGACGATCAATGGCCGACTTTGTCGAATGTCTATGACGAGTTGGAAAAACTGGCTGATAAGGACGCTGATAAATTTAGTCGGGTAAAAGACTTTTACTACATCTTAGGCAGTTATACCCATGGTTCTAACAGCCTATTTGACGGGCATACCAACGTAAACCTAAAGGGGAAGATCATTTCTTTTGATCTAAAACCACTACAAAGTGAACAGGAAGTCCAATCAGCGGCTTATCTGAATACTTTCCAGTATCTATGGGACGAAATTACCAAAGATCGGCATAGCCGCAAGAAATTGTTTGTCGATGAATTTCACTTTTTGACCTTGCATAAAGCGGCCGCCACCTTTTTCCACCAAGCATACAAACGTTTTAGAAAATACAATGCTGGGGCGATTGCCGGAACGCAGCAAATTCAAGATGTGATCGAAGGCACGACAGATACCGGGCAGAACATTGGTGAAGCCATTATTGGGAACTCCTACACCAAAGTGTTCTTTGGTCTTGACGGTAAAGGCGTTGATGATGTGATTACCAAGTTAAGAATGACGTTCTCGGATAAAGAAAAGAAGCTACTAGAACGCAGACGACAAGGCGAAGCTCTGATGATTTATGGTAGCCAACGCGCCTTTATGAAAGTTGAATTGACCGAAGAAGAACTACGACTAATCGACCCCGAAGCTTACCAAGAGAAATACAACCGTGAGACAGCCGGACAACCGGATTATCAAAAGCGCGTGGTCTTAACACCTAGTGAGATTGACGCCTTGACCACTACCGAAGAGGAAGGAGGGACTTTAAATGAGTAAATCAAACCAGTTATTGAATATCGAGGTTGGCACGTTCAAGCGACAAGGGAACCAGTTAATTCTCGAACTCAATCACAATCAATTTCGATATGACCAGTTGAGTGAGCTAAACGAATTAAAGGAAGCTGATGCCAATTTCTTACAGTTGGTTAACGTAGTTGAGCAAGACCAGAAGGTTGTTTTAACTTATACCTTGCCGGATAAAGTCAGATCATTAAAGGACTTGCCACATGAAAATAAGGCGATCCGGGCAGCCATTGCCAAGAAAATTATGGCGCAAAAGGTGGTTGCTGATAGCCAGTATCACATTGCGTTGAACCCAGCCAACCTGTGGTATTACCCAATGCAACATGTTTGGTACGCCTACCGGGCCAATGAACTCATGCCTTATGATGACAAACATAGCAATTTAGCCAAATACAAAGCACTGATTCTGTTTTGCTTGACGGGGACGCCCTATGAACGGCTACTAAGCAATCCCCAAGAAGCCTTGGCCAAACACCCGGACGACTATTTACAACAAGTAGCTAAAGCTACGTCGTTAAATGAGTTAACGGAAGTGGTTAACGGCATTGAGGACTTTGTGAGCTATCACGAATGGCAGGAAGTTGAAACGGCCCAGCAGAAAACCAAACAACGTTTATGGTTGAACGTGGCCGGGGTGGCGATTGTGGCCATTTTGGCCGTCGGCTTAGTTCATAAAAGTGACGAACGGCAATATCAAAGCTTAGCTAACCAGAACCAAGCCCAGGTCACGCGATTAAAATATAGCAGTCAAATTCAGACCGCTTTAAATGATCAAAAGTGGTCGGAAGCGCAAAAAGATATGCAACGGGCCGGCTATCCTGTAACTAAGCAAGTCAGTGTCTTTTTAAAGCATCGTCAGTACCAGCAAGCTTTAAACGTTGACCCAAGTCAGTTGAACAAGGTTGTTAATGCGGCTTATGCCAACCAAGATAGCAGTCAAGTGGCCGATTGGCAGTTACCCACTAAGGCGACGAGTAAGCAAAAAGATCAATTGAAACTCGAAAAAGCGATTGTTAATTATGATACCAATACGCTTAATAACCAATTATCCTTTACGACGAACGCTGATGTTTTATTGAGAATGGGGCAAGCTTTCATCGCCCATAACGATACGCAAGATGCCCAGACCGTCCAAACCAAATTAGCCGGTGTGAATAGTCCTAAAGCTAAGTATTTAAAAGCCCTGTTAAGTCTCAATGCCGCTAAGAACGAAGTTAGCGACGCCCAAAAGAAGTTAGATGACGCCAACAAGATTGATGGCAGTAAAGATAAGGACAAAGACAAGAAGGTGGATTCGGCTAAGTCTGATTTAAAGAATGCCCAAAACGATCAGCAAGCGGCCCAAAAAAAGGTCGATCAGGCCAAGCACAAAGTGGGTGATTAAATGCAGGTATTGTCATTTGAATATAAGAAAAAGAAGTGGAAGTTGATTGCTTATATTGTGGGTGGCGCCCTTCTGCTAATCATCTTGCTAATTGCGGCAGTCACTGGTCAATTGCAAGAAAACAGCTGCGATGATTCGACTACCGCAACCCAGACCCAGCTCGATAGCAAGGACATGACGTCCAATGCTAAAAATATCTATGCGCATTGGAAACAGAAGTATGGCGCAACCCCACAAGCGGCCGCCGGTATTTTGGGGGTGTTACAACTAGAAAGTCGGCTTGATCCACAATCTGTTAATTCAAGTTCCGGTGCCACGGGCTTAGCCCAATGGTTAGATGGCCGAAAAGATAAACTGGAAGACTTAGCTCACAAAGAAAACAAACCAGCCACAAATCTCGGAGTGCAATTAGATTATCTCGACCAAGAA
>NZ_BCWD01000040.1 GCF_001592085.1 Levilactobacillus senmaizukei DSM 21775 = NBRC 103853
CCTTAATTATACTAAATCAGAGTCTCTATTTAACTTGTACACTTTTTATTCTAGGCCCACGGCGCGATTGACCGCAGTGAGAACAACCGAACAAGCCACGATTTTGATCAGATCGCCAGGAATGTAAACAAGGTTGCTGAGTAACGCAACGGTGAATGGGGTGTGGTAAAAGATGGTTAACCAGATGGTGCCTGCCAGGTCAGTGACGAACATTCCACCTAGTAGTAGGGCCCACAAACTGGGCACCGTTTTAGTGGCTAGAAGGCGCTGGACCGCAGCGACGCTAATGGGGGTTAACAGCCAACCTAATAGGTAACCGCCGGTCGGGCCAATCATGACTGGCAGCCCACCACGCATCCCACTCAGTAGGGGCAGGCCTAACGCTGTTAACGTTAAAAAGGTGGCAATGACCAACGTCGCTGAGCGGGTATTAAGCAGGCCAGCAATCAGAAAAATCCCAAAATTTTGCAGGACGATTGGAACGGGTAACCCAACAGCGATTGGCGGCGTCATACCAAGGATAATCAACAATGCCAGTAAGGTGGCATTCAGGCTCAATTGTTTAGCATTCATCATAAAACTCCTTAAAAAGGTTTGACATTCAAACTAAATGTGATTATATTAAGGCTATTCGATAAATTGGTTTGATGTTCAAACTAAATTACCACGTCGAATACTTAAAAACAAGTACTCAAGCAAAAGGGAGGTTAAAACAATTGGCAATCTTATCTGCCCAAGAAATTATGGAATTGATTCCTAACCGGTACCCAATCTTATTCATGGATTATGTGGATGAATTGGAACCTGGCGAATCAATTGTGGCAACCAAAAACGTCACCATCAACGAAGAATTCTTCCAGGGCCATTTTCCGGGCAATCCGGTGATGCCAGGGGTGCTCATTATTGAGTCACTGGCACAAGCCGCTTCAATTTTAATTTTAAAGTCCCCTGAATTTGCTGGCAAAACAGCTTACCTGGGCGCTATTAAAGACGCCCGCTTCCATCAAATCGTTCGTCCTGGCGATGTTTTAAAGTTACACGTGGCCTTTACAAAACGACGTAGTAATATGGGAGTGGTGCATACAGAAGCAACCGTTGGCGACAACGTTGCAGCTAAGGCAGACTTGACCTTTATTGTGGCACCAAATACGGCGTCAAATTAAGGAAAATGAACAATGGCTGAAGAAAAAAACAATATTAGTAAAGCGGATTTTCGATTTATGAACGATGCATTGGTGGATGTTTACGACCATATTATGCGAATCGAGGAAGAAACGTTGCGGAAAAGTACCTTTCGGGATATTTCGGTGAAAGAAATTCACCTGATTCATGCGATTACGCTGCATGATCACAAAACGAGTACCGAGGTTGCAAATGAATTACGGCTAACTAAGGGGACGTTGACAACGAACGTCAAAACCTTGGAGCGTAAAGGGTACGTCAAACGAATCAACGACGAACAAGATCATCGGGTGACCCGACTGACACTAACCAACAAAGGCAAGCTGTTATACCGGGCCCATGACGCCTTTCATCGCCAAATCGTTAAGAGCTTTATTAAGGGAATGGACGGCAATGAAGTAAAGGTCATCAAGTGTGCCTTGATTAACCTGGAAGACTTTTTGAGCGACATCACCCAGTAAGGACAGCAAAATGACATTTAACTTAATAACAACGGCTCGTGCAGTACCGGATCAAATCATCACGAACTCTGATCTAGCCAAAATAATGCCGACCAGTGACGAGTGGATCAAACAGCGAACGGGGATTGAACGTCGCCACCTCGCCTCAACTGAAACAACGGAGAGCTTATGCATCGACGTTGCCCAGCAGTTGGTGCAGGCCAATAGTATAGGGCCCAAACAAATTGATCTCATTGTGGTTGCCACCATGTCACCAACCTACAGCATGCCCAGTGTGGCCGCAACGGTTCAAGGCGCGATTGGTGCTGAAAACGCGGCGACGCTTGACGTCAATGCAGCGTGCACCGGGTTTGTCTACGCCATGGCTGTTGCTCATGATATGGCAGTCGCAAAGGGCTATCAAAACGTCATCGTCATTGGCGGTGAGGTGATGAGTAAGTACGTTAACTGGCAGGATCGCAGTACGGCAGTGTTGTTCGGCGATGGCGCCGCAGGGGTGTTATTAGCGCTGAACGAGGATGGCCAAGACCATTACTTGGGTGACGCGTTTAAAACCTTTGGCGAAAAAGGGCGCAGTCTCATGGCTGATTTTCGGCCGAACAATAGCCCCTTCGCTAAACCGGTAGAAGCCGACTCATACTTGACGATGGACGGTCATCAAATCTACAACTTTGTGATTAAGAAGGCCCCGGTTGTCATTGAAGAGGTCCTTCAAAAGACCGGCCTGACGTTACCCGATATTGATTGGGTGGTTTTCCACCAAGCGAATGCCAGAATCATTCAACAACTCAGCAAAAAATTAGGGTTAACAGCCCAACAGTGCCCCATCAACATTGACGAATACGGAAATGTTGCAGCGGCGAGCGAACCATTGGTCTTAAACGACTTAGTGGCAAGCGATCAACTAAAACCCGGCGACAAGGTGCTACTGTGTGGCTTTGGTGGCGGGTTGACAATTGGCGCTTCAATATTCGACTACTACAACTAAAACCATTTTGGAGGAATCAATTATTATGTCAAAAGAAGAAATCATCGCAAAAATCATGAACGTATTACAACAAGACGACAGCATGGAAGGTAAAGACATCACGCCTGATATGTCATTCAAGCAAGAAATGAACTTAGACAGTCTTGACGTTTTTGAACTCGTTAACGAAATCGAAGATGAATTTGAAATCGAAATTGACACGGATGAAAGCTTAGACACAGTTAACCAAGTGGCAGACTACGTCCAAAAGCAATTAGTAGCTAAGGAATAATCAATGGCAAAAACGGCTTATTTATTTGCGGGTCAGGGTGCCCAAACACTTGGAATGGGTCAAGACCTATACCGTGAAGAGCCCAGCTATCGCCAAACGGTCACGCAGGCTTCTGACATTCTTGGCATTAACCTCGCTGATCCGGAGGTTGCGGCTGCACCAGAAAACACGCAGGTTGCAATTTTGACGATGAGCTATGGCATCTGGCGGTTGATTGCGCTAACAGCGGCAACGCCTGTTGGACTGGTGGGATTAAGTCTAGGTGAGTATAGTGCGCTGGTTGCTGCTGGCAGTTTGTCATTTGAAGACGGCTTACGGCTCGTGGCAGACCGGTCTCGCTATATGGCGGCGGCTGGTCATGAAACACCGGGGGAAATGGCCGCGGTGTTAACGGACCAGCAAACCATTGTCCAAGAACTGTGCGATAAGATCGATGGGGTCTACATTGCCAACTACAATACGCTTAATCAGCTTGTGGTCGGTGGTACCCCTGAGGCGGTGAAACAGCTCAAACAGGCCTTGAAGGATCATAAAATTCGAGTGGTGCCGCTCAAGGTTGCTGTTAGTTCTCACACGCCATTAATGGCAAGTGCCTCAGAAAAATTGGGCCAACGATTGGAAACGGTGGCGTTTACCGCCCCTAAGTGGCCGGTTTGGAGTAATACAACTGGTCAGCCATTTGCTGTTGAACATTTAGCGGCGACCTTGGTTGACCAGCTAGTTGCGCCCACGCATTTTTATGATGATTTTCGAGGCCTGACGGCGGCAGGTGCGGACCAGTTTGTTGAAATTGGCCCCGGTCACGTTTTAAGTGGCTTTGCTAAGCAGATTGCACCAGCTGCCAAACGGTACCAAATTAATGATATGACAACGTTAAACGCAGTGAGAAGCGAATTAGGATGGTGAGTAAAAATGGCAGATGGAGTTGTGCTGATCACCGGCGGTAATCGCGGAATTGGTCTAGCAATAGCAGAACGGCTAGCGGGTGATGGCGAGAATGTTGTCATCACAACCCGTCACGAGTTACCAGAATCGCAGTTGGCTGCCCTTGATGCGTTGGGCATCCACACGGTTGTGGGAGATGTGACGGATGAAGCTGAGGCCCAGCGGATGGTTAATGACGCAGTGAAACACGGCGAATGGTTAAGGGGGTTAATTAATAATGCCGGGATTAACCGGGATAAGCTAATGACTCGGATGAGCACTGAGGACTTTAATGCGGTACTCCAAACGAACCTAGTCGGTGCTTTTAACATGTCAAAACCGGCGTTGAAGCTGATGCAAAAGCAACGCCAGGGTAGCATTATTCACATGGCCAGTGTGGTGGGATTGACTGGAAACGTCGGTCAAGCCAACTATGCGGCCAGTAAAGCCGGGTTGATTGGGCTAATGAAAACCATTGCCAAAGAAGGCGGCCTTCGTCAGGTTCGCAGCAATGCGATTGCTCCTGGGATGGTCGAGACCGACATGACGGATGCACTCAGCGATAAGACGAAAGAAGCCATTCTGGCTGAAATTCCGGCTAAACGATTCGCGAAACCAGCCGAAATTGCCGATGTTTGTGCCTTTTTATTAAATAACGAATACGTCACTGGCCAGGTCATTACAATCGATGGTGGCTTGACCCTTTAGGAGGTCCACATGGAACGAGTAGTTGTAACGGGAATGGGTGCAGTGACACCTCTAGGAAACGATGCCAAAACCTTTTTGAACGGTGTGGCAGATAGTCGGGTTGGCATTGCGCCAATCACCAAGTTCACTGCGGATACTGGCATTACCGTCGCTGGTGAAGTGAAGGATTTTGAGGCGACTAAGCGCTTGTCAGCCAAGACGGCGAAACGGATGGACCTGTTTTCTCAGTATGCTTTATACAGTGCGATTGAAGCGATGGAAAACGCGGGGCTAGAACCCGATAACGTTGTCTCAGAGGACTTTGGTGTCATCTACGGTTCAGGAATTGGTGGCTTGACCACCATTCAAGAACAAGTCATCAAAATGCATGATAAGGGCCCAAAGCGGGTTTCACCGCTTTTTGTCTCCAATTCAATCATTAATATGGCTGCCGGTAATCTGTCGATTTATTTTAAGGCGGAAAACATTAGTGAAGCCGTTGTCACGGCTTGTGCCTCTGCAACGAACGCCATTGGCGACGCCTTTGAACAAATTAAATTGGGCCGTGCTCAGGTCATGATGACCGGGGGCTCAGAAGCGTCTGTCAACGAAATTGGGATTGCCGGCTTTGCTGCCTTGACCGCGTTATCTAAGTCGACAGATCCATTAAAGGCCTCAATGCCGTTTGATGTGAACCGCAACGGTTTCGTCATGGGTGAAGGCGGCGCCACACTGATTCTTGAAAGTTTGACCCATGCCCGAGCTAGAAACGCGCCCATCCTAGCCGAGATTGTCGGTTACGGGCGAACCTCAGACGCCTATCACGTCACTGCCCCTGATCCTTCCGGCAAGGGTGCAAAACGCGCGATGAGTCAGGCGATTTCAGAAGCCGGTATCAAACCAAAAGACGTCGGGTACATCAACGCGCATGGTACGGCCACCAAGGCGAACGATGCGGGTGAAGCGCGCGCTATCGCGGACTTGTTTGGTCAAGATGTCTTGGTCAGCAGCACCAAGGGAATGACCGGCCACTTATTAGGTGCGGCTGGCGCAATTGAAGCCGTTGCCACAATTGGCGCTTTAAATGGTCAGTTACCACAAAACGTGGGGGTCTACGATCAAGATCCAGAAACCCCCGTCACATTGGTGAATGCGGACAATGCGCACCAACAAGTGAATTATGCGTTAAGTAACTCGTTTGGATTCGGCGGCCACAACGCCGTGATTGCCTTTAAACGCTGGGAGGGATAAGCGTGAACGAGCAAGAAATTGAACGTCTCGTTGATAAGTTCGAGCGGTCCTCATTAAACGAAATGCAAATTAGTGACAACAATTTCAAGTTGTTGTTAACCAAGCCTCATCACTCAAATGCAGCTAATTCGGCTGCACCAGTGGCAACTTCGACACCCGTCCAAACTGCTGAAGCACCCACTGAGGATGATGCCGTTGTGCCGGCGCCGCTGGTTGGCCTTGTTTACTTAGCGGCTCAACCGGGCAAGCCCGTGTTTAAAAGCGTGGGAGATCAGGTTAAAGCCGGCGATGTTGTCTGCTTGATTGAGGCCATGAAAGTCGTGAACGAAGTGAAGAGCCCGTATGATGGCATTTTGCGTGAGGTTTTAGTTGAGGACGGCAGCCTCGTTGAATACGATCAACCGCTCTTTAGAATCGAGAAGAATTGATATGGATATTAAAGACGTGATTCCGCAGCGCCCACCCTTTTTATTTATTGACGAGATTAAAGCCGTCGAACCAGGAGTGGGAGCAGATACAACGAAACTGGTCACCATTAACGAGTGGTATTTTCGGGGGCAACCCAACGACAAGGTCGCACCCATGTTTATGCTACTAGAAATGATGGCTCAAACCGGCGCACTGGCAATTTTGAGCGACCAAGCCGCTGGCAAAAACGTCTTGTTTGGTGGGGTCAAAGCCGCCGAATACACTGTGGCGGTCCACCCTGGCGACCAGCTAGATTGTCATGTGGCCCTATTAAAACAACGCCACGGCATTGGAATCGGTAGTGGCGAAATTAAGGTCGATGGTCAAGTGGTGTTTTCTGCCACGCTAATTTTTGCCATTGTTGAAACAGAGGAGTGAAACCCATGTTTAAAAAAGTCCTGGTTGCTAACCGTGGTGAAATTGCCGTTCAGGTGATCCGTAACTTACACGAGATGGCGATTGAAGCCGTGGCTGTGTATTCGACCGCTGACCGGGATGCCTACTTCGTAGAACTTGCAGATGAGGCCGTTTGTATCGGGGCGCCTTTGCCGGAACAATCATACCTAGATATGAAAAGCATCGTGACCGTTGCGTGTCTGCTCGGCTGTGATGCTGTCCATCCCGGGTATGGTTTTTTGTCCGAAAATGCTGAATTTGTAGCGTTGTGCCAAGAAGTGGGGCTAACCTTTATTGGTCCTCAATCGGAAACTGTCGCCCTAATGGGTGATAAGGCTAGCGCCCGTGAAGTCATGCAAGCTGCGGGGGTTCCGGTTATTCCTGGCAGCGATGGGACAATTTCAGATCTGAACGCGGCCTTAACCCTTGCCGAAAAAATTGGGTATCCAGTGATGCTGAAATCCGCTGCTGGCGGTGGCGGCAAAGGTATGCGACGCGTCGACGACAAAGCTGCATTAACTGTCGCTTTTGAAGACGTTAAACGTGAATCTCAGCTATCGTTTGGTGAAACTGGCATCTATTTGGAAAAGGTCATCGAACATGCAAAGCACATTGAGATGCAAGTGATTGCCGATGACTTTGGTCACGTGGTGTACTTTCCGGAACGGGACTGTTCACCGCAACGCCACCACCAAAAGTTAGTCGAAGAAAGTCCTAGTTCCTTGATTTCGGCCGAGCGTCGTGCTGAGTTAGGCGCCATTGTGGTAAAGGCCTGCCAAAGCGTGAACTACCGGAATACAGGTACTTTTGAGTTCTTAATGGATCCTGATCAACGGTTTTATTTCATGGAAATGAACACCCGGTTGCAAGTTGAACACACTGTGTCTGAGGAAGTGACTGGCGTTGAGATGATTAAAGCCCAGGTTCTGGTAGCAGCTCACCAACCGCTACCGTTTGACCAAGCAGATGTTCAGGTGACCCAGTTTGCAGTTGAATGCCGGATTAATGCTGAAAACCCAGCGGCCCAGTTCATGCCAGCTGCTGGGGACGTCACTGGCCTGTTCCTACCGGTTGGGACCCACGGCGTTAGAATTGACACTGGCCTGCGTGAAGTGGACACCATTTCACCCTACTATGACTCGATGATTGCTAAGTTGGTCACCAGCGGGTCAAATCGGGCGGCGGCGTTGAAGAAGATGCAACGGTTGCTGACGGAGCTCAAAGTCACCGGATTGACAACTAATCAGGCATTTCTAGTGGATTTGGTTGCCAGTCCTGAATTTATCGCGGACGAAGTGAACATTGAGTCCGTTGAACAGACGATATTACCGAGGTGGTTAGATGATGCCAGCAAAGTTTAATGGGTTAGATAAATCGACTCTGGCAAAATGGATGGATAAGATTCCGTCAGATTTATACGTGACGTGTCCGTACTGTAAGCAAAGTGTCTACCACCAGAAGTTGGGCCCCTTTCAAGAGTGCCCCCATTGTGGGTATGGCTTTCGGCTGGGAGCGGCCGCACGCTTAAAAATAGTCACTGACAAATTTGAAGCATTCGATGCGGAGCTAGCGGTTGACCCAGCTCTTGTTGATGATCAATACGCTGAAAAATTAACGAAAGCTAAGCAGCATTCTGGCCTGCCAGAAAGCGTTGTAACGGGGATGGCGACCATCGACAGTTTGCAGGTGGCGATTGGCGTGATGGATTCCAACTTCATGATGGGTTCGTTGGGATCGGCGACGGGTGAGAAGTTGACCCGGCTGTTCGAAGAAGCTACAAGGCGACGTTTACCAGTTGTGCTGTATACCGCATCTGGCGGTGCTCGGATGCAAGAGGGCCTGCATTCTTTGATGCAAATGGCCAAAGTCACTCAAGCAGTCACGGCCCATGGTGAAGCAGGGCTGTGTTACTTGGTGGTGTTAACTGATCCCACAACGGGCGGCGTGACCGCCAGTTTTGCGATGGAAGCTGACATTACGCTGGCTGAACCCCATGCGCTCATTGGGTTTACGGGGCGCCGGGTGATTGAATCAACCTTGCATATTAAGCCACCGGCTGATTTTCAACGAGCTGAAACGTTACTGGCTAATGGTTTTGTGGACGATATCGTGGCTCGGTCGGCACAAAAGGCCACCATTGTGTCGTTACTAAAACTGTCCCAAGGAGGCGCCTAGATGAGTGAAAATGCAGCATACGATATCGTTCAGGCGGCACGGAGTCAGTCAAAAATTGATAGTTACACGTTGATTAATGGGGTATTTAGTGATTTTCATGAGTTGCACGGGGATCGGTTACACGGCGATGATTCGGCCTTGATTGGTGGTGTCGGCCGCTTGAACGGTCGGCCAGTGACCATTTTGGCGACTAATAAGGGCCGTGACATGGCGGAAGGTCAGGCGACTCACTTTGGCTGTGTTAGTCCAGATGGCTACCGTAAGGCGATTCGATTAATGAAACAGTCGACTAAGTTTAACCGCCCCATCGTTGCGTTAATTAACACACCAGGCGCATATCCTGGCGTGGAAGCCGAGTACGGCGGGCAGGGGGAAGCAATTGCTCGAAGCATTCAAACCGGCCTTGGCCAACCAGTACCATATCTGAGCCTCATTTTTGGTGAAGCGGGTAGTGGCGGCGCCTTGGCACTTGCAACGGGTGATGAAGTTTGGATTCTTGAAAAAAGTACTTACTCGGTGGTGTCACCGGAAGGGTACGCGTCGATTTTATGGCGGGATGGGAAACTGGCCGACCAAGCTGCGGCGAAGATGAAGCTCACGCCTAGCGAGCTACTAGCCGCTGGGTTTGTTGACCGGGTCTTGCCCGAGGTGACGACACCCGAGACGTTATCCGCCTTAACGACTCAATTAGATCTTAAAATCACGGCGCTGGCAAAACTGCCTGTCGCCGAGCTGATGGCAGCAAGGCGTCAGCGTTATCGTCAATTTTAACCACTATTAGGAAGGGATGAAGAAATGGACGTTGTGACGGGAAAAACCATCGTCATTATGGGAGTTGCGAATAAGAGTAGTATTGCATGGGGGTGCGCGCAGGCCATCCAGGAAAATGGCGGTCAAGTTATTTTGACCTATCAAAATGAGCGAATTAAGCGCAGTCTTGAACGGTTTGTACCGGAAGAGATGCCAATGATTCAGTGTGATGTGTCTGACGAGAAAACGGTGGTTCAAGCCTTTACAACGATTAAGGACCAATACGGCCACGTCGATGGTTTAATTCACGCGATTGCATATGCCGATAAGGAGAGTTTGGAGAACCCAGTTCTTCAGATTTCTAAAGAAGGGTATAACCTGGCCCAAGACGTCAGCGCATACTCGTTTATTTTAGTATCACGGTTGGCAACCGAAATTTTCCCTGATTTAACAAGCCTTGTCACGTTGACTTACTTTGGCTCAACGCACGTGATTCCCAACTATAACATTATGGGGGTCGCTAAGGCGGCGCTTGAAGCCAACGTCCGTTATCTCGCCAAAGAACTTGGTGATCGTCACGTTCGCGTAAATGCTATCTCGGCTGGGGCCGTGAAAACATTAGCTGTGACAGGGGTTAAAAACTCCAGCACCCTGCTGAAAATGTCGCAGGAACGAACGGTTGATGGGGTGTCCGTGACCAAGTCAGAAATCGGCAACGTGGCCACGTTCTTGTTGAGCAATTTATCAACGGCCATGACCGGCGACGTCATTTATGCGGATAAAGGGGTTCACCTCATTTAGGAGGCGTTAATGCGCGATGATTTAAAAGCAACGGTGATTCGAGAAAACCTGCCATCCCAATGGCTGGTTGATCCTCGGGTGACGGTGTTGCCAAGCGTTGATTCCACCAATACTTATGCTAAGCAACGGCTCAATCACCGACCTGAAATCGTAGTGGCAGAGCGTCAAACGGCGGGAAAGGGCCGGTTTCATCACCGGTTCGTGTCCCCCGCTCAGTCTGGCATTTATCTCACGATTGTTTGGCCCCTCAACGACCAAGCAGACGGGGGACTTGAGGCCGCGCGAGCAGCGGTGGCGGTTGTCCAGGCGGTAGCGGCGGTCACGGGTCTTGAGCTCGCTATAAAATGGCCGAATGACTTGGTGTTTCGGCATCAAAAACGCGGTGGTCTCTTAATTGAACAAGTTCAAACCTCAGCTGGTTGGCAGTTGTTAATTGGGATTGGGTTAAATCTTGCAGCGACTGATGTTCCAGCATTACCGGTCAGCTTAACGCTGGCTGATACCCCCAATCAACAATGGACGCGAAACCAGGTGATTGCGGCCATCTACGGTCAGTTGACGGCGTTGTTCCAACAACCGGCCGCGACGTGGTTGGCGGTTTACCGGCAATCTGTCTTATGGGTTGGCGAACGCGTTCAATTTAATGTTAGTGGGCAAGCGATGATCGGAATATTACAGGGGTTTGATCCCCATAACCGGCTCCAAGTTCAACCCCAAACGGGTCCGCTGTTAGTGCTTGAGGCTGAACGAGTGAGTGAATTGATGCCTCTCGACCAGGATTATCAAAAGCCAAATGAACCTAGTAACGACTTCACTTGAGTTAGATTGAAGTCGTTTTTGTGTTTGATAAGGATTAATTAAAGTCGGACACTTATGGGACACCGTTGCCAACCCGATCAAATCAGAATAAATACTTTCATCATATTCTAATTTGATGTAAAGTAATTCTAATCAAAACCACATGAGGAGGGATTGGGATGTTTGATGAAATTGGTCAGATTATTTTTAATCA
>NZ_BCWD01000041.1 GCF_001592085.1 Levilactobacillus senmaizukei DSM 21775 = NBRC 103853
GAGCCTTATCCGATTACAAATAAAACTCTACGTTTGGTTATTCTATTTGAGTATCTTTCTCAGTAGATCAGTTTGCTGATTCGTGAATGATCTGTTCAACTTGGCTAGCATTTGTATTAATGATGGGCGAATTACCAAAAGAGTCTTTCTCAAAATCTTTTTGACGCTTCTCTAACATCATATTACCGTTGGAAGCAATTTCGATTACAATACCAATTCTTCCGTCGTCTAATCTGACAGTATCATATTCTTGGATTTCGCTTGCTTTCATAGTATCTCACCACTTTCTTTTACGGTTGTTGACATAAGCTGTAACAAGACGTGAGTGCCCATTTTCTGCAATCCATCCCGTTAAAACAAGATGCTCCTGCCGGTTAGGGCCTTTGATAATTAGATTAACCTCGTATCTTTCACCACCATTATAGCCTTTGCCTTTAGAAATTGCTCTTGATGAGAGCACCTTTTGTTTAATCTGGTTAACAAGTTGCTGGGAATCCTTCTTCTCATAGCCTAATGCTGATTTAAATACCCTAGCCTTATCGGCCCCATTCTTGCTCGTTGGGTCTAACGCATAACGGCTAAACTTCTCAACAGGGACGACCGCGTTAACAGCATCAGGTAACAATTCTTTGGATTGGCCTTGCGGTATAACACTGCAGCGGCAATTAGGATGGCTGCTATCAGGTATTTCAGGTACATCATCGATTCGATAAGGACCAAAATCTGCAATCTCTTGGCATTTACTGCAAGCCCCTGGTTCAGTCACCCAGTCAACCCATTTGACTCCTTGCATCTTGTACGAAGTAACATCTACTTGCTGTTTCATTCGGGCCGACTCGCTACGAATTAACCGCTTGGTTTCGTAGCTCATCTGTTCAGCCCGGTCCGCAATCGACTGGTTTGGCTTAAATTGACTGGGATTAGCATGCTTATCCAATAGATTGGGAAGGTCATCAAGTGATAGTCCATGCTTCAAGCTTTGATTAACCAGATACTGTACATCACCAGCTAATTTATCGCTATCGACCCACAGGTTGGCGCTCCACTGTTTTCGAGTGCTTGCTTGAGTAATTACACTGGTTGATTCTCCAACCTGCTTAGGCGCTAGTTTTAGGGCCTTTTTAAGGCGTTTCACCTCGTCTCTGCCATCGGATTCAATACGTTTCTCAATGGTTCGCTGATTCTTAACTGTTAGCCCGATAACACCCAAGGATAGAATAGACCCAATTAGCTGCTGTCGATCAATACCGGCTATATAGGTTTGAATTTTGAGCCTATCTTGAGCTTCTTCAGGCCAATCACTGGTGTCCCCCAACGAATCTAGTGCTTGCTTCCATTGTTCAAGATCCCACCTAGAAACACGAGTCATCGTTTGCGACAGTGTCAGGTCATTCTCATCAGCATACTTCTGATAGAAGGCTAGCAGATGATCACGAACATAACTTAGCAATTCGCTATAATACTGATCACTTTGCTTGTCCATTTGATTGTCCAGTTGAATCAGCTGGTTCATTCGCTGACGTTCTTGCTGAACTGTTATTGTTAGCGGCATTGCCATTAGCTACACCGCCCTTCTGCTGGTCAGTCAGATATTTCTGCATTTGGCCTTGAGCATCGTTGGCCTCCTGTTTCTGCTGCTCCTTGAGACGTTCCACCGCCTTCTTAGGATTATCAATTGCTGACAAGAAGCCTAGTTTAGTCTCATCATCAACCTGACCATTCAATTTATTGACGGTATCCGCTTCTTCACTAACGTTGTGAGGAATACTTTGTTTGTGGTCAAAGGTTAAGTCACTAGCTCGTAACCCTGGTTGATTCCAAACAGAAAACAATATCGTAAATAGCTGACGCAACGCCTTGTCCATCTTCAATGACTTAGTCCGGGCCTTAGCCTGCATGGGTTGATAGCGCTGGAGCAATGCAACTCCGCTAATGGACTGTGCCGACATCCCCAAACTAGAATCATTGAGGTTAACCACCTGACTAATCTGATAGACCAAATCAATCGCCCGATTTAAGAAGTTCTCTTGCGTCTCATCGTTAGCATCAGGCGTCAGAAAAGTAACGTTAGGCTGAGTGGAAGTCTCGCCACTAAAAGCCCCACTATCAACTGGATACAAGTTAATCAACCGATTGTCACGAATATCCTTAATCTGTTCTTCACTTAGCTTTTGTCCGGTCACTAACAGATAGGCATCAGCAAATGAACTAATGTCGTTCGTCTTGGAAGACAAGACGTCATCAATTGCATCAATCAGGCTAATCGTGTCATCAAAGATGCCAGTTCGCTCATCATCTTCCGCAAACTCAATTAGTGGTAGAGCGGGGAAATCATGCATGTCTGACTTTGAAACTGTTTCACTATCGTTGCTATCTGTATTAGTGACCTGAACACCCTTATCACCTTTCTTAAGTTCAAAGTTTGCCTTAGGCGTGATAAGTGTTGGCGTCGCTCCCTCGTCACCCGTTGAATATCGGATACCGAATAGTGGGACATGCTTCACACTGTCGTCATAGACCACGATAGTATCGCGCGGTGAACAAGTCGTGAAATACAATTTGCCTTCATCCAAATAGGCGTAGATATAGGAACGGCCAAAAATGTCAGCTTGCTTGGACCACTCGCTAAAAACATCAGCAGCATCATTATCA
Source organism: Levilactobacillus senmaizukei DSM 21775 = NBRC 103853 (assembly GCF_001592085.1). Classification (GTDB taxonomy): domain Bacteria; phylum Bacillota; class Bacilli; order Lactobacillales; family Lactobacillaceae; genus Levilactobacillus; species Levilactobacillus senmaizukei. The sequence goes on from NZ_BCWD01000041.1 coordinate 2,653, forward strand.
TTCAACCAATCTTGAATTTTTTCATTGAGAGTATCATCATCAACCCCGTTTGATTGGTGCTTAATTGATACTGGTTCCCCACTAAAATAGCCGTTAAACGTATTAACCAACTTCTTCGGTAAGTTAATCACCAATCGGTGGTCAGGCTTGTTTAACGGCTTCTTATCCTTATGAATGATGTCATAGTGGCGCCCCTTGTAGTAGTCCCGCTTCATCCTATACTTGGTTGCAATATACGCATTGTGGTAATCCACGATGCTAAAAACATCATCCAAATTCTTCTGAATATCTTTGTCTCTCGGATACAAAAACACATCGTCATCCGTGACAGAAATATCACCAGACAATTTGATATTATCTGAGCTTGAAAGGTCTTCTTCCCTTAATGGCATACCACTGAGGAGAAAGTCCTGATTATTTACTGCATAGAATTGTTGAGCGTTCATTATGTCCCTCCCTAGTAGCTAGCTGCCGTCTGCATGCCAGAACCATTAATCTTTGGTGCCAGAACTTTCATACAGAAATAACGTATCGCGTCCATCGTGTGATCATGCTTTTTGACAACCTTGTCTTCGCCATGTTCTGCTGCTTTGTCATCCCAAACATAACTAGCCAATTCCTTAAAAACGTTATTAAGTCCCGGTGTAAGCAGGAATAAACCATTACTCATAGCTGACTGAGTTATCCGAATACCGTCTAGAACGTCATTGTTGGCTGGAATGACAGTAAATCCACGTTGCTTGAGTTTGATAGCAAAGTGGACAGCTGATGGGTCAAGAATGATTGATGCCTTAATCGGCCCAAGGAATCGTTCCAAATCATCAGCATATTGGTCATCACTCTTCTGACGGTTATTAGAAGCTGCACGAGCGTTGTAGTAGTACTCTTTCAAGCAATACCAAATTCCATTAGAAAAACCCCACAGTAGAAATACTGTAGGGTTCAATGCGCCATAGTCAGACGACACCACATATCTAGTTATGGTTCTTGAATCTGGTGGCTTTACAACCATCTTTTGTTTATTGAAATTGTCATAAATGATTCCATCACTAAGTACCCACAGGCCTTGGATAAATCGTTGGTAGAAAACACCCGTGTACATACGTTCGTATCGGTCAATGGTCTCCTGAGACAGTGATGGATTATCCGCCATTGTGAAATGAATGTGCATAGCCTTGTGCTCCTCCAATTTATCTAACCACTCCAGCTTGAACCAGTGATAAGGTCCAGCCGGATTGCAATTAAACCAGAACTTCGCACCGTCAATTGATGCACGGGCTGTGGCCTGGTTAACAAATGACTGTGGCATCAGTGCAACTTCATCAAAAAAGAAGCCAGCGACCGTAATCCCTTGGACCAGGTCTTGGCTTCCCTCATCTTTGCCGCCAAACAGGAAGAAGTAATTAGTGGTTGTCCCATGAGTGATAGTCAGTAAGTTCTCTGACCGTGAGTCTTTGACGTGGTAATGTCGTGCCTCAAGCATGCGCTTAAGCGGGCGAATAACGTTACGTCTCAATGACCCAATGGTCTTACCTGCAATACCGAATTGCTGGCCCCGATAGTTTGTCATGGCCCACAGGACATACGACATTGACATAATCATGGTCTTACCAGCACGGACTGAGCCATCGCAGATAATTGCTTCCTTGTCACGACGATTCAACCACTCTGGGTGTTCACTGATTGTAACATCAAAGTTTTCGGTCTCGAAAGCTCTCGGGTCAATCCACCAACTCAGGACATCAAGCTGCTTATTAGAGAACGGTGCGTATTCAAACCGTGCTTTCTTAATACGCTCACTCCCTTAATTCTCACCATCTCCGCCATCCTCATGTTTTTTGTGCTTGATAGCCTTACCAATAGCACCTAGGAAGCTATCATTCTCAATATCCGTGTCAATTGGTTCAGGCAGCCGGTCTAGCAGCTCACGCATAGCCTTTTGATTGTCATGAAGTTTAACTACTAGGCCATCTTTGCCAGTATGAATATCCTGAATCACGGACCAATCAATCTCATCACTCGGCTTCAAAAAGATATCCGTAACGTGACGGGTAATTGGATTGTCGTCCGTATCAAGCCGCGGCATCCCCTCACTGTCAGTCGCCATCTCTTCATGGACTCGATAATCCATAACATCCCCAAGTGAAGCAAATGCCTGTTTGGCGTACTCTTTTAGAATGTCATCGGCAGTTAAGTAAATATCGGCTTGCTGCTGTCGTTTTAACTGCTCGATAAGCTTCCTGACGTTAGCATTAGTGAGCAGACGACTCCCGTTGGTCTTAGCAACATCTGTCTTGACGTGATACGCCTTCTGATAAGCCCAGGTCGCATTGTAACGCTGCAAATAGTAGGTACAGAACAATTTCTGCTTCTCAGTCAGGTCACTGATATCAATAACATGTAACGCTGCAGCGGCATTGCGTTGCGTTGCAATGTTTTTCGTTTTCGTTGCAACGTCATTGCGATTATCAGTATCTGGTGGTGCTTCACCCGACCGAGACCAGTGCTCACGACTCTTACGACTTCTGAGCGTAGCCACCTTAACTCCATACTTAGCAGCCAGCTCTTTGGGAGTCGACTTGGAGGTCTCATAATCCTTTCTGATTTTATCCCAGTCCATTAAACATCACATCCGACAGCTAAACGCTGGTATATGGCGGGGTCATTTCAACGCCCGCAGTTTTGCATGCAAAATAGAAGGCTTGGTCGTCACTCAGGCCTACATTAAGAGCTTTTGTGTACGCGTCAGCAATAATATTTACCGCATTAGAAACCGTCTGGTCCATCGTTCCGTCAGCAATTTCTCGCTTCAGCGCCTCAGCGCGAACCGCATCCTCGTTTCCAATCTGACTAATCTTATCGTCAAGCTGAGCAATAAATTTATCCTTACTTGTCATATGAATCCTCCTTAATTATCAACGACAATTTGTCTAGATAACCGTGAACATTACGCTACCTCGCTCTGGTGCGTCAGGTACCTTTTGTTGGAACACTTTAAACTCTTTCTGAAAATCAAAATATACTTCTCGTAAACCGTATCTTCCCTCAATTAAGTCCATAGCTGTGCGATACCATTTATCGGTCGGACTAATCTCAACGCTCACTACTTCACCCGGAGAACGGAACATACTAATGTCATTAAGCATTTCTCTTGTGTGATCCAAAAGCTTTTGACGATTATCATTGAATTGCTGTACCTGATACTTATTTTTCACCACCGTTACTTTCACAATTCATCTTCCTTTCGGTAATCTCGTTCACAGAAAAAGCACCACTCTTTTGCGAGTGATGCTTGATTCAAAATCTGAAAATTTAAATTTATAAGTGTCATTTACACTATCTCTTGCAGGATCTCCTTATTAGACAAGCAAATTAAAATGTGGAATAATACTGTTGTAACAAATACATTATGGGAGGTTATATTATGAGTCTAGATGACAAGATTGATAGCACCAAAGATAAGGTAATTGGAAAAGCTAAAGAAGTTGAAGGCAAGGTTACGAACGACAAGGCCCGTGAAGCTGAAGGTAAGGGTCAAGGTATTCTAGGTAAGGCTAAAGATAAACTGTCAGATGCCAAAGATGCTGTTAAAGATACGGTTGATGACGTAAAGGAAAAGTTAGATAAAGACGATAAATAAATTATCATTTTTAAGAAGACCAAAATCTGGTCTTCTTTTATTTTTTCACGCTTGTTACCTTTTTTTCCACACTGTAATACGCGGCTTATGTGGTCGCTGCGGCTTTTTACGTTGCCACCGTCCATCTTTAAGCTGTCGCTCTAACTCGCCCAAACAACGCGCTTCTGTGCGGCTGACTAGGCCAAATTTTGTTTTGATCATTCTGGCCATGCCGGCCACCTCCTATTTTTGGGCAAAATAAAAACGCCCCGTAGGACGTTATACGTTTGAAACTATACTTCCAATTTTGTTCTTAACGCTTCAGTTAATACCTGGGAAACATTAATTTTTCGTTCCTTAGCAATTACATTTAAATACTCTGGAATAGTCACATTTTTGCGAACGGTTCGCGAATACTTAATACGAAATTCTGCTAAGTCAACTGAGATATAAACCAAAGATTCTCCATCTTCTAGTTTAATATCTTCCGGATTTGATGGTTTAGGATAGTCCGATTGGTCTTCTAATAAGTTACCAATCAAATCTTCAGTCATAGCAACGGCGTCCAAGGTATTGTTTCCTTGCGTAAACCCGCCTTTTAGGTCAGGGACTCGAACAAAAATATAGTCCCCATCTTCGCTAAAAATAGCAGGGTAAATTACCATATCCTTCTTCATAGAGTCGATCTCCTTTGTGTTTTCTTTGTCAGTTTCATACTTCAGGGAGAAAAAATCAGGTTAGTATTTGAGAGTATACCAAAACGATCACTCATTTTGGCCGCAATAAAGAAACACTATGGTTTCTCTATATTTGCTTCTCTCAAAATCGCGCGCTCCAACCCTTTTCCGAGTTCCTTAGCATGAATCGGTACCATGACAGTAATATTGCTTTGGGTGTTGTAGAGTTTTAAATGTGATGATCCATTCTGCGATTTCTCGATAAAGCCATGTTCTTTCAACAGTTTAACCATCTGTCGTGGCTTCATCGGCATACTACTCACCTCTTTATTATCGATAATCACATTATACACATTGAATACACACTTAGCAACGAAAAATATTCGTATGTAACAAAAAAAGAGCCGCTCTACCACAGACGGTCCCTCGGACTAATTTCAAACTAAACTGAGAGAAGTTTTCACCTCTTTTCAGGTTAGTTTTATGACCCAGCGTTAAGCAAAAATTTGTTTAGGGTCAATGGACCTTGTAGGATTCGAACCTACGACCGAACGGTTATGAGCCATCTACTCTAACCAGCTGAGTTAAAGGTCCTTAATGACCGGTTATGCAGGCCGGTCAATTTTATGAAGGAGTTTGGCGGGCTAATACGTGCAACGGGATTCGAACCCGTATCTTCTTTGCTCTGCCGTTGAGCTATGCACGTTACTCAGGGAGGTAATCTTGTGGCCGGTTCATCATTCCACCACAATGCACGCAGCGGGGTTCGAACCCGCGTCAGGCAATGACTGTCTGCTCTGCCATTGAGCTATGCGTGTTTTTCTTAATTCTTTCGATGATACTAGAATAACCCTTAAATATGGCTGGTGCCTGCAGTCCGACTGCACAAAAACTGCACTCAAACTGCATCAAAACTGCTTTTTTTAAAAATATGGAGATCATCCAGCATGTAGCAATCGGCAAACTGCAATAGTGCTTTGGGCTTCCAAACGTGGAAATAGCTGGACTCAGAAAATCCTAAGTCCATAAAACACATGGTATCTGATAGTTCTTGTAGATATAGTTCATCTAGTATATTCTGGCAATCTTTATCACAGTGTTTAATTGCTTGGATTGTCCGTTTAACGACTTCTTCGGCATATAACCGCCGCACAATTCTTGAATCTGTCGCATTACCTGATGGCTGAGATTTTGGCATTCCATCATAGCTAGGTGATTTTAAGTCGCTCATTGACTGTCCACTGATACGGACCATCTTAGGCAATACTACAGATAAAAAGTGTGTCACGTTTTGCAAAGTTGCTCCAACATCTACCTCTGGGAAGAGACTTCCCATGTTCATATTGTCAAAATCTAATTCAGCCAACCCTTTCAGCCCCTATCAATGGTATAATTAATTTGTTGACCATTGAGTAAGAACGAATTGGGTGAGGGCTGTTGCGTCAGCCCTTTTTTGCTATCTAAAATGGCCGTGTAAGCTCGTGTAGCACGTTAGTAATTTCCACATTGCTCAGCATACCCAAAGCAATGTAAACTTCCTTAGGCACGCTGTGCTCGCTTAATCTGGATTGAAACTCAGCTATCCCCATCAATACATCGTCTTTCGGCACCAATGCTTCCAGATAGTTAAGCAACATACGCTGGTTACCGTTCATTTCGTCGCGTGTTTTATCCATAATACGTCCTCCTACATGAAATATGAATTTTATCTCATTGTCAGCTCATGGATAACCTGGTTGCGTTCCTTCGCTGACAGCTTGTTAATCGTGTTGCGTTGGCTGTCGCTCAGCTTGATAAAGTGATTGCCACACCACACTAGCGCCTGTGCCACATCGCCACCATAGCTTGCC
>NZ_BCWD01000042.1 GCF_001592085.1 Levilactobacillus senmaizukei DSM 21775 = NBRC 103853
GTTAGTGAATTTCTCCATAGTTTTCACTAGACCATTTAACTTTTAACGCTACCTATTCGCTAATGACCAGTTCTAAACAAATTAACCAAATTCCACAGCACCAATACGGCCAAAACACCCGAGAAAACAATATTCACTAAGGGCATACCCATAAAAAGCTTGCCAACAATGAGCAGTAACCAAAAAGAAGAAAATAACAACACTGCCCTTTTGTCTAGCTCATGAAACTTGTCATGTCGCTTTTGACCGCTCAAAAAGGCTCCAAGTCCAACAATGAAATACACCGCCATATTACCTGAATTACTACTAACCGCCGCAATAATTACCAATGAAATACCAACATAAACTACCCAATTAGAAAACAACGGCTTCTCAAAAAGCTTGTTAAGAGTCATATTTCTCCCCCCCCCATATCATAAACCATAATAAAAAATATAAAACGACTCAATCAAGACTGGTAGCTGTCATTTTTAGCACTTTATCAGGACTAAATATAACAATCGCCATAACTGACACAACCCGAATTAAACCGCCAAAAATCGCTCCCACGATGGTACCAGTCAGATAAAAAGCAGACTCACCAGTCGCTATAAAAGAAGCATGTAATGCTAGATAACCAGTACCAATTAAAATAAGCAAAAACAATAATAAATGATCAAACGAGACAAACCATTCCCTTAACTGATGGCCAGTTAAAGGAAAATGTGTTAGACAAATAGCTACACTAGTCACATAAAATATGACTAACCATCCATTACGTGGGTAAATACGTGTCATACTCGATACATACGATAGAACAGTGAGCACCACCATAAAACCATAACTAACCTTAAATATCCTAAGATTTTTCTTACTCAATTTTTCAAGTTCACTCAATCTATCTGTCATTACTTGGTCCTCCCTCAGCAAAGTATCTAACGATACTGAAAAAACATCACTAATTTTAACCAATGTCTTAATATCTGGATAATTTCGGCCATTTTCCCAACTAGAAACCGTTTTACGCGAAACTAATAAAGATTTGGCCATAGCCTCCTGAGTCATTTTTCCCTGCAATCTCAAAGTTTTAATTTTCTCTTGAAATTTCATATTGCCCCCCAAACTCAACTATGAATAATTCTTATTAAAAAACAAGCTAGTATTTCTAGACAGCCCTATACACGCACCAGATCTGAGCATAAAGACACTTAAACCCAACAAAAGGTTGAGCCGTTCCGGCTCTCTCATGAGTCTTTCCCTGAAAACGGGAAAAACGGCTTCTTTAGAGCCCTAAACAGCTAAGTTCAACCTCGGATTTACTCCGTGGCTCAATTTAGCCGTTTAACAACCGTTTAAGCGCACATAGCCCTTGCCCCTATAAATCCTATCGTCTTTTAGCCTGGTCGTTGCCAGTCGCGCTTTTATTTAACCTGAGAGCGTGTTTCAACTCACTTTGACCATAGGGCGGTCGTTTCCATTTCCTATGTTTCCAACCACGTCTTTAGTCGCGTTGATCTCGACTGGGTTTAGCATACCCCTGGCTTTAACTACAAACGGGGTCACGAACCACGTTAACGAATGATTTGAGTGACCAACATCAGGGCATTACCCACGCGTCTTTTAACTGGGGGTCAGACCAGCCATTCCACGTCCACAAAAAAAGATCTCGTTAGCCAACCTACTAGGGTTTACTAACGAGGTCTTATCAAATGGTTTTATTTAACCAGGATTCATGATAAAATACGTTATTGAGATAGGGACTGATGTGTAGTCCTATCGGAAAACCCTAACAGGTAGATACTGTTAGGTCATCGAAGCCTTAGGACGCCAATCCTGAAGGCTTTTCTTATGCGCTCATATTCAACTTAGCTTTATGATAGCGTATTCGAGAACACAATACAACGTAAAATCCATCAGTTTTCAAATCTAACCGTAATCATATAAGCCATGACAATGGCTATCAAGATGCCAAATATATCCAGCAAAATATGCCAAGGCTCGTCTGTCCACGACAAATTCAAGAAGTAACCAATCACATTCAACATAAACCACAAGTTAATGACAAATTGAATGCCAAAAACTAGCTTTTGTTTCATCATTAGACTCCTTACCGCTTAAATAGACGTGACCAGAAGCCACGTTCAGCTTTAGCCACTGTATTGTCTACATTACTAGTTTGTACAGGCTCCTCTACTGAATCCTTTCTGTCTTGTTCATCAGTCATTTTGTTTTCTAGTTGCTTAATCTTATTCTCAGCCATAAGTTGTAATTGCTGAGATTGATCCAATAGTCTAGTCAATTTAACAATCTGTTCTTGCTGACTTTGTACACGATCTTTCAGTTCATCTACCAAATAATCTTTCTGCTCTGTGTTATGGTCTTCTGTAACGGATACTTCTTTTAACTCCTTTTCTAAAAGGTTTTTAACCGTTTCATCAAAGTATAACGTTTGTCCCACTTTGTACTGCTCTTTGTAATGGTTTCTTGTAATAGCTCGATACACTTTCATCTTGCTAACGCCTATTAAATCAGCTATTTTCTTAATTGAATAACCGTTTTTTTTGTTACTCATACCGTTTCACCCCGTTACGGATTAATCATTTGTTCAAGAATAGCACATCCAGCCTTCGATTATTCTTTAAGTAAGACTAATCGAAGAATTCAACGATTTTACCCGCAATCATTATCGGTACATAAATCATAAAAATTTCGATACAGATCAATAAAAAACTAGTGAGTATCGCCCCCATACACCTGATTGCTCCCCAACCAGTTAACTCCGGGTGCCACGTATCCCATATCGCTTTCAATCCCGATCCATGGAAAACCATTGGAACAATAACCCACATTAATAGTCCTAATGTTGCCAATAATGTGACAATCCCAATCACCATGACAATTACGCTTATGGTGTGCTGTAAGGCATTCTTTTCCATACGTTGCTTAGTCGCTTCAATTTCTTGATTTAGATCCCGCAAAATTTTCCGTTGGGCCGCAATTTTCTGATTTTGTTCTTGTTCAAACGTGTTTAAACTAGCTTGGCACTGTTCCCCAATCTGCTCTACTAACTCGTCAGTTTGGTTCCTAACTTCCCGCTTGGTTTCTTGTTGAACTAATTGCGTTAACGCTGGCACCTGCTTAAAATTCACTTCACCATTATCTAATGCTTGTAGTAACTGAATGATCATTAATTTACTCTCGTCCATTATCGTCGTGGCCCTCTTTCTCGATTAATACCCGGATTGTAACGGTTCATCTTAGTGGATTCATGTTGCTCTTGTTCTTCACGCGTTTGTTTAGCTTGTTTGGCTTCTCGTAGCTTTTCTTGCATTAATTCATACAATTTGTGAGGGTCATACGTCGTTTCTGACTCCTTTATTTCTAATTTCTGGGTTTCAGTATTTTTATCCTGTACCAGGGGCTGCTTTGGTTCTGCACGCAGTAATCGTTCTTGTAAGTCAACCAACGCTGCTTTTAACCGTTCTAATTGCTGTTTAAGTTGTTCCCACTCCTGCTCAAGTTGCTGTAATAAGCTGTTCTGCGCCTTAATTGCTTGGTTAATTTGCACGCGATCTGAACGGTCGCCCATTTGACGAGCGACCGTTCCTTCATGAATAGTTGGGATCTGTTCCTTTGCTTGTCGTTGATAACTCCGATGATCGAGTTGTAAATCTGGCGTAAAGTATTTATTACAGGCTTCTGCCCATGACTCACGCCAATTTTCGACTTTATCGCGATTATTCCAATCGTTATACGTCTGGGTTGTCCGTTTCCACATTTTACGGCCTCGGGCCCCGATCTTTTGTTCGTGAGTTTTAGGATCAATTTGGGGAACTTTATGCCCGTTTTCGTCCAATATGTACCCACTCTTCTGTTTAGACGCCCATTCTCCCGTAGTTTTGATGCTCCGCATCGTCAACATGATATGGACATGCGGATTTCCATCTGCTTTATCATGCAGCGACCAATCCGCACACATGCCTTGATCGACAAAATTTTTCTGCACATAATCATGGACGAGCTGAATCTGCTGGTCACGGGTTAACTCAACTGGCAACGCTACTTCAACTTCACGGGCCAATTGTGCATTGCTTTTAGCTTCTTTGACTTGTACCGCATTCCATAAGATCTCACGGTCGTTATACGCACGAGGGGCTTGCTCCGGTAACTGGATTTCACTATATTGCACCCCGCGTTTATGCGTAAAGTCTTTAATTTGGCCCGTTTCTTGATCAACTAATCGTTGACCCGACCGATAAGCGGCTGAAGCAATTGCCGACTGACCTTTACTGCGACTAATTATTTTGACTGATAGGTGAAAAATTGCCACATTTTTGACCTCCGAACTTGATGAAGTATTTGATTTGCGATTTTTGAAATGCATTACTCCTTGGGAGCCTAAAGGCGACCTTTGAGTAACGCATTTCAATGAGCCGTTCTATGATATTTTAGTCGGAGTTATCCGCTAAAAATGCCATAGAAAATGGCGAATGCTTTTGATTCTGTCTTGCCGACCAGGCAACCGGCGGTAGCCCCAGCGGAGCGAGCACGTGAGCGCAGCGAAAAATA
>NZ_BCWD01000043.1 GCF_001592085.1 Levilactobacillus senmaizukei DSM 21775 = NBRC 103853
CGTGAGCGCAGCGAAAAATATGTATGCGTAGCGTACATATAAGTGCGCCCTTAGCAGGGGGCTAGACTTACGGTACTTGCATTATAGCATCTCAAAGTATTAAATAGGATTATCACCTTTTTGCTAGGGAAGTGTTATAAATGAGTTCAGATGAAACTGCCGATAAACAAACGCAACTCATCAAAAATCGAATTGCTAAGATTGAGGAAAAGGAGAAACAACTAAAGGCTCGCAAAAGAGCTGAATTGAACCGACTGAATCAGCAGAAACGTAAACAACGCACCAAACGCTTAATTCAAAAAGGGGCGGAACTGGAAAAACTTCAAGGTGAAAATGCTGCCCAAATCACTGCTGAAGAAACCCGCGATTGGCTTAACCATAAAATTGCAACCAACAAACAACTCATGCTTGAATATCAAAATCTCAAATACTTTACCACACATGTTGCCTACGATGACGACTCTTCCGTCTTCGAACACTACCAAATAAACAAGATTAATAAGAATTGACAGGGCAAACAAAGTTAATTCATACTTGTACTCACTATAATTCTAAAAAATCAGGAGAAAAATTATGTTTCCAAAAGATGTACCGTTAGATTTAAATTTTAATGATGACACTAATGATTATTCCAAAAATCTGCCATTAATCAATAAAGATGACCCAATATTACAATTTAAATCAAAATCAGGACAACTTTTCGAAGGTGATGCTGCACTTTTTTTAAAAAGCATTCCATCTAAAAGCGTTGATTTGATAATTGCTGACCCCCCATACTCCATAAAAAAAGCAGAATGGGATACGTTTGCTTCTCAAGAAGAATATATTAGTTGGTCCCTTACATGGATTACAGAAGCTTCTCGCGTTTTAAAGGATACAGGGTCATTATACATTGCCGGATTCTCAGAAATTATAGCCGACGTTAAATTTCGTGTTGCACAAGAGAAGTTGTTTGTAGGAGCAAAGTGGTTGATATGGCATTATTTAAATAAAGGAAACTTAGGTAATGATTGGGGACGCAGCCATGAAACTTTTATTCAATTCAGAAAATCAAAAAAGTTTATCATGAATCAAGATTTTATCCGTATTCCCTATGGATCTCATACTTTAAAATATCCTTCTCATTCTCAATCTAGTAATTCGGCATTTTCAAATAATAAAAAGCAAGAACGTTGGCAGCCTAACCCCATGGGTGCAAAACCCAAAGACGTTATCGAAATCCCAACTTTGAATAACGGTAGCCCTGAAAAAACAAACCATCCAACTCAAAAACCAGAAGAACTTATTAGAAAATTTGTTTTAGCCTCTTCCAATCGCAAAGATCTTATCGTTGATCCATTTAGCGGCTCAGGAACCACAATTACTGTAGCGGAAGAACTAGGCAGAAACTGGCTCGGAAACGACATATCTAGAGAATATAACAAATTAGCTATCAACAGAGTTACCGAGGCCAAGCATATGACCGACGAAGAATGGTTCTGGCTAGATAGAAAGAACGAACTGAGACGGAAAGGAATAAGATGACAAAAAAACTAAAAGAACTTCAAGATACCGTGCTAAAACACGATTTCAATAATTTAGCACAAATATTGGATTTTTCTTCCACCTTTATGGAATATTTATCTGATAATAAACAAGCCGTTATAGTAGCTCAAAATGAACATAACTACAACTTTTTTCAATTTAATAAGAATGCAAATTTCACTATTACACGACCTTTTAATAGCGAACTAATTCTAAATTTCAATGAGTTTCAAAAAAAACGTGTCATATTCGATAATTATATATCTCTTCTAAATGAACATAAAGAAAAGGCAAAAGAATTCATTACTAAGCCTAAAATTATTGATGAACTCTTATATACTGCACAACAAGCTATTGGCTTTACATTAGATACATTACCCCAAGGAAAAAGCAACAATGCTAGAAAAATTAATGGTGATTTATTCGAGTTAATGATGTTATATGTCATGCGTTCTATGGGAATAGATGCTACCCATGGTACATTCCCCATGACAATAAAAGATGATAACGGTAATCAAATATCAAAGATGAATTGGCAACATGATATGATTGTCCATCATAAAAACTATAAGACACCCTCAATGATTGGTTCTGTAAAAACTACTAGTAAAGACCGTATTAGTAAAGTATTCATGGATAAATATTTGTATGATCGCTTATCAGGGACACAAACTGCCCAAATTGCTATTTTTCTTCATGATGTTCAACGAGCAAAAGCAAAAAAAGAAGGCGTCTACAAAGTCAGTCAAACTTTCTTAACCGGACACTTTAAAGCGTACACTCTAAAGATAAACCCACTAGATGGCGTATATTATATGGATATGCGACCAATTTTTGAATCTGATGACCTCTTAAAAAAACAAATCAAAAGATTCCATTATCTATTATTAAACGATATTTGGCAGTATATAAGTTAACAATCACATTTTATACGAGTAGAATTATACTATAAAAAGCTCAAAATGAACTCAATATAAATGTGAAAAAAATAGACCAATCTGTAGTTAACATAATCAGCCTTATCCAAAGAAGCCCGCTAAACGTTCGTCTAGCGGGCTTCTTGTTTTTTATGCTTGTGAATTTAACTTTCGAAAAAATCGAAGTGGATAATATCAACGTTTCGCCCACCACAAA
>NZ_BCWD01000044.1 GCF_001592085.1 Levilactobacillus senmaizukei DSM 21775 = NBRC 103853
AGTTATCCGCTCTCGCAGACAACTTAATAATCATACCATTGGAACAATATAATTGTCAACAACTAATTTCAATCAACCTTGAAAGTTCGCTGTGATTGCCTCAATGACAACGTATATAACTATACCAACTATCGACTCCTACGTCAATCATTTTTTGAAAGCTTTTTCAGTTAATCTTTTCCAGCTGCATACTTGCAGAAACCAACTAACTATCTAGCTAACGAACTAGGTCCCAAAATCAGTTGCTTCAATGTCCAGCCCTCCCCAACAAAAAAGACCTCACCACCTAGGCCAGGTCCTCCATGATTAATCCTTCTTCAATCCATTAATCCAACGGTTAATCTCCCGACTTGAACGCTTGCGATTTACTTCGGCCCAAGTATATGGGAAATAATTACGCCAATCCTTATCCGTAAAGGCTTCCGCGTATGGCAAAAGCGTGGGAACTAGCAAACGGTCTGGTCGCACAGCGTTGGACAATAATTCTAGCCCCGTCTTCGAGAAGAACGTGGTCACCACTTTACCATCGCTATTAACAATCCGGTCGACCCAGTCCTCATTCAGGAAGCCAAAGACATCATTTTCAATCTCGACCAACCCGCGTTGTTGCCGTGCAAGATAGATATTCCATTCGTTCCGCGTCGGAAAATACAAAGAGTAATAGTAGTCTTGGATGAAACTAGCAAAGTTACCCGCGTATCCTTCTGTAGGCAGATAGTCTTTCCCATCTGGTCGACGGTAATGCGACGACCGTCCTAGCAATTGCCGCAAACTTTCAAACGGGTTCGCTTGATGTACGTACATTGAAAGATAACGCATTTGCCGGCGATATAATTTAATCGCTTCATCTGGATCCATCGTCTTCACCGTCGTCATGTCCAAGGACAAATCAACTTTATCGATATAACGAACCGGCTCCACAGGCAGGCGGCCCTCTACCCGCATCTCTTCTACTCGACCTTTGAACTCATCGAGAATGTCCGCCCGAATTTCACTATCTGGTAACGAGTTCTTCGGGTATGCCCGCGTATAGACGTACAGGTCCCCCAAATCTGGCCGTCCAAATAGCTTAGCATGCACATAACACTTGGTGGCTGCACTCTTCGTCTCTGGATAGCGAATGGCCCGAGAGTCCCGGTCATCTGCACCATCGGCTCGTTCTACACCTTTATAGACAAAGAAGTAGTACCCCAATCCGAAAACCAATAACACACTACTATACATAACCAACTCCCCCTCTCTGGTTATTAAGCACACCATAATCAGTCTGAGCGTTCATCGCAACTGATACGGCGTGTTACCGGTCAAATGGTCAGGGAGTTTAATTATCTAAGTTTACTTAATGTCTCTTTTACCAGGACACAAAAAAAGAGGAGCTCCTGATGGAGTTCCTCTTTTCGTGATTAACACAATCGGAAAGTCTTAAACGTTCGCAATTGCCTTGTCTAACAAGTCAACGATCGTGCTGATTGAGTATAACCGTAAAATCTCATTGATTTCAGGTGCTGAAGAGTTACCAGTGAAGGCAACGTTCAGTGGAAAGTACAGTGCACGTCCTTTAACCCCGGTGTCGGCACCAACGGCCTTAATCATACCCTTGAAGTCTGGATCAGCAACGTCAGCACCTAAGTCCTTAACGTGCTTTTCAAAACTCTTCAGTACATTGAGAACATCATCATGGTCGAATTCACTCAATTGAGAGTAATCGATGTCGGATTGTAAGATATTTGCATAAAATACGACCTTGTCCATAACTTCAGTTAACATGTGTACTTCGGTTTGATAGATCTTGGATACTTGGTAAACGAATTCGCGAAGGTCAGGCAAGTTCAAAGCTTGAACTTGCTTGGCAACATCCGTTTGTCCTTCATCAACTAATTCCAAAATCCGGTCGGTCATGTCATCAAGGCTAAGCTTCTTGATGTATTCCGCGTTAATCCAATCAAGCTTTTGTTGATCGAAGTATGCTGGAGACTTGGACATCCGTGAAGGATCGTAACGTTCAATAAGTTCTTGACGAGTGAAGATTTCGTCTTCACCAACTGGGGACCAACCCAGGAAGGCAATAAAGTTAAAGATTGCTTCACTGAGGTAACCTTGGTTCTTGTATTGGCTAATAAATTGCAAAGTCTTCTTATCCCGCTTAGACAACTTCTTCCGAGTCTTTGGGTTGTAAATCAATGTGATATGACCAAAGTTAGGCATTTTAATTCCTAATGCTTCGTACACCGCAACTTGTTTTGGTGTGTTGGCAATGTGGTCATCACCCCGAAGAACATCAGTGATGTCCATCAGGTAGTCATCGATAACAACGGCAAAGTTATAAGTAGGCATTCCATTACTCTTTTCAATAATGAAATCGCCACCCATGTTGTCGGAGTTGAACGCAACGTGGCCTTTAATGATGTCGTCCCATGCGTAAACATGGTCAGGTGGCATGTGAAGACGGATACTTGGTTTCAAGCCCTTTGCTTCAGCTGCCTTTTGGTCTTCAACACTCCGACCATACCAACGGCCGTCGTAGTGAGGAGCCTCACCGGCTGCCCGTTGTTGATCGCGCATTTCGGTTAATTCATCTTCGGTTGCGTAATCTTTGTAAGCTAGACCTTCGTCGAGCAGTTTAACAACGTAGCGATGATAGAGGGCTTGACGTTCACTTTGGTGATAAGGAGCGTACTTTGGATTTGGCTTATCTGGGCCTTCATCCCAATCGATACCTAACCAATGCAAGTTATCAATTTGACTATCCTCACCATGAGGAACGTTTCGCTTCAGATCGGTGTCTTCGATACGAAGAACCATCGTGCCGTGGTAATGGCGGGCAAATAGGTAATTGAATAATGCAGACTGTGCGTTACCAATATGCAGGAATCCTGTTGGACTCGGTGCATACCTCACCCGTACGTTTTTCTTATCCAATTCCGAATTATCACTCATGCTATTTCCTCCTCTATTATCTACTACACTCACCTACCCAAGTGCTGAGGTCCGACCTTATGCTGTCGGTAATTCTAACGAACAGTCGTCTTGTTCTTGTCGTTAACATCCTTAACGTCACCGAAGCTGTGGTTCAAGTCAGCAATAGCTAACTTCAAGTCATCGATGAAGTCGTCGGCAATGGCCATAGTCATACCAGGACGAACAACAATCCGGCTGGTGATAGTTTCTTCACGGTTCTTTGGAAGTGGGTAAGCAGGTACTTGCCAGCCGTACTTAGCCAGAGCATCTTCCATGTCGTACAAACTCCAACTTACGTTGGCGTTGTCAGACAACTTCCAGCAGTTGATTGGTAATTCTTTACCATCAACAAGGATGTCAAAGATACCAAACTTACGTAATTCGTCAGTCAACTTCAATGAAACCTTCCGTACGTTGTTCATGATAGCCTTGTAACCAGCTAAACCAAAGCGTAAGAAGTTGTAGTATTGGGCGTTGATGTGCGCACCAGAGTGAGAGAAGTTGATAGCGATTGAGTCGACACTTGAACCAAGGTAAGGAACTGAGAAACGCATTTCCTTAGGAAGGATGTCGTAAGAGTTCTTACGCCATACGATCCAGCCTAAACCAGGGTAAACCATGCCGTACTTGTGACCTGAAACGTTGATTGAAACAACGTTGTCAAGACGGAAGTCCCAAGGCTTGAAGCCGTCAACGAATGGGGCGAACAAACCACCAAAGGCAGCGTCCACGTGAATCCGTACTGGCAAAGCAGCAGTCTTGTTGTATTCAGTAACTAACTTGTCAAGACCTTGGATGTCATCAACGGAACCAGTGTAAGTGATCCCTTCAATACCAATGATACCAATAGTGTTCTCATCGACGTAGTCCATAACATGGTCAAGGTCAAGAGATACTTGGTCGCCATTGATTGGAACTTGACGGAAGTCAACGTTCCAGTAAGTGCAGAACTTTTCCCAAACAACTTGGTTACCAGACATGATAACTAAGTTAGGCTTGTGAGCGTGAAGGTCATCGATGTCAAGGCCAGCAGCCTTAGCACGGTGCTTCCAGGTGTGCAACAATGCAAGTCCACCTAACATGCAACCTTCGGAAGAACCAACGGTTGAAGTACCGATGAAGTCATCACCGAACTTTTCTTCGTCAGGAATGCCCCAAAGGTGAGCAATCATACTTACACAATAGTTTTCCATTGCGGAAGTCTTAGGGTATTCGGACTTGTCGATGGCGTTAGTGTTAAGGGTACGCATCATCAATTGGTCAGCTTGTGGTTCCATTTCAGTGGTACAGAAAGTAGCCAAGTTTTGGTTAGCTTTTGCTTCGTTTAAACGGAAGTGGTCAACCATTTCTACGGCTACGTCTGGGGCCATTGGGCCTGCAGGCATAGTGTTCTTAGGAAGTGATTCACCGGCTGCGGTGCTACCCAAGAAAGTCTTTTCCAATTGTGCTGCGTCTAACATCTGCTGCGTTTCCTGATCGTTTTTACTCATAATGTAGTTGTCATACTAATGTATGACCTAGCCTCCTTATTTTTGAAAATAATTCGTTTCTAGCTACTTACTTTGCATCTTCCTTAGCCGCTGCTTGTTCAGCATATGGCTTGTTCGGATCCAAACCTAATTGACGTGCCCACTTGTCGTGGTACATGTATAGGATGAATGGAAGAATTCCCATGATAACGAATGCAATCAACAGCAACGTCAAGTATGTCTTCTTGTCGTGTGCGCTGTAGTCTGCAGGTGGGAAGAACGTAACAACGAAACCAAATGCTGACAAGATGAAGCCAAGTACACCATACGTTACACGAAGACCCATTACACGTGAAGCTTGGAAAGTCCGGTGAAGGTCTTTGTGCTTGAATTGAAGTACCAGGTAAGTTACGAACATCATCATGTACATCATAGTGTACAGAGCAACAGTTAAACTCATGGCAGTTTGGAAGGAAACGGATGACTTGTTCCCACCAGCACCAAAGGTTAAGAGTGCACCGACGATAGACACAACCACACCTTGTAAAATCATAACATTGGTTTCAATACCATACTTGTTTGACTTAGAGAAACGAGGTGGTAAGTAACCTTCCTTGGCAGCTTCGAACATACCAGCGTTAGGTCCAACAACCCAACTACTGATTTCCCCAAGCACACCAACGGCTAACAAGAAACCAACAACTTTTTCTACTAAGACAACACTAATACCAAACCGTTGAACCAAAGCACCATAAGCGAACACGATACCATTACTCAATTGGATTTGGTCGTTTGGAATAGTCATAGCAATGGCCATTGAACCGATGATATCGGAGCAAATAGCACAGATTGCTAAGGCCGTCATAACCTTAGGGTAAACCTTAGGGTTTTCCAAGTCCTTAACGTGAGATGCAGAACCTTCGGCTCCGGCAAACGCAAGGATGAATGGAACGAATCCAACTAAGACACTCCCGTTCCAACTGGATGGGAAGATAGTATGTGTGTTTACATGAATAAGGGCAGGATTACCTTGAACCAAGTATGCAATAAATAGGAACAGTAAGAAGAACACAGGAATAATGACACCTAAAGTAAAGCACCATTGTGCGATCTTACCAGTAACGGCAGTCCCACGTTGTTGTAACCAGATAAGACCCCAGATCATAACCATCATTAAGATGAATTTGACCGTTGGGTTGTTAGCAATAACAGGTAAACCGAAACTTACTGAGAAACACCCAAGAATAAAGTACATCATGGTGTTCATGCCGACAGTGATGTGAATCCATTGATAGAACAGAGCTGACCAACCAGCACGTTCACCAAGCATGTCACGACTCCAGGTAAAGATACCACCTTTACTCCAGCCATCGATTGAAGCCATTTCACCAGCAGTACGAGTAACTGGGAGGAACCATAAGATCCCGGCCAGGAACAGGTAGAAGAAGGCAGTAGGCCCTTGCTTAGCAAATGCGGCGAAACCATAAACCGTCATAACCATTGAAGTGGTCATGGAGAATAACTGGAACCCAGTTATTTGATTGGCTTTGGTAAGGTCAACTTGCTCCGTAGACTTTTTTTCATCCACTTTTTCTACAATCCCTTCGAATCAATTGAAACTCTGTTGGTGCTCTATATGTAAGCAGTGGCAGCGGTTTCAAATTGAGAAATAATTACTTGGCCAAGTAATTGATGAGCCAATCGTCAGATCAGCTCCCTGTTAACAACACCAAGGGTAGTCCTTCGCGAAATAATAGAGAATAGACATTCGGGTACTTCTGTATAAAAATCATACAAATTCTAGCTGTTGTTTAAAAGAGGTTTTGAAATCAATCTCTGGATGATCGAATAATGTCGTCAATTGTTGTTGACTAAACTTGCTCATCCCTTCGACCAATAGGGCCGGATTCTCGCGTAGTCCGCCACGGAACCAGTTGCTAACGACTCCCTGATGTCCGTATTCAAACACTCGCAGTCCCGCTTGGTTGTGGATCGTCAATCGTGGGTAGTCATCTTCTAATGATTTTTTAATTTTTTCTACTATTAAGTCTATTGTTTTTAAAATAAAATCATCGAACTCCAAATACGCATGTGAATCAACCACGTGTCGGCAAAAGTTTTGGTAGGTGTCGATGTACCGAAACAAACTAAGGTACGTGACCAGCCAATTTTGTGAGTCCGTATTCGCCGTTAGCTTTTCAGCATCGTGGCTGAACTGGTAGTGCAGGCAGTCATACTTGTCCTGAAAGTGATAGTAGAAGGTCTGACGATTAACATGGCTTTCCTGAACAATTTGCTTCACCGTGATGTCGTCAAATTGGTCATTTTCTGCAATGTCTTGTAAGGCTTCCCCAAGTCGGTCCTTAGTTTTATATTCCATACAGATCGTCTCCTACTTCAATAAGATTTTCACGCACGAACCTGCGTTGTAAATACAGTATAGACATGATCAGGGGAAATGTATAGATTCTTTTTATTTTATCTTTAGTTTCGCCCCGTTCTTTTCCCAGCAAACGCAAAAAAGACGCCAGTTCCTTTAAAAAGGAGACTGACGTCTGACAGATTCTTTTGTCTTTATCAATAGTAAATAAAAAAGCTAGCCGCTCTCATCGAAGGACTACCTCACAGA
>NZ_BCWD01000045.1 GCF_001592085.1 Levilactobacillus senmaizukei DSM 21775 = NBRC 103853
AATTTAGTCTTGTTTATCTGTTTTTTGTTCCTCAGGTTCCGTCTCATTGGTTGGTGAGTCCAACAACTCAGACTTGATCCCGGGAATATCATTGATTGCTTGGGCCTGAGCCTTTTTTTCATTCAAAATCGCTGCGTCCGCATCCGAAAGAATGGGTAAGGTAATTCGGAAGACCGATCCATGCCCTAAGGCACTCTCAATCGTAATCCGACCATGATAGGCTTCTATCAAACGTTTAGCAATCGCCAAACCCAAACCGTTGCCCCCTTTTGTCCGGGAGCGAGCCTTATCGACCCGGTAGAACCGGTTGAACACTCGGTTCCGATTCTCCTGGGAAATGCCTTCACCGAAGTCTTGGACCGCTACTTCGACGCTCCTGGAATCACTCTCATAGGATAAGTGGACTTCCTTACGTGTCTGAGAATACTTCACCGCATTGTCCAACAGGATAATCAGGATTTGTTCCAGGTGATTCCGATATATCTGGGACTGAATTGGACGTTCAACATCGTCATCCAGGATAAACACATAATCCGGATGAATCATCTTGAAGTTATCGAAGACCTGTGTCACAACCTCGGTCACATCCGAAACTTCATTTGGAAAGTTAACATCGATCTGTTCAGCTCGCTGAAGGTCCAACATTTCTTGAACCAAACTTTGCATTCGCTTGGTTTCCTGTAAAGAAGCCTTGATCGATTCATTGAGGACTTCTGGATCATCCTTTCCCCAACGATCCAACATTTCCATATGGCCTTGAATGATGGCCACCGGCGTCCGCAGCTCATGGGAAACATCCTCCACAAATTGCTGTTGCTGGTCCATGTACCGTTGCGTAGTGTCAAGCATCCCGTTAAACAACGTTCCCAGGTCACTCAACTCATCTTGATGATGCATCTCTGGCACCCGGACATCCGTCTGTGGATCGTCTCGAACCGCATGAATGGTGTCCCGAATGGCCTCAACCGGCCGCAATAGAAATGCAGCCAAGCTGTAGCTCAGAACGGCCGCTGCTAAACCGGCCATCAAACCTAGCACAATTTCCACCTGCAGCAACTTCACCTGAGTGGCATGATAATCCTGAAGATTATCGGTTACCAACACGTAGCCCAGCACACGATTACCCTGCTTGGCCCGAATCGGTGCCCGGCCAACCAGCCCTTTGCTCCCGTTCAAGGTCTGCTCAGCAATTCTCTGTTGAGCGACCGCTTTGAACTTAACCGGACTCTTCCCAGTTGAAAAGATTGCCCGATTCTGAGCGTCATACACAATAACGGTCTGGCTATCACGCGCCAGGCTCGTCAGGATGGCATTGTTATACGACCGTCCCGGCTGCTGACTATCCGCCAATACCGACCGTGGCCGTAGGATCTGATTGACCTGCTGACTGGTCAGGACCGCCTGTTGATTACTCAACCGTTCCTGGATGACATTCAAGGTATCCCCGACGTGAGCCTTCTCCTGGCGCATCAATACGGTCATAAAACTACTGAAAATTAAGTAAACAATCACACCGAAGATGACCAAGACTCCGACCACGGTCGACAGGGCCCATTCCCACTTTAATGAAAAACGAAAGCCATTCTTCTTAGATGGCGTTTCGTTATCGGCGACGATTATTTCAGAATCATTCCTCACGAGCGCATCACGTACCCGGTCCCACGGACGGTCTGAATGTAACTCTTTTGACCAGGGACATCAATTTTGTTCCGAAGGTAACGGACGTAGACATCGACCACGTTGGTCTCCACTTCTGACTCGTAACCCCAGACCTTGGTTAACAGCACATCTCGTGCTAAAACCACGTTAATGTTTTCCATTAACGCCAAAAGTAATTCATATTCACGTTTTGTCAGGTTGATGACTTCATCCCCCCGACGAACAATTCGGTTTTCCTTTTCAATCGTCAAGTCCTTAAACTTAACGGTCGTCTGTTTGGTACTCTTCTGTTCGCCTTCTAGGTGAATCCGCCGCAACAGTGCCCGGACACGAGCTAACAATTCTTCAATGGCAAATGGCTTCACAATGTAGTCATCGGCACCGTGGTCCAACCCTGATACCCGGTCGATCACGGAATCTCTGGCCGTCATCATGATAATTGGGGTGCTCTTCATTTCACGTACACGACGAGCGACTTCAATCCCATTGAGTTCGGGTAACATCAAGTCTAACAAAATGACGTCAAAGTCTTGAGACAATGCGGCATCTAGTCCCGTCCGACCATTGAATTGGACATTCGTCTCGTACCCTTCGTGTTTAAGTTCCAACTCAACGAAGCGTGCCAGATTTTTTTCATCTTCAATAATTAAAATTCGACTCATTATGATTTAACTCCTCTAGGCTAATTAGCTGCATCCGGCCTGTAAAACTTCCATTAACGGCCGGGTGACCGATATTCAATTCAACATTTAATTTTATCATATTTTCTCATAATTGTATGTCAAAACTACCCACGTTTCACATTTAAGTCACAGTTTATGCAGAAGCTTAAGTTTTATTCAGCCGAAATGTAACGGCAACCGGTTGTATACATTTACTATTAGGCCTTTGAAAACCCCAAATAGTAAGTTGCTTCACATAATTTAGTTACTGGGGTTTCCTAATCTATCCCTACCATTAAGCCATTCTTAAAGACAATGCGTTAATATTTTATTTTTTTGTGCAATAATTCACTTGAAAATGGCACCGTTTGCAGTATACTAATGCACGTAGACAACTAGAAAAGGGGATTTTTTGAATGAAAGCTGCTGTTATTCGCGATTCAGTCGACGGTTACGTTGATATTAAAGATGTTACTTTGCGTCCAATCACCCATGGTGAAGCTTTAGTTAAGATGGAATACTGTGGTCTCTGTCACACTGACCTGCACGTTGCTGCCGGCGACTTTGGCAAGCAACCTGGCCGGATCATCGGTCACGAAGGTGTTGGTAAGGTTATCCAAGTTGCCGATGACGTTAAAAACTTGAAGATTGGCGACCGTGTTTCTGTTGCCTGGTTCTTCAAGGGTTGTGGCCATTGTGAATACTGCTTAACCGGTCGCGAAACGCTGTGCCGGAACGTTCAAAACTCTGGTTTCACCGTTGATGGTGCCATGGCTGAAGAATGCATCGTTGATGCAAATTACGCCGTCAAGGTTCCCGATGGTTTGGACCCAGTCGAAGCCACTTCCCTCACTTGTGCCGGTGTTACCATGTACAAGGCTTTGAAGACTGGTGAAACTAAGCCAGGCCAATGGGTTGAAGTCGTTGGTGCCGGTGGTTTAGGTAACCTGGCCATTCAATACGCTCACAACGTCTTTGGTGCGCACGTCATCGCCGTTGATGGTAACCCTGACAAATTAGCTGCCGCCAAGAAAGACGGTGCTGAAATCTTAATCAACCGTCATGATGGTGACGTTGCCGAACAAATCCAAGCTAAGGTTGGCGGGGTTGACAATGCTCAAGTGACTGCCGTTACGAAGGATGCCTTCACCCAATCCGTTAACGCCTTGAAGCCAGATGGCAAGTTAGTTGCCGTTGCCCTTCCTCAAGGAAATATGGAATTGAACATTGCTAAGACCGTTCTGGATGGTATTTCAGTTCGCGGCTCCTTAGTTGGGACCCGTCAAGACTTGGCCGAAACCTTCCAATTCGGTGCCGAAGGCAAGGTTCACCCTATCGTTAAGACTCGTCGTCTGGACGAAGTTAACGATATCATCGACGAAATGAAGGCTAACTCAATTGTTGGCCGGATGGTTGTCGACTTCACTAAATAATTAATAACGTCACGAAAAGACGCTCACCGGTTGGTGGGCGTCTTTTTTGCGTGTGGCGCGGGATAAATATGGCGTAACGCTTGAAGATCCGCCGTCGATAACGTCACCGTTCCCTGATCCACCGGAAACATCACGGAGGAGCGTTGTTCACTGTGGTCTAGACCCAGGGCATGGCCCACCTCGTGAACGGCGATCGACGCTCGCAGCCTAGTCGGGTGATCAACATTCAGTCCAGACCGGGCTCGATTAACGGTGAACACGTCTAAACCGCTCACCTCGTGAATTTCTGGTCCCCCCTTACCAAGTTCCAGATATTGACTACCGGCGTCGCTAGTGGCCTTATGGTAGGCAAATAAGGTGATCCCATTCTGACCCCAAAGCGGTTGCCCAGCTACCAGGTTGACCACCCCCGTCTCATTATATTCGGCGATGGCCCTCATAAAAAGAGCTTGCACGTGTCCTGGGACCCCCTTGGCAAAATGGTAGTGGTAGGTCGAACGTAAGGTATTCGGCGTGACAATCGACTCAATGGGGGTCGCCCGCTGTCGTTCCTGTCGGCCAACAATCGGCAAAGCCTGCTGTAGTTGTTCCAGCCGCTGTTGCGACGACTCGATGACCCGTGTGCCATGACCAAATAACCCACCCAACAGTAGACCACCTAACAGTAACGACCAACCAAGCTTCCGCATACTTTCGCTCCTTAGTATTCTCAGACTGCTGATTAGTTTACTGAGTTATCAGACCGGTTGCCAGTCAGACACTCAGCCAGGCAGTGAACCCAACCTTTTCTTAACCTTTCAACTAGTGTCGATGAGATTTCTAATTGTCCTGCCAGCAGTTCACCGGATAAGCCAAAATGGTCCCTTGAATAACTCTCGTCAGAAGCCTAGCCGGCCAACTTTCTCTCAGTCTAATCAGCGGCTCCGTCTACCGCTTAACTCTGAACCTATCCGCCAAATATCACCGACAAGATTGATCACTCATCAAATGAAGCCTAAGCACAAAAAAA
>NZ_BCWD01000046.1 GCF_001592085.1 Levilactobacillus senmaizukei DSM 21775 = NBRC 103853
GGCTCTGGTGCAAAGTTTGCCTGGCAACTTCATTCTAGTATACTGAGTGACAAGAAACGAGGAATTGTGCGCATGAATTACTTTAAAGGACGCCACTTTCAACAGGATATCATTATAGTAGCCGTTGGCTACTATTTTAGGTTCAGTCTCAGCTACCGTGATATCGTTGAATTGCTACGTGATCGCGGGGTTAGTGTGCATCACACCACGGTCATGCGTTGGGTTCATCATTATGGTCCCATCTTTAAGGCTTTATGGCGCCAACATCAAACCTCCCATACCAAAAGTTGGAGGATAGACGAGACTTACATTAACGTCAAAGGTCATTGGACTTATCTGTATCGTGCAATTGATAGCAACGGTATGACGCTCGACTTCGAACTGCGAAAGCATCGTGATTATGCGGCAGCCTATCACTTTTTGAAACGGCTTTTGACGACCAATGGTCGTCCTGATCGCTTAGTCACCGATCAATATCGAGCAACACTTAAGGCAGTGAAGCACCTGATGAAACAAGACTACTTGAGCAAATCAGCACACCAATGTTCCAAGTATCGAAACAATTTAATCGAACAAGATCATCGATTCATTAAACGACACCGGGTGCGGTCAGCAAGTTTCCAAAGCATCCGAACCGCTAGTGCAACACTCAGCGACATTGAAGTCATCCATGCATTACGCAAGAAAACCCGACGAGAGCTAAGCCTCATCGGGTTTTCAGCCGTGGACGAATTAAAAGCGATGGTGCCAGCATAACCTACAACACCCTATCAACAACTAGGTAAAAGGCACACTCTCAGACTATTTGCACCAGAGCCGCCAAAATCACTATTTCTAACGCATTGGATGAACACATCATTACCTCGCTGTTGCACGAAGGCGCACCGATCGATAATTTTGGTATCGGTGAAAAGCTCATCACTAGCGCGTCCGCACCGGTTCTAAGTGGCGTCTACAAGCTTGCGGCAACTGAGAGCAATGGTCAGAGCACCCCCAAGATCAAGGTCAATGCCAGTCGCGAAAAACTAACGATTCCTGGTGATAAGCAAGTCTATCGTCTGTACGAACCAGGAACTCAGCGGGCCTTTGCTGATTTGATTGCACTAGCTACCGAGACGATCGTCGATGCGACCAGCCTAACCGTCGTCAACAGTGACCCACTCAGTGTCGACCGCCAACAGCGACTCACCCATTTTGAAGCCCGGCCTTTACTCGCGCCGGTAGATTTGTCCAACACCACGTCAATTCCGGTTACAACCATTCAGGCAACGACCCAGGCTAAACTTGCCGAGCTCCCACGAACAACTCAGCGGCTCGTCAACCCAGATCTTTACCCGGTCTACATGACGACCACACTCAGCCAGTTACAAACTAGTTTGTTGAATAAAATGACGATACTAGCAGATTAACAAACGAACACGCGTAGCAACGGCCAAAGCCACTTCTGTACTTAGCGTTCAAATGACCGCTAAGTACAGAAGTGGCTTTAATTTATATCAAGTAACACTTAGCTCACTGACCAGTAATTTGATCATGTTCACCCGGGGTCAATATTTTGGTCATCACCGTAATCAAATACGCTTGTTCGCGCTCAATCTCAGTTCCCGGCAATTCCAGCATTAACCGCGCTAGGTAACCGAATAGCTGCGATAACAAACTTTGCAGTATCAAATCATTCGGCCAATCCACAATCAAATGATCTGCTTTTAGTTGATTTATGACACTTCCCATCTGCTTGACCATCTTAGGCGCAATCTGGCTAAGAATCTGTTCGCGTCGTTCGGCGTCAAAAGCTACCATTTCAAAAATGACCTTTAACTCTTTCACGTTAGCTTTAGCAAATGCAACTCGGTCCGTAAAAATTGCTGTGACGAATGCCTGTAGACTGGGATAACGCTGCCGTAATGCATCCTCTGAAAAATCACTCGCTAAAATTGGCACAATGTGCGCGGCAATTGGTGCTAAGATGGCATCCCGTAAGGTAGCCTTAGTCTTATACCGCCGATAGACCGTCCCCTCCGCAACGCCGGCCCGTTGTGCAATATCACTAGTACTGGTCTGGTCAAAACCCTTTTCAGCAAACAAATCGAGACTTGCCTGGAGGATGGCCCGTTGCTTATGTGTAATCGTTTCATTCTGACTTAGATCCTGTTGAAAATAATCCCGTATCCGTGGTCGTTCCATATCCTCACACCTTCCGATAACGTTTCATTCCAACAATATTCAACATTGTTAGTACGACCATAAACCCTACTAATATTAACAAATTGACACCAATATCGCCAAGCCCAGCACCCTTTGTCACAACAGTCGTCAACGCATTAGCACCATAGTATAACGGCATGATGTGGGCAATTGCTTGCAACCAACTGGCCATGCCATCGACTGGAACCAACCCAGCAAAAAAGATTTGTGGTACAACAATCAGTGGAATAAACTGAATCATTTCAAATTCTGAGTTAGCAAAGGTGGAAATAAAGATACCCAAGGTCAAAGCCACTAACGCTAATAATAAGTTAGTCAGAAAGACCAGCCAAATACTACCAACTAAGTGAATCTTGAAGACCGTAATTGTAAAAACAACGGTCAGGACAGTCTGAATGATGGCAAAGCCCCCATAACCAATTAGATAGCCCATAATAATTTCACTTCGTCGAATTGGGGTTGCAAGTAGCCGGCTTAGGGTTCCAGTAGTGCGTTCATTCAAAAGTGAAACGCCAGAAATCAAGAACACAAAGAAGAAGACAAAGAAACCGAGAAAGGCTGGCAAAAAGTTTTCAAAGAACGTTGAATCACTACTACCATAAATATAATGAGACTTAGTCGTATAACTGGTTGCTTTAGCTGACTGAGTCGAACTAGACGTCGTGGCTGTGGCCTGCTTGAGTTGCTTTTGTAATTTCTCAGCAGTTGCCTGGTCACCGCGGGCCTGGGCTTGTGCAATGGCAGTCTTCAGCTTGGTCACCGTTGCTTGTGTCTGGGCTGCAGTCAGCTTCTTCAAAGCGGCTTGTTGCGATTCAAGGGCCGCGCGCTGTTTCTTAGTAACGGTCACCAGCGTCTTCATTTTCAACTTGACTAATCCTGACTGTAAACTCGCCTTAATTAAAGACGTGTTGGTTGGATTGCTATTTGAATAAGTAATCGTCAATTGACCATTTTTCTGAGTCAAATAGCCATCTAGATCATGCTGCTTAATCATTTTCCGTGCCTGTGAACTATCATAATGATGAATCGTCACGTTTTTGGTATCGATCACGTTAACCACGGATTGGTCTACATGATGAACACCCAAGCTTGCTACTTGCGTCGTGTTGTTTTGAAATAAGAAATACATCAGCGTCATAATCAGCAATGGTGCCAAAAACATCAGCGCCAAGGTACGCTTATCACGTAACATTTGCTTAAAAACTCGTCTAACGATTGCCATCGTTCGCATCTTGCATCCGCCCCGCTTTCAAAAAGACCTGTTCGATCGTATCTACTGCATACTGTTGTTTCAGTGCCGCGGGTGTCCCCTCAGCAAGCGCAATCCCGTGCCGAATCAACATGAGATAATCACACCGTTCTGCTTCGTCCATGACATGCGTTGTCACGAGCATCGACTTACCGGTATCCTTGAGCTTATTTAGTTCGGTCCAAATTTGTTGCCGTAATTCTGGATCAATCCCAACGGTCGGTTCATCTAAAATCAATAATTGGGGATCCTGAATCAGGGCAATTGCCAACGACAAGCGCCGTTTCATCCCACCCGAATAGCCACTGACCCGCTTGTCTAATTGGGACGTTAAATCAACTAATCCGGCTGCATAATCAATCATCTGTGCTAACTTTATTTTTGGAACGCTCATCAATTGCCCAAACAAGGTCAGGTTTTCACGGGCCGCTAGTGTCTCATACAAAGCGTCACTTTGGGCCATATACCCTACTTGTGCCAGTACCGCCCTATTGGGCATCACCGTATCCATGACTTTAACAGTGCCACTATCCACAGCTTCCATCCCTAAAATACTCTTGATCAAGGTGGTCTTCCCAGCTCCTGATGGCCCAATCAAGCCATAAATCATTCCAGCCGGCAGTGTCAAATCAATCTGATTGAGCACTTGCTGATGACCAAAGTGCTTGCTGACCTGCTTGGCGATGACATAATCCGTTGCCATTTTAATAACCCTCTTTCTCAAAGCGAGTGTATACTCACTCACTTAATGGCTTTAGTATAATCAGTACATCTCGGTTTGTCAACATTAAAATGAGTTATCACTCACTTATTTTGTTTCCGGCCCATTTGTCACCGCATTGCAAACAAAAATGCACCACCCCGTTGTTGGGATGTCGCATTTTAATTAAATAGTGACTGCTTAAAAATTCTATAATTCAGGCAGAGCTTGGGTCGGCGCCGGAAATTGATGAATAAAATAATATTAAAAAATCGGTAGGCTTATGGTAGATTGTAAAATTAAGCCGAACGCCCATTTGGATATTGGACAGCCCTAGTTCACAAAACGTTAGTGTAAGGTTTTCCTAGATGGTCAATAAAATTCTAGGAATATTCATTTTGAGTTGAATATATAGAAAAAGAACTGTAGCCTTTTAATCGACGAAGATTAAAGGAAAGGATACAGGTCTTTCATGTATATTTTAGCAGATTTTATTGAATCATTGGG
>NZ_BCWD01000047.1 GCF_001592085.1 Levilactobacillus senmaizukei DSM 21775 = NBRC 103853
GATGAATCGTCGAAACGAATCAACTTCACTATCATACAAAATTCTGCATAAACCGTCAAGCTTTTTTGCCGGTTTTTTTATTTTAATTCAATCACGCGTAGTCGCCGCTTCCATTCGGTCGCAAAATCCGGTTGGGACCATTCGTTGACCTGCCGTTTGCGGTAACCAAGTGCCGGATTATCATACTCGGTGTTTCCTCTGATCAATGGCGCTCTGTGTGCATGCAGATGGCCAAATAAGACGTATTCCACCCCATAGGATTCCAACAAGGGCCCGAGTCTCGGACTTCCCATTAAAGCATTGGCCATGTTCCAGAAGCGGTCATCATCTGTGTAGCGAATAAAATCACGCCGTGGGGCAAAATGCGTCATATACAAGATGCGCTTCTCAGCCGTCTTTGCCGCTTCCAGTTGGTCCGTAGTTTGCTCAAGTACCCGGTCCATTCGTTCGGGATCACTCATCGGTTGTTCGATGGCCGCATCGACCCAAAACGCCCGTTTCCAAGTAAGAAAGTTGCGGCCAACCAGGTTATCAGCAAACTGGTAATCATACCAACCATTGTTACCAATCACCCGCCAGTCAGTACCCGGCAAATCGATAAACTGGTTATGCAAATAGGTGATGTCTTCAGGCGCCTCTAGTTCGGCGTATGAGCGATCATGCAACATATCATGGTTGCCGGCAATGAATCGAACCTGACGCGGTGAAATCGCCTGTTGGAGCCGTCTCACGAAGGCCAGCGATTGATCAAAGTAATTTGAAATGTCGCCGGCAATCAGATACAAATCAATTTGCTGTCGCTTCAGGAAATCGGCTTGAATTTTGACCGCCGCTTCAATAGAAATACGATTGATATCTAAATGTAAATCGCTAATTAACCCGACCCGCAAGATTGACTCGCCTCCAATTAAAAAAGTGCTACCCGTTTAAACGGATAACACTCATTTTACATGGATTAATTATTTAATACCAGCCATGAGTTTCTTCAATGGCTTAACCAGTGCAAACATGATTAACCCGGCAACGATGGCTACGACAGCCACACCGGTGAAGTAACCAATTTCGTTCTCAGGCGTGTAGAGCTTAACGACTTGGGCGTTTACGGCTTGCCCAGCGGCATCAGCTAAGAACCACATACTCATCATTTGTGATTGGAAGGCCCGAGGAGCTAACTTCGTAGTCACAGACAACCCGATTGGGGAAATCAGCATTTCCGCGATTTCAACGATTGCCCAACTACCAACTAACCAGAATGGACTAACGCGGGCGCTAGAACCAAACATCGCAACGGGTGCCACCATTAGTAGGTAAGATAAACCGGCGAATAACATCCCGACAGCGAACTTAGCCGGTGAGCTAGGTTGCTTCTTACCCCACTTCGTCCATAAGATGGCGAAGATTGGCGTGTAAATCAAAATGAAGGCTGGATTAAGCATTTGGTACCAAGAAGGCAAGATCTTGAACCCGCCGAGATTGTTGTTGGTTTGATTAGCCGCAAACAAGGCCAAAACGGATGATCCAGATTCTTCAATTGCCCAGAAGATTGCGGCGGCGATGAACAGACCTAAGTATGCCCAAACGTGCTTCCGTTCAACTGGTGTAACCTTTTTACTCGTCAAGAAAATAGTAAAGTAAACGACTGGCGTCGCAATCGCAGTAATCGAGAGCAAGAGGATAAAGTTGGTTAAGTTAAACTTGCCCAACAGAGACATCAAGATCAGGATAAGGGCAAAGGCAACTAAACCAATGCTCCCACGGACACCTAACTTCTTCAAGTCGCCAGGTTCCATTGGGTCGGTTGGGTAAAGACTTTCCTTACTCAGGTACTTCTTACCCCCGAACCAGTATTGAACTAAACCTAAGAACATCCCAATAGCGGCTAATGAGAACCCTAAGTGGAAGTTGTAATTTAACCCTAACCAGCCGACCAAGATTGGTGCGACCAGGGAACCTAGGTTAATCCCGAACACAAAGATCGTGAAACCGGAGTCCCGGCGGGTATCTTCCTTAGAGTACAAGCCCCCAACCATTTCGGAAACGTTAGGCTTCAAGAGCCCGGTCCCTAAACAGATTAAGAGAATTGAGATAAACAGGGCCATAGGACCCGCTGGAATTGACAAAGCGATATGCCCGAACATGATCAGGATACCACCAATGAAGACGGTCTTACGACTCCCCCAAACACGGTCACTTAAGTAACCACCTAGGACAGAGGATAGGTAAACCATTGAACCGTAAATGGACATCACTGATGCGGCTGTTGGTTGGTCGAAACCTAAACCACCTTTAGCTACTGAGTAGTACATGTAGTAGATAAGGATGGCACGCATGCCGTAGTAGCTAAACCGTTCCCACATTTCAGTAAAGAACAGAGTTTGCAGCCCGCGTGGTTGGCCAAAGAATGACCGGTCTTCGCTAGTTGACTCTGGTTTGTTATTCAAAACAATAATACCTCCAATTGTGATACAAAAATGAATAATTCTAACTTCTAATCCGCCTGACACAAATTGACCAGACGTCTATGTCTCATAGACCTTTAATAAAATATAGTAGTAATTATACTGCCAGAACTCCCATTACGCAACAACTTTCCGCACCTAATTGCCACTTAACGCCGGTCTAACAGCGAAAAACAATGATGAAATTATTAGGCATCTCATACAATCCTTTTATTTTTTATTCATCCATATTGTGGAACTAATATTCGCCATATTATGAATAAATGACTATAAAAAAAGCGGCATTCGCCGCTAGTGCATTTATTATTTAGCAAATTGTTCTTAATCTAAAACTGGGAACAGTTCGAGTTGTTCGCAAGCAAACTTAACCAAGGCTTGGCCATTTAACCAACCGTACACATCGTTAGGAATAACTGCAATTGGTGTCGCATCCTTTATCATGGATCGGACATCCGATTCGGCTACCTGTGGGTCCAATAATAATAGATCGGCAGTTGTTAGGTCATCTGTAGTCAAAGCATTCAAGTCGATCGTTGCGAATTTAAGTGGTACCTGTTTGGTTTCCGCACAACGTTTGGCTTCGCCTAAAAACAAACGACCAGCATCTTCTTTACCAGATATAATCAAAACATTCTTCATGATTGGTGCTCCCCTTTAATGAATTCTCGATAAATCTAGCGTATCACTAAAGACCCTATACCACAATAGATTTTTCGGATAAACCCATTATAGTTAAACCGGTGTTAATTGCCCGTATAGAAGCTAATGCATGTATATACCAATATAAATATGTCATCTATACCAATTGTAAAATGCAGCATACAAAAAAACGCTCAGTCCGAAGACTAAGCGTTTACTCTGATGCCGGCTGAGGAATTCGAATCCCCGACCCTCGGTTTACGATACCGATGCTCTACCAGCTGAGCTAAGCCGGCATACTTGGTTAACTCCGTTAACCCGACTCCGGCAGGCGGGCTCGAACCGTCGACAACCTGATTAACAGTCAGGTGCTCTACCAACTGAGCTATGCCGAAATAA
>NZ_BCWD01000048.1 GCF_001592085.1 Levilactobacillus senmaizukei DSM 21775 = NBRC 103853
GGTTATCCGCTCTCGCAGACAACTTAATAATCATACCATTCAATCAATATGATGTCAACAATAAGTTTAAATTAATTAAACTGTGAATTGCCGGCTGCCTAATGAAGCAGCTCAATTAATATACCATTTTGCCAGACCGCTTGTCAACAAGCAATTTAACTTTTTAAATTAACGAGCCGGTGTCGTAAAAGACAACTTATATAATATACCATGCACATCATCTCACTGTCGACAAAAATCATAAATTAATGCCGACAATTCCACCATTTGTTTGCTGTGGCTCCAGGTCCGCCACGTCCTCTCCATATCACGGACCAGAAGCCTCCTTTGGCAGGATGTCGCCGTGACGCCTGTCCGCACTGTCTAATTTGCAAATCATGTTTCCGGCCAGCCTCCTCAACTTAAATCCGTCGTCGCGAAAAAAGCGCTGCGCCCACTCCAACAAAGAACAACGCCCACACGAGATTTCCAATACCCAACTGTTGAATCGTCAGATGCGTTACGTTCTGCTGGTAGCTGGGATTGCCGTACTCCTCCTGCAAGAAGAACATATTAAACGGATTCCATCTCATCACTGGCACTAACGACTTAAACGACTGCAATAGTAGACTGGATATGCCTTCCCCCATGAAGCAGACACCCATGCCAACAGCGATTGCTGCCGCGCTGTTATGACTACAACTTGCTAGCAAGAAGACTAGTCCGATAATCATCACGCCGCCGTACGTATCTAACACCGCGTTGGTCACTAGATTAATCAGTAACGATTGGTGATAGAGATACATGGTCTGCCAGGAAAGGCTGTGCCCACCATTCACTTTGAGCAATAACGTCACGAGGATGACCACGCCATGGCCTAAGACACTATAGCCGAGGACTAAGACATACTTTCCCACGAAGAGCATCCATCGATGATTCACCTGGATCGCCAACTGTTTGATCGTCCCATACTCGAATTCCATCGTCACACAGCTGGCACCAATCACTATAATGAGCATCGTCAGCCATTGAAATCCGCCATACGCCGACGAGACGTAAAATTTCTGATCACCGACTGATGCGCCATGGGTCGTCATCGCCAGACCCACCATTAAGAGGACTAAGATGACGGGTGTGAGCCGCGCTAATCGCTGATGTCTGAATTTAAAAATCTCCTGCTGGATTAATCGTCCCATGACCTATACCTTCCTTTCTGCCAATAAGCGTAACAAGACTGTCTCTAAATCTTCCTGGTGCTGATTCACCTTTAAAATCTGGATATGCGCGTCGAGCAGGGTATGCAGCAAGGGCGTCAGCGACACCGGTTGCGTCACGATTAAGTTGCTACCCCGCTGTATCACTGGATAGTCTGCCTGTAAAAGGACCCGCAAAGCCCGCGCATTCTCCGCCGTCCGCACCACTAAAGATTGCCGCGCCGATTCCCGAAATTGTCCCATCGTCCGTTGCAGCAGCACCTCTCCCTGATCAATTAAAATCACCGCATCAATGATCTTTTCCAACTCACTCAGAATATGACTGGAAATTAAAAAGCTCGTCCCTTCCCCTGCCATCTGACCTATCAAATGACGTAGCCGCTTAACGGACTGGGGATCCAGCCCATTCATTGGTTCGTCCAATATGACTAACCGTGGCCGTTTCACTAAAGCCATGGCAATTCCCAGCTTTTGTTTCATGCCTAGCGAGTACCGCTTGGCCGGTCGGCGGATAAAAGCTTGCATTTGGAGCGCTTGCACCACCCACGTCATTTGTTCCACAGAGGCCGTCATCAATTGTAAATGTTGCCAGCCACTCAGAAACGGATAAATCGCCGGGTGTTCGATGAGCGCACCTACCTGTTGGGTCACAACAGTATGAGTATTGACCGAAACGGGTTGTCCTAAAATCCGAACGTTTCCGGCATCGGTAGCCAGCAATCCCAGCAACGCTTTCATAATGGTCGTCTTACCCGCACCATTGGGACCGACTAAACCGACAACTTCGCCAGTTGTAATTGCGAAATTCACTTCATGTAAAACTACGCGGTGACCGAACATTTTCCGTAGACCGGTTACCTGAACCATTTGCTCTTGTACTTGTTGCACTGGACATCGTCTCCTCTACTCCCTTTCAGCGTACCCGTTCAAACCGCCAGATGATACGGATGCTAGCAAGAATAGCTTGCTATTTCCCGCTGATTCTCTATGCTGGAGTTAATAGCAATTATCAAGGAAGTGAGGTCCCTCCATGGCATCGACAGAACTAGGTGCACGCTTGAAACAATTCCGGCAAACGCAACAGCTGACCCAAACGGCACTTGCAGAACAGCTTCACGTCTCACGTCAAACCGTTTCCAGTTGGGAGACCGGCCGGAACCAACCGGACATCGCCACCATTACTCAATTAGCCACACTATATGCTGTCCCAGTAGATACGCTCTTACAAGAAACAACAGCCGTACCCCTAGCGAAACCAGTTACCTATCCAAGCTCCATCCTATTAGTGGTCCTATTCGGCGTGCTCCTGGTGGAACGCGTTACCCAATTTTCAACTTTCCCGGGTCTCTATTGGATAGACTTTCTCATCTTCTTACTGATCGGGCTTATGATCAATTTGGGCATTGCCCATCGCCACCCAAACGTCTGGACGCCTCGGATACATTGGCTTGGTTTGACAGTATTTGCCGGGCTCAGCCTCATTAGTGGGAGTATCAACGCCTTTAACATGGGCTTCGGCCTAATGACGACCTGCCAATTCAGCGGGCTAGTCGTTGTCATTGTACTAGCCAAAAAGTACTGGCAATCCCGATCCGTTAAACTTAGTCAACGCTAGCATGATAGTCTCACATAAAACCTAATTTAACTGCTCACAGAAAAAGGTAACGGCCTCCTGAATGGAAGTGCCGTTACCTTTTTAAATTGACTATTCTTCTAATCTTGCTTAGTTGACAAACCGCCTCTTTTACCAGCAGTGTGTTCGCACATTGCCGGTAATTAGAAACAACCGCCAATTCAGCTACGACACCAATCTCGGGATTGAACGTCCACAGCCTAACCCTCATAGACGCTGAAAGTGTACTGACAAATCAAGTACCACCGCCTATTGCCTATGGATGCTCTTGATGCGCTTGCGGGGCCCTCCTTATAGGCAACAGCCGTAACAGTACTTGCATGGAATCGTCCGAATCTGCACGTCCATCTTTATTTCTGACACCACCCGGTCTGCCGGGTCCCCTATCGCTGCGGTCATGCGTCCGTTCTTCCTTTTCTTTTT
>NZ_BCWD01000049.1 GCF_001592085.1 Levilactobacillus senmaizukei DSM 21775 = NBRC 103853
CTTATTCTTTCAAAACTAGATATTATCCAATTATCTTCTCTTGAGAACACCTTGTTTTGTACAACTTGGTTAAGTCCTCGACCGATTAGTACTGGTCCGCTCCACACCTCACGGTGCTGCTACTTCCAGCCTATCTACCTGATCATCTCTCAGGGGTCTTACTTCCATATAGGAATGGGAAATCTCATCTCGAGGCGAGTTTCACACTTAGATGCTTTCAGCGTTTATCTCATCCATACATAGCTACCCAGCGATGCGCCTGGCGGCACAACTGGTACACCAGAGGTATGTCCATCCCGGTCCTCTCGTACTAAGGACAGCTCCTCTCAAATTTCCTACGCCCGCGACGGATAGGGACCGAACTGTCTCACGACGTTCTGAACCCAGCTCGCGTACCGCTTTAATGGGCGAACAGCCCAACCCTTGGGACCGACTACAGCCCCAGGATGCGATGAGCCGACATCGAGGTGCCAAACCTCCCCGTCGATGTGGACTCTTGGGGGAGATAAGCCTGTTATCCCCAGGGTAGCTTTTATCCGTTGAGCGATGGCCCTTCCATACGGTACCACCGGATCACTAAGCCCGACTTTCGTCCCTGCTCGACCTGTCTGTCTCGCAGTCAAGCTCTCTTCTGCCTTTACACTCAGCGAATGATTTCCAACCATTCTGAGAGAACCTTTGGGCGCCTCCGTTACTTTTTAGGAGGCGACCGCCCCAGTCAAACTGCCCACCTGACACTGTCTCCCACCACGATTAGTGGTGTGGGTTAGAGTATTCACACAGCGAGGGTCGTATCCCACCAGCGCCTCACTCGAAACTAGCGTTCCGAGTTCTACGGCTCCGACCTATCCTGTACAAGCTGTGTCAACACCCAATATCAAGCTACAGTAAAGCTCCATGGGGTCTTTCCGTCCTGTCGCGGGTAACCTGCATCTTCACAGGTAATATAATTTCACCGAGTCTCTCGTTGAGACAGTGCCCAGATCGTTACGCCTTTCGTGCGGGTCGGAACTTACCCGACAAGGAATTTCGCTACCTTAGGACCGTTATAGTTACGGCCGCCGTTTACTGGGGCTTCATTTCTGGGCTTCGCCGAAGCTAACTCATCCACTTAACCTTCCAGCACCGGGCAGGCGTCAGCCCCTATACGTCATCTTACGATTTTGCAGAAACCTGTGTTTTTGATAAACAGTCGCCTGGGCCTATTCACTGCGGCTGCACTTGCGTGCAGCACCCCTTCTCCCGAAGTTACGGGGTCATTTTGCCGAGTTCCTTAACGAGAGTTCACTCGCTCACCTTAGGATACTCTCCTCGACTACCTGTGTCGGTTTGCGGTACGGGTAATTAATCACTAACTAGAAGCTTTTCTCGGCAGTGTGACATCGGATACTTCCCTACTAAAATTCGGTCCTCGTAACACCTTGTCCTTAGCGATAAGCATTTAACTCACCGCCAGACTTGATGCTTGAACGCACATTTCCAATCGTGCGCATATCGTAGCCTGCTGCGTCCCTCCATTGTTCAAACATGATTAACTAGTACAGGAATATCAACCTGTTATCCATCGCCTACGCTTCTCAGCCTCGGCTTAGGTCCCGACTAACCCTGGGAGGACGAGCCTTCCCCAGGAAACCTTAGTCATTCGGTGGATCAGATTCTCACTGATCTTTCGCTACTCATACCGGCATTCTCACTTCTAAGCGCTCCACCAGTCCTTGCGGTCTGGCTTCATTGCCCTTAGAACGCTCTCCTATCACGCAACCTATTGGTTGCATCCATAATTTCGGTAACATGCTTAGCCCCGGTAAATTTTCGGCGCAGGATCACTCGGCTAGTGAGCTATTACGCACTCTTTAAATGGTGGCTGCTTCTGAGCCAACATCCTAGCTGTCTATGCAACTCCACATCCTTTTCCACTCAGCATGTATTTAGGGACCTTAATTGATGGTCTGGGCTGTTCCCCTTTCGACGGTGGATCTTATCACTCATCGTCTGACTCCCGGATATAAATCAGTGGCATTCGGAGTTTATCTGAATTCAGTAACCCATGACGGGCCCCTAGTCCAAACAGTGGCTCTACCTCCACGATTCTTGACTCCGAGGCTAACCCTAAAGCTATTTCGGAGAGAACCAGCTATCTCCAAGTTCGTTTGGAATTTCACCGCTATCCACACCTCATCCCAGCATTTTTCAACATACACGGGTTCGGTCCTCCAGTGCGTTTTACCGCACCTTCAACCTGGACATGGATAGGTCACCTGGTTTCGGGTCTACGTCAATTTACTGAAACGCCCGTTTCAGACTCGCTTTCGCTACGGCTCCGGTCTTTCCACCTTAACCTTGCAAATTAACGTAACTCGCCGGTTCATTCTACAAAAGGCACGCTATCACCCATTAACGGGCTCTAACTAATTGTAGGCACATGGTTTCAGGAACTATTTCACTCCCCTTCCGGGGTGCTTTTCACCTTTCCCTCACGGTACTGGTTCACTATCGGTCACTAGGGAGTATTTAGCCTTGGGAGATGGTCCTCCCGGATTCCGACCACGTTTCACGTGTGTGGCCGTACTCAGGATCCTGAACTGAGGGCCAACGATTTCATCTACGGGGGTATCACCCGCTATGCCGTGCCTTCCCAGACACTTCGATTATCATTGACTTTGGTAACTCAAATGTTCAGTCCTACAACCCCAAAGAGCAAGCTCTTTGGTTTGGGCTATTCCCCGTTCGCTCGCCGCTACTTAGGGAATCGATTTTTCTTTCTCTTCCTGTGGGTACTTAGATGTTTCAGTTCCCCACGTCTGCCTCAACTTAAGTATGTATTCCCTAAGTTGTAATCATCGGTAAAGATGATTGGGTTTCCCCATTCGGAAATCTCCGGATCAAAGCTTACGTACAGCTCCCCGAAGCATATCGGTGTTAGTCCCGTCCTTCATCGGCTCCTAGTACCAAGGCATTCACCATGCGCCCTTCATAACTTAACCTAACGATTACTTCGTAATCGCTGATTAATTGAGTATTAGCGATATAAACTAATTAAAAAACTCAAAACAAAACGCAATGTTCTCGGTTTAATTATCTAATAAAATAATTAAAAGAAAATAATTGATAATATCTAGTTTTCAAAGAAC
>NZ_BCWD01000050.1 GCF_001592085.1 Levilactobacillus senmaizukei DSM 21775 = NBRC 103853
TAAAACTAAATATAATTTTTCTAACTTAGTTGTTGCACTTAAACTACTGCATACTCATTTTTCAGTCTTACTTAATCTGCCTCGATGATAAATTTTCTTTTGGATTAAGTATTGATCCTGATTTTGAGTAATAAATAACGGAGAACTTTCTTCTATGACATTGCTAAACTCCAAACCATACCATGAAATAGGTGAGGCCGTAATTTTCTGCAAATAGATGCGCCCACCAATCAATCTTCTATCTAACGAGCTTAACTTATCATTGACAATTAAATCTGCTGGTTGTTCCTTTATAATAACAAACTTAAAGTCGCCGACTTTCCGTTGTCGCTCTGTTGAATACGTGGGTATTTGTGGTTCTAAAATACCTTGTTCCACTAGATGATTTACAACTTGATGTAAATAGACACTAACGGATTGAGGTTTCCTAAACCCTAAGTAAAATTGAACGTTAACAACATTATGCGTCTCAAGTAAATCAACTGTATAATTACTTTCATAAGGTGCATTGGTTTCATTGACTGTAACAAACCAATAAACTTTAGCTCTTTTAGGTTGTCTGTCGAGAATAGAATACATGGTACTACGCTTAATTTGGTAATCACCCTTAATTTTAGTCATATACACTAAGTTAGTCGTGAACAAAGGTACTGTATTGTCTGCGCTTAATTTAGAGAGTTGATCACGATAGTCAAGAAGTGAAACATACTCGCTTTCTTTCTCATAATGGTCTCTTCGTTTATTTCCAAAGTACCAAAGCCACATAATATAAAGAATGCCCAACATGATTGTTAACGTAACATAACCGCCATGAATAAACTTAACCAAACTTGAAATTAGAAAGATTAACTCAATAAAGCCAAAAAACAAGGCAATTATAAGTGCTGTTCCCTTAGCCAGGTGTTTCTTTAAGAATTCATGCAAAAGCACAGTAGTCATAAGCATGGTAATAGTGATCGCTAAACCATACGCGGCCTCCATTTTTTGTGAACTACCAAAGAACCAGACTACACTAATTGTTATTATACATAGCATCCAGTTAACAGTTGCAATATAAATTTGATTTTTTATATTACTTGGATGTCTAATAACCATTCTAGGTAAAAATTTTAAGCCAATTGCTTCATTGACTAAAGTGTAAGAACCCGTAATCAACGCTTGAGAGGCAATAATTGCAGCGAGTGTGGCTAGCAAAATGCCAACTAGGCGCCAAGTTCCAGGGAGCATTTCATAAAAGGGATTTAAGTTCGATAAGTTCCTGTAAGCAGTATCACCTGCATGTCTAATTATCCAAGCACCCTGACCTAAGTAATTTAAAAATAGGGTACTATATACTAGTGGCCATGTTACATAAATATTCTGCTTGCCAACGTGACCCATATCGGAATATAAAGCCTCTGCTCCTGTGGTTGCCAAAAAGATACTTCCAAGTATAAAGATTCCCACTTTGTTAACTGGACTGAATAGTACCCTAATTGCATAATAAGGAGAAATAGCCTTCAATATCATTGGATAATTGATTAGATTAACGATTCCAAAGACAGCCAAAAAGCCAAACCATAAAATCATCACTGGTCCAAAGGATTTCCCAATCACACCTGTTCCAAAACGTTGAATCATAAATAATACGAGTAGAACAACTGTTGTGATAATCAAGACGTTATGTTGAGAATTACTAAACACCACAGGGCCAAGGTGTTGTTTTTTTAATCCCTCAATGGCTGAAGTCACAGTTACTGCAGGAGTTAATGTTCCATCGGCCAAAATGGCCGCCCCACCAATCAAGGCTGGCCAAATTAACCATTTTGAATTTTTTCGAACCAATGCATATAAAGCAAAAATTCCGCCCTCACGCTTATTATCGGCTTGCATTGCAATGACAACATACTTCAACGTTGTAATGATCATTAATGTCCAAAAAATCAACGAGATCGATCCAATCACGTAATTGGGAGAAATATTTCCCATTTTACCGGCGTCACCAATCAATGCATTCATAACATACAATGGTGAAGTGCCAATATCACCGTACACAATTCCTAAAGTAACAAGTGCCCCCGCAAAAGAAACACGTTCTAGTTGCTTATTCATATTTGCTTGCCCCCAACGCTAATTATTGAAATATAGCACTGCAAAATAGTAAGCCTAAACACGAAGAAAAGCAACTATGCCATATACATCATAATGAAATCACTTTAAAGAAGCTCATAATTTACGATATACTGATTGAAACCATAAATTATGGGCATTCTATTCTTAACTATCTAGTTGAACCATCTGATAACCGACTCCAATATGTGT
>NZ_BCWD01000051.1 GCF_001592085.1 Levilactobacillus senmaizukei DSM 21775 = NBRC 103853
GGGTTCAAATAAGTTATTAATCGCGATTAATGATTTATTTGAGCTGTGGAAGGTAAACGCGGTTCTGAATGTCTCTTAAAATCTGTCTCAAATATTGACTTCAATCCACAATCATATAATTAAAAGCACTACGATAATAATATCACGGAGGAATTGTGGATGAATTTAAAAGATCATGAAAATTGGTTAGTAGACTTTTACAAACAACGAGATTGGTATAAGTACACTCCTCCAGTTAGGCTAAATTATTTGACCGAAGAGGTTGGTGAACTGTCAAGAGCAATCCGTTCAATTGAATTCGGTCGCGATCATCCAGGTGAGCGCAAGCTATCAACCTGTGAAAAGTTTGATAACTTAAACGAAGGACTTGCAGACGTCATTGACCAAGTACTGATAATTTGTAGTCAATACGACATTGACCCCACATCCTTAATGGAATATAGCGAGCAGAAGCTAAATAAACGTTTCGAATCAAATCAAGGTGCTTAATGGAAATTTGCTACGGTAGGCATCAGACTCATTTGACCCTCCCTACTCACTTTTTTGTTATAATAAAGTTATACAAACAAAAGGAGCGTGACATAAATGACAAAACTAATTACACTGAAAAACTTGCCGAAGACACTGACTCCGAATGAAGATGTACTCACCTTGAGTATTAATTTAAATAAATTAAAATACCAACAAGATGAGCGTCTGCACTTAAAGAGTGCGCTTACAGAAATTAAAAAATATTCTATGGAACACCATGAGTTAAACTATAAAGAGCTTGAACGTCAGGTAGACAACTTGATTGATCAGAACCTACCATACCAAGGGATAACGTTATTCATTCAAGGTAATACTTTAGAGTTGTTCGTTTTACCACGGACAACTGTTGACGAAGTAAAGTTAACAATTAGCAAATCTCCCGACTTACTATCTATTTTACGTGAGCAACCAAACAAGATGTATTACTTGTTAGCGTTAGAGGGAACATCATTCAGACTATTCAAAATTGTTGATAAAACAGTTGCACCCGTGAAATTAGATGCAGACGCCCCAACCGACCTAGTGGAAACATTAGGATCAGAAAAACGTGGTGGTGAACTTAACTTTATTGGTCAAGGTGGTTCAACAACTTTCCATGGCCACAATGAAACAAGCAAGGAAAAACAGATTGATTTAGAGCGTTACTACCGCGAAATCAATAAGTATCTGGTTGAAACTATTGACTTAACTGTTCCAATCGTCTTAATGGGATTACCTAAAAATCTGGCATTATTCAAACGAATTTCAGAAAAGCTGTCTCTATCTGAAATTCAAATTAGCAAATCCCCAACGGACTTAACAAATGCCCAAATTGAAAAGACCACTAGCAACGAAATCAGTGAACAAGAGGTTGAAACAATCACTGACGATGTTGCTGCCATTAATAACAAGCGGGTATTAACTGACACAGCTGAAATTGACCAAGCAATTGATACAAACCAACTAAACAAGCTGATTGTTAACGTTGGTAACCTATCCAATAGCGTCGATGACCACCTATACAATGACATCAACCGAATTATCTCTCGTGCCTTAAAGATTAACAGTCAGGTGGTTGTTCTTAAACAAGAAGAACCACAATCACCAGCCTTATTGGAAGCAACAACTTATTAATCGAAAAGCTCACAGAGCACGCCTAAACGGGGCTGTTCTGTGAGCTTTTTGATGACTTGCGAAAACCACCAAAAAATAATAAACTAAGGGCCTATTATTTTTTGGAGAGTCGATAATGAAAAAGCTGATATTTTCAATCTG
The DNA here is from genome assembly GCF_001592085.1 of Levilactobacillus senmaizukei DSM 21775 = NBRC 103853. Lineage (GTDB taxonomy): Bacteria > Bacillota > Bacilli > Lactobacillales > Lactobacillaceae > Levilactobacillus > Levilactobacillus senmaizukei. Next base: position 1,786 of record NZ_BCWD01000051.1, read on the forward strand.
GGCAATTGCCCTGTTAATCATCGCAGGTACCCTAACTGTACTCGCAAGTAAAACAAATTCCGACACTCAGTCTAACCAACAATTAGCACCCCAAACTCAAACCAAGCTAATCAATATCGCAGATAAAGCATTAACAAAACGCGAGGCAAAGCAAACTCGAATCGTCTATGTTGGCAAAGTAGTCAGACATCACCAGAAGTTCTATTTACCTGCTGGGATCAAACGCCAGACTGGTAAACGTGTCTCAACAAAACCAGATTCAATTTGCAATTTCTTTATCAACGAAAGTTTTAAACTGGC
>NZ_BCWD01000052.1 GCF_001592085.1 Levilactobacillus senmaizukei DSM 21775 = NBRC 103853
AAATTTTATTGAAGTTATGAATGATTTGAGCGAGTTAATAAATGTAAGTGCAACAAGATTATTCGAATATGAACTTTATAATTCTCTCTGCAGCCTTTTCAGTAGCCATATCAATATCTTCTTTGGTCCAAGTATCCTTAGGATAATTAACAAGGGAACTTGCAATTTGATATTTACTTCCCCTATATCCATGATGACTAGTAATGCTATTTTCCTTTTTTGTTCTAAACCAAGCATCACCAATTCCCCGATTAATTTCGGACTCTAATGGGATCTTATTCCCCAACTTTTCCCTATATTTGTAAAATTCTTCCTTGCCACTTAAACCAGCATCTTTTATAATATTCTCCCGATTTATGCCACTTTGAGGCATAATGTGTTCAATATCCACGTTTCTGTTTAAATTAAACTCAAGCTTATGATACTTAGCATATAAATATTCATTTAAATAACTTATAGGTGTCGGCACGCCTCCATCTATAAGTGTTTGTTTAATATCCGCCTTATTAAAATTTGAGGCAATATGTTGTTTAACTTCTTCGATTAAATTAGCGTCTGTTATAGTATTGATTTGGCTATATTTTAGATTCATTTTTTCTAAAAATCCTTTGAATAAACGATTTCCATAGGAGAAATCAGTTAATTCAAGAATTGCTCCGAGTCTTAGCAGATAAGACAAATATTCAGAGCTTTGGCGGAAAAATAAATAACTTGAAACAAATGGCTTAAAATTCCCATTGAATTTATTTAATATTGCCCCTAATTCAAGATTATCAAAATTGTTGATGTTATCTAATATTTTGTCTAATTCACTAGTAAAGCAAGTATCATTATTTAACAGTGATTTGTTTGTAGCAAAAAATGCCCTAATTCCTGGATTCCTAGTAATTGTCCCATGTTGTTCGGAGAGTTTCATAAAAATATAATGGGTCATCAGTAAATTTAAATTTAAGGATGAATTATCTGTTTTCTTGACAATTTCCTGCCAGTTTTCTTCAAAAGCTTTTCTGTTTTTAGAATTTGCGATTGCTTCGGAGACTATTACCTCGATTGGAGTAAGTGGAATTCCAGTACCATTAAGAGAATTAAAAATATTGATTGCCTGATCCGTATTAAAACTTGTGATGGTGATTACTTGGCAAAAGTTAATTAAATGATCAGCAAAGTCGCGGACTTGAGTGTTGGTTAACCCCATACAATAGTTATAAAAATAACGAAAATTCTTGTAAAAATTGGTGTATTTATTATCTTTTTGCCGTCGATTTATTCTTATTACCAAATTTTTAATAGTTTCAAAATCTTCATTAACCAAAATCGTAAACATATCCCGCACATGTAATTCAGAAATAGAATCATTTAAATATTTAATATTTTGGGGCTTTAATTTGTAATTACCCTTTCGGTAATCAAAAAAAGCATCGTCATCTAGGTTATAAAGCATCAAAATAATTTTGCGCTTTAGATTAGACAATCTGTCTTTTAATTTTGCATCATCTGATGAATCATCTGATAGCTTACTAAGTTCGTCATTAATTTTTATAAGTAAAGCTTTCAGTAGGAGCATAAAGGTCGTGGTTCGCTGTTGACCATCTATTAATGTAGTTTCATGTTTTTCTCCTGATTCTTGAGCAATTAAGATAGTTCCAAAAAAGTAATTATCTTGGCTAGTTTTGTCAAAGTTTTCTTGGTGGTTTTTTATATCATCAATTAATTTTTCACATTGCGCCACTTGCCATGCATATGGTCGTTGATAACCAGGAATATAAAACTCTTTTCTATCAAAATAAGTATCGATAGTTTGCAAACTTGGTTGAATGTCATTTCTTGTCATTTGTTTTCCCCTAAATTTTATATTAATATGGCCGCCTGATTTAATGCTTTCCAGGGTTCAAATAAATCATTAATCGCGATTAATGATTTATTTGAGCTGTGGAAGTACTCCTAGACCATTCGCTTAATTTCAGCAACTTTATTTTGATTTTGTCTTGACGGGTTATGGTTTTCCATTC
>NZ_BCWD01000053.1 GCF_001592085.1 Levilactobacillus senmaizukei DSM 21775 = NBRC 103853
GCGTCAATCGATTTACGTCAATTTACATCAACAAAAGGCAATACTGTTTACGTTGATGTTGATGGGCAAAAAGCTATTAAAGCAATGTTCTCAAACGATTCGTCAACAAGATACCGTCAACAAAAAGATAATGTTGACGACAACAAAAAAGATGCGGTTGATGGACAAGATGAAGTGAAATTCCTTCGAAATTTAGTATCAGAAATGCAATCTGAAAAGAAAGAGTTACATAAGTTACTAGATCAGCAACAAAGATTGGCCTTACAGGACAAACAACTGCTCGAAGAATACAAGGCAGAAAATGACAGCTTAAAAGCTCTCAAAATGCCCTCACAGGAAACAGAATTCAAACACTTAGACAATCAATATAAAGATGAAGTGAACGCTCTTAAAGAGCATTTGGAAACTTTGCTGGAGCAAATCAAAGATCAAAAAAGGATAGAAGAACAAGAAAAACCAAGAAAATGGTGGGAACTATGGCGAAAATAGATGATTCAGTTAAAATGTAACACCTGAATTAAGTTCTGCAAGCAAGGGATTAATTGGCTTACTTATGTTTATTGGTCGTGTTGGAATATTTACAATCATTTACTCTCTTAATACTAAAAATAGAGAAGAAGCTCTCTATAAATATCCTGAAGAAAATGTAATGGTCGGATAATCTGGAGTGATGACAGTTAAAATTTTTAAAAGAAGTATAAGGATGAATTATGAAAAATAATTATGAATTTACCCCGATAGAGTTTAGGGAAAAAATATTACAAGATTTAGAAATTAGAATTAGCGATTCAATAATATTAGTGTGTGCTATTTTAATTGCTTCAATTGGATTAAATATGAATTCTAATGCTGTAGTCATAGGAGCTATGTTAATTTCACCTGTTATGACACCAATATTAGCCTTAGGATATGGTCTGTCTGTTTTAGACTCTTTTGTAGTAAGAAAGTCTGCTAAATTATTACTCTTAGAAGTAGCGGTCAGCATAATCGTATCCTCACTTTATTTTATGATATCACCCATCAGTTATCCGAGTAGCGAAATTATTTCAAGAACAAGTCCAACCATCTGGGATGTTATCATCGCTTTTGCAGGTGGAGTGGCAGGAATCATTGGTGCAAGAAAAAAACAAGCTAATAATATTGTTCCAGGAGTGGCAATAGCTACAGCTTTAATGCCACCTTTATGTACTATTGGGTATTCAATTTCAGTATTAAAATGGGAATATTTTTTAGGGTCGTCTTATTTATTCGTTATCAATAGTGCTTTCATTATCATTGCGACAGTTATTGGTATCAGAGTGATGAAATTTCCAGTACATTATAAAGTGAGTACAAACAAAAATAGAATTAACCTTTTCTTGTTAGTAATTTCTATATTAATCATGATCCCAAGTATTATTTCTGCTTCATCTTTAGTTCAGGATAGTGTTCGTAAATATACCATTAACAATTTTTTGAAAAATGAATTTAAAGATTACGTTATTTTGGATCAGAATTATAAAAACTCGCAGAATAAGCTTGTTTTAACAGTGTCTGGTAAAAAAATAAATGCCTCTAAAATGAATAATTTAAAAGAAAGTTTATCTAGTTACGGGCTAAAAAAAGTGACATTAGAGGTAATTCAAATACCAGAATTAGGAAATTTGAAGGGTGAGGAACTTTCTAAGTATCTAGATCAATATATACAAAATAAGTTAGATGAAAACACCGACAAGAATATTGAAAGTAAAAAAGAAAAAAATGATAGTTCAAAACAGATTAATGAATAAGGCTCCATTATACCGTTACCTTCTTTGGATGAACAAAAACAAATATCTAACTTTGTTTTAAAGTTAGACAACACTATCACTCTTCATCAACGTAAGTTAGATTTGTTGAAAGAACAGAAAAAAGGCTTTTTACAAAAGATGTTTGTTTAGGGTCTATAATTAG
>NZ_BCWD01000054.1 GCF_001592085.1 Levilactobacillus senmaizukei DSM 21775 = NBRC 103853
GTCATTAAACAACGATGACTTTTATGTGGCGCTCACCGATTCCCGTCGGTGGGTGTTTTTTTATGTTCTATTTATCGATTTCATTTAGAATTATAGCTCAACCACAACAAAAGTCAATGGTTTTAAAAACTAGCACTACAGCACTACAGCACTATAGAACAAAAGAACTACAGAACTACAGAATATAAGCACTACAGCACTATAGAACTACAGAACTATGGAACTAAAGAACTACGGCACTGTTTTTTCTTTTAGTAAATGCTTGCACATAGGGCTTAAAGCTATACGGTAGTGCTAGCACTACGGAACTAAAGAACTACAGCACTATAGCACTGTAGAACATAAGCACTACAGAACAACAGCATTATAGAACTATAGAACTAACGCACTATAGCACTATATTGTGTTGATTCAAAAACGATATAGTGCTAATATAACAACAATCGTTAGGAGGCGTTATCATGACACAAACCATAACATTTGGAAATTTTAAAGGCGGAGTTGGAAAAACTAGTAATTCAACATTAGTAGCTCTAGACCTTAGCAATCGTGGTTACAAAACACTACTAGTTGATTTGGACCCCCAAGGAAACGCCACAAATCTACTCTTGAATACTAAAGTTAATATTGATGGAAAAGTTGGCCATTTTAAAAAATCTCTCATGGCTAGTATTGAAGATGGCGATTTAACTCAATCTTTAATACATATAAAAGAAAACTTCGATATCCTAGCTTCTGCACCTGACTTTGCTCTTTTCCCACGCTATATGGAAAAAATCAAAGACTATAATGAACGCGTCAAAGAATTCAGTAATCTTATCAAGCCTATTAAAGATAAATATGATTATGTCATCATAGATACGCCGCCTACTATCTCGTTAATCACCGATTCAGCATTGTATGCCAGCGATTATTGTGTAATTGTTATGCAAACTCATGAACATAGTTTTGAGGGAGCTCAAGCATTTATAGAGTATATCCAGGAACAAGTTATTGATACCTACAAGGCTCCCCGTTTGGAAATCGTTGGTATATTGGCTGTTCTATTGCAAGCCGGAGCTCCTGTAGATGAAGCAACTATTCAAAATGCTATTAATCAGTTTGGAACTGAAAACATTTTTAAACATAAAATTCACTCGATGCAGAGGATCAAGCGTTATGGAATAACTGGTATTACTTTCAATACTCAGTTTGATAGGCGTGTATTCAAAGTATACAAAGACGTAACTGACGAGATGCTAAAAAGAATGGAGGCAATTGAAAATGGCTAATAAATTGATTCGGTCTAACCGCAACCCAATTAAGCCAGATAAGCAGGCTGAAATTTCGGATTTTTCAAATTCAAATAAAGAAATTAAAACCCCACAAAATCAAGTTGCTTCGGTTACTTTTGACACAAACCTAAAAATCAACAACCACATTAGAAACAAATTGCAAGCAATGGCTGTATTAGGGTATAGTGACAATCAAAAGGCAGCTATTGAAGTAGCTTTATCTGTTTATATTGAATCTTTGACTTCAGACGAACGTAAAGAATTAGAATTTCAAATTGATTCTTTAGAAAAACGTGATGTACGCGTAAAAAGTAAATAATCGCGCGCGCTCAGACAACACGTTCAGCTTTTAGACGTATACTTGTCCGTCTAGATGAAGCAGAATATAAAAAAAAGCCCTCTATTATGCGGAATAGAGGGCTTTTCTGAAATCAGTACATACAGACTTTGCTTAGGAGCGTTGCTTGTGTCCATTTAGGACATACACAATCATATAACAATCAATCAACGCTGTCACTTAACTTACGCAAAAAAGCCACCCATACTACTCAAAAAATATTCACAACCTATCTAAACAACCGTTTCCAAAAGTTCTCTCTCGTCTCA
>NZ_BCWD01000055.1 GCF_001592085.1 Levilactobacillus senmaizukei DSM 21775 = NBRC 103853
GAGAGGTAAGCCCCTCAAAACTGAACATTGTTTCAACAAGTATGTGTAGCCTCCGTATATTCCTTAGAAAGGAGGTGATCCAGCCGCAGGTTCTCCTACGGCTACCTTGTTACGACTTCACCCTAATCATCTGTCCCACCTTAGACGGCTGACTCCCGAAGGTTATCTCACCGGCTTTGGGTGTTACAAACTCTCATGGTGTGACGGGCGGTGTGTACAAGGCCCGGGAACGTATTCACCGCGGCATGCTGATCCGCGATTACTAGCGATTCCAACTTCATGTAGGCGAGTTGCAGCCTACAATCCGAACTGAGAACGGCTTTAAGAGATTAGCTTAGCCTCACGACTTCGCAACTCGTTGTACCGTCCATTGTAGCACGTGTGTAGCCCAGGTCATAAGGGGCATGATGATTTGACGTCATCCCCACCTTCCTCCGGTTTGTCACCGGCAGTCTCACCAGAGTGCCCAACTTAATGCTGGCAACTGATAATAAGGGTTGCGCTCGTTGCGGGACTTAACCCAACATCTCACGACACGAGCTGACGACAACCATGCACCACCTGTCATTCTGTCCCCGAAGGGAACGTCTTATCTCTAAGATTGGCAGAAGATGTCAAGACCTGGTAAGGTTCTTCGCGTAGCTTCGAATTAAACCACATGCTCCACCGCTTGTGCGGGCCCCCGTCAATTCCTTTGAGTTTCAACCTTGCGGTCGTACTCCCCAGGCGGAGTGCTTAATGCGTTAGCTGCGGCACTGAAGGGCGGAAACCCTCCAACACCTAGCACTCATCGTTTACGGCATGGACTACCAGGGTATCTAATCCTGTTTGCTACCCATGCTTTCGAGCCTCAGCGTCAGTTACAGACTAGACAGCCGCCTTCGCCACTGGTGTTCTTCCATATATCTACGCATTCCACCGCTACACATGGAGTTCCACTGTCCTCTTCTGCACTCAAGTCTCCCAGTTTCCGATGCACTTCTCCGGTTAAGCCGAAGGCTTTCACATCAGACTTAAAAAACCGCCTGCGCTCGCTTTACGCCCAATAAATCCGGACAACGCTTGCCACCTACGTATTACCGCGGCTGCTGGCACGTAGTTAGCCGTGGCTTTCTGGTTAAATACCGTCAACTCCTGAACAGTTACTCTCAAGAGTGTTCTTCTTTAACAACAGAGTTTTACGAGCCGAAACCCTTCTTCACTCACGCGGCATTGCTCCATCAGACTTTCGTCCATTGTGGAAGATTCCCTACTGCTGCCTCCCGTAGGAGTTTGGGCCGTGTCTCAGTCCCAATGTGGCCGATTACCCTCTCAGGTCGGCTACGTATCATTGTCTTGGTGGGCCTTTACCTCACCAACTAACTAATACGCCGCGGGTCCATCCAGAAGTGATAGCCGAAACCATCTTTCAAACAGAAACCATGCGGTTTCTGTTGTTATACGGTATTAGCACCTGTTTCCAAGTGTTATCCCCTGCTTCTGGGCAAGTTACCCACGTGTTACTCACCAGTTCGCCACTCGCTTCAGTGTTGAAATCAGTGCAAGCACTTCAATCAACGGAAGCTCGTTCGACTTGCATGTATTAGGCATGCCGCCAGCGTTCGTCCTGAGCCAGGATCAAACTCTCATCTTATAGATGATGTGCTTGAATAGCTCATCGATTGTTGTTACATTTTTAAAAGCGAATTGACTTCGCAAATATTGTTGGGTTTGATATAAATATCAAACCGCCCTACACATATTTGGTTTGTCGAAACAATGTTCAGTTTTCAAAGGTCTACC
>NZ_BCWD01000056.1 GCF_001592085.1 Levilactobacillus senmaizukei DSM 21775 = NBRC 103853
ACGTCAATCGATTTACGTCAATTTACATCAACAAAAGGTAATACCGTTTACGTTAATGTTGACGGCCAAAAGACTATTAAATCAATGTTTAAAAATGGTTCATCAACCAAAGAACATCAACATAAAGATGATATTGACGACAACGAAAAAGATGCTGTTTATGATCAAGATGAAGTGAAATTCCTTCGCAATTTAGTATCAGAAATTCAATCTGAAAAGAAAGAGTTACATAAATTACTAGACCAGCAACAAAGATTGGCCTTACAGGACAAACAACTGCTCGAAGAATACAAGGCAGAAATTAAGGACTTGAAAGCCTTAACGATGGCACCGCATGATGATGGTGAAAAAGAAGTGACGTCAGACAAACAACCGGAACCTGAAAATAGCACCCCGGAGTCACAACCTAAACCTAAAAAGTGGTGGCGTTTTGGTAAATAGTTACAACTAAAAAAGAAAAGAAGACTAGTTAAATAGCGGAAGATAAATTTGAACAAGCTGTAGCTGCCAAGCTAAAGGGTGAGGGCTGGGACTGTCCCACAGATTATTCTGGTGGGTAGATTGTAAACAATTCAATATAAATTTGGAATTTTACCCTTTTCATCGGCCAAGATAATGATACAATATATTGTGTTGTTTTAAACGTCACACTACATGTAGTAGTGTGACGTGACTGGTTGGCCAACTAGACACCTACAACCGCGTATGAAAACGGAAAGAGGAGCATGATTTTGAGTAATTATTTTAAATTCTTATCACACCAACTAAAAGGTTGGCCACAACAGAACTACTATCTATTCTATTTTAGCCTAGGATGTCAAGTAATGACGTTAGTAAGTGCGCCAATTACAGCATTGTCTATTTTAACATTTATTGGGACCACTTTGGGTGTTCTTTGTGTGTTAGCCATTAATGCGGCTAAGTCAGTCAATGGATTATTAGGCGTCATCTCCGCCGCTTGCTTCATCGTAGTTGGTTTTTCAGCTAAGAACTATTTAAGCATTGGGGAACAATTAGCCTACGTCGTAACGCTTGATATTCCAGTACTATTAAGTGCTAATTGGAACGTCAACATGGTTTCAAAGATTCGGAAGTTTACGGGTAAGACGTGGATCGTCGCAATTGTCGCAACTTTAGTTGTTTATGCCATCTCCGGCTATCTTATTGGTGCCTTAACTGATGATCCCCGGCCATGGGTCGATGCCATTAGTTTTGCGATTTGTTTAACGGCCGGCGTTATTTGCTTCCTCCGTTACAACAACCAGTATTTCTGGTGGATTGCCTCTGGTTTAGCACAAATGGTCCTCTGGTTCATCTCGTTCCGTCAAGGTTCGGCGACACTAGCAATGTTCATTAATAGTTCCGTTTATCTGATGAACGATGTCTTGGCTTTCACTGTTTCACCTTGGTATAACAAACATGAACGCGCTCGGTTGATGGCCGAAGAACAAGCAGCTAGTGATGTAGCTAGCGCGGATGCTAGTGATAATCAGGCATTTGGATTGAATCACTAATTTGAATATAATGAGCACGGCTGTTAATGCAGTCGTGCTTTTTTGTCCGAACAGCGTTCGGATTAATTTTACAATCTACCTTGAACCAACTGATTATCTTGCTTTGAAGAAATAAAATTAGAACTTATAGGGTCCATTTCTTAC
>NZ_BCWD01000057.1 GCF_001592085.1 Levilactobacillus senmaizukei DSM 21775 = NBRC 103853
GGGGGTTTTATTATGGCTAAGTTTAATTTAGATTTTAGGATCAAAGTCGTCACCGAATATTTATGTGGTATTAGCGCAACTTCACTGGCTAAAAAGTACCGAGTCCGTAAGGCGGACACCATTCTTCTCTGGGTTAGCCGTTTCCAGAAATACGGTATCGACGGATTGAAACTAAAACATCACAAGCCAGAATATTCTAGTCAGTTCAAGGTCGATGTATTAAACTGGAAAAAACAACATCAGGCCTCGCTTCCAGTAACAGCTCTACACTTCAATCTGTCTTCGCCAAGCACCATCTGGCAATGGGAGAAGCACTTCAATGAGCAAGGAATCATTGGCCTTGAACGAAAGCGAGGAAGGCCTAAGATTATGGCTAGACATAAACAATCAAAGTCTTTGAAAGGCAACAACGAACCCACGACCGTCGATGAATTGAAGCAACTGAAACAAGAAAATTTGATGTTAAAGATTGAAAATGAATACCTAAAAAAACTCGATGCCTTAGCTCAGAAGAAGTCAGCAGACAAGAAGCATCGCAAATAGTGACCGAGTTAAGGCAGGTCTTCCAAGTTCCCGTCAAGCTTCTACTCAGAGTAATCAAGGTACCAAGAAGTACGTACTATTACGCACGCTCACATCAGCAATATAAAAAATTAGACGATTCTCCAATCATTCAGGCAATCGATGAGATTCGACAGGAAGATTCTAAGTACACCAAGAAGTATGGGTATCGACGACTGACTAAAGCCTTACAGGAACGTGGATTCAAAGTGAATCACAAGCGGGTTTTACGCTTAATGCGTGAGCATGATTGGCTTTGTTTGGCATATAATCGACAAAAACGTAAGTATAATTCATACAAAGGAACGGTTGGTAGAATAGCACCGAATCGTTTAAACCGACGGTTTAAAACGGACCGTCCCTATCAAAAACTAGTCACCGACGTCAGTGGGTTTCGATATGGCGGCATGAGTCAAAGCGAGCAAGTTTACTTAGAACCGGTCATTGACCTCTTCTCAGGTGAAGTATTAGCCTTTAATATCAGTGACCATCCAACAGTAGAGTTCGCTTTAAAACCACTTAGAGAGGCTTTAGAAGGACTACCCAAGCTAGGCTATCGAACAACGGTCCATACAGACCAAGGATGCCAGTACCAACACAAGTTCTGGCGAGACACGCTCAAAGAACACCGTGTATTTCAAAGTATGTCACGCAAAGCAACTTGTCTAGATAACGCGGCAGTTGAATCATTCTTTCACATCATGAAAGTCGAAGTCATGGATGAACATTTTGAGAACAAGGAAGATTTAATTCAAGCCATGACTGAATGGATCGACTTCTACAACAGGCATCGAATTAAAACAAAACTGGGTGGCAAGCCCCCGGTAGAATACCGGGAGCTCGCCATCCAGCGAGCAGCGTAAATTCTGTGTCCAATTTTAAGGGTTCACTTC
>NZ_BCWD01000058.1 GCF_001592085.1 Levilactobacillus senmaizukei DSM 21775 = NBRC 103853
ATCCATCTGACGGACGAGAAGTTTCTTCTTTGAGGAAGAAGCTTCTCGTCTTTTTTGGTATGCATCTCGGATATGGTTATTACTCATTTTAGGATTAATCATAAGAACGACTGTCCAGTATAAAATTCTACGTGCATGTGGATTACCATGTTTTGTGATATGTCGCGTTGAATGATGATCACCAGAGTCTATTTCAGTTGTATCAATTCCTACGTAGCTGTTTAACTGCTGACGAGTACGGAAACGACGTATGTCTCCTAACTCACTTATTAGTCGGATGGCGGTACTACTGCCAATTCCCGGAATCGTCTGAAGGAGATTGAACTCTGGTAGAGACTTTCCCAGGTCTGTCATACGTGAAACCTGCTGTTCTTGCGTAGCTTCTAGTGCCAGAACTTGTTTGGCTAGAATCCTCATCTGCCGCGTATTGTCTGAACTAACGGCAACTGCGTCGCCGTTTTTGGCTGCTAGTTTCCATAACTTTCGTGAAGAATCATGAGCCCGTTTAGGGCCAACTCCCTTAAAGCCTGCCATCATTATTTGTTTTTCCAACTCGTTAAGGTCGCCGATTTCGCGGACGATTTGTGCGTGAGGAAAGAGGGATAGAAGCTCCCAAGCTAACTTAGTGTCAAAATCAAAACCATCTTTCGCTTCTCCGAATGAGGCGAACACGAGTTGTAACACACGATGAGCTCGATTGCGAGCACGTTTCTTATCTTCATTAAGTTGGTCATAGTAACGATTCATATCAGTCAGTTCACGATAGATTGGGTCTTGCTTGTAAGCCAATAGGTATGGTTCTAAGTGTTCAGTGAACTCGGTGATAGCTAATCTCCTGGCGTCACGTCTATCATTCTTTCTGAGACGTGAGCCTGTGGCGATGCGATTCTTAGCGACTAATGGATTCAAAATATGATAGTTCAAATGTTCTTGTTGGAGAAAATATTCTAGGCGCCGTGAGTAAAGACCAGTTGCTTCAAAGACAATCTCAGGCTTACCACCAAATTGAAGCACGTCGTGCTTCAATTCGTTAAAACCCAATATATCTAGAGAGATGACTGACTCCTCAACCACGATCAAATCTGTCACAATCGCAATGTTGGCTGTGTTCTTACTCACATCAATTCCAATAATTGTTCGCATAATCATATACCCATCCTTCTGAAGTCTTCACGTATGTCTTAGTAATCTCGTTTTCAAAACACGGCTTCAAGAGCCCAAATACTTTGATCAAATTGACTAAAACCAGTGAAGCGGCCATTTTTTGTGACGGTCTCGAGGACCCAAGGGGCCTACGGCCTGTCTTCACTACCACTATAAAGTAATAGAGGCACAAGAGCATCCCGTCGGATAACTCTTATGCCTCTAAGCTTAGTA
>NZ_BCWD01000059.1 GCF_001592085.1 Levilactobacillus senmaizukei DSM 21775 = NBRC 103853
ATAACTTCTGGATTGTGTTTAGCAAAGCCTTTTAACTGTTTTTGAATTCTTTGTGTAAGCTCTACTTTACTTTCTTTATGCTTCCTTTTACTTGATCGCTGTTGAATTATCTTTTGACCCTTACCTCTTCTTTTTGATTTTAGGTCAAGCGTCAAATCTAAAATTTTATTTTGATCTAGCTTACTTAAATAGTAGATTGTATAAAAAAGATGACCCCAATATAACTGTGAAGTCATCTACATTCATCTATTTAGCTAACTTAGCACCCTTGTCCACATAAACCATGGAACCAATCGGTCCACTAACGGCTAATTTACCATTCTTGTAAGTTAATTTTGTCACTGCTGCATTCTTCAGCGGTGCGCCCGTATACTTGCTACCAGCCATTGATGAGAGATATTCATTGATGGACATCCCAGAACTAACAACTAGTGCGTTACCGCCGCCCCGTTTTTGCGTAGCCTTGGCAATGGTTAACAATTCCTTAGACATCCGCTTTTGCACTTGCTTAGAACTTTCTGCTCGATCACTAGCCACCAGATTGGTCTTTTGGCTATTTTCTTGATCAAGTTTGTAGTAGGCGTTCTGTAACAGATTCCAGTAGTCTTTACCTTGCTTGGCCATCATTTCATCACCAGACTTGAAGCCGTACACACCGGCAATTAAGGCATTATCAGCTGCAATACTGTCACCTTCAAAACTGCCGTAGCCGCCTTCACGTAAGTATTTGGATACGTTGACTTTAACCTTCTTGTTTCCCGAGTACTTGAGCGCTTGCTTGGCCGTCACTTGTTGCCGAGTCAAATTCCCAGCATAGGCCACTTTAAAAGTCTTGCCCTTCAAGCCGCGTCCCAAGTTGTTGGCAACGGCAACCCCATTGCTGGTCAGTGGGAAGTCGCTCCATCCTTGAACCCGTCCCATCACGTTTCCAGTCGTTTCACCATGCCGCGTTAAATAAATCGTCACGGGTTTAACTGCTGCTTTCTTCTTGGTCTTGGCCTGCGCATTGCTGGGTACTGCCACTAGAGCCAAGGCACCAGCAGTCACAGCTAACAAACTAACAATTTTCGTAAATTTCATGGATAATCTCCTCCAAATCTGAAATGATGTCGCATGTTCAGCATTGTTCTTGTCAACGAGTATCTATTAATTGACAAAAATAAAACGCCTACATTGCGATTTTAGCACTTATTTTTACGATGACAATCATTTTTTAATCCTGTAGTTCGAACGTTTAAGTCTCTGATAAAAAAGTAAAAACATTTTAGCACGGATTAGAACCCGGCATGTCGATTTCCAATTCTAAATTTACGAATCCCTCGAATCAAGCTTGTTTTTTACCACGTATGTAATC
>NZ_BCWD01000060.1 GCF_001592085.1 Levilactobacillus senmaizukei DSM 21775 = NBRC 103853
ACAAAATTTTTCCAATTGCGAAAACCGTAGGCTGTACGTTTTATTTGCTTAATCTTTCTATTTACACCTTCAATAGGGCCATTTGAAAGGTGACATTTTGTCATATTTATAATGAGTTTTTTGTTATGAATTAGCGTTTTGATAGTTGAAAACAACTGAGGACTCACGTCCTCAACCGATTTTAACGTCTCTAGAAAAGCTTGATAGTCACGTTTCTTAAAGGACTCAACCAAGTTATGTACGACAAAGTATGTATTCTCAAACTTCTTATCTAACTCGAGGCCTCGCCAGACCAATGATTCTTGAGTCATCCGATCCTTAAGATGAGGAAACCATTGTAGTTTTCTTTTTTCCAATTGATCATAACCTAAAAGGTATAATCTCCAGTGGTGCTTGAGAACTCTATATTCAACCGAGGCTGGTTTAAAGCGTTTCATTAGTTGGACGCGAGTCTGATTTAAGGACTGAAGGACCATTTGAATTAAGTGAAAGTTATCAGCGACGATTTGAACATTTGGAAATAGTTCTCGAATGACTGATTGATATTGGGCATTAAAGTCCATGACGACCCGTTTAACTTGTTTCCGATTCTTTAGAGAATAGTGATTAATAAAGAAGTTTCTGATTTCATCATTGCGACGACTAGGAAGAATTGCAACCTGTTCATGGGTAACCGCATCGATGACGATGAAGCTCATGTGATGACCTGTAGACCGAAATTCGTCAATACACAGTGACTCAGGCAGGCCATCATAAGTTATGCGAGTCTGCTCACCTAAAGCCATCAGCCGTCGGCTGACAGTGATTGTGGATACATTAAATTGGGCCGCGATGTCAGTCATAGTTCGATCTTCAATTAAGCATTTATCAATTCCATGTTGAGTGTTTTCACTAATCTGATGGCGAGGCTTTACTAAAGGTGTTTGGGCTATGACGGTCTTACCACAACTTTTACAAAGAAAACGTTGTTTGCTGATATGTAACAATGCGGTCTTTTCTGAAATATTTGGAATACGAATATGGACAGTTTTAGTTCCATTGTGAACTACCTTAGAATGCCCACAACGTGGGCATTTGGTGATGAGGTAGGACAAGTCACAAAGTATATTAAGAACGGTTCCTGAATCTTTGACTTCGAAGTTTGTTAAATTATTATCTGTAATTTGAAGTAAATCTCGAGTAAACTGGTCTTGGGACATATCACTCATTCTCGCTTTCTGCTGATTTTGGTCGATTGGTGCAGGCACAATGGTGGTGTGTCCTTTTATTATATAAAAAAATGGTGTCGAT
>NZ_BCWD01000061.1 GCF_001592085.1 Levilactobacillus senmaizukei DSM 21775 = NBRC 103853
AAGTAAATTGGAGGATCAAATAATGACGAAGCACAGTTATGACAAGGAATTTAAGGAACAGGCCGTTCAGTATTACTTAGATAACAAGGATCACATGACCATGAATGAAATAAGTAAGAATCTAGGTATTGGGGCTAGTACATTACATAAATGGATTAAGCTGTTTACTGAGACTGGGGAGTTTGGCCGTGGCTCTGGTAATTTTGCCAGCGATAAGGACAAGGAGATTGCACGACTAAAGCGTCAACTTCGTGACGCTGAAGGAGCGATCGAAGTGTTAAAAAAATCAATCGGGATTCTGAGCAAGTAACTACCGAAAAGGTATACCAAGAAATGGACGTTCAGCACGCTTTGGAATCCCACCCTTCCATCAATGGTATGTGTGATTATGTTGGAATCTCAAGAAGTGGTTACTATCAACGAGAAAAGCGTCATAATCACCAATCACCGCGAAAGCTTCGGAAGAAGTTTATTCAAGGTGAAATTACAGCAATTTGGCTCAAAAGCCTTTGTATTTACGGTGCCGGCAAAATCACCCAAGAACTTCGCTCAAAAGGATATAAGATCGCTGAACGAACTGTTGGTAAGTATATGCGTGAACTTGGCATTCACACCGTTTACCTAACCCCTTGGACGACTACCACTCGCAATTCTAAGTTTGATAAACAGCTAATAAATATTTTAGACGAGCAGTTCAATCCATTGCGACCAAACGCCGTTTGGTGCATTGACACTACTTATATTCCAGTTCATGACGGATTCGTTTATTTAACCAGTATTATGGACTTGTACTCCCGACGGATCATTGGTTGGGACTTATCTGAAACCTTGGAGGTATCGAATGTCATCCCACTTATTGAAAAGACTAAGCACAGTCGCCATATTAGCAAGCCATTAATCATGCACAGTGATCGTGGTAGTCAGTTTACGTCTGAAGCTTACAATCAAGTTACAGCTAACATGACATTAAGCTATTCAAAGAAAGCTTATCCTTGGGATAATGCCTGCATTGAGTCGTTTCATGCCTTGATTAAGCGTGAATGGATAAATCGGTTTAAAATCCATTCATACTCCGAAGCTAAACGACTAGTTTTTCAGTACATTGAAACGTTTTACAACACAGTTAGAATTCACAGTCACTGTGGATTCAAATCACCAAAGCAACTTGAAGATGAGTATCAAACTCAAATTCAAAATTTAGTCGTGGCATAGGACAAAAAAGTCTCTATTTAAATTGTCTATTTTATTGACAGGGGACC
>NZ_BCWD01000062.1 GCF_001592085.1 Levilactobacillus senmaizukei DSM 21775 = NBRC 103853
TTTTGTCTGTTTATCAAGTAGAAATATAAAGTTGACTACTTGATAAACATAATCTAAAATTAATTTGTAATCATTAGGAGGTACAGCATGGGAAATGAAATTATTAAATATGATCCAGAGTTAAATACCATTCCACTTCGAAAATTTACTCCAGTTGAAATGAATTTATTTTTTTCGATTATTTCTCGTATGCGTGATAAGAGTAATCAGACCATTCGTTTTACTTTTGATCAATTAAAAGAGTTAAGTGCTTATAAACCTACTGCAAATAACCGTTTTGAAGATGACATTCAGAGAACTTATGAAAAAATGATGGGATTACATTTTGGTAGACGAAGTAAAAGTGGATTAACTCGAGAGTTTTTTGTTTTGTTTACAGAATTTAAAATTGATGGAGATGCAGAAGAACCTTATGTAGACGTAAAAGTTTATGAACGTGCTTTACCCCTTTTAAACAAGCTTGAAAGTTGGGTTCGTTATGCGTTGGCAGAGTTTAGAGATTTAAAAAGTAGTTATGCAAAAACAATGTTTCGGTTACTAAAACAGTTCAGAACCACTGGATATGCTTATTTTTCTAAAGAAGACTTTTTTGAATTACTAGATATGCCCAAAAGTTACTGGAATAGTCCCTCTAACGTCGATAAATTTGTTATAAAACCCATTAAAGAAGAATTAACTCCTTTGTTTAGAGGATTAACGGTTAGAAAAAAATATGGTAAAGGGCGTGGGAAACCAGTTATTGGGTATTCTTTTACTTGGAAGCCTGAAAAGAAAGACGCTAACGACTTCTCACAAGGTCAATTTCAAGATGAACGTCAAAAACTATTTAACATTCAGCATAATGGTGAATTAACAGAGCAGGAAAAATGGCGTGCCATTGACAAGGTTAAGGGGTTAACTTTAGGCTCTACTGAGAAACAAGCATTGGCTGATAAACAGGCCGAGCACGATAAAAAAATAAGAGATCAAGCAAGAAAAGAAGCACTTGCTGAACTCCGAAAGGGGTTTGGAAAT
>NZ_BCWD01000063.1 GCF_001592085.1 Levilactobacillus senmaizukei DSM 21775 = NBRC 103853
ATGCCTTGCAGCACGTATTTTCGATACTCAATCTGTTCGTGTGTCATTGTCCGCCTCCGCCCAACAGGTCTGGAATTTTTTCAAATGGGACAGTTGTTCTAGTAACCGTGTCAGCACATTCAAATGTCGAACCATCACTAGTCTGGTAGATTCTTTCCACGGTTGCTAAATTGATCCAAACTAATCCACCATCAATATCGGTGACTCTAATCCACTTAACTTCACTGCTGTAATTAAACATTGTCTGCCTCCCGCTCGGTACCCGTCTAGCCACGCTCTAAATTTTGGTACCATCATTTGCCCTCCCAATCTCAACATCACTCGGTGCCACCTCAATATGCCTGTGGCTGCCTTTAACTTTTATCATCGCCGATCGGCTATCGCCACGCGTGATCCAGCATAGCCATGTAGCCGGCTGCTTAACGTGGCGTCGGTGGTAATACACCTTATCGTCGTGCTTCATTGTCTGCCACCATAGATAACAACCGCCGAAGGAAACGGTGCCGCATCTTTTGATTCACCATTCAGTTCAAATTTCAGCCGTCCACGTAAAAACTTGATTTGTGCTTTTCCAAAAATGAAATCATGCCAGTAGCTGGTGTCTGTTCTTGCTGGGATAAGTAGCACAATGTAACCGTCATGTTTTTTGATACTTTCTTCATACGCTTTCTTGACCCATTTTCGTAATTCTCTACCGTATGGCGGGTTTAAGAACAGGTTGCCTTTAATCTCATGCCAGGGCTTAGTAAGTGAGTCGTCTTCCTCGCTGAAAAAGTTCTCACATTTAGCATTCTCACGACTCGCCGCTAGGTCAAAACTGAAATGGTATTTGTCATTAAGCTTCTTAAAAAAATCTTGTGGTGTTTCCCAATAATTCTTTTCTGATGATAGCAAGGCGTTATTCATTGTCTGCCTCCCGTAGCTTCTCTCGCATGCAGCGCACCCAATCTTTGTCGCGTCCCATAACACTAGCAATTCCTTTATTGTTAGGCCGATCCATGTGATCGAGG
>NZ_BCWD01000064.1 GCF_001592085.1 Levilactobacillus senmaizukei DSM 21775 = NBRC 103853
GCCAGTTCCAATTGAATTAAGGGTAACCCATTAATTAATAAGGTTACGTCAAACCGGCGATCAGGGTCGACGTCTTGAGTACCAGCTAGCCGTGGTCGTACCGCTTGCCGTACCACTTCATAACTAGATTTACCACCAGCGACGTCCGCTTTCCAAAACAACTCAAGCGTCACCGTGCCCAGCTTAGCATCATCACGTTCAACTTCCACTTTGCCAATGCCATTTTCGGCGGCTAGTAACTTAGCTGCTTCGTAAGGTGTCCGGACCTCAATCGCCCGTTTAACTTGATTAAATTCGGTATCAGTTAAAGGGTATCCCTGCAATTTAGCATAGTTATTGTTATTTAATTTATCACGAAAATTAGCCCATAATTGATCCGGCGTCGCACCATATAGGTCTTTGCGTTCCACCCATTGATTGCTTCCAGTCGTTAAGGTTTTAACAACTTCTTTTTCAAATGACAGTTCCAACATAAAAACATTCCTTCCCCCACCTTTAAATTACTCACTAGTTTATTATACGCGAACAGATTAGCGTTTAGGCTTCATAATTTAATATAGCTAGGATACAAATAAAGCCAAATAGACAAGCATCAAAAAGACGGAAGGTTAATTATTAAGTGGATATACTCCTCTTTGGGTAGACAAGCAAATAATCAAAGCTTGCCTACCTAAGGAGGAGTTTTTCTATGGGCAGAAAAGGTTCTCGCTATACGATTAAAGAGAAGTTGTTTTACATTGGTCTAGTTACTCAGGTGGATGTAAGCTGATTCCTGAGACAACTTTTAAGAGAGGGTATAATGAATAAATCATCTCTCAAAAGGAAGGAATTTTTACATGCAAACTCATTACGACAAAGAATTCAAACAAAACATTATCAACCTATATAAGCAAGGCGAATCAGCTGCCCAACTGGCCAGAGAATATGGCATTGGCTATTCAACAGTTCATAAGTGGATCCAGGGCCAGGCCAAAACTCAATCCGGTAAATCGCCAGACGAAATC
>NZ_BCWD01000065.1 GCF_001592085.1 Levilactobacillus senmaizukei DSM 21775 = NBRC 103853
AAAGCGATGGAAAAGCGACTGGCTTCGCTGTCTGAGGAGAACGAAATCCTAAAAAAAGCCCTGGGCTTCCTTGCGCAGAAGTAACCAATATTTTTGATTACATTCACCAAGAAAGCCATCACCACCAGATAACCAAGATGTGCCGAATCCTCGGTGTTTCCAGAGCTCAGTATTATCGTTATCGATCCCCCAAACCTTCAAAACGCCGGGCCGAAGATGCGGGCTTGAAACAACGGATTCTGCGGATCTTTGCGGAATTTAAGCAGCGATACGGTGTTATGAAGATCCACCATGAATTGAATCTGGAACTTCAACCACTGCAGCTTCAGTGCAGTCCACGACGGATTTCCCGGCTCATGAAGGAACTGGATATCCACTCCGTTACCGTCAATAAGTGGAAAGCGGCTTCGGCTTCCAAAACCAAGGTTGAACAGCGTCCCAACTTGCTTAAGCAGGATTTCTCGACCACTGGTTTAAATCAAAAATGGACCGCTGATATGACCTATATTCAAACGAAGCGTAATGGCTGGTGTTACTTATCAACCATCATGGATCTGCACTCAAGACGAATTATCGGCTATTCATTCTCAAAAAAGATGGCTACTGATTTAGTCTTAAAGACCCTGGAAAGCGCGGTTAAAAATCGAACCATTACTGGGGACCTGATTATCCACACAGACTTAGGATCACAGTACACCAGCGATGATTACAACCAACGTTTAACTGAGCTACATATCCGCCACTCATACAGCCGTAAGGGTTGTCCGTATGATAATGCGCCAATGGAATCCTTCACGCTTCCCTCAAAAAGGAATGTGTTTATCCAGTGCCGGTCTTTGAAGATTATGAAACTGCCGCTGCTGTCCTTTTTGAATATGTGCATGCTTTCTACAATAGGAAGAGAATTCATAGTTCACTGGGCTACCAGACCCCCTTACAAGTTGAAATCGCAACACTTACGAGCCAAATGGCCGCCTGATTTAATGCTTTCCA
>NZ_BCWD01000066.1 GCF_001592085.1 Levilactobacillus senmaizukei DSM 21775 = NBRC 103853
CAGTCTGTTGATGATGTATTTTTAATGGTCGTTGATTAATTAGTTCAAGTGCTGCTAGGATCTCATCAGTCGTTACTTGGCTAAAATTGGTCTTTTTCGGGAAGAACCAGCGTAACCGTCTATTAAAATATTCATTGGAACCTCGCTCCCATGGTGAATATGGATGGCAAAAATAAACTTTGATCTGATAATCCTGTTCTAAGGCCTGATAATTGGCAAACTCTTTACCATGATCAACAGTAATGGATTTTACTTGGGGACCGAAGGCCCCCATAAACTTGCCAAAGGCGGTGTTTAGAGCCTTAGCCGTTCTATTAGGGGCTTTGATGGCCCATAGAAGTCGGGTCTTACGTTCTACGAATGTAACCAGACATGATTGTGACTCACTTCGACTAGAAAGCATCGTATCTACTTCCCAATGACCAAAAGCTAACCGTTGATTAACAGTTGTTGGCCGTTGTTCGATGGAAGTCCCACTTGTAAATTTCCCACGATTTTCGCTCACTCGGTGCTGGCGGACATTCCGATTGGGTAGATCAGTCAATTTGAAGGGGAGCCAGCCACGATTAAGCCAATTATAAATTGACGCAGTGCTCAAGTTATAAGCGGCCGCAATGGTTTCTGGTGACCAGGTTAATCGTAAGTGATTGGTAATTAAAGTCGCTAATGCTGCCGTCAGCATCGAACGACGACCGCAATTCCGCCTTTTGCGATCTGCATCTTGCTGAGCTAATTCTGGATCATAAGGTTTAACCCGGTCCAACTCATAGCTAATCGTAGCTTTGGCGACGCCTAAGGCGTCAGCCATTACTTGGTAAGATTTATTCCCCTCATTGACCAGTTGTGCTAGTGCGCCACGTTGAAAACGTGATAAAGTAGATGTACCCAAAGTAATCACTCCCTATATTGGTTGGAATTAGCTACTACCATTGTAAGTGATTGCTTTGGGCTTTTTAATTTCTGTTCGGATTAATTATAGAATTT
>NZ_BCWD01000067.1 GCF_001592085.1 Levilactobacillus senmaizukei DSM 21775 = NBRC 103853
GGAGGATGAGAGATTCGAACTCTCGCGTGGTTTGACCCACCTGACGGTTTTCAAGACCGTTCCCTTCAGCCAGACTTGGGTAATCCTCCAAAAACATACAACGTCCAACTGGTGATGGACCTTGTAGGACTCGAACCTACGACCGGACGGTTATGAGCCGTCTGCTCTAACCAACTGAGCTAAAGGTCCAGTTCAAGTCCAAATCGCGGCGGGGGGGATCGAACCCTCGACCTCTCGGGTATGAACCGAACGCTCTAGCCAGCTGAGCTACACCGCGAAATGTTAAATAAAATATTTATTTAATCGGGAAGACAGGATTCGAACCTGCGACCCCCTGGTCCCAAACCAGGTGCTCTACCAAGCTGAGCTACTTCCCGTTAAATGCACCCAGTAGGAGTCGAACCTACAACCTTCTGATTCGTAGTCAGACACTCTATCCAATTGCGCTATGGGTGCAAAGTATTAAATTAAGCTAATACCTCTCGGTATTAAGCGGAAGACGGGATTCGAACCCGCGACCCCCACCATGGCAAGGTGATGTTCTACCACTGAACTACTTCCGCAAAATGATGCCGACTAGAAGATTCGAACTTCCGACCCCCTGTTTACAAGACAGGTGCTCTGCCAACTGAGCTAAGTCGGCATAGTCAGTTATGGACGTTCATTATCTAAATGTCACTCACCACTAAAGGTGAATGAGCCGTGACAGGCTCGAACTGTCGACCCTCTGATTAAAAGTCAGATGCTCTACCAACTGAGCTAACGGCTCAAATGGAGGATACAGGGCTCGAACCTGTGACCCTCTGCTTGTAAGGCAGACGCTCTCCCAACTGAGCTAATCCTCCAAATTCGCGTAGCAACGTCCTACCCTCGCAGGGGGCGATCCCCCAACTACTATCGGCGTGCTGAAGCTTAACTTCCGTGTTCGGCATGGGAACGGGTGTATCCTTCAGGCTATCGTCACTACACTATGAAAGAA
>NZ_BCWD01000068.1 GCF_001592085.1 Levilactobacillus senmaizukei DSM 21775 = NBRC 103853
CTAGTATAACCTATTCCGAACGAATTAAAATCGAAACCTTTTGTGAACTAGGGCTGTCCAATATCCAAATGGGCGTTCGGCTGAACCGATCACCGTCAACAATTTCTTATGAATTATCTCGATGTCAACCTTATCAGGCTGAATTAGCACAAACAGATGCCGAATACAAGCGATCACGATGTGGTCGGAAAACTAAGCTGAGCGATGAGTTAAAGCAAAAAATTCTCAACCATTTACGTCTAAGCTGGTCACCAGGAATGATTGCTCACGAATTTAAACTAGCTACTAAATCTATTTATAATTGGCTAAATCAGGGGAGAATTGGTTTCTCCTTGAATGATCTACCTGAACATGGCGTACGCCAACGGCGTAACGTTGACCAACGATCCAAATATAATCAATCTTTGGGGCGATCAATTGAACAGCGTCCCATGATGATTAATCAACGTAATCGCATCGGCGATTTTGAACTAGATACAGTCGTTGGTCCTCGTGGGCATAGTAAGGCAGTTTTATTAACTTTAATCGATCGCAAATCACGGTTCCTTTGGGCATACCGGTTAAAAGATCGGACGACAGCGACTGTTAATGAAGCACTAACTAAGTTCCTAACCACTTTTAATGGTCCGGTGCACAGCTTTACTGTGGACCGTGGCACTGAGTTTAGTGGGCTAGTATCACTTGAATCACAATATGGTATTAAGACCTATTACTGCCATGCTTATACGCCAGCTGAACGTGGTAGTAATTAACGCTTTAATCGGAATTTACGTTATTTTTATCCTAAAGGGACTCGTTTTGAGCACATTAGTGCTCAAGATTTAACGACGACGTTACTCCAAATTAACCAGCGACCTCTTAAAATACTTGACTGGAAAACACCGTATCAGGTTATGCTGACAAATTTGTCCAAAAATTCGGATTAAATTTGCAATCTACC
>NZ_BCWD01000069.1 GCF_001592085.1 Levilactobacillus senmaizukei DSM 21775 = NBRC 103853
AAAGCGATGGAAAAGCGGCTGGCTTCCCTGTCTGAGGAGAACGAAATCCTAAAAAAAGCCCTCGGCTTCCTTGCGCAGAGATAACCGATATCTTTGATTATATCCAACAAGAAAGCCAAAATTACCAGGTAACTAAGATGTGGCGAGTCATCGGGGTTTCAAGAGCGCATTACTATCGCTATAAAGCCCACAGGCCCTCAAAAAGAAGTCTGGAAGACAAAGATCTGAAACAGCTTTTAGAAAAGGCCATTAGGGTATACCCTAGTGGCCGTTTTTGATTCTGTGCTATACTAGGAATTACAAATGTTCATTAGAACTGTCCAAAAGGAAGTGCTGACAATGGCTAAAATTGGTTATGCTCGTGTGAGTTCCAAAGAGCAACATTTAGATCGACAGCTAGCGGCCTTAAAAGGCGTTGATAAATTATTTACGGATAAATTAAGTGGAGCTAACACTAATCGGCCAGAACTGCAAAAAATGCTGGCCTATATTCGTGAGGGAGATATTGTCCTGGTCACTGAATTAGATCGCTTAGGCAGAAACAACCATGATTTGACTAAGATTATGAACTCCATTCAAAATAAGGGGGCCACCCTAGATGTGTTGAATTTACCGTCCATGACAGGGATTGCTGACCCCAATTTACGTCAACTCATGACCAACCTCATTATTGAACTTTATAAATACCAAGCTGAAAGTGAACGTAAGCGGATCATTGAGCGTCAGCAACAAGGGATTTCCCTAGCCAAACAGCAGGGGAAATATCATGGGCGCAAACCCCAATACACCCAAGATGATCCCCGCTTGCAACATGCTTTTAAACTTTATCAGGCAGGTATGAGTGATGTCGATGTTGCCCGTAATACAGGAATTAAACGGACAACCTTTATAAGGTATCGAAAGAAATTTAATGTTAA
>NZ_BCWD01000070.1 GCF_001592085.1 Levilactobacillus senmaizukei DSM 21775 = NBRC 103853
AAATAACCCCTCGAAAACATTGAAAGAATAACCCCCAATATCTATAATATAGATGTTGGGGGTTATTTATTTTCATATTATAAAAATAACTTCTTCTATTCGTCATTTTTTCGATACCTTTTAGCACGATTTTGACCAGGAAATAAACGATCATGCGATCCGACTCGAATGCCAATTAAGACTAGTTCATCTTTATCAATCGTATAAACCACCAGGACATCGTTAGTTTCGCTTGGTGTTTTGTTTTTCGGGGTATCTCGTAAGTGAAATTCATTATAACCGCTCATTCGCCGATTAAGCTCATGATCTTCAAATTCTGGTGGTAATTGTTGTTGCTCAAGCAACAGGTCAATGGCTGCTCGAACTTCATCAATAATAGATTTGTCTAAACTGGCTAACCGTTTTAGATCAGCATTAAAGGTTGCACGTGGTTTAAATCTTAGTTTTTTCATTATTTAAACTGACCCCAATAATCATCATCTGATTCAACAATTTCATCGTCAGGTAAAACATGGCGTTTAATTAACTGATCACGTGCAATTGCATATTCTAACGAGCCTTCTTTAGCTTTTAATGCTCGTTCTAGCCAATCCATTTTTTCTTGTGAAACGATGGCCACTGCGCGACTATTTGAACGAGCAATATAAACGGTTTCGTCTTCGTCATTAACTTGATCTAAATATTTTTTTAAGTTAGCGCGAAAATCGCTCTGTGTTAATGCTAATGTCATATTTACCACCCTTTCATTGTACTTAATATTGTACTTTAATTTGTACTAAAAATCAATTTTTTAAGGAGCTAAAACTATGCAACAAGTTGTCTTACCCATCAAAGATTCAAACGTTC
>NZ_BCWD01000071.1 GCF_001592085.1 Levilactobacillus senmaizukei DSM 21775 = NBRC 103853
AGTTCAAAGAAATCATTTTTAGAAAAATAAGCATAACCAGTGGTTCGGAATTGTTTAAGAATACGAAAAGTTGTTTTTGCGTAACTACTCTTTAAATCTCGAAACTCTGTCAAAGCATAACGAACCCAACTTTCGAGATTATTTAGAAGTTTCAACGCTTTGGGATAAATTTGAATATCAACATAAGGAACGTCTGCAGATCCCTTAATTTCAAATCGAGTGAACATGACAAACATCTCTCTATCAAGACCATCTTTACTTCGAGAGCCAAATCTAAGACCTAGTATTTTTTGATATGTACTTTGTATGTCATCAATAAACCGATTATTTGCGGTTGGCTTATAGGCACTTAACTCTTTTAACTGATCAAAGGTAAATCTAACAGTATCATCACCTTTATCACGCATTCTAGAAACTACAGAAAAGAACAAGTTCATTTCTACAGGAGTAAACCTTCGCAAGGGGATTGTATTTAATTCAGGGTCATATTTGACTAATTCATTGCTCATAAAATAACCTCCTTGAATAATACTACCTTATTTGAATACAGGAGTAAATAAATGTAGTCGATAAACAGACAAAATGTAGTCGATAAACAGACAAAATGTAGTCGATAAACAGACAAAATGTAGTCGATAAACTTCTGTACGCCTTGGGGGAGTAAGGCGCAAGAGGGGTCTAAAAGAGGTTTAAAAGAGGTTTATAAAAGAGGTATAT
>NZ_BCWD01000072.1 GCF_001592085.1 Levilactobacillus senmaizukei DSM 21775 = NBRC 103853
TAAATTGAATTCAAAATCAGGGTCCAAAAAGAGGCCCAATTTGAAAATGAATTGAACCTCTTAAATTCCCCTCATCAACACTCGTTGACAAAGAGCCGTTTGATTACCTGAGCTGGCACACCACCAACTAAGACGTTGTCCGGCACATCCTTTGTCACAATCGCCCCGGCAGCGACAACCACATTACTCCCAATCGTGACACCGGGCATGACGGCCACCTTGCCACCAATCCAGACGTCATCACCAATGGTTACCGGACTGGCCTGAGCCGTGTAACTTCGGCGATCGGTCGCCACTAGTGGATGATTAACGGTATAGATATCCACGTTGGGGCCAATCATCACGTTGCGACCGATAGTCACTGGCGCAATGTCCAGAATTGTCAGATTATAGTTACTCAGAAAGTCCTCGCCCACGTGAATGTTGCGGCCATTGTCGCAATTGAATGTGGCCTGAACCGAGACGCGTTTCCCATGGCTACCCAGGATTTCTTTGATCTTGGCGGTCTGGGCTGCCGGGTCAGTTGCCGGAATGCTGTTGAATTCCTGACAGAGTTCAGCCGCCCGCGCCTTCCGTTCAGCGACCGCCTTATCGAGAAAATAGTAAGGCTCGCCTGCATCCAACTTTTCAATTTCAGATTTTGCCATTAACCTTCACCTCACTTTTAGCTTAACACTTAAAACGCT
>NZ_BCWD01000073.1 GCF_001592085.1 Levilactobacillus senmaizukei DSM 21775 = NBRC 103853
TTTTAGCCGACCAGAACATTGATCAATGGCAAGGGACGTACCCGGGCACATCGGTACTCGTTGATGATATTCATCAAGGGTTCACGGTCGTCTTGGAAGAAGACAACGAAATCTTGGGGACCGCTGCAGTTATTCCGGGGGAAGACGTGAGTTATAAACAAATCGAAGGCCAGTGGTTGACGAAGGATGCGCCTTACTTGGCGATTCATCGGGTGGCCGTGTCTAGTCACCATCACGGCCGTGGCTTAGCTGGCGAATTATTCCAGCGTGTCTTCGAACAGATTGACCGGACTCAAGACATCGAAGCCATTCGGATCGACACGCATCCGGACAATCAGGCTATGCAACACATTATCAAGAAGAACGGTTTCACCGAGACCGGCATGGTTAAGTTGTTAGGGATGGATTTGGACAACGTGAAAGATTTTGCTTACGAACGCTTGACGGCCAACACCAAGGTCGAACACATGGTTCAAGGCGAGACGATTCAATAAGCAGATCCGATCGTTAAGATATTCGAACGAAAACTAGGGCATCTTAAAATACAAATGATATGATAACCAAATTGTTTTAAACCGAAAA
>NZ_BCWD01000074.1 GCF_001592085.1 Levilactobacillus senmaizukei DSM 21775 = NBRC 103853
ACGGTCTCCGGGACGATGCCGCTTTCGACCCTTGTGCCTGAGATTCCGTCGAATCCCTGTATCTCCATGGGAAGAGAACGGTAAATTCAAATTATGGTTTTCAATGTGCCGATAAATCGTATTGTAACTAACCGTCACTTTACTTTCTAACTTTAGGCGCTGAGAGATCTGTTGCGGGGACCAGTGGTGTTCACGAATCATTTCGATTACTTGAGCACATGCTTCTGGGAGTTGTTCTAGAATTCTTGGTTTATGACTATGATGTCTCCTGGAGTGATAAGATTCTTGGGCCTCAGAAGGGGAATAATGCCGTGGTATTCGGCGAATTTCCCTAGAGATAGTGCTTGGTGACCGATGTAGCCGTAAGGCTACACCTCGAATAGATAGACCTCTTGCCAATAATTCCAGGATACTTTCTCGTTCTTTTATAGTAAGATGGTGGTAGCCCATAGCGAGCACTCCTTTACTTTTCTTGGTTGTTAAGTAATTGTACCCGCTATGGGTCTTTTTATTCAATTTAGTGTTGCACTTCAATTGTAAATTCGTC